>JAIELF010000031.1 GCA_019753235.1 bacterium
GTGGGCATGAACAAAGACGACATCTGGATTCGCGGCTTCACCGGCACCATCACCTACAAGTGGTGATGAGCTCAGTGAACTCGGGCCGGCCCTCTCGTATAAAGACCCTTCGCCTTAAGCGGACGCCAGAGGAAGGGTCTTCTCATGACATTCACCCGAGAACAAGTTGCGAAAGTAGCCGACCTGGCTCGATTGCACCTCTCCGAAACAGAAATCGACTCAATGAGCCGACAGCTTACCTCGATTCTTGAATTCTTCGATCAGTTGCAGGCGATTGATACCACCGGCGTCGAGCCGATGGCCCACGGCGTCGCAATCGAAAACGTCTTTCGTGATGATGAGAAGCATCCCGGCCTTCCGCCGGACGAAGCTCTTGCCAATGCACCCAAGCGAGCAGGCGATTTCTTCGCCGTACCGCCGATTCTCGACTAACACCAGGCCCCTCTGACAGAGTCCAACATGTCCATCATCGAAAAGAGTGCTTGCGAACTGATCGAGATGCTCGGCAATCGCGAGATTTCCTCGCGCGAAGTGACAGCCGCCTTTTGCGACCGGATCGAAGCGGTTGATTCGCGCGTCCGGGCGTTTCTTCATTACGATCGCGACCAAGCCCTCCGTCGGGCAGATGAGATTGACCATCGTCGATCGGCGGGCCAAGAAGTTGGGTTGCTCGCCGGTGTGCCCGTGGCCATCAAGGATATTCTCTGTGCACGCGGCGAACCGACGACCTGCGGCAGCAAAATGCTTGAGCATTTCAAAGCTCCTTACGACGCTCATGTGATTGAACGACTCGATCGTGCGGGGGCGGTTCGCCTGGGACGAGTCAACATGGACGAGTTTGCGATGGGAAGCTCGTGCGAGAACAGTGCCTATCAAAAGACAGCCAACCCTTGGGATCTTCGGCGCGTGCCGGGCGGAAGTAGTGGAGGCTCGGCCGCGTGTGTGGCGGCCCTTGAAGCCCCTCTTTCGATTGGGACCGACACCGGCGGAAGCATTCGTCAGCCAGCAAGCCTGTGCGGCATCGTGGGACTTAAGCCAACCTATGGCCGAGTCTCTCGCTTCGGTTTAGTGGCGTATGCGAGTTCACTGGATCAGATTGGACCGATGGCTCGGTCGGTCGTCGATGCCGCTCTTCTCCTGGAAGCGATTGCCGGCCATGACCCGCGCGATTCGACATCGCTTCCTCACCCAGTGCCACCCTATCGTCAAAGTTGCCAGCAACCGTTGCCCAAGCTGCGCGTCGGAGTGGTGACGGATTATTTCGGCGAAGGACTGGATGAGGAAGTCGCCGTTGCCGTGAAGAAGGCGATCGAGGTTTATCGTTCGCTCGGCGCAACGATCGTCGATGTTCGATTACCGACGTCGGCCCATGCGATTCCGACCTATTACGTGGTGGCGACCGCAGAGGCATCAAGCAATTTGGCTCGCTATGACGGTGTGCATTACGGTCATCGCGCGAAGGAGTACCGCGACTTAGTCGACATGTACAAGCGATCGCGAGGCGAAGGGTTCGGCCACGAAGTGAAACGGCGAATCATGCTGGGGACATTAGCCCTCTCGGCAGGTCGCCGAGATGCCTTCTACAACAAGGCTCTTCAAGTTCGTCGACTTCTTCGCGGGGATTACGATGCGGCCTTTCAGCAGTGCGATGTTGTCTTGGGGCCAACCTCACCGACGGCCGCTTTCAAGTTGGGTGAGAAATCCGACGACCCGCTGGCCATGTATCTCAGCGATATCTACACCGTCGCGACCAATCTCGCGGGCTTGCCGGGCCTGAGTCTGCCATGCGGCTTCACGAAGTCAGGGTTGCCGATCGGTCTGCAGTTGCAGGGGCCCGCGATGGCGGAAGAAACACTTTTACGAGCGGGTTACATGTACGAACAAGCCACCGATTGGCACCGTCAAACGGCACCGCTGGCCGGCACTAGCTAGGACGAAAAACCGATGGCGACGCATCCTTTCGAAATCATTGTCGGCTTGGAAGTTCACGTTCAACTTCTCACCGAGAGCAAGCTTTTTTGCTCCGATGGAACGAAGTTCGGGCAGCCACCCAATACGCTGGTGAGTCCGATTTCTATCGGCATGCCCGGCGTGTTGCCCGTGATGAATCGACGAGCTCTCGAATTGGCCATCAAGGCGGGCCTGGCACTTCAATGTCAGATCGCTCGGTTCACGAAGTGGGATCGAAAGCACTACTACTATCCTGATCTTCCCAAGAACTATCAGATCAGCCAGTACGACATGCCTTTCGCGACGGAGGGGTATCTCGACGTCGATGTCGAGGGTAAAACAACGAAGGTTCGGTTGATTCGTGTTCATCTGGAAGAAGATGCCGGCAAGAATTTGCACGACGATCATGGCGGAGACTCGCTGGTCGATCTGAACCGTGCTGGGATGCCGCTCATCGAGATCGTGAGCTATCCCGATATTCGTTCGGCCGCCGAGGCGGGGGCATACTTGGAAAAGCTTCGCACGCTGATGCGGGATCTGGATGTTTCCGATTGTGAGATGCAGGAGGGAAGCCTTCGCTGTGACGCGAACGTGAACATCGCGATCACCAAAGAGGGTAAGACGTACAAGACACCGATCGTCGAAGTAAAGAATCTTAATTCGATTAAGATGGTCGAGAAATCGATCACTTATGAAGCGGGTCGGCAGTACGACCAATGGGAGAAGGACGGAAAAGTGATCGGCCAGGCTCCCAAGCAGACGCGCGGTTGGGATGAAGCTCGGGGCGTGACGCGTCCTCAACGCGAAAAGGAGGAAGAGGCTGACTATCGATACTTCCCGGAGCCGGACCTAGTCCCGGTCGTGATCACCGAGGAGATGCTCGCGCGGATCAAGGGAGAGGTGGGCGAGTCAAGCCAGCAGCGAAAGGATCGTTACCGCGATCAATTGGGACTTTCCGAATACAACGCATCCGTTCTGGTCGATAAGGGTCGTGGCGTGGCCGACTATTTCGACGCATTGATGTCGCACGACATTGATGCAAAGACCGCGGCGAACTGGGTCATCAACGATGTGTTGGCCCACAGCACGGGCCGAATCAAAGTCATGCATGATCTTGCCGTTGAACCGAGTTCGCTGGCCGAGCTGATCAAGCTCGTCAAAGGGAACAAGCTCAACTTGAACGACGCGCGAGAGCGGGTTTTGCGCGAGATGATCTCGACCGGCAAGGACGCTTCAACGATCGTTCAAGAGCTGGGCCTAGAAGTGGTGGTCGATACCGCCGCGATCGAAGCGATCGTTGACACTGTGCTGGCGGACATGTCCAAGGTTGTCGATGACTTCCGAAGCGGAAAAGGCAAAGCATTGGGAGCACTGGTTGGCCAAGTGATGAAGCGGTCGCAGGGAAAGTTCCCGCCTGCGCTCGTTAACGAAATCCTGAATAAGAAACTGGGAGTGAGTTGAACGACCCGCGATGTGCTCGACGTATCCGCGGGGTGGAATTGTTCAGCGAAGGAGCTCGGCAGGCTCGACACCCTTCAAGCTTCGCAACGAAAACAAGCCTGCGATAATCGCCATCGCCAGTGTCAGCGAGCCGGTGCCGGTAATAAGCCAGATCGGCATGACCGCCTGCGTCCCAAGCGAACGAACGAGCGTGAGAAGCCCGTACGTGATGGGAATGGCGAGCAACAGGCCGACGATACCGACGACCATCGACTGCTGCAAAACGAAGATCACCATTCGGCCACGTGAGATGCCCAATGCCCGTAGGACGGCAAGCTCTCGAATCGAGGCGCCGATGGCCGCGTAAAGAGTTTGACTGGTGATGGAGCATCCGATCGCCAAACCGAGGACGGCCGCAAAGCCGAGCGCGATCCCTGCCTTTGTTTTGCCGATCCAATGCCATTCCGACTGCGACGAGAACTCCTTGGCGGAGTGAACGGTCCATTTATCCCAGCTTGAAAGATCGGCCACGACCGCGGGAATGCGCGCGGGGTCTTTGCATTTGGCTAAAAGAAATGTCGCTTGATCATCGCGCATCAGAAGGAGTCTACGCGCCGTCGGAATCGAGGTCACGATGAAGGGGCCGGTGATCCCTCGCATCTGGTCGGTGAATCCCACGACCCGAACCCGCTGCCCTGTGATCTCTCCTTCGACGCCGATCTGCGTCGCATCAAGCCTGCCCGCGTCTTTCGCATCCAAGATGACGGCATTGGGCTCGGTCAAACGGGAACGTTGCTCCGGCGTCAGGCGTGCGATGGGCCCTAGGCTTTCGTCATCGAGACTCACGCCGAGCACCACGCAGAGTTCGTTCTTGCCCTTCTCGGTCTGCCAATAGCGAAAACCTTGAACGAACTCGTCGGCGGCAGCGATATCGGGATGCGACCATAACCGATCAAGCCAATAGTTCGGCATCGGTCTACCAAGATCGCAAGCGGGTGTGTCAGGAAAAGAGATCCAGATGTCAGCCTTCGAATGAACGATCGGCACGCTCACCACACCGATCAAACCCATTAAGAGTCCGACCTGCATGGCGATTAGCACGGCACTAAACGTCACCGCCAGCATACCGGCAATGTACCGCTTCTTGTCGTTCAAGATCGTCAGGATCGCGTACATCATTTGGGTTGGGAGATCCTTCTCTCAGTCATGAACTCGATCTTCCGAACGAATTTGATTTCTGATCTTTAGGGCGTCGTCGCTGCCATTAGTTCGGTGATGACAACGCGCATCCGCTGGCCGATACGGACTTCGGCCTGACCTGGATCGAGCGTGATGACGCATTCGAGCGTTCGAACGTCGTTTCGTTGAAAAGGTTCGTCAAGCATGCTTCGCCGAGGTGCGATCCAATCGCCACACCGCGAAACGACGCCCGTCCACTGTTGACCCACTGCTCGATCATCCACGATCTGTGCGACCCGACCCTTGACCACGCGGTCGGCAAATGCTTGATCGATTTCACATCGAATCACACGAGGTCGATCCGGGGCAAACCAAATCGGCGCTGGCCCCGGACCGGTCATCTGCCCAGCCGAGAGCATGACGCGAAGAACCAAACCGTCCGCCGGCGCGACGATCGAATGTCGATCGAGATAGTCTTCGGCCTGATCTCGCTTCGCACGAGCCAATCGGAGCGCGAGCTCGGCAAGCTGAACGGTCTCTCGTGAATCGACGAGGTCCAGTTGGCGAAGCTTGAGTTGCTCGGCTTCGAGAGCTGATTGCAAATTGGTGGCAATGTCTCGGCCCGTTTTGACACGCTCAGCAGGGACGACATCGTCACCGGCCAGTGTTTGCAGTTGAGATACCTCGCGATTGCCGGCTCGCACGCGATTCTCGGCCGTTCGAATCGCCTGCTCTTGAAGTTTGCGACGGATCGATTGCTCTTCGGCTGATCGGTCAGCTTGTCGGCGTTCGATCTCGGCATGTTCGACGGCAGCCTCGGCCTCGGCCAATTGAGCGACTGCCTGATTGTTTTTGAGTCGAGCGAGAACCTGACCGGCGCGAACTCGCTCCCCTTCTTTAACGAGGACCTCTTCAATCTGACCGGGTATCGCGGCCGAGAGAGGAACTGTTCCTCCCTCTACATCGACGTGGCCGAAACCAACCACATGTCGATCTTGTGGTGGACTTGCGGGGCCGGGATCTCGATCGGAACGGGCCGTAGCGAGTGTCCCCGCCGTCAGCCAAGTGATGAAGAAGAGTGCTGCTCCGATCGCCATCAGCGAGGGGATTTGACGCAAGCGGTCCATGGACGACTTCAGGGGCATCATCGGACGGCCTCCTTTGCCGGTTCGCGATGCTCAAGAGCACCGTCGACCACATGGTGATCGGTGCTGATCTTTCCATCGGCTAAGAAAAGAACTCGGTCTGCTAAACCAGTGACTCGTGGATCGTGCGACACGATGAGTACGGTTGCCTTGTCGTCGGCCGCACCGCGCTTTAGGAGCTGAACCACCTGTTCGCCGTGCTCCCAATCGAGGGCAGCCGTCGGTTCATCCGCGAACAAGAGGGCAGGTCTCTTGACCAGCGCGCGAGCCACCGCGACGCGTTGCTTTTCGCCGCCGGACAATTGCCAGGGGCGTAAATGCCTTTTTTCACCGAGGCCTAGAACCGTGAGTGTTTCGATGGCTTTGGCGGTCGCCTCTTTCGCGCTTGCCCCTTCGCCCCACCGCAGAACGATTTCCACTTGTTGCTGGGCGGTGAGGGCAGGGAAGAGGTTGTATCCCTGAAAGACGAAGCCACAGTATTTTCGGCGGAAGTTTTCTCGCTCGGCATCGTTCATGCCGACGATCGATTGCCCCATCGATTCGACTTCACCCGAATCGGGCCGAAGCAAGCCCGCAAGGATCGCCAGCAGTGTTGATTTTCCGCTGCCGGACGGACCCATGAGGACGGTGACCTGACCTGCCTCGAGTTCGATGGAGACATCGCGCAGCGCCAGCGTGCGAAGTTCTCCTTCGCCGAAACCTCGAACCAGATGCTCGCCTCGCAGGATTACCGACAACGCTGGTGCCACCTCAAGAGAGTTCGTCTAAGGATGTCATCACGAAAAGCTGAGCTAACCGCTGTACCAGAACTCACCCAGATCGTCAGCCCGCCACGGCTGCCGTCTCGGGCGGGGTTCGCACAACCGCGGGTTTGGATTCATCCACCCTCGGCGGCGACCACGTCGGCAAGTCGCACAGGCCCCCACCTAAATAAAGGTGGTGCCAAAGCTGTGTCGACATCACCGCCGTCAGCCCCATTTCAATCGACAGACGTCGGCCCAAGCGGAGCTTTCGAAAGTTCTCGTGCTGGTAGAGCACTTGGTCCACATCGAAGAGCCCCGTTCGTTCCATCGACTCGCGAGTGAGGAGTTGTTTGATGTATTCCGGCGGGTTGTCAAAGAATGTATTGGCAAAGGGCGCCCGAAAGATCGCCTTCGGTCTATTCGCAATCTCTCCGGGCAATAAGTCCGCTGCGAATAACCGGAGCAGATGTTTATCTCGCCATATCCCTCGCAGCTTGAACCGGGGGTGAATCTGGCTGCAATATCGTTGCAGGTCCTCATCAAGGAACGGATACCGTCCCTCGACAGAGCTGTTCATGGCAGGGCGATCCCCCTTGTGGTTCATTAAGAGTCCCGGGAGCATCGTCTTGTAACCGAGGTAGAGCGCGCGGTTGACGGGGTGCCAACGTTGGACTTTTTCGGGATTGATGGCCATATCCTGATAGGCGATATGACCGTCGATCGCCGCCCAGGTTTCCGGCTTATAAAAGTGAAATCGGGACATGGAAATCATGCCGTAAAGGTCGTTGAACGCGTGTCGACCGCCAATGATTTCCCAGGTCTTTTTGACGCGAGACCAGGGGATGTTCGGCGCCATCATGCTGAAGAAGACACGGCGAACGGCAGCACTGACGGGCAAGCCTCCGACATCCAGCATTCGCAGCAGACGCGTCGCCTTGAACCATGGATAGCCGGCGAGAGCTTCGTCGGCCCCCTCGCCTGTCAGTGTCACGCGGTAGCCTTGCCGATGGACTTCTTTGGCCAGACAGAGGAGTGCCGCACTCGAGGTATCGACGACGGCACAGTCTGATGCTCGAACGAGTTCGGGGTATGCGTCTGCCAGATCGGTGCCACGCAATGTGACGATGGTCGGCTTGGCCCCGATTGTTCGGGCGGCTAAGAGAGCCCGATCGGTTTCGTCAAATCCCTCGTGCGCAATTTGAATGGTGAAGGTCGGGACCGACTCGCCTCGAATCTTCGCGATGGTCGCCGCCACTGCCGTCGAATCGACGCCACCGCTCAAGTAAGCGACGACCGGTACATCGGCGCGAAGGCGGATGTCGACGGCCTTGGTGAATAGCTCTCCGAACTCTTCTTTCGCTTTTGCCTCGGACGGGTTGTACTCGTCCCCCCAGTCCGGGAAGTCAATGTCGTAATAGGTTCGCTCGGTAATGTCGGCAACTTCACCATTCGGTCGCAGGCGGATCTTGAGATAGGTCCCTGGCAGGAGCGAGGAGATCCCTTCAAACATCGTTCGTCGAGTCGCCATCGCCAGGTACGTGAAGATGTGGTCGATCCCCTTGATGTCGGGCTTGGCTTCCACCTGGCCCGACGCCAAGATCGCTTTGATTTCGGAACCGAAATAGAACGTGTCGCCGCGCCGAGCCCAATGGAGCGGGCAGATGCCGATACGGTCGCGTGCCAAAAGAAGCGTTCTCTCGCGACGATCGTAAATGCAGAACGCAAACTGCCCACGAAGTCTTTCGAACATTTTCTCGCCCATCTCTTCCCAGAGATGAACAAGGCACTCGGTGTCCGAATGGGTCCGGAAGACGTGCCCTTTCGCGCGGAGTTCGTCACGGAGTTCGGGATAGTCGAAAATCTCGCCGTTAAAGATCACCACGACCGAACCATCTTCGTTGAACATCGGCTGTTGACCGTCAGCAAGGCCGACGATGCTGAGACGTCGATGCGCCAGTCCGACCCCTGGCTCGATGTAAAAGCCCTCTTCGTTGGGGCCGCGATGTTCGATCGCCTGCGCCATCTTCCGAAGCATCAGCAGATCGGGCTTCCGATCGGAGGCAAGTTCAATGACGCCCGCAATTCCACACACAGAGGGTGCTCCTTACTTCAAACACCAAGCGACAATCTGAACATCCTAGGCACGTTGTGGACCCGCGAACCCAAGGGACGATTCTCCGGACCTTCTCGGCAAGGGAATGACTTGGGCGCTGGGAGAAGAAGGATTTCGCCGGGCCCCCATATAAGGGCGTCGCTCTTCATTCGCGATTCGAGCAAGCCTTCAAGGCTTCTCGCTCAGGGCATTGTAAAATTTCTCCTCTATTGCCCAAGGTTTGCCCCACCGATTCGTTAAGCTTTACCTAAGGGTCCAAGTTCCACACGCCCGAAACATAACAACAATGCCATGAAAGTTTTTGCATCCTAGGGCGACGATCATCAGGCGACAGGAAGCAAATGCTGTCTCACCCTCGGAGATCAGAAAAACTACTCGCCATCAGACAATTCCTTCGAATCCGTCGTTAGTTCCGTAATCCTTGGAGCATTTCCCCTTTCCGATCCGATGTCAGAAAAGGGAATCACGACTGGCGGAGCCCATGGGAATGTCGATGTCTGCACCGGTTCGCGGAATGAACTCTCCGGAACTTGTCTCGCGTCTGCGCCGCTTTCGAGAAACGGATAACCGAACCAACCTATTCTGCTTGCTGCAAGAGCACATCTCGATCGCGATCGTCGCCGGCGCAAGCATGGGTCTTTCCATCGCTCGACATCATGCGGAGTTGGCGTGGTATTGGGACGGGCCGAACGTCCTGATGGCCTACTTGCTCATCGGCGGATTGCAGCATCGCCTAGCCGGCCTGGGTCACGAGGCAGCTCACTACACCCTGTTTAAGAATCGTTGGGCCAATGACCTGGCGGGGGATCTTCTCTGTTTCTTTCCGATCTTTGCCACCCTCCATCAATACCGCGTCACGCATTTGGCTCATCATCAATTCACCAACGACTGGACCAAGGACCCCGACTTGACCGATGTGGGGAGGCCGAAGGGGGTGCACGAGTTCCCGATGACGCGCCGCCTATTCGCGTACAAGTATTTTGTGCGGTTCCTTTTCCCTTGGGTGCTGGCCAACTACCTGATTCGACTCGTCTTTCAGTCTGTCCTCGGAAAAGGGGAGAACCCCTATCTGGTCGATCCCAAGTTTCGAAAGGGGAACTCGATCGATACCAGCCCCGTCCGCTGGCTAAGTGCTGCGGGGGTGATCTACCTTTTTGGCCTCGCGGGAGTGATGAACCTCCTCTTTCGTCAAGGACGGATGGAAACGCTCTTCGCGACGACGGCGATTTGCTACGCCATCGGCATGACCGTTGCCTATTTCGCTCCCCGCTCTGCCTTTTTTGCCAGCCCGATCAAGAATATCTACTCATCCCGATTTGAAGCGATGCTTCGTCTGTCGGCTATGACCTTGCTCCTCGTGTCGTTCCCGGTTGTTCGCAACGCGACGGGGATCAATCTGGGGGGATACTTTCTGCTGCTCTGGGTGGGGCCATTGCTGACGACCATGGCGTATTACATGCTGCTTCGGGATATTTATCAGCACGCCAACGCCGACCAGGGAAGGCTCACCAATTCACGAGTCTTCTTTAGCGATCGCTTCACCAAATGGGCCATCTTCGTTTACGGGCAAGATATGCATGTGCCGCACCATCTTTATCCCGCGATACCGCACTATCATCTCCCTTCCGCTCACCAATGCTTAAAGGATCACAGCGCGACGTATCGCGAGCAGGTAGTCGAGTGCGACGGCGTTTTCTCGAATCAGACCGGCTTGCCGACCATCTTGGATTTGATGGAAACCCCAAGCATCGCGACCATCCCTGTTCACGAAGGAACATTCGTGCCGCCGGCTCGACGGGCTTCCTAAGCCTCTTCCCGTGAAGGAATCGACGCGGACAAACCATTTGAACGACCTGTGCTAAACTCTCTTCGTCGGAGAGGCTTGGGTCGATCCAAGAGGACGAAGCCAGCGTCGGCTCGATCCATAGAAAAAGGTCGTCGGGAGGGAGTGGTTAAAACCCCTACAATCCTCCCAGACCGCAGGGGCGATGTTTCGGCAGTGCTCGCGATGTGTTTGGTCGAGATTTTTCATCAACGTTTGGGAGAGGCTGAATGTTTCCGTCGGCAGTCGGATCCAAGCTTCTGATGGCCGCCACCGGGTTGGCCATCCTGCTATTTGTGCTGGGTCACTTGGCAGGCAACTTGCAGTTTTTCGGCGGGCCGGACGTCATCAACACGTACGCTCTTCACCTTCGCGACTTGGGGCCCCTTCTTTGGGTCGCCCGGCTGGGACTTCTGGCGGCGTTCGCGCTTCACCTTTCGTTGGCCGTCTCGCTGACCCGGCGAAACTCCTTGGCCCGGCCCGAGGGATAC
Organism: bacterium; assembly: GCA_019753235.1. Taxonomy (GTDB): domain Bacteria; phylum Planctomycetota; class Planctomycetia; order Kolteriales; family Kolteriaceae; genus JAIELF01. The sequence goes on from JAIELF010000031.1 coordinate 10,884, forward strand.
GCGTTCCAAACCGACTTTCCTCAGTCGTCGGTCGCCTCGCGTCACATGTGGCTCACGGGGTGGTTGATCCTGGCCTTTGTGGTCTTTCATCTGGCTCATTTTACGTTCCAATGGACCCATCCCGAGTACCGCGAGCTCCACTGGAAGGCCTCTGATGGCCGAGAGGGACACGACGTTTACTCGATGATCATCAAAGGCTTTTCGCAGCCTTTTCTGGTCGGGCTGTACATTGTCGCCCAGGTTTTTCTTTGGCTTCACCTGAGCCATGCGGTCTCGAGCATGCTGCAGACATTAGGCCTGAAGAACCCGCGGAATGAGAAGCTTCTTGACTTGGCCGGCCCGGTGCTGGCGACCATCATCTTCGTGGGTTACGTCTCCATCCCTCTGGCGGTTCTTCTAGGGGTGGTTAAGCCGATCGTCATCTCTTCGGGATGACAGGCTCGTTCGCTTTCTGGTTGGCTACTTCACAATGTTCGATCGAAGCAAGGTGTTCGCATGAAGCTTGATTCCAAGGCTCCTGTAGGGCCACTCGAAGAGAAGTGGACCAGTTATAAGCGGGACATGAAGTTGGTGAGCCCCGCCAACAAGCGAAAGTACAAGATTATTGTCGTCGGCACCGGCCTGGCCGGGGCGGCGGCAGCCGCAACGCTGGGCGAGCTCGGCTACCAAGTCTTCGCGTTCACGTTTCATGACAGTGCTCGTCGGGCGCACAGCATCGCCGCCCAGGGTGGCATCAACGCCTCGAAGAATTACCAGAACGACGGCGACAGCGTCTACCGACTCTTTTACGACACCATCAAGGGAGGCGACTTTCGAGCCCGCGAAGCAAACGTCTATCGCTTGGCCGAGGTCAGCAACTCGATCATCGATCAATGCGTGGCGCAGGGCGTCCCCTTTGCTCGCGATTACGGCGGCTTGCTCACCAACCGATCTTTCGGCGGCGCCCAGGTCTCGCGGACCTTCTACGCTCGCGGGCAGACCGGTCAACAGTTGTTGCTGGGGGCGTATTCCGCCCTTTCGAAAGTGGTCGCCAGCGGAGCGGTCAAGCTGATCACTCGGTCGGAAATGCTGGATGTTGTTGTCGACGAGGGGCATTGCAAAGGAATCGTCACCCGGAATCTTGTTTCGGGCAAGATCGAAACCTTTGCTGCCGACGCCGTCCTGCTTTGCACCGGTGGTTATGGCAACGTCTTCTATCTTTCGACCAATGCCAAGAACAGCAACGTGACCGCCGCCTGGAGAGCATACAAACGAGGGGCCGCCTTCGCGAATCCTTGCTACACACAGATTCATCCAACCTGTATTCCGGTGCACGGCGAGTATCAATCGAAGCTCACGCTGATGTCCGAATCGCTTCGCAACGATGGCCGGGTCTGGGTTCCCAAGACGGCCGGCGATAAGCGAAATCCCAGCGAGATTCCTGACGGCGAGCGAGATTATTTTCTCGAGCGGAAGTACCCCAGTTTCGGCAACCTCGCCCCGCGCGATATCTCCTCGCGAAGTGCCAAAGAGGCCTGCGATGCGGGACTGGGTGTGGGGCCGGGAGGGCTAGGCGTCTATCTTGATTTTCGCGATTCCATGAATCGTCTTGGCCGAGACACCATCTCGTCGCGTTATGACAATCTCTTCCAGATGTATGAACGAATCACGGGCGAAAACCCTTACGATGTGCCGATGCGAATTTACCCCGCCGTCCATTACACCATGGGTGGACTCTGGGTCGATTACAACCTCGAGACCACGATCCCGGGGCTCTTCTGTCTGGGCGAAGCGAACTTCTCCGACCATGGTGCGAATCGACTCGGGGCCAGCGCCCTCATGCAAGGACTCGCGGACGGTTATTTTGTAATCCCGAACACACTCGCGCAATACCTCGTCAAGGTCAAGCCAGGCGCCGCGAAGACCGACTCGCCGGCATTCAAAGGCGCGCTCGAAGATGTCAATGCCAGCGTACGACGCCTACTCTCCATCAACGGGAAGCGAACGGTTGATTCCTTCCACCGCGAGTTGGGGAAGATCGTCTGGGATAAGTGTGGCATGGCTCGGAATGCCTCGGGACTCAAATTCGCCATCGAGCAAATCGCGTCGATGAAAGAAGAGTTCCAGAGCAATCTGCGAATTCTGGGCACGGCCGACGATTTCAACACGTCGCTCGAAAAGGCCGGCCGAGTCGCCGACTTCTTCGAATTGGCCGACCTCATGTGCCGAGACGCGCTGACTCGCGAAGAATCGTGTGGCGGCCACTTCCGCGAGGAGCACCAGACCGCCGACGGCGAAGCGAAACGTGACGACGAAGACTTCTGTCACGTAGCCGCCTGGGAGTATCAAGGGCCAGACAAAACCCCCGTCCGGAATGTCGAGCCCCTGGCGTTTGAAACCGTTCACCTGGCGACACGGAGCTACAAGTAATGAAACTGAAGCTGCATGTTTGGCGACAGAGCGGCCCACACGCGAAGGGACATATCGAGGAGCATCTCCTCGACAACGTCAGCCCCCATTCATCATTCCTCGAGATGATGGATCAGCTCAACGAAGAATTGCAGAGCAAGGGGAAAGAGCCCGTCGCCTTCGACAGCGATTGTCGCGAGGGGATCTGTGGTTCCTGCTCGATGGTCATCAACGGTCGTCCACACGGCCCCTGGAAAGGGACCACGACGTGCCAACTCCACATGCGAGCGTTCAAAGACGGCGATGAGATTTGGATCGAGCCGTTCCGCGCGAAGGCCTTCCCTGTTGTCAAGGATCTTGTGGTCGATCGCGGTGCATTCGATCGAATCGTTCAGGCGGGCGGGTACATCACCGTTCGGACCGGCTCGGCCCCAGAAGCCAACTTGACGCCGATCCCCAAGTCCGATGCCGACACCGCCTTCGATGCGGCCGCATGCATCGGTTGCGGCGCGTGTGTGGCCGTGTGCAAGAACGCCTCGGCAACGCTTTTCCTCTCCGCCAAGGTTTCGCATCTGGCGCATGTTCCGCAAGGAGAGCCCGAGCGGATGAAGCGAGTCAAAAGCATGGTTGCTCAGATGGATGCAGAAACATTCGGCGCCTGCACCAACACAGGCGACTGCACCCAGGTCTGTCCTAAGGAGATCGGGCAGAACCACATCAACACGCTCAATCGTGAGTACTTGCGGGCCATCTCATTCGACAACTCGAACGCCTCGGCGAACACGGGCTCGGCCGGCTAGAAGACCGTTGAGGGAGACTTTCGCCCGGTGCGGATAACCACCATTTTTCAATAGAAGTCCTTCCCGGCATTCGCCCTGTCGTGCCGGGCGACTCCGTGACATATAATAGTCACATGGACCCAAAACTCGCTGGCAAACTGGTCGTCGCAATCTCCTCGCGAGCACTCTTCGATCTGGATGAAGCCCACCAGATCTTTAGTACCGGCGGCTTAGATCACTATCGACGACATCAAATCGATCGGGAGAATGACGTTCTCCCCAAAGGAACGGGCTTTCCACTCGTTGAAGGGTTGCTCAAGCTGCGCGATCCCCAGGGAAAGGATTTGGTCGAGGTTGTTCTCGTCTCGCGCAATGATGCCGACACCGGCCTTCGTGTGATGAATTCGGTCGAACACTATGCGTTGCCGATCTCGCGAGCGGTCTTCACCGATGGCAGCAATCCCTACGAGTATTTGAAGCCTTTCGACTGCCATCTGTTTCTGTCGGCCAACAAAGACGATGTGACTCAAGCTTTCCAACAAGGCTTCGCTGCAGGCCTTGTCTATCAACCCCCTTATTCTCTCGAACAAGATGCCAACGTTGTGCGCATTGCTTTTGATGGCGACGCTGTTCTCTTTTCACACGAGGCGGAAGAGACCTATCGCAACGAGGGACTCGAACAGTTCCATCAACAAGAAAGACAGTCTGCCGAGATCCCACTCAATCCGGGCCCCTTCAAAGGTTTTCTCGAAGCGCTTTGCCGAATCCAAAAGCTGTTCGATGCAGACCGATGCCCGATTCGTACCGCGCTTGTCACCGCTCGTAGCGCTCCCGCGCACAAACGAGCTATCAAGACCCTTCGCGACTGGGACGTCCGCGTGAACGAGTCATTTTTTCTCGGCGGCGTTGGAAAGGATGGCGTTCTCGGCGTGTTTCGGCCGCACATTTTCTTTGATGATCACGAGATGCACTGCATCCCGGCCGCTTCCAAGTTGCCTACCGCGCAGGTCCCTTCGCCAGCCACTCGCGAGCCCGTAAGCGAACAACTATCGTCGAAAAAGAAGAAGCGGGTTAAACCGTCGGCAGGCCGGAAACCGGGTCGACCCCGACGCCGGTCGCGAATTGAAGACTAAGATCAATGTAATCTCGGCGATTGCGCGAAAGAATGGCGAGCCGATACCCGCGAGCGATTTCGCGACTGGCAATCCACCATTTCATCGTCCGTGTCGGAGCCGTGCGAAAGAGGCCGGCCGTCGCCCGCCAATTCTTAATGGGCCAAACAACACCCGCCCAAGGACCGCGGTCCTTGACGCAGCGAATCATGCCGTCGCGAACGACCCGGCCATAGTTGTCATGCGAGCGATGCTTGACTTCGCGGTTCCCACCGGTGGGACAGACCAAATGCTTGATCAGCGCCATGGAGCCATTGCGGATCTTCTTGCCCGCTCTTGCCAGTCGGCGATAGAGTTCGGTTTCGTCTCCGTTATTGCAAATGTACGCGTTGAATCCGCCGATCTCTCGAAGGTGACTCACTCGAAACGACATGTGACAACCCCGACCAGTCTGCACGTAGTCGCCCAGAGGTCGCACGGTGTTCTGGCGAACAAAATTGTCGCTATGTGGTTCGCAAATCACATGCCCGGCAACACCCGCGAGATCGCGTTCGTTGTCGTAGTAATCGGCATGGTTGGCAACGATGTCGCTGATGATCTCGACATCATCATCAAGGTAAAGAACAATCTCGCACGGGCCGGCGTATTCCAGTCCTATGTTTCGAGCGGCCGAGATCGAACGGTAGCGAGAGTAAACGTAGGTCGTGTGAACACCCAACGTCGCCAACGGGGCAAGGATCGATTCTTTGTCGCGACCATCTCCCTGATCGATGACGATCACCCGACCTGGAAGAGTCTCAAGCTTCACGATTTCTGCCACTGTCCCAGCGAGCATGTCATCGCGAAGGTAAGTCACCACGATCAGGGCAACATCAGGCCGAATCTTTCTTCGTCGACCCAGGGGCATCGGCAGGCGATCGCGCATCGGTCCAAAACTCCTCGAAAGTCTTAGCTTGCCCTCTTGCGGAGGACCAACCTCATCGGTGATCCAGCATCCAAGCGACCGAAGACATAACCTGCTGCGCGATTCTCTTGCTTGGAGAACGACATGCCCTTCTAAAGCGAATCGCGAATAGGTCAAGGCAGGATCGAACAGCACCTTGTTTCGGGAAGACTCTCTTTGTCCCCCAGGGTCAGCGTGGCCCAGGTGTCACGAAGAGGCTTGTCGCCTTAAAACTCTGCCGATCCAGGAGTTCGGGGAAATGCGATGCAGTCGCGAATGTTCCCGAGCCCGGTGGCAAATTGAATCGTTCGCTCGAATCCCAGACCAAAGCCCGCGTGGGGCGCGGTGCCGAATCGGCGGGTGTCAAGGTACCACTGATAGTCTTCGATCGGCAGCCCCATCTCGCGGAGCCTCCGCTCGAGCACATCCAATCGCTCTTCTCGTTGACTGCCGCCGATGATCTCCCCGATCCGCGGCACTAAGACATCCATCGCGGCCACCGTTCTTTCGTCATCATTGAGCCGCATGTAGAATGCCTTGATCTCCTTCGGGTAGTTCGTGAGGATGACAGGCCGCTTGACATGCTCTTCGGTCAGATACCGTTCGTGTTCGCTCTGCAGATCGACTCCCCATTGGACGGGAAACTCAAACGTCTTGCCGGACTTCTGAAGAATATCCACCGCTTCGGTGTAGGTCATTCTCACAAAGTCATTCTCAACGACGTGCTGAAGTGTCTGGACGGCAGTCTTGTCGATGCGCTCGGCAAAGAAAGCCATATCGTCGGCCCCCTCCTCGAGCACCACGCGAAAGATCGACCGAAGAAATCTCTCGGCCAGATCCATGTCGTCAACAAGATCCGCGAAGGCGAGTTCGGGTTCGACCATCCAGAACTCGGCCAGGTGACGCGTGGTGTTGGAGTTTTCCGCACGAAAGGTTGGCCCGAAGGTGTAGACACGAGAGAGCGCCAGCGCCGCGGTCTCTGCCGCCAATTGCCCCGAGACTGTCAAATGGGCCTCCTTGCCAAAAAAGTCCTGCGTGAAATCGACCTTGCCCATCTCGTCTCGCGGCGGTTGTCCTGCGGGGAGAGTGGTGACTCGAAACATCGCGCCGGCTCCTTCGCAATCCGACGCGGTGATGATGGGCGTTTGGAGATAGTAGAAACCCTCGCGAGAGAAGAAATCGTGGACGGCCTTGGCCATCAGATGCCGAACCCGAAGCACGCTGCCGAACGTGTTCGAACGAGGCCGCAAATGCGCAATCGTCCGAAGGAACTCCATCGTATGCCCCTTCTTTTGAAGGGGATAATCAGGGGCCATGCCGTAGACGTGGACGCTCGATGCTTGCAGTTCGAACTTCTGACCTTTGCCCGGCGAGTCGACGACTTTACCCGCCACTTGAACGCTTGCCCCGGTACCGAGATGCTTGATGGCGGATTCGTAGTTGGGAAGTGACGCGTCGCAAACCGCTTGCAAGTTATGAATCGTTGAACCGTCGTTGATTTCGACGAAAGAAAAGCCCTTGCTGTGCCGAGCCGTTCGGATCCATCCATGGACCAGGGCCTCGCCTCCCGATGAAGGAGAACTCAATACATCTTTGACCCTTGTCCCTCTCATGGGGCTCCCTTTCGCGCGACACACTTCTTCCTGCCATCGATTATGGCGTGCCCACGGAAAAGGAGAAACAGCGTTTGGCCGGCCGATGCGGCAGACGTCTTGTCCAGGTGAATACCTGCGGGGGGGGCGGATCGATCGGAAAGAGGCCTTCCCGACAATGCCCCGTCCATGAAGGGACTAGCCGGGTGGCCGAGGTTCATCCGACATTGTCATTATGGGGCTTCGCGGAGGAGTTCGTTGACCTTTTGTCGAACGATCGCGTTTCCTTTATTTCCACCGGAAGTGAGTTCCCCCGACCAGTCGAACCGGATGTTTCCCTTCTTGTCGACAACGTAAATGGCGGGCCAATACTTGTTGTGCCACGCTCGCCAGGTCTCTCCGTCGGTATCGACCGCGATCGGAAACGTTAAGTTGTTGCTCTTGGCCTGATCGCGGATTCTTTTAACGTCCGCCTCCCAATCGAATTCAGGAGTGTGGACACCAACAATAACCACGTCCTTGCCCGCGAACTCCTTGGCCCACTCTCGGTAGTGGGGGTAGTTGTGCTGACAATTGATGCAGCCATTCGTCCAAAAATGGACGATGACGACTTTTCCTCGAAGCTTGGCGATCGATAGAGGATCGGTCTGTATCCAATCGGTGATCCCGACGAAGTCGGGGGCGGCGCGACCGACGGAGGATGCTGCCGTTAAAGCAGCCGGTACATCGCCCGACAGAGCCGTCGGCAACACGAACGTCAGAAGGGCGAAGATTCCGAAAACCAGCAATCCTAAAAGCAGCGCGGACATTTTCATGGCGATAATCCCCTTTTTACTTTGTCGACCGTTCGACCAGACTTCGTTGTAATGACATGGCTTCAGCCACTCTTCCACCATGAAGCGAGTGAACGACGGAACCGAGGAAACTCCAGTGGCCGAGATTGCTGCTAACACCAGAGATCGGATCATCGAAGAGGCGGAGTATCTGATCCAGACCCGTGGGTACGATTCCTTCAGCTTTGCTCATCTCGAAGAGAGAATTGGCATCCGCAAGGCTAGCATTCATCATCATTTCCCGTCGAAGACGGATCTCGGGCTCGAAATCGTCAAAAGATTCCGCGCCAACTGCCAAGGGGCGTTCGACCAGCTCGACAGGGAATGTTCTGATCCGATCGATCGGCTCAAGGCGTATGCCGGCCTCTTTATCCAGGCGATCGAGAACGGAGGAAGAATGTGTCTCTGCGGAATCTTGGCGGCGGGCTTCTCGACGCTTCCGACTCCGCTTCTTAAGCAACTCCGGTCGGCTGCTCTTGAGCACGAGAATTGGCTGTCGAAAACCTTTCAAGAGGGACTCGAAACGAAGAGGATTCAGCCGCGCGGGGATGCCGACAGTCTGGCGCAACGATTCTTCTCGTCGTTGGAGGGTGCCATGCTTCTCTCTCGCATGAATGGTGGAAGCAAGAAGTTCAAGGTGCTCGTTGCCGAATTGCTCGGTGACCTGCCGGCGGCGCCCCCGAGACGCCCAAAGAGCAAAGCATGACGGGATCAGTCGATGGCGAACGTCATCACTTTCCCAATCCATCTGGTTTTTCCCAAGGAGAAACAAATTTGTGATTTTGTACTCGCCGACTGCCGACCTTCCATCATAACCTATCTACTAGTTGGAAGGTAGTGCCGACAGGCCTCTCCGAGGGAGGAGGGATTCCTTTCGTCACGCGAGTTACTTGTTCAGAACGGAGTTCTCCATGAAGCGTTTTCTCTCGGGCTCGCTGCTTGGCATGGTGCTGGTGGGGGCTTTGAGTCTATCGGTCGGCTGCGCCAAACCGGAAGCGTCAGCCGATAAGATGGCTGGCGATAAGATGGCTGGCGATAAGATGGCTGGCGATAAGATGGCTGGCGATAAGATGGCTGGCGATAAGATGGCCGGTGATAAGATGGCCGGTGATAAGATGGCCGGTGATAAGATGGAAGGCGACAAAATGGAAGGGGACAAGATGGAAAAGAAGTAGCCTCCAAGGTTATCTTCTTTGACGTCGACTTCCCGCGCGCTGGGGCGGCTCGTGCGTAACTGCCCCACGCATCGCCTTGTGGATGACCTTGTGAAATAACTTTCTGATCGGGACGGGCTTATGGCTTGGCAACTCATTCGCAAGCATTCGTTGCCGACAAGAGTCTTTCACTGGATCAATGTAGTTGTCTTATCCATCATGATCTGGAGCGGGATCCTGATCTATTGGGCTCATGATGTCTACAAGATCGAGATTCTCGGTATCACGCTCTTCTCCTTTTTTCCCACCTGGTTTTATGAGAACCCCCTCTGGTCCCTTGACCATCGACTAGCCCAGGGGATGGCTTGGCACTTCGCCTTTGCATGGATCTTCGCGATCAATGGCATTCTCTATTTCATACATTGGTGCTGGAGCGGCGAATGGCGAGAAATGGTTCCGACACTTCGCTCATTCCCTGATGCGTTTCAAGTGGTCCTTCACGATCTGGGAATTCGCAAAGAGCCTCTTCCCCCGGGCAAATTTAACGCCGCCCAGAAGTTCGCCTATTGTGGGGTCATCCTGATGGGACTGGGCTCGCTCCTCACCGGGCTGGCGATCTACAAACCGACGCAGTGGGCCGGGCTCGTTACATTGATGGGAGGATATCCCACCGCCCGACTCGTTCATTTTGCCCTAACGATCGGCTACGTCGGTTTTGTTTTCATTCATCTGTCGCAAGTCGCCCGCGCTGGTTGGAATAACTTTCGCTCGATGGTGATCGGCGTTGAACTTGTCCCCAAGGATTGATCCAGCATGAATCCCCCAAAACATTTGGCCGAACCCCTCGATGAAGAGACTCGCCGGGATCTGGCGAGGAAGTCACGGCGTGGCTTTGCCCTTTGGATAGGTGGTCTCGTCACGGGTGTTGCGGGCATTCGATGGTTGGCAACTCAGTCGAACGAAGCCGGAATCCCCTGGCCGCTCCGTCGCGTGCTCGAATTCAACGAGCAAGTCGCCACCAAGCTGATTGGTACACAAGGACGAGCAACCGAGTTTCCGATGAACGCCGCGGGCGAACCTCGGGTCAACGGCCGATTCGGCTTGAAGGAACAGCCGATCGATCAGGAAACTTGGCGACTTCGCGTCCAAAATGATGCGGGACGGTCGGCCGAGTTTCGCTTGGCCGACATCCAGAATCTGCCAAGACATGAGCATGTCACTGAACTCAAGTGCATTGAGGGCTGGAGTCAGATCGTCCACTGGAGCGGGTGTCGACTGAGCGATTTTCTGGACCACACGGGTCTTGCTCGCCAAGGAGCCGGCCAAGATCTTTTTCCGTACGTTGGCTTGACAACATCCGACGGAGCCTACTACGTCGGACTCGATATGCCCAGCGCCATGCACCCGCAGACCCTGCTTGCCTACGAGATGAACGGAAAGCCCCTCACGCCCGGCCACGGCGCGCCGTTGCGATTGGTAATCCCCGTCAAGTACGGCATCAAGAACATCAAGGGGATCGCGACAATCTCTCTTTCTCAGCAACGTCCGGCCGACTATTGGGCCGAGCGGGGCTACGATTGGTTCGCCGGCTTGTAACTCTCTCGACCTCCACCATTTTCTCAAGCCCCATTCGAGCAGTCCCCCCTTGCGCCGCCTCCGCCGATGCGGTTACAATCAGCGTGTCGATTTCGCGGATGCATAAGGGGAGACGAATAGATGCGCATCAGAGGGAGTCTATTTCACTGGGGCAACATCATCTTGATGTTAGCGTTCAGCCCAACCATCGATGCCGGCGACCTGCGAGTCGGCGTGGCGGCGATCGATATCCCTGCGGACGATTCGATGGACATGGCCGGCGGCATCCATTCCTGGAAAGCCCAAGGGGCCGAGGGCAAACTTCGCGCGACCACTCTAGTCATCACGTTGGGTAACGCAAAACTCGCGATCTGCTCTTGCGATGTCCTCTTCGTTCAGAAGGATTTTGTCGACCCCGCACTCGCAGAGATCGAGCAGAAGACCAGTATCCCGGCAGCGCATGTCATGGTCCATGCCACCCACACGCATGCCGCTCCCTCGGCCACGCGAGTTCACGGGTATCAACGAGATGTTCGATTCGTGGAAGGATTGCGGAAGACGATTGTCGCGTCGGTCGTTCAAGCAGCCGAAGCCGCGAAGAACTCATCACCCTGTCAACTTCGGTTTCGGTTGGGGGAGGAGTCCAGCGTCGGACAGAATAGTCGAATTCTGCTGGGGGATGGCACGATCTACTGGACCGGTCCGCGCGATGATGCCGTCCGACCTACCGGGCCATTCGACCCCGAGCTACCTGTGCTTCGGTTTGAGTTATTGGATGGAAAACCGCTTGGAACGATTTTCAATCACTCGACGCACACAATTGGCGGCAGGCTCCCGATGAAGCGATCGCCCGCGTTTTACGGACTGGCAGCGCAAGAGTTGGAAGCTGACCAAGGGGGAACGTACCTCTTTCTTCAAGGGGCGTCCGGTTCGACGCACAACCTGACATTGAACGCGGATGAAATGGTGATTCGAATCAAGAACGCGATTCGGCGTGCCGAGACGTCGGCGCCTGTTCGATCGGTCGATCATCTTGCCGTCCTCAAAGAGTCGTTCGATTTTCATGTCCGCTCGTTCGATGAATCGACCGAGGAGCAAGCGGTCTTTCGGTACTGCAGCAAACGCTACAACGATCCCAAACTGACCGAAGACGTCGCTTCGGTGTTTCGCACGCAGCGACAAGAGATTGCACCCCATCGTGGCGAGCTTCGCACGACGTCGATCCAAACCATGGTGATCGGCGATATCGCCATCGTTGCCGTCCCCGCGGAGTTTTTCACGATCCTAGGGCAAGAGATCAAAAGACAAAGTCCCTTCCGCTACACGTACATTTCCGAACTTTCCAACGATTGGATCGGCTACGTGCCGGACAAAGAGGGTTTTCAACTCGGGGGCTATCAGACGTGGTCGGGGCATCACAGCTACTGCCAACCAGGAACGGGTGAAAGGATGGTCGCGACGGCGGTCGAGCAATTGCGGCGACTGTACTCGCAGACTCAGGAGAAGAAATGAAGCCTCTCGTCGCGGGACTTTGGGTTTGTCTGCTGTTTCATCCCTTTGCTCTGTGGGGAGAGGATGCAGCACCCGCCCCGCTCTCTCCTCAGGACTCCATGAAGCTGATGGAGATCTCGCCTGGCTACATGGTTGAGCTCATCGCTGCCGAGCCCGATGTTGTCGACCCCGTCGCCTTCACCTGGGATGCGAACGGTCAGCTCTTCGTGGCCGAGATGGGTGACTATCCTGTTAATCCCGGCGGCGGGCGCATCAAGATGCTGATCGATCGCGATCATGATGGCCGCGTGGAGGGACATATCCTCTTTGCCGAGGGAATTCCTTTTCCCAATGGATTACTGGCGTACCGAGGTGGATTGCTGGTGACGGCAGCCCCCGACATTCTCTATCTTCAGGATACCGATGGTGATGGGAAGGCCGAAAAACGGGAAGTGATCCTTACCGGTTTCGTTGCGGGGAATCAGCAGCTTCGCGTGAATGGTTTGGCATACGGTCTCGATGGTTGGGTTTATGCCGCCAACGGCCGAAATGGTGGCATGATCACCTCGCCCAGACGTCCTGATCAACCTCCCGTCAACATTGATCGGCACGATCTCCGCTTCAAGCCGGACACCGGCGAAGTCGAAGCAGTCGCGGGCTTTTCGCAGTTCGGCAACGCCTTCGATTCCTTCGGAGAGCGCTTCATCAATTGGAACACCATCCCGATTCGACATGTCGTCTTTCCGCTGGATGTCACCACTCGACATCCGACATTTCCACCTTCCCATGAGAGTGAAATCCTCGACGATCCTGTTCAACAGAATCGTGTTTTTCCCAAGAGCGCCCGGCCCGCGACATTCAATCGAGAACCGGCTGGCTACTTCAACGCCAGTTGCGGTCTGTCGATCGAGACGGGCGGAATCTTTCCCGCCGACGATGCTGGGTCGGCCATCGTGTGCGAGCCTCTCTTCAACATCGTTCATCGTCGTCATCTCTTGCGCGATGGCGCGACCTTCATCGCGCGCCGGCCTCGCGAGGAGAACGAGCGAGAGTTTTTGGCCTGCCGAGATTCTTGGTTTCGGCCGGTCTTTACGCAAAGCGGTCCCGACGGCGGAATGTACATTGCCGACTTTTATCGCCAATGGGTCGAGCATCCCGACTTTGTTCGACCGGAACTTCGCGGCAGCGTTGCCTGGGATGTTGGCAAGGATCGAGGACGCATCTATCGCGTTCGCCCCAGCGAAGCGTCGCTGCGGCCGATCATTTCGCTTTCGTCCGAGTCGTCGGTGAATCTGCTCTCATCACTAGGGGATGCAAACAGTTGGCGCCGAGACACCGCTCGGCGACTGATCCTGGAGCGGAACGATCGAAGCGTGCTTGCTGCCCTTAGTGATCTGTTGCAGCATCATACCGATCCACGGGCACGTCTGCAGGCGCTCAGCATTTTGAACCAATGGGATCAACCTACCGAGACACTATTGTTGGCAAAGGATGATCCGCATCCCGCGGTTCGACAATGGTTGATTCGTTTTATTCGTCAACGACCCGACGCTGCCCAGCGGATCCTTTCATTATTGCCGACCAAACGGGAGGATTCTCCGATGTCGGCAGCGATCGATTTCGAGTTGGCCCTCGCGGCCGAGCGTTTGGCGACTCCCGAGAAGTGCTCGGTACTCGAGCGACTCGATACGCAAGACCCTTGGGTTCGGACAGCGATCTTTACCGTTGCCGATGATGCGGCGGCGTCTTTGTTGGAAAGATATCTTGCACGGACCAAGCAGTTGCCTGATAGCAGATTCATTGAAACCCTCGCGCGAATTGCCGGCCGACGGGAATCGAACCCCGAAGGTTCTCGGCTTGCAGGAATTCGATTTTCTCCAGATTCGCGAGCGGGGGGAAGTGTGGCGGCGGGATGGCTGACAGGTTTGGCGGAGTCGGGCAAGCGGATCCCATCCAAGATCGGTGAGAGATCGCTTTCGGAGTGGATCGCCTGGGCTCGTCGAACGCTGGAGAATGAGTCGGCCGAGCCGAATCAGATGACGGATGCACTGGCGGTGCTTGCGGTCGACTCCTCTGTGGAAACGACGACGTTTCTGACAGAGTTGATGAAGAGATCGCAGCCGCTCGAAGTGACTCAGGCATGTCTCCGTTCGGTCCGATCTCGAGCGGGTCAAGAGGTGGCGACGGGGCTTCTTGCCGCTTGGCCGGCGGCGAGTCCTTCGCTGAAACGAGATCTGATGGAGTTACTTCTCGCGCGGCCGGAGCGAATTGCTCCCCTGGTCCAAGCAATTGAGGAGGGGACCGTTCGGGCAAGCGAAATGGAACCCGACGCGAGAACGCGACTGGTCGAGCGGGTCTCTTCCGATCAAAAGGAACGGGTGACGGAGTTGCTCGGTGGCTCGGCAAATACCGATCGATCGGCGGTGATTGAAAGCGCGAAAGTTACGCTGCCCGCGGCGGGCGACATGGCCAATGGGAAAGATGTTTTCGTCAAGCATTGTGCCGGCTGCCATCGATCGGGAGATCTCGGCCACCGCGTCGGTCCAGATCTGGCAGGAATGTCGAGCAAATCGCGAGAGCAACTCCTTGAAGATATTCTCGATCCCAATCGGCAAACATTGCCCGACTTTGTGGCGGTGTCGGTCGTGACGAGTGACGGCGTGACGCTGACGGGATTACTCGGAGATGAAACATCCACCACGATCACTCTTCGCCGAGCGGAAGGTGTCGTCGAACAGGTGGCTCGTTCGCAAGTGGAAGAGTTTCGTGGAACGGGAAAGTCGCTGATGCCCGAGGGTTTCGAGCAATCGCTTTCGCCATCTCAGTTGGCCGACTTGATGGCCTTCCTTCGCCAGAGACCGTGAGGATACTTCGGCTTGCGGACCCTTAACAGACGCGTTGGCCTTTTCGCGAATGTGACGACCGAGGGGGGCCTCGGCCATGGTCATGATCGTTCAAAGCGGGGACTTTTAGCCCTTTTTGAGCAGGTCTCGAATCTCGGCCAGGAGAACCTCTTGAGCAGGGGGTGGAGCGGGCTCGGCCGCTTTCTTCTTCATGATCGTGTTCACGGCCTTGACCAATAAGAAAACCGCGAAGGCGACGATCAGGAACTCAAAAGTCATCTGAATCAAGTTGCCGTACCTGATGCTGACGGGCCCTAAGACCTTTTCCACCATCTTCGTGGGGTCCGCCAGATCGGGAACTTCGATCGTCTTCTCGGGAAGGTTAAAGGCGAGATCTTTGAAATCGATCCCGCCGATAATGTAACCGATCGGAGGCATGATGACATCATTCACGACCGAGTTCACGATCTTTCCGAAGGCGGCCCCCATGATCACGCCAACCGCCAGATCGACGACGTTGCCTCGCCCGATGAACTCTTTGAACTCTTGAAACATTCCCATGAGTTGGTCCTTCGTGTGAGCGTTCTTTTGAAGAGAACGAGTCGGCAAACAGCCTGACGACTCGCCTTTCTCAGCGTCAGTCTGGCGACATGCATTCGAAGCGACAAGATAGATTCAGAAATTCGTTCGGGTTTGCGATTCGACGACGTGGCAACATCGCTTTTGCCCATGCGGGATCCATCGCCGACCAATGCGAGACATGATTCAAGCGTTCGACAGTGGCCGCTTTATCCGAAAGGAAGAGCCGATTGGGCAGTTGGATTAACAAAGGGACCAAGGATGTTCCTTGGTCCCTTTGTCGCTTAGGGTAATCTTCCAGCTATTCGCGTTACACGGCAGCGGCAGCCAGGGCCGATTGAAGCTCGGCAACTTTATCCGTCTTTTCCCAGGGGAAATCGGGTCGGCCAAAATGTCCGCCGGAAGCGGTTCGCTGATAGATCGGCCGACGGAGTTGCAGATGGTTGATGATGCCGGCCGGCGTGAGCGGGAAAATCTCTTGCACGGCTTGCGAAATCTTCGTGTCCGCGACGCGTCCGGTCCCGAAGGTGTTGACGTAGACGCTCACTGGCTTGGCGACGCCGATCGCGTAAGCGACTTGCACTTCGCACTGATCCGCCAACTCGGCCGCCACGATGTTCTTGGCTACGTACCGAGCCATGTAGCATGCACTGCGATCCACCTTGGTGGGATCTTTTCCGCTGAAAGCGCCGCCGCCGTGCCGACCTCGTCCGCCGTAGGTATCGACGATGATTTTTCGGCCCGTCAATCCGCAATCGCCGTGCGGCCCGCCGACAACGAATCGGCCGGTCGGGTTGACGTGGATGATCACGTTCTTGTCGAGCATGTCGGCCGGGATGCAGGGCTTGATGACGTTCTCGGTCACGTAGGAACGGATCTCTTCGAGGGAGACCTTGGCGTCGTGCTGGGTCGAAATAACAACGGTGTGGACGCGGGTCGGTTTCTCGTCGACGTACTCCATGGTGACTTGGCTCTTCGCGTCGGGCCGAAGCCAATCGACCTTTCGTTCGAAACGAAGGTCCGCCAACTTATTGACGAGTCGATGAGCATACTCAATCGGAGCGGGCATGAATTCTTTGGTTTCGTTGCAGGCGAAGCCGAACATCATTCCCTGGTCGCCGGCACCGATCTCTTTCCCCTTGGCCGCGTCTTCATCGACGCCCATGGCGATATCCGGCGATTGCGAATCAAGAGTGATCATGACGGCACAAGAGTCGGCATCGATCCCCATCTTGCCATCGGTGTAGCCGATCTCGCGAATGACTCGACGAACAACGTCGGCATAGTTCACTTTCGCCTTGGTGGTGATCTCACCCGCCACGACGGCCAAACCCGTCGTCACGAGCGTTTCGCACGCCACCCGGCTGGTGGGATCTTCGGACAAAATGGCATCCAGAACGCCGTCAGAGATTTGATCAGCAACCTTGTCAGGGTGGCCCATCGCCACCGACTCGCTCGTGAACAGCCATTTACCTTTTGCCATGACAGTGTCCCCTCTTGACGGCATCCGACACGCCGCGCGTTCCCACGTGAACGTGACTTCGAAAACTCAAAACGCATCTCGTTGATTTATAAGAATTGCAGCGAGGCGCGGCTGAGAGTTTGGCTTGGGAGGGGTCATTCGATACCCAGATTGCCCCGCAAGTCAGGATGCTCGGCCCGCCAAGCCGATTCAAAGTTCGGGAACTTCCATTGCGGGCGAAGGTCTTCCCGCATCCGGGCCGGATTGATTCGGCGATCACCTCGATGCCGAGCCGCCTGCGACGAATTAAAAGTGGGCTCCGGCGTTCCTGCGAGCTTCGCCAGTCGTTGGTAGAAATCGCGTCGGAGGATGGGTTCTCCGTCCGAAACGACGTACGTTTTCCCACCCTGCCCGTGCATACGGGCCGCTTCGACGACGTGGGCGCCATCGTCGCCATGGACCAGGTTGAGCCAACCGTCCGGATCCGCGAGAATCGGCTCGGACTTTTTCAATCGCTCCACACCGATCCATCGACCGGGCCCGTAGATCCCTGCCAGTCGAAGAATGATCGTCGACCAGCCCTCCTTCACGGACCATTCCCCGAGTATTTGCTCCGCTTGCCAGCAGGCCTCTCCACCGGCGTCAACCGGGGCGGGCGGTGTCGTTTCATCGACCCATGCCCCGTGATGGTCGCCGTAAACGCCGGTACTAGAGATGTAAATGAAAAGGCCCGGCCGAGGGATTCGGGGCAACATTCTCTTGAGCCCATCGACATAGACCTCTTTAGCCGAGAGACCCTGACGACGGTCTAAACCGACCGCGTAGAGAACGGTTCCGACCGACGGAAGCGAATCGCCCCCCTCGAGAACATCATGCTGAATCGGCGTCAAACCAAGATAGTTGAGTTCCGCAAATCGGTCCAAACTTCGTGTCGTACCGAAACAGACAGGCATTCGCGGCGCCCAGATCGGAGCGACGCGCCGACCGAGGTAGCCGACACCGACAATCAAGCCGTCCCCAGGTGTATCGTGCATAGGGATCCTAACGGCCCTGGGACCGACTCTCTCAAATTCAGAGGAAAATCGAAACTCGTTCGCAAAACGACCGAGCTACGTTTTGTTAGTGGTTCGGCCGAGAATGGCACGATCCTTTCGGCCTCCGACTGATGGAAGAGAAACCGGTTGGCTCGGGAATAGCGTTCCCATCCTTCATTGGCTCGATCGATGGAACATCGGAGTTCACCCAATGTCGCATGAAGATTCGATGGCCCCGTCGGCCGACCCCTCGATCGCCACTGGTGCCAATCGCCGAACGGCAGAGCGGGAATTCCCTCGGCGGACCAGCGTTCGCCTGTTTCTGGGGGATGGCTGGCGCGAGTTTCAAGTGCTCGACGAATCCGATGGGGGCCTCGGGATCTTCGCCGGCTCTTGCGAGGGCCTTCTTAAGGGTTCGTTCGTGTTGGTTTTTTGCGAAGTTCTGGGAGAACGGAAAGCCGAGATCCGTTACGCGGCACCGCACCCTCGGGGCGGCTTTCATATCGGGCTGATGTGGGCAACCCGTTAGACGCTGTGACCTACTTTCTATTCTGATCCTCGGTCGTGAAACTCGTTCCCCTGGCCGAGACTCACCCGGTTCGATCTAGTAAGCTCCTTTTCGGGCCCTCCGAAGTCGTTTCATCGTGGGAAGAGTTCCTTCTCGTTCGAAAACCGACCTGGCCCGTTTTTCATCTCCCTGATTATTCGCATGCCCGTCGGGGCGACATCGAAAGCCGACGCAGGTGGAACGAGACCAATGCTGGATAAGGCCGATCCTCAATCCCAACCCAGCGAGCTGATCCTGCTCGGCACTGGAACTTCTGTCGGCGTGCCGGTGCTTGGATGTCAATGTAAGGTCTGCACCTCGGTCGATCCCAAGCTGCACCGAACCCGGGCCAGCGCCGTCATCGCGACACCTGCGGGTCGAATTCTCATTGATGCAGGCCCCGACTTGAGACAACAGTTTCTCCGGGAGAAGTTCAGCCATGCCGATGCGATTCTGATGACCCATCACCATGCCGACCATGTGATGGGTTTGGATGATGTTCGCGTCTTCGCTCATTACCGAGGCGATGCTCCACTGCCCATCTATTGCGATCCCGAGGTCGAATCGGTTATTCGTCGAGCCTTTTCTTACGCCTTTGACCCCGCGGTTTATCTGCACTCAAAGACAGCCGTCCCGATCATCAACTTCGAGCGAATCCAAAGGCCAAGCTTTCAAGTCTTGGGAGTGACGATCACCCCCATCCCACTGAAACATGGTCCGCTTGACGTTCTGGGCTTTCGAGTCGGGGATGTCGCCTACTGCACCGACGTGAATCATATTCCCGAGGAGAGTTTCGCTTTGCTGGCCGGGGTCAAACATCTCGTGCTCGATGCACTTCGCCTCGAGCCGCACCCGACGCACTTCGGATTGATGGAATCATTGCAGGCAATCGAACGCATTCAGCCAACACGGGCATACTTGACGCACATCGCGTGCAGACTGGATCCTGATGAAGCGGCCCGGCATCTGCCAAGCCATGTCGAGCTCGCCTACGACGGGCTGCGGATTCTGATCTCCGATCTCTAGAACTAGGTGCCGACCGGCGAGGGGAGAAGGGTACAACACGTGCGCGAAGATCTTGCGGGAGAAAACATGATCGAGGAATGTCGGCAGCGACTTCGCCAGGTTGGCCAAGAACACTTGTTACAATTTGCCGATGAGCTTTCGCCCGGTCAGATGCTCAAGCTTCTCGAGCAGATTAAGGCGATTGATTTCGATCTTCTCGAAAGATTGCACGCTCAATCTCGGTCGAAAAGTGTTTCGATCGACCCCGCATCGCTGAGCCCCATGGAAGCGATGTCTCTACCACGCACCGATGCAGACCGCCAAGCCAAGGCGCAGTGTGCGGCGGTCGGCCTGGAGGCGCTTCTGGCGGGGCGAGTGGCGGCGGTTCTGGTCGCGGGCGGCCAGGGGAGCAGGCTCGGCTTCGAGCATCCCAAAGGAATGTTCCCCATCGGGCCCGTCACGCAAGCTTCCCTCTTTCAATTCCATGCCGAGCGGATCCTCGCGCGAAGTCGACAGTCAGGTAAGCCGGTCCCTTGGTACATCATGACCAGCCCGACCAACGACCAAGAGACCCGCAACTTCTTCGCGAGCAAGAATAACTTCGGCTTGGGGGGCGAGCAGGTCCGCTTCTTTACGCAGGGAACAATTCCCGCGATTGACGCTCAAACGGGCAAGGTCTTGCTGGCCGATCGAGGCGAAGTCTTCGTTAGCCCCAACGGGCACGGCGGAACGTTGCTGGCACTGCGCGAGCATGGCATGCTCGATGACATGGCGCAGCGTGGCTGCGACACGATCTTCTACTTTCAGGTCGACAACCCTTTCGTCGACATCCTCGATCCGACGTTCATCGGCTTTCACTTGATGAGGCAAGCTGACATCTCGATCAAAGTCCTCCGAAAGGCGTACCCAAAAGAAAAACTTGGATTGGTCATTCAAGATCACGGGAAGCCAACGATGATCGAGTACAGCGATCTACCCGATCCGATCGCCCACGAAGTCGATGAGCAGGGCGATCTTCGCTACTGGACCGGCTCGATTGCTATCCATGTCTTTCGCCGGACCTTTCTCGAACGCGTCACCGGCCAAGGGGTCGGCCTCCCTTATCACATCGCCCATAAGAAGGTTCCGTTCATCGATCCACAAGGTCAGCCGATCGAACCCCGCGAGCCGAACGCGATCAAGTTCGAAACGTTTATCTTCGACTCTCTTCCTTTAGCCGATCGAGTCGCTGTCATGGAAACCAGCCGAACCGAAGAGTACGAGCCGGTGAAGAATGCCGACGGCGATCATTCGCCCGATGTCGTCAAGCAAGCGATTACTCGTCGCGCGGGCCGATGGCTGACCGAAGCGGGAATTTCTTATCCCACGAATCCCGAAGGGGAGCCCGCCGTCCCCCTAGAAATCAGTCCGCTGGCGGGGCTTTCCCCCAATGAATTTCGTCGCCGGGTCACGGATATGCGTCCGGTAGATCGCCCGACCGCTTGGACAGATAAGGGGAGAATCGCCGGCAAAAAAGTATGACAGGCCAAGGATGAGATTTTGCTCATCCGCTAGGCCGAGATATCTCCTCTTTCGGGATCGGGGCGAGATTGTATAATAATCGACTGCGGGACATCTCGGGTGACCCGCCGCTGGGCTGGCGATCATGGAAGGCTCTCCCTCGCTAGCCTGTCAGAAACAGTTAGCGACCTGACACAGGTCCGCATCAAGGAAGGTGGCACGATGGCTCGCTGGATGGGCGTCGATTACGGCGACAAGCGGATCGGCTTGGCTCAGGTCGATGACGATCTCAAGATTTGTGTCCCCTGGCAGAATTACACTCGGCGCAGTCCGGAAGTCGATTCCGACTATTTTCGAGCGATCATCCGTGCCGAGGGCATTTCGAAGGCGGTCGTCGGCATCCCCGTCAAGATTTCTGGCAAAGAGGGAGAGAAAGCCAAGTCGGCCCGAAAGTTCGGCGCCTGGCTTCGGGGTGTGACCGGCCTGGATGTCTACTTCTGGGACGAGCGCTTCACCACGGCCGAGGCGGATGCGCTGCTCGCCCACACCAAGCTCCCAAAGAAAAAGCGAAAAGCTCGGCGAGACATGATCGCCGCCCAACTCATGCTGCAAGACTTCGTCGAAGCCGGCTTCCCGAGGACGTGGAAGCCCGATCCGCTCGATGATGTCCTGACGGTGGCTCGGCTTTGATGCTTTTCGCCTGCGGGGCGATCCTCGCGAGTCTCTGTTCGTTGGCCGGCGACGAGTCAGACGACCTCGACAAGTCGGCCAGCAATCCTTCCCAAAACGTCTCTTGGGAGGATCTTCAGCTGCGCTGGCAGCAAGACGAGATCGTTGCCTATCGCATCAGCGATCGACAGCGAATCCAAGATCTCGCCCCCGGGTCGCCTCTCATTGAATCTCAAACAATCTGTACTCTTTCTCTCAAACCAATCGAGAAGACCGAGCAAATCGTTCGGCTTCGAGCGCAGTACGACCGGGTAAAGGGTTCGCTCACGCAGGGTAAAGCGAAAACCGTCTTCGATACGCTCGATGAACCAAGCCGAAAGGATGCTTCGCCGACAGACATGTATCGCGAGTGGATCGGGCGAGATTGGGAAGTCGATCTCGACCGCCAGGGAATGCTGATGGATCTTCGCCCCGGGGCGCGGACCAAAGAGTCTGCAAGCATGACAGCCGCCGCCGCTCAACTTCGTCGGCATGTCGTGCTCCTTTGGTCCTGGCTTCCCAAGAGTCCCATCGACCAACAGCTTCGATGGAGCCGACAAGAAAAGCTAGCCGCGGGACTGGTCGATCTCGTTCGTGAAAACCGCCTGCACGTGATCGATCGCGACGGACCCCGTCTGCTCATTGAAGGGGAACTTCGCATCAGTGGTCAACCGACCCGGCAGCCAGGTCCCGAAGGGGAAACCGTGATTGCGTCGATTGACGCCCCCAAGCCCGGTCAAGCGAAGATCGTCTTTCATGCCGACCAAGGGCACGTCGTGCGAATCGAGTCGGAGATCGATTTTGTCATGAATGTGACGCGAGTCATGGCCAAAGAGGCCGACCCGACCAACCCTGGCACCGGAAAATCCGCCGTGCAATCATCCCAAAAACTCGAAGCGCGTACGATCGTCGAGTTTCTTTCGCGAAGCGCATTTCCCTCGGCCAATTGATTCGTTTCGGCCTGCGCGGCTATCTTCCCCTACAAAAATGTACCAAGGGTATTCGGCCACAACGAATCGGGTAGCGACATGGTTTCGAGCGACATCCCCGACGAGACTGGACCGGACGATACCGATGCCATGTTCCCGGCCCGACCGGCCCACCGAAGCTGGTCGAACGACCCCTTAATCGGTCATCGATTGGGCGAGTACCAGATTCGCCGAGTCCTGGGTCGCGGCGGCATGGGTTCGGTCTACGAAGCCCTGCATCTTCACTTGCACAAGCCCGTCGCGGTCAAGGTCCTCGCGCCGCACTTGCTTGACGACCCGCGTGCGATCGAGCGCTTTCGACGAGAGATGCGCGCGATCGGTCGACTCAACTCGGCGTACATCGTGCAAGCGCTCGACGCCAGTCTGACAGGCGAGATTCATTTTCTGGTCATGGAGTTCATTGACGGCCTGGATGCCGACGAACTCGTGCGAAGGCTGCACGGCATCCCCGTGGAAGATGCCTGTGAGATTGTCCGGCAAGCGGCATTGGGTCTGGCTGATGCCCATCGGCATGAACTCGTCCATCGTGATATCAAGCCGAAAAACCTAGCCGTTTCCTCACGAGGTCACGTTAAGATTCTCGATTTCGGCTTAGCCCTTTGTAAGTCGGAAATCCTATCGACAGGCCAACTCACGGCGCAAGCGGCGATCGGTTCGTACCAATACATGGCTCCCGAACAATTCGACGACAGCCACGACGTCGATATTCGCGCGGATCTTTACAGCCTCGGCTGTAGCTTTTATCACCTGCTGGTGGGGACGCCCCCTTTTAGCGGCGAGAAGTACCGCTCGCTGAGTTCCTTGATGGACGCCCATCGGCTTCACACACCTCCTCCCGCCCATGAATTCAACGGGCTCGTCGGTCCCGATCTCTCAGCGATCATCAATCGACTTCTATCCAAACAGCCAGAAGAACGAATTCAGACACCTGACGAGTTAGCGTCGCTGCTCGAGCCCCATGCCGAGCGATCGAATCTCCCCGCGATCGTGTCGATGGCATCTGCTTCCTTTGCTCATCCTTCCATCGGGACGCAGCCTCCCAAAGGAAGCGGTGGAGATCGCTCGACGCCGGAGATGGCCCCGACCGCGGTGACCCAGGTCAATTCTTCGAACCGACGACCCATGAGCAATTGGTCCCATTCATCGGCCCGGCGTCGTCGTGGCTGGTTCTGGTTAGCGGGTTCACTGGGTATCTTCTTGACCATCTTGGCGTCGCTTTCTTACTGGGGATATCGTGCTCGCCTTGAAGCCGCCGCCACCAGAATGCGGGCCGAGCGAAAAGACATCGCCCTATTTGTCGGCAACATGCCCGGTCTAAATGGCAACTGGTGGCTGGATGAAACGCCCTGGATGCTCCCAAGTATTCGGGCGGAACTCTACGACTGGATGATCAGCAGCGACGACCTGCATCCGGGGCAATCACTCTCGATTTCCGTCGACGAGAAGGACGTCGCGCTGCTGCGAAAACTTCGCAAAGAAGAGGACACGGTCAGTCTGTCGTCCCACGTACGAGAGTTGGCAAAACAGTTGGCCGTCTATCTTCCCTCGGGCGAGCGGAACGCCTTTTTCTCCCTGGAAGGAGATGATCCCGACACATTCGACGACACAAAGATTCGCAGCAAGTTCGAGAACATCGCGCAGTGGCATGAGCCTGACCCGAATCAATCCTCGGCCATCGAACTCCACGTTCAGGCAGTCGCTCGTCACAAACAGGGTCGATGGAGTGAAGCGGAGGAACTCTACCGTCAAGCCATTGATCGGTTCGGGAAGATGGCCGGGGAGGAGATGGACCCCAAGCGCGTTGATCGTGCCCGACCATCGACCGCTCGCAACGAAGTCGATCTCGGTTGGTTTACCATTGCGTCGCTGGCCATGAGTGATTACGGCGAACTTCTCTATGCGATGGGTCGCTTTGACGATGCCGCCCTGCAGTTTCGCCTGGCGAGCGAAACGTCCGGCAGCACTCCTCGCGAGCATGCGGAGTTCATCATCTATAACCGCGGCCGAGAGTCGGATAGTCTTCGCAAAAGCGTCGACGGTCGGCCCCAGGCACACGAAGCGCTTCGCCTTGCGGCCGAATCGGCAAAGAACATCCCTGCGGATCATCCGATGGTGGCGTTTCTTCATGAGCGTCAAAGTTGGCTCGCCTTGGACGAATGGCAAGCTGACGCCGCCGTCCGGTCGTTCAAATTGGCGCTATCGATACGTCAAAAGAGTGCCGATGCTGGCAATAAGCGGGCATCTTTCTTCGTCTATCTGGATGAGCAAGGTCTCGCCATGGCCGAGCGGACGCAGGGATCATTTTCCAATTCACAGAAGCGACTCGAGGATCTCGCGCGGAGTGTCGAGCGCGCTCGCACGGAACCGAAAAGACTTTCTCCCAAACAGCGTTCCGAGCTGGAAGGTCGTTATTTGAGAACGCTCGAACATCAATCGGACATCCCTCTGTTTGATCTCGGCGAGCCGGCCAAGGCATGCGGTCCGCTTGAACTCGCGCTCGAGTTCGCTCAACAGGAATCCTTGAATGAGGGAAAACTGTCGAAGAAGATTGACCGAATTCGATTCAAGCTCGCGATCGGTTTGGCCATGCAGGGACGCGATCGCGAGGCGAGCCAAGCTCTCGAACAGGCGAGCAAAACGACTCGGCTTGGGATGGATTTGCTTTATCAAGAGCTGGCTCAACAGGCCGTGGCGATGGCAAAGAAAGAGCCGCAGGCAAGCGAACGGCTCGCGAAGATCATCCTCTCCATAGATGCGGATCGAGCCGACCGCGACGAGATCGAACTCGCTTTTCTGGCCGCCCGACTCTTTTATCCTTCGATCGGCATGGCAACCGATCTCGGTCCCAAAGTTCTTCGTCGACATGCGCGCCTGGTCGAAACCATCGGTCGAACGGCCGAGGATCGATCCCTGCTCGCGTACTTACGGCCTCACTACGATGCCATGATGGAGACGGCCGTCAAACTCGGGAGTTTCCCTGCGGCCGAGATCGGGCATTTGGCGCTCGAATCTCGCACGCCTCGCTCCTCGAGCGTCGAGAAAGATACGCTTATCCTCTACTTCGGGGCCGACCGAGGCTGGGTGATTGATGTCGATTCCGAAGGTTCCGCGGTGGTGTTTGATGCTCCTTTTGGCGCCGGTTCGATCATCGAGGCTCGGCACGATCCGCAGCAGCAAGCCGAGCTCGCTCGTCTGATCCCCGAGCCTATTCGTCAGCGAGCCAAGTCTCTTTCCCCCGAGCGAATCCTCATCGAAGACTCCGTACGCGGGTTGATCTCGCAAGATGCCGGCTTCCTCATGGATCATTGATCAAGAGCGAAGCGACTGCTTCAACGAGCCGTCGAGAGATCGGTCCCTTCATTGGCCACGGATTCCATTGCGTCGCCGACCAGTTGATAGACCGTCCAGCCTTCTTTCGGACGAGCGCCCAACGAACGATAGAACTTTTGGGCCGGCTCGTTCCAGTCAAGCACGGCCCAATCCACGCGACCCAGTCCGCGATCCCGCGAGATTCGCGTGACGGTTGAAAGCAACTTCTTTCCGATTCCCAAGCCTCGGCAGGCGGGCCTCACGAAGATGTCCTCGAGATACATCCCCGCGCGACCCAGAAAGGTTGGAAAGACCGGATAAAAGAGAGCAAAGCCGACCGACTCATCCTCCATGTCGGCCAGGATAGCTTCAATCATCGACGGCGATTCGAAAAGCGCCTTGCCGAAATTCTCCTCCGTCAGCTTCACCGTATCGAGAAGCTTTTCGTACTCGGCCAATTCCAATAGAAGAGCATAAAGGACAGGGAGATCTTCTGGCCGGGCCAAGCGAATCTGAAAGCGATCCATAGATAGGTCTCCTACAGACGACAACGTCTCGATGCCCCTGATGGAATAGAGCACATCTTCCTCGCGGAAGGTTCACGCATCATGAAATCGTGATTTCTTCCACGCGCGGGATCGCCGCGAGGAGTTGGTCATCGAGCAGCAAGCAAGGATGCTTGTAGTGATCCTCGCTGACGCCACGCGTCTTGACTTGCTCAGCATCAAAGCGGGCCCAAGTTCCCGAGGGGATACGAACCAATCGAGGAGGACCGACATAAAGGTCCGACCGCTTCCCCTGATACATCGGGTTTCGTTCGATCAACCATCGATCAAGCTCACGAAGAAAGGCGCGTGCCTGATCGGCTCCTGGAAGGTCCTGCTCTTCGATAAGAATCGCGTAATAAGGTGCCGACGCAACGCGGTCGCTCGTCTCTTCTGGCCGAACCGGTAAGGCCGTGAAGCCCGCGATTGGAACGCCCAACTTGCCGACGATTTCTTCGACCCCCTTCACGAGTTGGTACTCCGAGATCTTCTCTCCCTCCATGTCCGCCACGCGCTGACCTTTGTGCAGAAATTCCAGGATGGGGGTTTCGTAGAAGAAACCGGTGCACCGCATCACATCGACAATGTTGTAACGGTACAGACCGCTTGCGGTCGTCATCAAGATGAAGTACCTCTGGCCGACTTCGAGCTCGTGTGCTTCGAGAATGGTGGGACTGGGAGAGTGGATTTCTGCTTCGGGAATGAATTCGTAGTAGTGACTGGCAATCTCCAAAACACCCGCGGGAGTATCGTCATCAATCGGGATCGTAAAGCGTCCTTCGCTGCAGAGTAAACCGATATCTCGCTTCGCGACCTGTCCATAGTAAAGAGGAATGTGCTGGGCATAAGTCCCCACCGTTCCCCCCAACCAACACGCCACCAGTTCCAGATTCCAGAAATCCTTGGGGTAAAGCCTCCCGGTCTTCTCGACGATACTCGCTAACTCGCGAGCACGTTCGGGACGGGGCTTTCCTTGCTTGCGAAGAATCTCCTGTCGAACGGGCTCGGGAATCGCGAAATCGGGCGAGATCGTTCCATCGGCAATGTCGCGAATGAGAGTTTCCTTCCATCGGTCGGCCAACTTTGCGAAGTTGACGACCGTGGCTGGCGTCGCCGTCAAAAAGAGGCCGGCCGGCTCCGGAACGCTTGACCGAAGCGATGCATAGTATTTCGCGTCAACATCGTCGATTTCGAAAATAGATGCGGGGATAACGTACATCATTCGCACAAGCGGATGCTGCAACCGCGCCGACAATCCACTCGCCATCCCACATGGTAAGTCCGTCGGCGTTCGTCTCATGTCCCAGTTGCCGGCAATCCCCGCCAGCTTCGAATAAAAGAGTGGATGATGATCGGTGAAAGCTCGAACGCCCCAAACCATCCACCCTTGCCGATACTCTTGAAACCACGTGGACGTGACAGGAATAAGCTTCGGGATGTCGGTCGTCCCGCTGGTCAGCGTGTACATCAGAATCTTCTCACCGCGAGGAAACATCGCTTCGATGTCCCCTTCGGTTACCCTCTTAACGTACGGGTGATAGTAGTCATAAGTCGCGATTGGTATCTGCCGACGAAAGTCGTTGAGACTTTTGATCTGGCTGAAATGATGGTCCCGGCCGAACTGGCTGCCGGCACAGTGCCTGATCTTTCGAAACAGCGTGGCGTGTTGCGTCGAGCGAACCTGCTGACACATTCGCTCAAACTGTTTGAACTTCTTTTCGATCTGAGGAACAATCACCTTGCCGGCCATGGCTCGTAGAAACGAGACGATTCCGCTCATCCAGTCCCCCATCCCCTTCCATCCGCCGGCAAGCCTCGGTTCGGCAACAGGCCCGGCAATTGGCCCCGTCCCTAACTTATAGACACTCCCTCGGCCAAGCGCGCCACCCTCTCCGCATTCAGACAAGGGATCATCGTAATCTATCGCTTCCTGAAAAAAATTCGTGGCGCATGGTACCAACTCTCGACATCTTCGTCGCGTTCGTCTTTATTCACCCATGTTGGAAGAGGAATCCATGACGCTCCGTCCGTAACCAAGAACCTTGTCACTGTTTCACTCCAATTCAAAGCCACTCCCCCCATTCCAGGGCAACTTCTGTTGCCTGGAGAAATCGTCTCCTTCGGTAGGATCTTTGGTACTACCGGTCGACCCACACTAGACTAACGGAGAAGTATGCGAGAGCGGCATCGACTTGTGACGCGTGCCTACTCCTCATGAGAACGGTACGATGGCAGCCAACTTTCGTTCGTCGGCGGGGCAGAATGGGTTTCGACACGCATCACGGCCTGAACGCGAATTGAGGTATCTTCGAGCATGAACAATCAACGGCAGAGCGTCGACACCTCGCTGTTGCTTGAGTTCATGTTGCGGATGGGCCAAGCCTATCTTGCGTGTGGTGAGCAGACGGCAAAAGTAGAGTTGACGCTTCGCCGAGTCGCGACTGCCTATGGCATCCGACGATCGCGCGTGGTTGCGTTTCCTACCGTTGTTTACGTCAGCATTCATGACGGTGACAAGGAGCATGTCACGTTTGTCGAGGGTCCGACGCAATCGCTTCGCCTCGACCAGATCGCTGACATTTACACGCTCGGCGAACAAGCGGTACGTGGATCGATTCCCCTTGAAGATGGACAAAGACAGTTCGCGAAGATTCTCCGAACAAAATCTCGGTTCGGCATCGCCGGTGACGTGCTAGGCAACATCCTTTTATCGGTCGGCGTGACGATGTTGCTTGGGCCGACGGCGAAAAACATCGGCGCCGCCGCCGTGCTTGGCGCGGTCGTCGGTCTCTTGAAGGGGCTCGATCGTCGCCGGCAAGTGCTTTCGGTGATGTTGCCCGTCGTCGCTGCCGCGATGGTCTCCACCTTAGTGTTTCTCGCCATCAAGCAAGGACTACCCATCGATCCCGTTCACGTTCTGGTTCCACCTCTGATTGCGTTCCTCCCAGGAGCGATGCTGACCCTTGGGATGGTGGAACTCGCGTACGGCGACATGGTGAGTGGATCGAGCCGGCTTATCACCGGCTTTGTTCAACTTGGGTTGCTGGCCTTGGGACTCGTTGCGGGTGCGATAGCTGTTGGCTACTCTCCCGCGAATGTTGTCGAAGCCGACCTACAAGCAATTGATTCCAGCACATGGATACCCTGGGCGGGAGTTGTCGTGTTTGGAATGGGGGCGTATCTGTATTTTTCTGCGCCGAGGAAGTCGTTCTTCTGGATGTTGTTCGTCCTACTTGTGACGTTCGGAACTCAGCACCTCGCATCGGGGGTGTTCGGAAGTGCGGGGAGCGGGTTCTTCGGAATGCTCGTTGCTACGCCGCTTGCATATCTGATTCAATTGCGATTCCACGGACCGCCGGCGATGGTGACGTTTTTGCCCAGTTTCTGGCTCCTTGTGCCGGGATCGCTCGGGCTCGTGAGCGTTACGCAGATGCTGAGCGATCGCGACAAGGGGATCGACGGAATCGTTACCGCTCTCTTCGTCTTTATGTCCATCGCCTTGGGAACGCTCGTCGGAGCCTCACTCTACAAATGGCTCACCGAAACATTCGGCTGGTGGCAATTGCAACTCGGTCGAGTCGGACGATACTTTCGACCCAAAGACTAAAGCGTTGCCACGACCGCTCGCGTCGATCGTCGCTCCGCCCGTTCGGCATGCCAAAGGCCCAAGGCAGAGTGCTGCGGACCCGCTTCGCCAAAGGCTCCGAATGACTCGCCTGCCGGTCGGCCGTGAGGCCGATCCCGCGTCATCCTTGACGTCAACCGTGACCATAACTCCCTTTTTTAAATCGTACTTACAGCGACATTGCTCGCCGATCACTTGCTTTTCTTCTTCCGTCCACCGGAAAACCAAAATAGCCAATTAAGGATTGAAACGGGGTGATCCGAGGTTATCCTAAACCTATTGAGAAACTCTCAATAGGTTGATTGACGGTCACTCGACGAAATGTCCAGACGATCGGTTGCCAAGGTGGGGTGATCGAACGGCCGGGAGGCGGAGATGATGATGATTCGGGAGGGATTTCAAACGACATCGGCGCGAGGCCTGCGTCCATCTCACCCAGCGATGCGGCTCTGGCGAAAGGCCAAGAAGCTCGGTACTTGGGATCCGGCCGACATTGACTTCTCGGCCGATCGCCATGATTGGCTCAAGATGAATGATCGCGAGCGAGATCTTCTGCTGCGTCTGACGACGATTTTCCAGTCGGGCGAAGAAGCGGTGACGCTGGACCTTCTTCCTTTGATCAACGTGATCGCCCTTGAGGGTCGGCTCGAAGAGGAGATGTACCTGACGTCGTTCCTTTTTGAAGAAGCCAAGCATGTGGATGGCTTCCGCCGATTTCTCGACGAAGTCTGTCATGCTCACGAGGATCTCTCGCGATTCGAGACACCCAGCTACGCGAAGATTTTTCACGACGAGTTACCGAGATCGCTCGGCCGACTTCGGGATGACCCGAGTGCCGAGGCCCAGGCCGAGGCGAGTGTCACTTACAACCTCGTCGTCGAAGGGATTTTGGCCGAGACTGGCTATCACGGCTACTACACGGTTTTGGA
The DNA here is from genome assembly GCA_019753235.1 of bacterium. Lineage (GTDB taxonomy): Bacteria > Planctomycetota > Planctomycetia > Kolteriales > Kolteriaceae > JAIELF01. The sequence continues at coordinate 41,826 of JAIELF010000031.1, forward strand.
AGAACGCAACCTGATGCCCGGGATGCGACAGATGGTCTCTTATTTGAAACGGGACGAGTCGCGTCACATTGCTTATGGCGTGTTTCTGCTTTCGCGGTTGGTTGCCGAGCACGGCGAGGGAGTATGGCAAGTGATCGAATCCCGGATCAACGAATTGTTGCAGCCGGCCCTTTCGATTATCTTCGAAGCATTCGCCTGTTACGGGGACGATGTCCCGTTTGGTCTGACCGTCGATCAATTCTCGACCTTTGCGATGAGTCAGTTCCAACATCGGCTTGAAAGAATGATGAGGGCCCGCTCGCAGACATTGGAAGAGATTTTGGAAACAGAAGTGGAATCTGAAGGAGTCCTGGTCGAAGTGTAATCGGCCGAAAGCCTTCGTTCCTGAAGCCACTCCTCGTTCCCGGCATCGACCTCCCCCCTTTGTTCGTCGATGTCGGGGGCGCGGCTCGCTCCTGAGAAGAGAGAGTTCGTCAACCCGTGATCCACTGGTTGAGGAACTCTCCATGAACAAGGACGCCCCCCAAGTGCCCCGCCGCCCCGGCCGCGGCTGCTGCGAGCAAAAGAACAAGCCGATAAGCCCATTGGCTCGTGCCTGATTTCGTTCTGATGGCCAGTTCGCGAAGTAGCAATGCTGTGAGACTGATTCCAACGGTCGCGAGACCAGCAGTCCGGTGATCGGAAAGGTCTTCGCTGAGAGAAGCGGTCATCTCGCTGATCAGCAGCAGCCCCAAACCCGCCGCCACTGCCGCAGAGATCACGGTCAAAAACAACAGGCCATGCACCCAGTCGCGACGGATCGGCCAGCCGAACATCCACCCGAGTGCCTCGAATAAGACAACGACATTGACGAGCGCGATCGGAAAATGGACGAACGAAAAATGGAACATGCCGATCGACTGGGTCTGCGACCAAAGGACGGCCGTCTGCTCGGTAAGGTACTTCACCATCTTCTCTTTGTCACCGGCCGACCATGGCTCGCTGATGTACTGATCCGCCAATGCAATCTTTTCCATCCGATCAATATTGTCCTTCCAGCCGGCATGTGAATAACGTTTGCCGAACACCCAGCCGACATTGTGATCCGGATACTTTGGGTTGTCCGACCGATGGCACTGCATGCAATTCTCTTTCACCAACTCCTCTCCCGATCGCGTCGAAGTCGACGATGCTTTTGCCGCGCCATCGGTCGGCTCTTCACTTCGAAGTAGCGAGACGTCCGCGGTCAAAAGACAAAACGTGCAGACTAGCCGAACCAAGAGACCCACCCGCATAATCATCCCCTCGCTTTTCTTGATCGCCTTTGCCCCATGATGACCCACCGCGGCGAGTCAGGGCAGGTAGAGCAACCGACTGCGACAATTTCTACCGATCGGCGCTTCGCATCAAAGTAGAACCGGTTCCAGCGTTCACGAGGAAATCCTTGATCAAGCATGAAGGGGACAACTTTGCGAGCAAGTTCGGTCGCCTGCGGAAGGAGGTCGTAGAATGAAGACTGCTTTGGTGCGAAATAACTCTGCCGTCGTGGGGGCGGCCATGAACACGAAGTCATCGCTTCCTGCTTCCTCGGACGAATCGCCGGTATCCCTTGATGCAGGGGTCGGCGTCTTCGAAGCGCGTCAGTTGACGAAGACCTATCACATGGGAGAGGTCGATGTCTCGGCATTGCGTGGGATCGACCTGGATCTCTTCGAAGGAGAGTTCAGCGTTTTGCTCGGCCCTTCGGGAAGCGGAAAGTCGACCCTACTCAACATTCTGGGCGGCCTCGACATCCCCAGTAGTGGCACGATTCGCTTTCAAGATAAGTATCTGACCGACTACACCGACGATCAACTGACACAGTACCGTCGCCAACATGTCGGCTTTGTTTTTCAGTTTTACAATCTGATCCCCAGCTTGACGGCATCAGAGAATGTTGCGCTCGTGACCGAGATCTCGACCAATCCCATGAAGCCCCGAGAGGCTCTGGAAATGGTCGGGCTCAGCCATCGGCTCGACCATTTTCCCTCGCAAATGTCAGGCGGAGAACAACAGCGTGTCGCCATCGCCCGCGCCATCGCGAAGAGGCCCGATGTTCTCCTTTGTGATGAGCCGACCGGCGCTTTGGATTTCGAGACTGGTGTTCTTGTGCTCGAAGTGATCGAGCGAATCAATCAAGAGCTTGGGACGACCACGGCTGTCATCACACATAACGCGGGGATCTCCGCCATGGCCGACCGCGTCATCTCTATTGCCGATGGAAGAATCGCCCATCTCCATGTCAACGAGACGAAGTCGCGTCCGCGAGACCTCTCGTGGTGAATTCGATGTTGGCTTGATGTAGTCGGCTCGCTTCGATGACGAAGTGCCGTTCGTGAAAGGGTGAGGGCCGCTCGGTGACGTCTCTCGATCGAAAACTGTGGCGGGATCTGTGGAATATCCGCGGACAAGCGATCGCCATTGCGGCTGTCATGGCGTGTGGCATTGCGATCTTCGTCATGGCGATGAGCGCCATGGAATCACTTCAACTGACACAGGCCTCTTATTACGATCGATATCGGTTTGCCGACCTGTTTGCGATGCTCAAACGTGCCCCATTGTCACTGATCCATCGCATCGAAGAACTTCCAGGTGTCCTGGCAGCACAGACCCGAATCTCGAAAGATGTCACGCTCGATATCCCGGAACTTCGCGAACCGGCCAGCGCTCGGCTTTTGTCGCTGCCCGAAGATACGCGGGGCGGGCTCAACTGGATTCATTTGCGGGCTGGCCGATTCCTCGAACCGCGCGACGTTGACAACGTACTCGTCAGCGAGGCCTTCGCGAAAGCTTGGTCGATGGGGCCCGGCGATTCATGCAAAGTCATCATGAACGGTCGGCTGCGTCGGTTGCACATCGTGGGGGTGGCTCTTTCACCCGAATACGTTTACCAGATTCGGCCCGGCGACCTGATCCCGGATCCCAGCCGTTTCGCGATCTTTTGGATGAATCGCAAAGCACTCGAGGCGGCCTTCGACATGGAAGGAGCCTTCAACGATTTATCTCTACAACTGATGCCCGATACCAACGTTCAAGAGACGATTCGACGTGTCGATGATTTGATCAAAACGTTCGGCGGATTCGGATCGTACGCGCGACGAGATCAACTCTCCAACCGCTTTTTATCCGACGAGATCGAGAACCTTCGCCATGTAGGCGTGATGATCCCCTCGGTCTTTTTGTTGGTCGCTGCGTTCCTTCTGAATCTTGTCGTCAGCAGAATCATCGGCACCCAGCGTGAGCAGATCGCCGCCTTAAAAGCGCTAGGCTATTCAAAGTTGTCCATCGGCTGGCATTACTTGAAACTCGCGTTCCTGATCGTCGGGTTTGGCTGGGGAGCAGGCGTTCTGGCAGGGGGATACATGGGGCACGGCATGACCGTGATGTACACTCAGTTCTTCAGCTTCCCCATCCTGCAGTACCATCTCACACCAAGACTCGTTCTCACCGCGGCCGGCATCGCTTTGCTGGCGGGATTCTTCGGAACGGCGGGCAGTGTTCGGCGAGCCGTCGTTCTTCCCCCTGCCGAGGCGATGCGGCCCGAACCGCCGGCCGAGTTTGGTCCCACGATCCTCGAACGATTGGGCCTAGCCAGGTTCTTTTCAAACACCACTAGGATGGTCCTTCGGCATATGGAGCGAACGCCGGTCAAGTCCGCCATGTCGATCCTTGGCATCGCCTTGGCTGTCGGCGTTTTAATTCTCGGTCGATGCACGGCCGACGGCATTTTTTACATGATCGATGTCGTCTTCACCCTACAGCGGTGCGAGCATCTGACGCTCACCTTTGTCGAGCCAAGAGGTAGAAACGTCCTGCAAGAGATCGAGCATCTTCCCGGGGTGATGTCGGTCGAGCCCTTTCGAAGTGTGCCGGCACGACTTCGTTTCGAACATCGCTGGCGACGAACAGCCATTGTCGGTCTGCAAGAGCACGCGATGCAGTATCAACTTGTCGACGACAAGATTCGCCGAATCGATGTCCCCAAAGGGGGGCTCCTTCTGTCGGAGAAACTGGCGCAACTAATCGGCGCTCGTCCCGGCGATACCGTCACCGTCGAGGTGCTCGAAGGGAGCCGACCGACCCGGCAAATTGTGGTGTCGGGATTGGCGAAGGAGTTTCTGGGGACGACCCCCTACATGGAAATCAGCAGTCTGAACAGCATGATGCGTGAAGGGAGTCTTGTCTCGGGGGTCTACGTCCGATGCGATTCGAAACTTTCGGACGAGCTCTACAAGACGCTGAAGAAGATGCCCTTTGTCGCGGGGGTAAGTATCAAAGAAGCCGCGTTGCATAATTTCCGCAAGACGTTGGCCGATACTCTTCTCTTCATGGTGATGTTTCAGACGATATTCTCGATGGTGATCGCCTTCGGGGTCGTCTACAACGCCGCGCGCCTAGCCGTCAGCGAACGAAGTCGAGAATTGGCGAGTCTTCGCGTGCTCGGCTTCACCCGAACAGAGATTTCTGCCATTCTGCTTGGAGAATTGGCCATCTTGACGTTCATCGGCATTCCGGTGGGGCTAGTGTTGGGGCACTTTGGTTCGTATGGAGCGATTTCGACATTTGACACCGAACTATTTCGGCTTCCGTTTCACCTTAACCCTTCGACGTACGGGCTGGCCGTGGTTATCGTGCTCATCGCGGCGATCATCTCTGGCTTGATCGTTCGACGAAAACTCGATCACTTGGACTTGATCGCGGTTCTGAAGACAAAGGAATAACCAGGTGGCGACTAGTCTGATCAAACAGCGATCGTTGACCTCGCTCGCACGCCGGGGTGTCATCATCCTTGCAGCTTTGGCGGCGATAGGAGCGTTGATCTATTCGTTTCTTCCCCCGGTCGTGTTGGTCGATTTGGCCTCTGTTCGCCAAGGTCCGCTCGCCGTGGTGGTTCGCGAAGAGGGGAAGACTCGCATTCGTGATCGTTACGTCATTTCGAGTTCGTTGGCGGGGCGACTTCTTCGCATTGAACTCAAACCGGGTGACAAGGTGACGGGGCAAGAGACGGTGCTGGCCAGTATCGAGCCTGCGGATCCTTCTCTTCTCGATGCCCGGAGCTTGGCCCAAGCTGAAGCCAAGGTGGCCGCCAACGAGGCCGCCCTTCAGCGGGCCGAGGCCGAGCTCAAACGAAGCGAAGCTTCGCTCGAGCGCTCGCAACTTCACTTCAAGCGAATAAAGTCGCTGCAAGAAAGTCGATCCGCATCGAGTGAAGCATTGGAGGATGCCGAGCTCGCCCTCCGATCCGACACCGAGCAACATGCCGCTGCCAGGTTCAATGTCACGATCGCGAGATTCGAACTGGAACAGTCCCGTGCCGCCCTGACACATTTTCGACCCAATAACTCGCCGGCCACGACCGATGCTGAGTGGCGAATGGATGTTCATTCCCCGATCTCGGGATCGGTGTTGCGAGTGCTACAAGAGAGCTCGGCCGTGGTCAGCCCAGGGACGCCGATCATTGAAGTCGGTGATCCCGCCGATCTCGAAATCGAAGTCGATGTTTTGAGTGAGGACGCTGTCAAGATTCGCTCGGGACAAGATGTTCGCGTGGAGCAATGGGGAGGGGGGAAGACGCTGTCGGGCGTCGTTCGGCGCGTCGAGCCGCAGGCCTTCACGAAAGTGTCGGCTCTCGGCGTCGAAGAACAGCGTGTCAACGTGATCATCGATTTTGCAGGCCCGCCCGAGGACCGTGGGACGCTGGGGGATAGCTATCGGGTCGAGACCGATATCGTCATCTGGAAGGGGGATAATGTTCTTCAAATCCCGGTGAGTTGTCTTTTTCGGCGAGAAGATCGCTGGAGCGTCTTTGTCGCCCGCGACGGCCTGGCCGAGCTTCGGCCTGTGGAAGTCGGCCAAAAGAATAGTGTGGATGCCCAGATTCTCTCGGGACTGAGTCAGGGAGAGACCGTCATCGTTCATCCGGGTGATCAGATCAAGCCGGGAACGAAGGTGAAGCCTCGCCCGATTTGATTTGATGGCGGCGTGACCCGACGGAGAGTAAAATAGATCTTGGTCAGTGCTGGTCTGTTTCAGGGGTTTGTGAATGTCTCGCACGCTGCTTGCATGGGTCTTTGTCCTCATCACCACGGTTCTTGTCGCCTGGCAGGCGGCCCAAAGCGAAACCGTCAAAAGTGACGAAGCCGAGCTTTATCGCCTATTTGTCGACGCTTTGGAGCATGTTGACCGCAACTATGTCAAAGAAGTCAATCGACGAGAGCTCATTGAACATGCCATCAACGGCATGCTCGAAGAACTTGATCCCTACTCGAACTTCATTCCGCCGACAGAGTTCAAACAGTTCAATCAGGCAACCACGGGCAAGTTCGGCGGCGTCGGGATTCAAGTTCGGCCCAAAAAGCAATCCGAACCGTTCCTCGAAGTTCTGAGCCCCGTGCTCGGCACACCAGCCTACGAGGCAGGAATCCTCGCCGACGACCGCATCATCAGCGTCAATGGAAAGCCTGTCGAGGGTATGTCACAGAACGAGGTGGTCGAGAACCTCACCGGCGAGCCCGGCACACCGGTGACCGTTTCCGTCAAGCATTCTCCTTATGAAGAACCCGCCGTCGACATCACCCTGACGCGGGCACTCATCAACATCCAAAGTGTTCTGGGAGAAGGACACCAGCCGGACGACTCCTGGAACTACTTCATCGATCCCGAACAGAAAATCGCGTACATCCGTGTCACCTCCTTCGTGCAAGAGACGGCGGCCGAGCTTCGACGTTCGCTTGAAAAAGTACAAGCCGACGGCGTGAAGGGAGTCATCATCGATCTGCGCGATAACCCCGGCGGGCTGTTGACGTCGGCCATCGAAATCTGCGACCTCTTCTTAAAGGAAGGGGTGATCGTCAGCACCAAGGGACGAAACACACAGGATAAATCATACACCGCGACCGCCGACGAAATTCTCGCAGGAATCCCCATGGCCATTCTCATCAATCGCTGGAGCGCCAGTGCCAGTGAGATTGTCTCGGCATGTCTGCAGGATCATCACCGAGCAGTCGTCATCGGCGAGCGAAGTTTCGGCAAGGGAAGCGTTCAGAATGTCATCGAACTCGACGATGGAAAGAGCGCCCTGAAGTTGACGACCGCAAGTTATCGCCGACCGAGCGGTAAGAATATTCACCGCTTCAAGGACAGCAAGGAAGAGGATGATTGGGGCGTTCGTCCCGACGAGGGATTCCTCATCACGCTCTCCGACGAGGCACACAGAGCGTATCTCGTCGAGCGATCCAAACGAGACCGCGTTCGTGGTAAGCGAGCAGATGGATCCCATCCCGAACCCCCTTCGAAGCCTTCCGTTGATGAATCCAAGAAGGATCCGGCCGAGGCGGGCGATAAGCCTTCGGCGCCAGACGAGGCAAATGAGAAAGAGCCCGCGAGCCCCGTCGACACACAACTTGCCAAAGCAGTTGAATTCATTCGGGGCAAGATCAACGCCCCGGCCCCCACCGTCGAAACGAAGTAGCGGAGGGACCGGGTTTGGCTTTCCTACTGGGGATCGAAACAACTTGCGATGAGACCGCCGCCGCGGTCTTTCTCGACGATGGAACGATCCTCTCAAGCGTTGTTGCCTCGCAGGCGGCGATACACGCTCGTTATGGCGGCGTCGTCCCAGAAATTGCGTCTCGCGCGCACGTTGAACGACTTCTACCGGTCATTGATGATGCTCTTCAGCAGGCCAAAGTCACTCCCGAAGAACTCTCGGCCGTCGCGGTGGCATATACGCCCGGCTTGGTCGGCGCGATTCTTGTGGGGCTCTCGGCGGCGAAAGGACTTTGCTTGGCGCTGGATATCCCACTCTTAGGGGTGCATCACATCGAGGGGCATATCTACGCTTGCCAAATGAGCCATCCCGAACCGGTCTTCCCCTGCATCGGACTGGTGGTGAGTGGCGGCCATACGAACCTGTTTCTGTGTCAATCCGCGAACGACTTGACACTACTCGGGGCCACCCAGGATGACGCTGCCGGCGAAGCGTTCGATAAGATCGCCAGTTTGCTTCGCCTACCGTATCCCGGTGGGCCAAGCATTCAGGAAGCCGCCCGACAAGGTAACCCGAAAGCCTTTGGGTTTCCTCGGTCGCTGATGGACGAGGGAAACCTCGATTTCAGTTTCAGCGGACTGAAGACAGCGGTCCTCTATGCTGCTTTTGGTCAGAACGCGAAGAATCGCGATCGAGAACTTTCCGAAAGCGAAGTGGCCGACCTGGCCGCCAGCTTTCAGCAAGCCGTCGTCGATGTGCTTGTCGAGAAATGTCGGCGTGCCCTCCAGCAGCATCAGCTTCGAATCCTTTGTGTCGGTGGCGGCGTGGCTGCCAATCGACTTCTTCGCGATTCGCTCGAACGGATGGCGGAACGAGAGAGAGTAACGCTGGTGATTCCGCCCCTGTCTCTCTGCACGGACAATGCGGCCATGAATGCTGTCGCCACCGAAAAGTTCCGCTCGGGTCAGTTTGATTCTCTGGATCTGGATGCGGTCGGCGGCCTGATCCGAAAACGATCCTGACGGGTCCCGATTCCTTCGGGGGATCCCAACCAGGGAAGCGACATGGATCGCGTCCACCTTCCCACGCCCCACCGCGATCTCCTACCATGTCATGAACCATGGGGATGCCCAGCGCCCGTTGCGTAGCGACAAGGCAGACCCCTTCCCGAGTTCAGCGAGAACGCCGTCGATGATTCGTCTGTCGCGAGAAGTTCGTGCGTCGATCGGCCAAGGGGTCGAACCTGGACCGGTTCGCAATGCCTGGGCAGGCTGGCCGACGGCGGCGCTCGTTTCTCCTTACTTGATCGCGCGGGTGACGGTATCGGGAATGCCGGATCCTGTGTCAGGGTATCTGTGCGATATCAAGGTTCTCGATGCATGGGTTAGCGAGACGGTTCTACCCGTACTTGAATCGATGGTGGAGGGAATCTCGCCGCGCGGAACCTTGGCGACCGCGATTCTTTCGATTGGATCAAAATTGATGCAGTCGGCCCCGGCCAACACCACATGGGAAGAGCTCGAACTTTTCGTCTCTCCCTATCTTCGCTTCAGCGTGCAGAAGGAGAGGATAGAGATGGTCCGCCTTACCGAACAATTTGAGTTTTCTGCCGCCCATCGGCTTCACGCGTCGGAGTGGTCAGACGAGCAGAATCTCCAATCGTTCGGCAAATGCAACAACCCCAACGGGCACGGCCATAACTACGTTGTCGATGTCACCATCGAAGGTCATCCTGAACCCGAATCTGGGATGCTCTTACCTTTGGGTCGACTCGAAGAGATCGTCCAACAGGAATTGATTAAAAGGTTCGATCACAAGCATCTCAACGTCGACACGGCCGAGTTCCAGCGTCAGAACCCCAGTGTCGAGAACATCGCCCGCGTCGCGTGGAAATTGCTCGAAGGGAAACTCTCCCCTGCCCGCCTTGCCCGGGTAAGGGTATACGAAACAGCCAAGACCTGGGTCGACTATGAGGGGGAGTGACATCTCCCCTGGGTGAATGACGTCGGCTGTCGATTCGATGAGATCCAAATGGCGAAAGGGCGATTACGAATGCCTAAGCTCGATCGAGCTCATCACTGAAGAGAAGTCGATCGATGCTTCCAGCACTGTCGCCGAAGGATTCCGCCTGGATTCCGTAACACGAAAGCATCGACACGTACAGATTGCAAAGGGGCGTATGAATCGGCGTGACGATGTGTCGACCGGAAACGATTCGGCCATCCCCCCTTCCTGCCAGCAACGTGGGGGTCTCAAACGGGCTGTGAGCGTTGCCGTCAGAGATGCTTGAACCGAATAGAACCATCGAACGATCCAGCATGGACCCCTCGGCTTCGCGAATCTCCTTCATCTTGCCAAGCAAATAGGCGTACTGCTCGATGTGGTAACGGTTGATTCGCTTGTACTGTTCTTGTTTGGTGGGGTTGTTTTCGTGATGCGAGAGAGGATGAAATCCATCGGAAACCCCTTCCACAAACGAGAAGTTTCTGCCTGAGACATCGTTGGCAAACATAAACGAGGCGATGCGCGTCGTGTCGGACCGAAACGCCAACAGGATGATGTCAAGCATGAGCCGAACATGCGTGGTGTAGTCGCCGTAGGGCCCTGTTGGCCGAACGAATTCAGCTTGTGGGCCGGTGGGCTGCCAATTGCGATCTTCGGCATGCGTGGCGAGATCGATTCTTTTCTCAAGTTCGCGGACCGAGTCGAGGTATTCATCAAGCTTCTGTCGATCGGTGCCCCCTAGGTCGCGACGAAGTCGGACCGCATCTTCATGAACAATGTCGAGAACACTCTTGTCACTGGAGGTTCGACCGAACTGCGACGATCGAAAGAGCCGATCAAAAGCTTGTTGAGGATCGATCTCTTTGGCTGCGGGCAATGTCGGTGTTCGCCAAGAGACATGGCAACCGTAGACGGTGCTGTAGCCCATGTCGACGAGGTTGTGAACCGGATCGATGCCAAGCTCGATCGACGCGAGAGGCGTTTGCCGACCAAACTTCTCGGCAATGAATTGATCGATCGAGATGCCGGCGCGGATTCCCTTGCCACTGGTCCGGACCGCGGTTCTCCCGGTGAGCCAAGAACTCGTCTTGGCGTAATGACCATCCCCCATCAACCCGGCCGAGTTTCGAAAGTTGCTGAAGACATTTACATCATGCTTCAGTTCGCCGAGCGGTTCGAGAATGGATGATAGGGGATAATCTTTGCCCCGCCCGCCTGGATACCACGCGGGGAGAAAGACACCGTTGGGCATGTACATGATCGCAAGTCGAATCGGCGGCTTGGCCTGCTCGGCCGCCCGAAGCGAGCGAGGGAGCATTGCCTCAAGCAGAGGCAATCCGACCATCGCGCCCGCGCCGCGAAGAAGCGTTCGTCGAGAGATCGGCCATCGATTCGCCTTGCTCATCGGAATCCTCACTTTTGCCTAATCGGAATTTCGGCGATGTTGAAACGGATAGCTTTCAACGATCGCCTGAATCAGTTCATGCGAACGATACTGACTCGCTTCTAGCCTCTCTATCGTGCCTCGCACAGTACATTCATCGTAGTAGTCGAGGCTTCTTCCCAGCGAATACACCAGCATTTTCTCGACCATTTGTCGAACAAACAATTCCTTTCGCGACAGCAATGCTGTTTTGATCCCCTCGGGCCCCCGTACTTCCGTCCCATCGGGCAAGGTCCCGATGTTGTCGACAGCCAAACCATTGTCTTGGTCACGCCATTGGCCGATACCGTCGTAGTTTTCAAGCCCGAACCCGATCGGGTCCATCTTCGCGTGACAACTTGCACAGCTTTCGACCTCGCGATGTTTTTCCAAACGCTGGCGAAGTGTCATCCCATCTTTAATCGTATCGTCGCGATTGACCGGCTTGACATTGGGAGGAGGTGGCGGCGGAGGCGTTCCCAATATCTGTTCGAGTACCCACTTTCCTCGTAGGACGGGACTGGTTCGCGTCGGATACGATGTGACCACGAGCGTACTACCCATGCCGAGAACGCCCCCGCGTCGGCGATCGACGAGAGGTACCTGGCGAATGGTGTCTCCCTCGACGGCCGGCAATCCATAGTGGGCCGCCAAGGGCGCGTTGACAAAGGCATACGAACAATCGAGCACATCAAGAATGGACGCGTTTTCGCGAAAAAGGTGATCGAAGAATGCCAAAGACTCTGCGTAGAAATGATCGCGAAGGTTATTGAAGTTGCCGAACCGGCGAAGGTCCATCTCATGCGTCCGCATATCGCGGAAGCCAAACCACTGTGCCGCAAAGTCCCTCGATAAGGAAATCGACTTGGGATCTTGCAACATTCGTTCGACTTGCACGGCCAAGACATCGGGGTTGTGCAGTGTCCCCTTGTCGGCAAAATCGAACAGCTCATTATCAGGCATGGTCGACCAGAGCAAGTACGAAAGCCGAACCGCCAATTCATGATCCGTGATGCGGTAGGCATCTTTGCTTCCGTCGGGAAGTTGATTCTTCTCGATGCGAAAGAGGAAGTAAGGAGAAAGGAGAATCGATTCGAGGACCGACTTGATGCCGGCATCGTACGACTCGCCTCGCTCGGCCGCCGCGGTCACGAGCGCGACTCGTCGATCGACCTCAGCAGGTTCGACAGGCCGTCGAAACGCACGCTCCAGGAGTCTGGTGATCGATGGACGAGCCAAGTCGCCGATCGTGGTATCGGCAATCGGCAAATGATCGGCAACAACCTTACGACTCTTCTCCTGCGAGAAAGCCGCCTCGACTATCCTCTTCGTCGCGTCGACGTACTTCTCCATCAACACCGGCGGGATAAAGAGTGTATCTCCTTGATTGTCGAAGCCATTGCCCGCGGGGTCTGAACCCAAATCCCGAGCAGCATCAATTTCGACGTCGAGTAAATCGCGGATGGTGTTTTGGTATTCGACGCGATTGAGCCGGCGGACTGTCACGCGACCTGGTTCATTCTGCGAGGCGCAATCAACATCGCGCAAACTCGACTCGATCCAGTGGGCGAGCTGCTGCCTTTGTTCCTCGGTCGGCGTCTCGGCCGACTTGGGAGGCATCGAATGATCGCGCAGAACTCGGACCGCTTTGTTCCAGATTCGACCCTGGTGATAGATCTCTTCGCGCGTACGGGCCGACGATAAATCGACGCCGCCGTTCGGATCGTCCTTCCCATGACAGTCGGCACAAAACTGCCCCAGCAGTGTCGCGATTGCGGGGTCCATCGAAGGGGCCGCTGTCACTCTTTCCGGAGAATCCTCCGCGCGAGCCCCGATCGCCAATGCCAGCCCAGCCAGCAGGGCGAGTGTTCGCATTTGGACACCCCCCTGCATTCGAAGTAAACCAATATCAAAAAAAGTCTTACGAAGAATCAATTGGCTAATCTTTCCTCGAATCGGGTCCCCTGGCAGGGAATAGTCGTTGGCCCGCCTTCCATCGCGGGTTTATCGGAGGGAACATCCGTCGATCCGCCGACAGATACTATACTCGCCGTGAAGGGCGTTGGTGCCAATGCTGGGCCGGTCGCCGTGCAGAAATCGACCCGACCCCCCAAAAAAGAGACATTTGCTCAATCAAGATAGCCGCAAGTCCATTTGAAATAGAGGCTTACAGAACAAGATGCAAGTTATCATCACTGCCGTGGGGCCAGATAATCGAGGACTGACGGACCCGATCGTGCACCATGTCTCGGCCGCGAATGCCAACATCGCCGAGATTCAGATGTACAACCATGACGAAGGGGCCCTCTTTGCCATGTATCTTCGGGTCGATTGGCCTGGCCCGCCTGCGAGCGTTGCCGATCTTCGGCAAGCAATGGATCAGATAGGGAAAGAAAAGGGGCTCTCGATTCGGACCTGGAGTCGAGACGAGAATTTCCGGCCGGCTCGGTTGGCAATCTGCACCACGTTTCGCCCCGAACCCCCGACCGCGCTCCTTCTGGCGATTCGAGATGGTCGCATTCGCGCTCAGGCGGCCGTCATGATCGGCAACCGGAACGCTTGTCGCGGGATTGCCGAGCAGTTCAGTGTTCCCTGGGAGAGTATTGGCAACCCGGCCGGCGAGCCTGACAACGAACGATTCGCCCGGATCATCGATCAGTACGAAGTCGATTATGTCATTCTCGCCCGCTACATGAGAGTTCTTCCAGCAAGGCTTTGCTGGCAATTCGCTGGGGGGCGTATCATCAATTTGCACCACGGTTTGCTCCCCCCCTTCCCTGGTCCGCGACCGTACCAAGACGCCTACCAAAGCCGAATGCTCACCTATGGCGCCACGGTTCATTTCATCATTCCCGAACTCGACGAGGGGAATCAAATCATCCACCAGCAAACTTTCACCGTCGCCCCCGGGACGAATCTCGATTCGATTCTGACGATTGGCCAGTCGGACAACGAACCGAGCTGCCTTGTGGAAGGTGTCCGCCGGGTCGTCGATCGCGAGGTTACCCTTCACTTTCACCGGGTGGTGAGAACCACCTAACAGCGTTGCCGCTTTAAGCCGTCGACATCCATAGAAAAGGAGCAGTCCACTTCTGGGAGACTGCTGATGCTTTTCCGTGTTGGTTCTCTGCTGATGTGCCTTTTCGGGGCGAGCCTGATCTTTGCGGAAGATAAGCCTTTCTCTCCGTTGATCGCCAAGGCAAATGACGAAGGGCAAAAGGCGATTCCGCGGTTCCAATTGCCCGAGGGCTTTCAAGCGGAGTTGGTCGCGGCCGAGCCCATGCTCGCCAACCCCATCGCCTTCTGCATCGATGAGAAGGGTCGATTCTTCGTGGCCGAGACGTTTCGGCTTCACGATGGTGTCTCGGATAATCGAAATCACATGGACTGGTTGGTCCATGACATCGCCAGCATGACGATCGAAGACCGCATCAAGTACCATCGCGAAAAACTTGGCGAACAGTTCGCCAAATGGTCGACCGAGCACGACCGTGTTCGCTTGGTGTGGGATGCTGACGGCGACGGCAAGGCCGATCACGATTCTGTCTTTTCGGATGGGTATCATCGGCTCGAGGACGGGCTGGGCTCGGGGGTTCTCGCATTCAACGGCAATGTTTACTTCACATGCATTCCCGATCTTTGGCTTCTGCGTGACGACGATAACGACGGCAAAGCCGAGATCAAGAAATCATTGCAGACCGGCTACGGCATTCGAACCTCGTTCATCGGGCATGATCTGCATGGCTTGATCATGGGACCAGACGGGAAGCTTTATTTTTCGATCGGCGATCGAGGTCTAAACGTCAATACTCCCGCCGGGCCGATCGTCGCAACCGAATGCGGTTCGGTCGTCCGCTGCAATCAGGATGGTTCGGACCTCGAACTCTATCACACAGGCCTTCGCAATCCCCAAGAGCTCGCCTTCGACGCTTTCGGCAACCTCTTTACCGGCGACAACAACTCAGACTCAGGCGATCGTGCGCGGTTGGTGCCGATCGTCGAAGGGGGCGACAGCGGCTGGCGCATGCCTTTTCAATACGTCGAACGTCCTACACCGCGCGGACCATGGAACGAAGATAAACTTTGGACCCCGCGCCACGAGACGCAGCCCGCTTACATCGTCCCGCCCATTCTAAACTTCGCCGACGGTCCGAGTGGCTTGGCTTACAACCCTGGCATTGGCCTACCGGACAAGTTTCAGAATCACTTCCTTCTCGCCGATTTTCGTGGCGGCGTCGCCATCAGCGGGATCAGGCATTTTCGGCTCGAACCCGATGGCGCATCTTTCAAGGTAGCCGACGACGGCATCTTCGCCTGGCGATTAGTCGCAACGGATGTCGATTTCGGCTATGACGGCTGCATCTATGCTCTTGATTGGGTAGAAGGTTGGAACAAGCCGAACAAGGGACGAATCTATCGCCTTTTTCAACCCGAGCAGCGTTCTGCCGGTGCTGATGTCGCTAAACTGGTGGCAGATGGCATCGACAAGCTTCCTCCCGATCGATTGATGGAGTTGCTGACTCATCGCGATTTTCGAGTTCGCTTGCGGGCGCAATGGGCTTTAGCCGACCGCGGTGCGGAGTCGCTTTCGTCATTGACACAGATGGCGGCAAAGGGCCCATCGCTCTTTGCTCGCCTTCACGGCATCTGGGGGATTGGCCAGATCGAACGGAAGTCGCCTGGGTCGGCCTTGGCACTCATCTTTCTGATGAACGATCCGGATCCTGCCATTCGAGGTCAAGCCGCCAAGACGCTTGGCGAGGTCAAGTTTGCCCCAGCTCAAGAGGCTCTCACTAAACTGCTCGCGGACGAGAATGCTCGCGTGCAGTTCTTAGCTGCGACCGCGCTGGGAAGGTTAGGCAAGCCCGAGTCGGCCGAACCTTTGTTCGCCTTGGCCGAGCGAAACAACGATCGCGATGTGTATGTTCGCCATGCCGTCGTTTATGCGGTTTCGTTGTTGAACAATACCGAAGCTGTCAAGGCCGCGACCAAGGAAGATCGCTCCTTCGCCGTTCGTCGAGCGGCATTGCTCGTTCTTCGTCGATGGAAATCGGCTGATTTGCAAGCCTTCCTCGCAGAGACATCGGCAACAGCGATTCCGCTGGTCGAAGAGGCCGCCCGCGCGGTTTATGACCTACCCATCGACCCAGCCTATCCAGCGCTATCGACTCTTCTCGCGAGGAAGGATCTTTCGATCGGCGTCCGTCGACGAGGACTGAATGCCCATTTTCGACTGGGCCGACCCGAAGACGCTCAGGCTTTGGCCAATCTCGCAGGAGACGGTCGCGAGAAGGTGGAGCTTCGCTTGGAAGCGTTAGATCTCTTGGCTCATTGGAGCAAGCCGCCGGCGCTTGATACCTATCATGGCGGGTATCGCCCGCTGCCCGAGCGGAGCCCGGATGTTGCCGCCAACGAGTTTGCTCGCGTGGCCGGGGCGCTGCTTGCCTCGCCCGATAAAGCGGTCCGCGAGCGGGCGATTGAACTCATCGCGCTGCTCCAATCGAAATCCTTGGAAGGGCAACTGGTGGAACTCTTCCGCGATCTCAAAGAGCCCGCAGGCGTTCGGTCCGAATCGCTTCGCTCGCTGGGAAGTTTGAAGGCTAAGGATTTAGCTCAACTTGTTCAAGAAGGTCTTCGCGATAGTAAGCAGTCGGTCCGTGTGGAAGCACGCAAGTTGCTGACGAGTCTCGATCCCGCCTCCGCGCTTCCCATATTGAATGACGTGATCGCGTCGAGCGCCGTTGCCGAGAAACAAGAGGCGATTCGATCGCTCGGAACCTTGGCGAGCCCTTCGGCCGACGAATCGTTGGTCAACCTACTCGATCAATTGGCCGAGGGAAAACTACCGATTGCCGTTCGGCTCGATGTACGACAGGCGGCTTCATCCCGTGAGTCATCGATCGTGAAAAAAAAGCTCGCGCAGACGGAAGCCAAGCGCGCGAGTATCACCGATCTGGTCGATCGTTTTGGCGACGCGTTGGAGGGGGGCACGGCGAAGGAAGGATCGAAGATCTTCTTCGAGAAAGGAGCCGTCGCCTGCCTGAAATGCCACAAGATGGGGGATCGCGGCGGCGAAGTCGGTCCGGATCTATCGAAAATAGCTGAGAAAAATGACAAGCGAGCCTTGCTGGAAGCGATCGTCGATCCTAATCGCAAGATCTCGCAGGGGTTTGACTCGGTTGTCTTAGCGCTCGCCGATGGCCGAAGTTTGACGGGGGTTTTGCGAGAGGAGACCGACGATCAAGTTGTTCTCTACGATGCCGACGCCAAACGTTGGGTCATCCCGAAGTCCGAGATCGAAGAGCGCCAGCGAAGCAAGTCCGCCATGCCCGAGGACATCATCACCAAGCTGACGGAAAGTGAGCTGCGCGATCTGGTCGAGTACCTCTCCACCCGAAAGTAAACAGGACATCGCGCAGGAGATCGTCCCGGCCCTGCTCTTGGAGCCGGTCGCTTCCCGACCATGTGGAGGAACCGATCCCATGTCGAGTTGGATTTATTTGCTGTTGGCCATTCTGCTCGAAGTCGGCGGCACCACGTGCATGAAGCTTTCCGAGCAGTTCACTCGCTGGATTCCCTCGGCCATGATGCTGATGTTGTATCTGGCAAGTCTGACGATGCTGTCGATGTCGCTGAAACGGATCGATGTCGGGACCGCCTACGCGGTTTGGTCCGGCTTAGGTACGGCAATCATCGCGGCCGCAGGGATTCTCTTTTTCAACGAGCCAGCCGGTCTTGCCAAGTTTCTTTCGATCGGACTGATCATCGCCGGGGTCGTCGGTCTGAATCTTTTCGGCAGCCATCCGTAAGTGCGATGGACGTCGCGGCGTAGAATTCTCGAATCATCACTTCTTTGTGCGGACTCTTGAACGGACTCGGACGAAATCGATTCATCTGTAGAATACTCTGGGGCCAAGTCGCGTGAGTAGACCTAGCCCGACCGACCCAGCGAGGAGTTTCATGACCGACCGTTTTATCTTCACGATGGAACATTTGATCAAGCGCCATGCCGACCGGGTCGTTCTGAACGACATGACCCTGTCGTTTCTACCTGGTGCGAAGATTGGCGTTCTTGGCAAGAACGGCGCGGGCAAAAGTACCCTGCTTCGCATCATGGCGGGCCTAGATAAAGAGTTCGAGGGAACGGCCTTCATTCACAAGGGTTACACGGCCGACTACCTCTCCCAAGAGCCGCAGCTCGATCCGACCAAGGATGTGCTGGGGAACATGATGGACGCGGTCGCCCCGGTGCGCAAGCTTCTCGACGATTACGACAAGATCAATGCAAAGTTTGCGGAGCCTATGTCAGATGAAGAGATGGACAAAACCATCCATGAACAAGCTCGGCTCCAAGAGGAAATCGATCGGCAAGATGCCTGGAACTTGGACCGTCGGATTGAGATCGCCATGGATGCGATGCGTCTTCCTCCTCCCGATGCAGGGATTGAAAAGCTTTCCGGCGGCGAGAAACGTCGAGTTGCATTGTGCAAGATCTTACTCGAGCGGCCTGACCTGTTGCTATTGGATGAACCGACCAACCACTTGGACGCGGACTCGGTCCTTTGGTTGGAACGACACTTGGCTGAGTATCCTGGGACGATCGTCGCGGTGACTCACGATCGATACTTCCTCGATCATGTCGCTCAATGGATTCTCGAAATCGACCGCGGACGGGGTTACCCCTACGAGGGAAACTACTCAACCTTCCTTAAGAAGAAGCAAGAGCGACTTCGCATGGAAGAGAAACGGGAGAGCGCTCGACAGAAGACGCTCGCCCGCGAACTGGAGTGGATTCAAATGAGTCCCGCGGCTCGGCGAAAAAAGTCCAAAGCCCGTATCGCCTCCTATGAACAGATGGTCACCCAGGCGGGCATGGAACGAGACGACGAATTCGAAATGTTTATTCCGCCGGCCCCGCATTTGGGCGAGCTGGTGATTGAAGTGAACAACATTTCAAAGTCGTTCGGCGATAACGTCCTGTTCGAGAATCTCTCCTTCCGCGTCCCTGCCGGAGGGATTGTCGGCGTGATCGGACCCAATGGCGCGGGCAAGACCACGCTTTTCAAGATGCTGATGGGGATGGAGAAACCTGATTCGGGGACGATTCGCTTCGGCGAGACCGTTCAACTCGGTTACGTCGATCAAAGCCGAGATCACCTCAACGACGACTACACTGTCTGGCAAGAGATTTCGGAAAATCTTGAATTCTTCGACTTCAACGGCAGACGAGTCAACACGCGGGCTTACGTTTCGCAATTCAACTTCAAGGGAACCGATCAACAGAAGATCGTCGGCCAACTCTCGGGCGGCGAGCGAAATCGTGTCCATCTCGCGAAGCTGCTTCGTCGCGGGGCCAATGTCCTCCTCTTCGACGAGCCGACCAACGACCTGGATGTCGACACGCTCCGCGCTTTGGAAGAAGCCATTCTCAACTTTGCCGGGAGCGCGGTCGTGGTCACGCACGATCGTTACTTCCTCGACCGAATCGCGACGCACATTCTCGCATTCGAGGGGGACAGCTACGCCCACTGGTGCGAGGGGAACTACGAGATGTACATCGAGCAACGGCACGAGCGGCTCGGCCTGGATTCCGATACGCCTCACCGGATCAAGTACAAACGGCTGATTCACTGACGTTGATCTGTCGGCGTCGGTGATGCTCGTATGTCGGGAGGGGGGCATCATCATGAGGATCGAGTACCTCACCTCGACGGCTGGCTTTCATGGCCGATCCATGAATCTGACCACCTACCTCGTCAACGAAACCATCGCCATTGACGCCGGCGTTCTGGGGCTATGGTCCGAACCGCGCCAGCAGGCCCGCGTCCATGACATCATCCTGACGCATTCGCATCTGGACCATGTCGGCACTTTGCCGATGTTTCTCGACAATGTCTTCCTCTATCGGCACGCGCCGGTCCGCGTCCATGCCACGATTCAAACACAGGCCTCCCTCGATCAGTACGTTTTCAAGAAAGAGACCTGGGCGCCGTTGACGACTCTTTTGGCGACCCAGCCCCCCATGCTCGAACTTGTTTTGATCGAGCCAGGCACTTCGTTTCGGGTCGGCAACATCAACGTTGAACCGGTGCTTGTGGATCATTCGATCGAATGCCTCGGCTTACTGCTCACCGATGAGGATGGAACGGTGGCGATTTCTTCGGACACGGGTCCAACAGAATTGTTTTGGAAGCGATGCGCCGCCGTCGATCGTTTGCAGGCGGTATATCTGGAATGCAGTTTCCCGAGCCAGATGCACGACTTGGCGATGATGACCTGTCATTTAACGCCAACACTCTTTGCCCGCGAGATGGCAAAGTTGGACCGAACGACTCGCTGGTTCGCGATGCACCTGAAGCCGGCGGTGCATAGAGAAGTTGCCCAGGAATTGGCCTCCATGAATGTCGAGGTCGTCGAACCCGGGCACGTTTACGACTTCGGCGGGCGATAGCGATTCTTTCCCGTAAGGCGGCCCCAGTTCCGTTCGATCCGAAACTGCCACTCCCTGAACCAGACTTCTCCGAGATAAGGAGCCGGTCTTCGATATTGACCTGAACTTGCCTCGCGCGCGATGTCATCGAAGAGGGACTCGTACTGATCGACCATCGTGGCGATGCCGAAGACTCCGCCTGTCAGCGTCCGGTATGCGGACCGGGCCAACTCTTCTCTCCTCTCCGGTCGACGAAAGAGATCTTCGATCCGATCAGCAAAAGTCTCGATGTTCCCCACATCGACGAGCTCGCCGTTCCTCCCTGGCTCGATCACTTGCGAAACACCACTTTCGACACGAGTGACGACCGGCACACAACCGTGCGCCATCGCTTCGAGCAAACTGACGGGCAATCCCTCGAAAGCGCTCGTCAGCAAAAAAAGATCTGCCTCTCGATATCGAGCGGACATCTCGTTGTTGGGAATGGTGCCCATGCACAGGATCCGACCTGCGTCGAAATGATGACGGGCCTTTTCTTCAAGCATGGCCCGCGCAGGTCCATCACCGATAATCGTCAATTCCACTGGGACGCCCCGCGCCACCAGACGATCGAGAATGAGGGGCATATCGAAGACCCGTTTTTGCGTTTGCTCGATGCGTCCCACGTAGAGAAGACGAATCGGCGCGTCGACCGACGTTGTTCTCTCGGGAAACAGGGATGGAGTCGGAACGCCGTAGGGAATCATTCGCAGGCGTTCCGCAGGCACCTTTAATTGATGACACGTCTGGGCGATGCGATCGCTGACCGCGACGACGCGGTTCCAGAACCGACCCAGTTGTCGAACATGATCGTAGTGCATGGGATCGTCGCTGTGCAGGATGCCGACGGTGTGAATCGACTCAGGAAGCCGGGCGGAGATCGGCGAATGGCAGAAATCGTAGTTGGGCATGTAAATGCAAGGCCCCTGAGCGAGCAAATAGTTCCGCAGCGCTCGTCGGCGATATCGACGTTTATGCCGCCAATCCGGCGGAAGAGTCTCGATCGGTGCCGACGTTGGAAGCGGCATCGCGTCGGCTTCATCCTTGCCCGCTCGGGTCAGCAAGATGCGGGCATCGTGACCGCGCCTTCGCAGTTCTTCGGTCAAGTGAATGACGAAGATATCGACCCCCGAGATTCGGCCGGACGTCAGGCAAGAGATGATCTTCCAGGCCAAGGGGCCACCTCGTCATTTCGAATCGTTCGCATAAATCGCGGGGTCCCATCCATGTGCACAAGACCGAAGAGGCGATGAATGATTCGCTCATCCCGGCGTCAGAAAAAACGGTTTCCCGCGCGAGCGGCTTCATCCGCAAGAAGACGACGCCGACGAAAGTCTTGACCAACGAGAAACGCCACCACGACAATCGCGGCGGACACCGCCAGAATGTTGACAAGCACTGATCGTGTCCGGTCGAGGGAGATAACCCCCTTGGGCTCCAGTTGCAGCGTGATGTTGGCGAGTTCGACATCGATGTCGCTTCCCCCCAATTCGAAAAGGAGCCGACCTTCGTTGGTTTCGCCTATCGAGCGAAAAGGCACTTCCACTTCTTGCCAAGATGAACCGATCGAAATCAGCTTGAATAGGCCAAGGCTGTTATTGGTCTTCGAATCGTCTAGCCGAAAGGAAATGACGCGGTTCCCTTCCGCACGAGCCCGAAAGCGAAGGAGGTAATCGCGTGCTTCGAGGATTCGGATCGGCGAATAAAGAAAACCGATGTGCCAACGTTCAAGAGTGGTTGCTTTTTCGATCTCGATCTTAAACGCGGACCCTCCATGAATCGGGCGTTCAAGCCGAGCTTTGTTGTCCTCGTTGACTGACAAGTTCCAGATGTTTCTTTGAAACCGAAATTGGTCGATCTCTTGGTCGAGACGCGATTCGGTGAGTTCGAAATTCTCGATCTGGACGGCCGCGTTGCTCCCACCCAGATTGAATTGCACCATCCCGCGAGGCTCGCTTTTGGCGGGCGAAAACGGGATCTCAAAGATCTGCCAAGCCGTCGTGAGTGGAATCAATTCTGGGTTGGTGGCAAGCGTCCACGGGGCGCGATCCCGCAGAACAAGAAACTCCATCGTGCGATTCTGCGTTGCTCGGGCGCGAAAGCGGGCAACGTATTCCTTCTTCTGATCGAAGGAGTAGCCGGCACGGTGGATATTGAGTTCCCAAGGATGCTGAGACGGGTCTTTCTCGATGGAGAAACCAAGAGTACCCAGTCGATTAGAATCCTCCGTTAATCGTGCGCGGGCTTCGGCAGGAGCCGACAACGTCCAGCGTGGGGGCGCGTTGACCAATTCCGGCAACTCAGGAGGAGTCGGTCGACGAACGAGCCGAATCTCGGTCAGGTCGAGATCAGCTTCGCTTGTCCCCAGGCTGATCTGAAAGCGAGCAGCAGATTCCGTTGCCTTGGGACGAAAAATAAAGGCAAAGCGGGTCGGCCTCGGTGTCAACGAATAGGTCGCGGCCGGCGAGAGAAGCTGATGAGGGGGATTCATGCTGGCAGCGAACAGGGTGATCTCCCGAGGAGCAGCACTCTTCGCTTGGAACGTCAAGGTATACTCGAAGCCTTGCTCGAGCGAAACGTTGTCGCTCCAGAGGCTGATTTTCCAATCCTGATCAACCGCCACCCGATCCAGTTGCACGGATACGGCCGTGGGATCTGGCTTACTCTTGAGGCGACCGACCGACGGAGGATCAAGCCGAAGGGTCCAGGGTTGAAGGGACAAAGCCTGGTCGTCGGCCTCCTCTCCTTTTGCGAAAGAGAGAGCAAGCCCGCTCATGAAAAGTACCCAGACCCAACGGGCCTGGGATGGTTGCCGATCCCACACGCGTTTGTTCGACTCCCGTCTCGAATCCGGTCCAACCTTCTGACGCTGAGTCAAGATACCACCACAATAAGAGGCTGACCACTTTTCGCTGGAGCCTCCTGAGGATGCCTAACCGAGAACCCTTGCCGATCATCGATCCGGCCCGATGTCAGGGGAGCGGGGACTGCATGGCGGTCTGTCCGACCGAAACCCTCGATGTTTGGATGGAACAAGCCTGGGTGAAATACCCGAATCGCTGTCTTTCTTGCGGGGCATGTGCTCTTATATGTCCCACGCAAGCGATCACCCTCCCTAACCCTGCCGACATCGAAAGCCACCCTTAAGAATCCGAGGGGATACTCCTCCGAAACAATCTATTTGCAAGCGGCCGCGCGGTCGGCGACAGTAGGGATCCCGTCGAAACATGGGTTTCAAGGACAAGACAATCATGAACGCGCTACGGACCCCAGACGATCGTTTCCGTGGATTGCCCGGCTACGACTTTGAACCGCACTATCTCGATGTTCTCGGCTTGCGGATGCATCGGGTGGATGTTGGTCAAGGGGATCCGATTCTATGCCTGCATGGTGAACCGAGTTGGTCTTATCTTTATCGCCGAATGATTCCGCTTCTGTCGAAGGTGGGCCGAGTCATCGCGCCGGATCTCTTGGGTTTTGGCAAGTCAGATAAACCGACCGAGCGCAGCGACTACTCCTTTTCGATGCATCTGGAATCGCTTCGCGAACTGGTCGAGAAGCTCGACCTTCGGCGTGTGACACTGGTATGTCAAGACTGGGGGGGATTGCTTGGGCTAACTTTAGCAACGCAAATGCTGGATCGTTTCTCGCGGCTGGTCATCATGAATACTTTTCTCCCGACCGGCGAAGAGAAACCTTCGCAGGGTTTCCTGGCTTGGCGAGCCTTTGTCGAGAAAATCGACGACATGGATGTGGGCCGAATCATTCAGGGGGCCACCGTCACCGAACTCTCGGACGATGTTGTCGAGGCCTACAATGCCCCGTTTCCCGATCGGAGCTACAAAGCTGGGGCACATCAGTTTCCGCTACTGGTTCCGATGTCCCCCAGCGATCCCGGCGCGGCCGAGATGAAGCAGGCCCGAGAAGTCCTCAAACGCTGGAACAAGCCCGCGTTTGTTCTTTTCTCAGACAGCGATCCAGTAACCGGGGGTGGTCACAAGTGGTTTCGGCTAAACATACCGTCGGCGGGCCAAGAGCCGACGATCGTCATTGCCAAAGGGGGGCATTTTCTTCAGGAGGATCAGGGAGAAACGATCGCGGAGCATATTCTGGAATTCATTCATCGAAGACCCATCACCCGGTAGACCCAGCCGCTCAGGTGCGACGCCGGGCCGCACGGATTGCTTCATCACGACCCCGTTTTCTAGAACAGTCTCAGGATTCGACATCGGGAAACGCCCTCCGGGGCCGGTTCCAAATGCGGAATCGAAGTAACGCGACCCTGTGGTCAGGATCGTGAACACCGGTTCGAGATCAGATTCGAGATCAGGACCGGCCTCCGTCGGATAGACCAAGTCGGACAAAACTCGGGAGAGAGTGCATTCATGATCAAGGGACTTGTCGATACCGATAGTCTTCCCGTCGGCCGGTGGAGTCAGAGGGCTGTCCGGATCCTGGCCGGCGAATCTCTCTTGCCCCATGAAGCTGAAGAGATCCTTTCTGCCCCGCGGGAGGAGATCCTGGAGCTCCTTTCGGGAGCGTATCGTCTTCGTCATCATTATTTCAGCAACCGAGTTCAGCTTTACTTTCTGGTGAATGCGAAGAGCGGGATTTGCCCCGAAGATTGTCATTATTGTTCGCAGTCGAAGATTTCCGATGCGGAGATTCCCAAGTACAAGATCCTTTCGGAAGAGGAACTTCTCGAAGGAGCCCGCCGGGCGGCCCAGCTACAGTCACGAACCTATTGCATCGTGATTTCTGGCCGATCGCCGACACCTCAGGAAATGCGTACCGTCACCAGCGTCGTCCCACGTATCAAGAAAGAACTAGGGCTTCATATCTGTGCTTGCTTGGGGCTGTTGACACCCGACTTGGCTCGCGAGTTGAAGGCGTGTGGCGTTGATCGCGTCAATCACAACTTGAATACCGGCGAGGATCATTACGAAGAGATCTGCACGACGCACACCTATGCCGACCGCGTCGAAACGCTGCAGGCCGTTCGCGATGCGGGTCTGGAAATGTGCTCGGGCGGGATCATTGGTATGGGAGAAAAGGCGGAGCACATCGTGCAGATGGCCTTTGCGCTTCGCGATCTAGGGGTGCAGTCGATCCCGGTGAATTTCCTCAACCCGATCGAAGGAACGCCGCTAGAGACTCGCCACGACCTGGACCCGATTCGGTCGCTGCAGGCGTTGGCCATGTTTCGATTCGTCAACCCTGATCGAGAAATTCGGATCGCTGGGGGGCGAGAGATTCAGCTTCGGAGCCTTCAGCCTCTCGGCTTGTTCGCGGCCAACTCGATCTTCGTCGGTGACTATCTGACAACCAAGGGTCAACTCCCCTCTCGCGACTACCAGATGATTTCAGATCTCGGCTTTCAAATCGTGGTCCGCAACGAACAGGGAGAAGAGATCGTCTGCGATCCGCCCGAGGTCCAAGCGGACCCTTTGGCCATCGTCAGCAACTAACTTCCTCTGTTGGTAGAGTCACCTCACTCCAGAGGTTGCAGATGCTTCGATCGATGACGGATCGCCGGGCGCGCAGCGGGATAGTTTGAATCACATCGTGTCCGGAAGAGGAACGGGAAGACTCATGACGAAGAGAATCGTTCGTTTCTTTTTCACCGTGATGGTCATCTTATTGGTCTGCTTGATCGGCGCGGGAATGTACGGCTACCGAGTATTGACGGGAAGTTTGGCCCAGCTCGAAGGAACCGCACGGGTCTCTGGCCTGGGGGCGGCCGTCACCATCGAACGGGACGCGGCCGGCATTCCGACGATCAAGGCGGTGACCCCGGCCGATCGAGCTTTC
Source organism: bacterium (assembly GCA_019753235.1). Classification (GTDB taxonomy): domain Bacteria; phylum Planctomycetota; class Planctomycetia; order Kolteriales; family Kolteriaceae; genus JAIELF01. The sequence goes on from JAIELF010000031.1 coordinate 68,040, forward strand.
GCTATCGGGTACTTGCACGGACAAGAGCGATTCTTTCAGATGGATCTTCTTCGTCGATCCGCCGCCGGCGAACTGGCGGAACTCGTGGGACAGCCTGCCGTGCCGATGGACTTAGAACATCGTCGGCACCAGTTCCGCAAACGGGCGGCGACGCTGATAGCGCGGGCAGAGCCGCAGGACAAGGAAGCTCTCGATGCTTATGCCGGCGGCGTTAATGCCGGCCTGGGGAATCTCGTCTCCAAACCCATCGAGTACTATGTTCTTGGGACCACACCCGAGTCTTGGTCTCCTGAAGACTCTGTCCTCTGCATGTTCGCGATGTATTTGGATCTACAAGGCAAAGACTACAAGCTCGAGCTTGCTCGCCACACGGCGTACGAAACACTCCCCAAGGAGTTGGCCGACTTTCTCACGCCCAAAGGGAGCGATTGGGACGCGCCGATCGCCGGTGAGCCGATCGAAGCGCCACCTCTCCCTGGCCCAGAAGTCATCAATATCCGAGAGAAACCACTCCCCCACGAGCCCGATCCGACACTCAACGAGTCTTTCGGTTCGACCGAGTTCGGCAGCAACAACTGGGCGATCAACGCCTCCCGCTCGAAGCATGGGGGGGCGATCGTTGCCGATGACATGCATCTGGGTCTGCGGGTGCCGAACATTTGGTACCGGGCCTCGTTCGTCATTCCTACCGGGGACAATCCCGCTCGCAAAGAAATGATCGCGACGGGCGTCACGCTTCCAGGAACGCCATCAATGGTGGTCGCCTCGAATGGTTCGATCGCCTGGGGCTTTACCAACTCGGAGGGTGATTGGGCGGATTTGGTGATCGTCGAGACCGACCCGACGGATCCCGAGAAACGCTACCTAACCGCCGACGGGCCTCGTGATTTTGAGTTCCAGGAGGAAACGATCGATGTCCGAGGATCGGCTGCCGAGAAACTCGCGATCACTCAAACGATCTGGGGACCGATCGTGGGCAAAGATCAACAAGGAAGACCGCTTGCCCTGCGATGGGTTGCCCATGATCCTGATGGGGCAAACTTGCTCGCGGGCCGCATGTTTGAAAATACGACGCTAGAGTCGGCACTCGACTTTGCCAATAGCTGCGGCAGCCCCGCTCAGAACTTTGTGATTGCCGATAATCAGGGACGGATCGCCTGGACGATTCTGGGGCGCATTCCTCGGCGAAAGCACGACGGCTGGTTGCCGACATCGTGGAAAGATCCATCGGCAGGTTGGGATGGATATCTCGATATCGAGCAGTATCCGCGCGTGATCAATCCCGAAGAGGGTCGCATCTGGACGGCCAATTCTCGCGTGGCAGCGTCGGGGGAGATGCTTCAAAAGGTCGGTTTTGGTGGATACGATCTAGGCGCTCGTCAAAAGCAGATTCGTGATGCGCTTCGCGCCTTCGACAAAGCCGACGAAAAAGAGATGCTCTCTATTCAACTCGATGATCGGGCACTCTTCTGGACTCGTTGGCAAAAGCATCTTCTCTCGCTGCTGACCGAGCAAGCCCTCGAAAAGTCTGCGAACCGAGAGACGGCCAAGCCCTTCATCGAGAACTGGGGCGAACGTGCCGCGACCGACTCAGTGGGCTATCGGATTGTCCGGCAGGTTCATCTCGAAATCACTCGCCGAGCGCTCGAGTGGTTGACAGGTCCCTGCCGTCAAGCCGACCCCAACTTTCGAACCGTGCATCTACCTACGAGCGTAGAAGCATCGATATGGACCATGGTGACCACCAAACCGATGCATCTACTCGACCCTGCGTATCCGTCCTGGGACGACTTTGTTCTGACCTGTTTGGACACCGTTCTGAACGAAGCCACCAATGATGGCCAACCGATTTCGGAGTTCACCTGGGGCAAGTACAATACTCTTGCCATTGAGCACCCTCTCAGCAAACCGCTGGAAAGTTTGTTGGGGAGAGACTCGAGTGCGGTCCAGGCGATCAACATGCCGCGCGTCGCTGTCTCGGGTGGCCCCAAGCACATGCCGAAGATTGTGCGACCTCGTTCGGGCGCGTCCGAGCGAATGGTCGTCTCCCCCGGAAAAGAAGAGCAAGGGATCTTCCACATGCCGACCGGGCAAAGTGGGCATCCCCTCTCGCCGTTTTACTCGGCCGGCCATGAAGACTGGGTCGAAGGCCGACCTAGCTCGTTCCTGCCTGGAAAAACCCGTTACACGCTGATCCTCGAACCCAGAAAAGATTGAACTGAGGACGATTGTCCGCGAAATGCCCCGAACGATCGGCCCTTCGTGTTCGAACTGCGGGCACGCGGTGACCGCTTTTCGGGCGAGCCCCCGCCTCTTCGTTACGATCGGCAACTTGTTCCTTCACCGCAAATCTTGTCTGGTTGACTCGCTCCCCCCACGTTGCAAATCTTCTCAGCATGAGGTAAGTCTTCCCTAAGAGAGCGATTCGCCCGCACGCTAGGTAGGAGAGATCTTCACGGACGGCCGCTTGTCTTTCGTGGCCTGTCCTGACATCAACAACAGAGACGTCCTGGCCCCTGTGGCGAAGAATGTTCCGACGGGCAAGGATCCCGCTCGCCGGCTTTCGTTCACTTGGGACGTTCACTCGGGAGGTACGGGCGAAACTCGTTGGTGATCGCTGGGAACAAGAATTGCCCCACGATCTACGGAGAGTTTCTCGCATCCGCTGGGGACGGCGCCCCCAAGCGGAGGCTCCTCGGTCGGTAGCGTTGGTTTTTTGATCAGTAGCAGCGGTAGAGAAGGATGGTTCTCATGATACTCGAAAGGTCAGAACTAAAAGTGAATACCTCTCCCGATCAGACCACGGAAGTCTGCGACGTTATCGTGATCGGAACCGGTCCCGGCGGCGAAGGGGCGGCCATGCACGCCTCCAAATGCGGCCAATCCGTCTTGGTGGTCGAGAAGGACACCAGTGTCGGCGGCAACTGCACCCACCTGGGAACCATCCCCAGCAAGGCTCTGCGCTACGCCATCTTTCGCATGACCGACGCCAACCGAAACCCCCTCTACCGCGAACTCAACGTCAACATCAACCTTTCCTTCCCCCAGCTTCGCCGAAGTGCTCTCTCGGTCATCCAAAAACAAGTGGAGATCCGCAACAGCTTCTACGATCGAAACAAAGTGCCGGTCGTGAAAGGACACGCCACGATCCTCGACCCGCTGACCGTCGAAGTCCGCACCGGTGGCTGGGAATCGAAAATACTGAAAGCCCGCAAAGGAATCATCATCGCGGCCGGGTCTCGGCCATTTCAACCCGACGATATCGACTTCACGCATCCCAGGATCTGCGACAGCGACTCGATCTTAAACCTCCACCGAACGCCTCAAACAATCACCATCTATGGTGCGGGGGTCATCGGCTGCGAATATGCGTCGATGTTTAAGAACCTCGGTTGCAAAGTGAATCTGATCAACACACGAAGCAAGCTGCTGGAGTTTCTCGATGATGAGATCGTCGATGCACTCGCGTACCATCTGCGGGATCTAGGGGTTTTAATCCGCCACAATGAGACCTACGTCCGCGTCGAAGGACGCGACGACGGGGTCGTCCTAGAGTTGGCGTCAGGGAAGAAAATCAAAAGCGATATCTTACTCTGGGCCAATGGCCGGAGCGGCAACATCGAAGGCCTCGGGCTGGAAAACGCCCAGATCCAACAGGGCAAGCGAGGTCTGGTGAACGTCGACGCCAACTATCGAACCAACGTCGAAACGGTTTATGCCGTGGGCGACATCATCGGGCCACCCTCGCTGGCCAGTGCCGCTTACGTGCAGGGTCGATTCGCCTCTGCCCGTCTTTTGGGTGATTCGTCCATTCAAACGGTCGGAGTCATCCCGACCGGCATCTACACCAGCCCCGAAATCAGTTCCGTCGGCCCCACGGAGCAGGAACTCACCAAGCAGGCGGTTCCCTACGAAGTCGGCCATGCCCTCTTTCGAAGCATCGCCCGGGCCCAAATCATTGGCTCGACCGTCGGCATGCTCAAGATCCTATTCCACCGCGAAACGCTCGAAGTCTTGGCGGTCCATTGTTTTGGCGCCAGCGCATCCGAGATCGTCCATATCGGCCAGGCCATCATGGCCCAGGGTTCGCCTGGAAACACACTGAAGTATTTCACCAATACGACGTTTAACTACCCGACAATGGCCGAGGCCTACCGTGTGGCCGCCCTCAACGGCTTCAATCGACTCTTTTGAGATCTTCAGTCTGTTTCCCCAGGATTCAAAGTTAGCGGGCCCCCCGATGCCGTACCCCCGGTACGGTCCCGCTGTCGTCTCAGTCGGTAGAAGCGTTAAAATTCTCTCCACCGCGATAGTGGGAACCGACACGCAACTTCTCTGGCTACTCCTGTGATTCCTCGATGAAGCAAATCGTACCGGCGGGTCGAATCTTAGCCATGACCAAATGCGTCGGCGCGATCCCAACCGCAGCCGATCAGCATTCTTCGATCCGAGGAATGCTCCCTCGGCAGGGATGCCGAGAGTTGGAGAATATCGGTCGGATGGGAAGACTCTGACGCCCGCGTCAGCGGAGCGAGAGTCTGCCCGACTGGCACGCACCCATAGATGCCGAGGTTGCCGGATGGAGTCCAGCGCGACGACAGGTCGATCTGCAGCCAAGCGTGCCCATCGGCTCGTTTGGAATCGCATCGTCGGTTCGCTATTGCTGACGGCGGTCGCATCGGCCACCAGCATCTCCTGGGGCAGCAGTAATCGAGAGACCCCCCTCGTCCAAGCCATCAAGCGAGTTCGTCCCGCCGTCGTCAACATTCACAGTCAAAAGGTGGTCAACGCCGGCGACTCCTCCCCAGCCGGCCGGATGAGCGGGATGGGGACCGGCGTCGTCGTGGATGAGAGAGGCTACATCGTCACCAACTATCACGTCATCGAAGATGTCAGCAGCATCCGAGTAACGCTCGTCGATGGAGCCTCCTATGCCGCCGAGGTGGTCGCCCGCGATCAAGACACCGATCTGGCGCTTCTCCACATCGATGCCCCCGCATCGCTGGAAGTCATGCCTTTCGGCCGAAGCGATGACCTGATGCACGGCGAAACGGTTGTGGCGATCGGTAACGCCTTCGGCTACGAGCACACCATCACGCAGGGTATCGTCAGCGAACTGCATCGCGATGTGAGACTATCCGCGACGCAGCCTGGCTACCGAGATCTCATTCAAACGGACGCCAGCATCAATCCCGGGAACTCGGGTGGACCACTCATCAACATCGATGGTGAGATGATTGGCCTCAACGTGGCCATCCGCGCCGGGGCCCAAGGGATCGGGTTCGCGATTCCGGTCGATGACGTAAAGCGCATTCTCACCAAACTGATGAGTGTGCGTCGACTTCGTGGAACCTGGCACGGCATCGTCTCGGGCAGCGACGGCCGCGGCGTCCAAGTTGTCGTTCATCAGGTCGAGCCAGGCAGCCCCGCTGACCGAGCGGGTGTCAAGCCTGGAGATCGACTCCTTTCCGTCGATGGTCGACAGATTCATTTTCCTTTCGACATCGAAAGAGCCCTCCTCGATAAGAGCGCTCGCGATGAAGTCTCGATGCGAGTCACGCGGGCAGAACTCGAACAAGATCTTCGCCTGTCACTCGGCCCAGCGCCAGGAGGGTCCGCCGCTCCTCGTATCGACGAAACCGCTTGGAGCACGATCGGGATCAAGTTAGCTCCCTTTGCCAACGCCACCGAGCTTCGCAAGTATGCCAGCGACCTTCGTGGCGGTATGCTGATCCGAGAAGTTCGAGCGGGGAGCCCTGCGGAATTGGCTGGCCTCTCGACAGGAGATATTCTCGTCGGGATGCATCAGTTCGAAACAGTTTCTGAGAATCATGTCCGGTACGTACTCGATCTCCAACAGAACGAACAGCTCGATCGCCTCGCCTTCCATGTCGTCCGCGATGGCCGAATGTATCGTGGCTGGTTGAACATCAAATAGAGCCGCAAGTTAACGTCGAAAATGTCCCCTTACTTCGATCAACACTTCATGCGATAATCATTTCGAACGCCTGCCTCGCGTCTTGCGAATGATCCACGATCCCTAGAGCTGATCTTCGCCCATTATCATTTCGAAGTGAACGTCGGTCGAGTAGCCTTGAATGGATCGGGATGTGCGGCTGATTTTCTCGTCCGGCCAATTCGAAGGCTAATCTTCAGCAAACCAAAGCTCGGCGCCGCCCGAGCAAGATCAACCTGATGGAATGGCGAATGAACGAAGCGTTTTTGACCCGGTGTCAGTCGTCGGCAACACCGAGCCTGCTCTTAGAAACCGGGCCAGCTCGGTTGGTTCGGCTCTTTCCGCTCGACGGTCCGCAACATCTGACCGAGATCGGCAGCGACCCGCTCCTGGTTGGTCGAGACGCTGTTTGTGGACTCGTCCTAGCCGACGATTCCGTTTCCAGGCGTCATGCGATCATCGAGTTTCATGACTCTCGCCATTCGCTCACCGATCTGGGCAGCACGAATGGAACGCTCGTCAATGACGAACTTCTGTCGATGCGACGGATGCTCGAAGACGGTGACCGAGTGCAGTTCGGTGATCACGTCTTCAAATACTTGGCCGCGGGCAAAGTCGAAGCCCAGTACCATGAGGTTGTCTTTCGTCTCATGGCGACCGACGGCCTGACCGGCGCGTTCAACAAACGCTACTTCCTGGACGCTCTCGCCAGAGAGATCCGTCATGTAGGGACCGAATCCCCGGGCGTCTCTCTCCTCATGATGGATCTTGATCATTTCAAAGGAGTCAACGATACCTACGGGCACTTAGCCGGGGATGCGATCCTGGTGGAATTCGTTCGCCGAGCGAAATCACTTCTGCGCGATGGCGATATCTTAGCGCGGTACGGCGGCGAGGAGTTCGCGATTATTCTGACCCAGACAACGCGCGAAGAGGCTTACCCTGTTGCCGAGCGCATTCGAGAACGCATCGCCGCAGACCCAGTCGTCACCGGCCAACATTCAATTCCCATCAGCGTCAGTATCGGACTAGCCCATCATCCCCGCAGCAGTCCGATCGACCCCGTGGACCTTGTCCATCGCGCGGATGTTCTGCTCTATCAGGCCAAGCAGTCGGGGCGAAACCGCGTTTGCCTTTGACCCCTTTAAGCGTCGCTATTCTCTGTCAGACCGACGAGACGATCTTGCAGGGAATGAGCGCATCCTCGTCGTGGGCATCGACCGCGCACAGACGATGATAGCCATCGGCAATGATCACCTTTCCTACATCGGGAAGCCGAACAAGTAGAAAGGGGGAGAGTTGTTGACAATGATATGACACTCATCAAGCATGACAGTCGCCCATTCCGACCTGCAGGCGTGATAAGGCGTTCATGAAACGAGTGGTCGACCAACTCCGCCTTTGTTGGTCGGCACTAGGGAATCTCGCGAATTCGCAGGCCGCGAAACTCCACCGGTGACCCCTCGCTTTCGAGACAGAGATAGCCGACGCTCGGCTCACAAGCGGTTCCCCCGGAGACCTCTTCGCCATTCACCCATAACCTGACTTCGCCGTTGATCGCTCGGACGTAGTAGTGGTTCCATAGTCCGACCCCTTTGCTGAGTTCTTTGGTCGGAAAACTTCTTCGTCCATCGGGTGCCACCGGCGGGAAGGGTTTCATGTTCGATGTTCCAACCGGAAAGACATCCCCATGGCAGGTGAACCAGTCAGCCTTCTTGCCCGAACTTTTCTCGTAGCTATCTTTGAAAGCGAGATCGAGAACTTGCACTTCGATCCCGTGAGGCAATCCTCCTGGCTTGAGATCTTTCATGGACGCCATCGGAACCCATAAGAAAATCCCGGAGTTGCCGGCCGGCTTCATGTGTCGCCATTGAACGACGAGCTCGACGTTTTTAATCTCGTTCTTCGTTCGGATCACGCCGACGGGCTGGCCGGTGATATGGACCTCGCCTGGCCCCTTCCACGAAGCTGTCTCTGGCGAAACGTTGACGTTGGTGAAATCCTCTTCAACCATGTCTCGCCATCCGGGGCCTTGCCCATGGATGAGTGCCTGGTTCACCGCTTCGTCGGCATTTAGTCGCCACGATGCACAAGCAATCAATGACAAAGTCATCACCAAGGGTAAACGAATCGGCATGGGGATCTCTCCTCTTGGACAATGGACAGGACCATTTTCCCGCTCTAGTGTTTTGCCCTTTGGCGGTGACGCAAACAACAAAAAAGAAGGGACAATTCTAAACGGTGAGATCGGCCGTTCGGTGAGATCGGCCGGGTTGGCATGCGGAATACTCGATCACGAACGCTACGCGGCTCGGCCTTTTTTCCGCTTGCGGGGGCCTGGAATCTCATGGGCAACTTCATCGATGATGCGAAGAGTCTCATCCGCACACCGGGCCCAGGTAAACTCAGCCGCTCGTTTCCATCCGCGAGTCATGAGACCGTTCGCCAGTCCCGGATCTCGCAGAATCTGCGCGGCACGTCGAGCAATATCTCCAGCGTCGTTGGGATCGCAATAGAGGGCGGCATCCCCCAGCCTTTCATGATGCGATGGGATTGCCGATGCCACGACGGGACAGCCCGCCGCCATGGCTTCCATGGGCGGAAGCGGCGACGCCTCGAAGAAGGATGGGAACAGAAAACATCGAGCATGCCGATAGAACCAGAAGAGCTCTTCGACATCATCCACCTGACCGCGATGAATCAACCGCTCGCGTAGCCGAGAGGAGATTTCCCACGGGCCATCGGCGAAGACTTTTGTTTGTCCGCCGATGATGACCGTTTTGAGGAGAGGAAACTCTTCCGTCAATAGATCGGCGGCGGCGAGAACTCCTTGCACGTTCTTTCGCCGACTCATTGATCCGACATAGAGAAGAAATGGTTCGTGAGGATCTTCGAGTCGAGGCACTCCTTGCCCGAGCGCGATCGCCTCGGCAGGCTCGATGCTTCCATTTTGGACAACGCGAATTCGCGGAGTGGCCCGCGGGTAGCGTTCGGCCATCGACTTTCGCTCGCACTGCGCGACGGTGATAATTCGCTGAGCATGCTTAAAGACAGCAGGCATCAGGATGTCGTACCAGAGTCGAAACGCCCCGCTGTAAGCATCGGGGAAATACTTCGTGGATAGATCGTGGACCGTGACGATGGTCGGTTGTTTACCATAAAGCGAGCGAAGCGGTGCCGAGTTGCACGGGCAAAACAGAATTCCTGTCGAGCTCAGACCAGGAAGATCGATCTGCTCCCAAACTTGCCCGTTGGATGAGCCGGCTTGCTGCACAGGAATCCGCTTTAGCTGAGGATCCTGAACAAGATCGGTGGACGGAACCAGGAGCTGAAAGTCCCACTGGTCGGGATCGAGTTTACCGGTGAGGAGTCCGCGGTCCCATTGGCGCACGAGTTCAAGGGCGTAGCGCTGAACGCCGGTGGTCGGCTGGGTGAGAAATCGGCCATTGATAAAGATGGTCGTCATTGCCGTCCGCCGGGATCGCCCGCGTCCGAAGTTCCTTAGCCCGAAGACTGTTCTTCGAGAACTGTTCGTCGCTAACAGGTTCCTAGAAATGCCGCAAGCCGCTTTTCGTCTCCGAGGCGGCTGGCGGAAAAGGTTTTACGCTCCCAACAGATCGCTCACGGAGGGGCCAATGGAATCGGCCCGGTGAGCGATTCTCTTAGCCGCATGGACGGATCCCGTTCGGTGGGCCGAGTCACCCAGGCCACGTTGTCGACGTCGGATACTCGTGGGTCTCGATTTCGCTCCGATGGAGCAACGCCCCACGACATCGCTAATCGAATATAGCCCCGAAGACCTTCGTTGCCGCCGGTCACGTCGCCGACGATTCGCCAGCGACCGAAGGTCAGGTTCGCAAACGAACCGACACCGTACTCGTCTTGCGTCCAGGTGAACGGATAGTAATTGAAGGTGACGCCGGTCTGCACATGCTCGTTCCAGTATTTGCCGAATCGAAATTGGTAGTCGACATCCGACTGCTCGACGCGCCTGGAGCGAAGCGTGATGGAATCGCGCACCTCGGGGAAAAGGCTATCATCGCTATTGCGGAAGCCGAACGCGGAATCGAACGTCACTGTACCGAGAATCGGGAGTTCGGTCATCGCACCATAGGACAGACCGATCTTTTGGCGTCGATCTGTTCCATCGATAAAGAATCCGATCTTGTGGTAGAGCTTCTTGTATCGCGTTCCCCAAAACGAATCGATCGAGTAGGCCCCGCTATCGGAGATCATCGAGAGTTGATCGACATAACCTCCCATGCCGCGCACCCCCCAGACCCAGCAGGGTGTCTGGATCGGCAAGATGGTTCCGCCGAAGAGGGAAACGTTTTGGTGTTCACTGAGCGTCTGGATTGTTTCGGTTTCTCGCAGAATGCTGTACGCTTTGTCGAGTCGAATGCCGACGGTGGCAGATTCAGAATCGGTGGAGGCGTTGTAATTGGACACACCCGAGAAGCCGTAGCCGGGCGTCGGGGTAGGTTGTTGCTCGCGGGCCATCTGAATCGATTGTTGGAAAGGATCGCCGATCTCATGGCCGACGGTTCGGACGAAAGGGTCATTGGCGGGCGAGTTGGGTCCCTGAACTTCTGCCGCCAGTTCCGCGCGAGCTGCTGCGAGGAAGGTATCTTCCTCGGACAAAACTCGCGACGTCGGACCTTCTGTCGATTGCCCCAGGGCGGCCGACACGCTTCCGCAAAGAACCATGCAACCAATCGCAAACCATCGCATGGATCAACTCTCCTCCCGCATTGGGACGCAGCACTACACGGAAAACGACCCGCCCTTTTCGACGATTTCGCCAAGACGAAACCTAGACGTACCAAGGCTCGTCACACTCCGTGGCTACCAGTTATGTCGAACATTCGGATGGTCCGGTTACAGTAAATTTCGCGGTTTGACCGGTTATAGTAAGGATGCGGAATTGGGTAATTTTGGGGCATGGAACGATTCCACCAGGAACAATGGTCTCTTAAAGGCAGAACCATTCCCTAAATCTTGCCCAAACCCACTCGGCAAAATCGCTGGCAGAAAGGTCAGTCGACATGCATGTCCTGTTCGTTCACCAGAACTTCCCCGCCCAGTTCGGCCACATCGCCAGCTATCTGGTGCGAAATCATGGATTCGAATGCACCTTTGTCAGCGAACGCCCGCCGGGCAACGAGGGGGGGATTCGTCGACTGCAATACAAGCTTCATGGAGGTGCCACCAAATCGACGCACTACTGCAGCCGATCGTTCGAGAACTTCATCTGGCATAGCCATGGCGTCTACGAAACAATGAAGGCCAACCCCGACGTTCGGCCAGATTTGATCGTCGGCCACAGCGGATTCGGATCAACCCTCTTCCTCGCGGATCTCTACCAGTGCCCCATCGTCAACTATTTCGAGTACTACTATCGATCCACGCAAAGCGATATGGACTTCCGGAAGGAGTTTCCGACCACGGAACTCGATCGACTTCGCGTTCGCGGAAGAAACGCGATGCTTCTATCCGATCTCGAGAACTGCGATGCCGGCTACAGTCCGACTCGTTGGCAACGATCTCTCTTCCCCGCCACCTATCGCGACAAGATCGAAACCATCTTCGATGGGATCGACACCACGCTCTGGAAGCCTCGTCGCGAGGGGGAAACGCTCGAAACGCTCGGGGGACAAACCCTCCCCAAAGGAAAGAAGATCGTGACCTATGTCTCTCGCGGCTTCGAATCGATGCGCGGGTTCGACATCTTCATGAAGATTGCCAAACGCATTTATCAGGATCGATCCGACGTCCATTTCGTCTGTGTCGGGTCGGACCGTGTCTGTTACGGTGGCGACAATCGACACATTCAAGCAAGCTCCTTTCGCGAGCATGTCCTGTCGCAGGATAGTTATGATCTCAGCCGATTCCTCTTCACCGGCATGCTCCCGACTCGCGATTTGGCGATGCTGCTGGCCCATAGCGATCTGCATATTTACCTGACTGTTCCCTTCGTGCTCAGCTGGTCACTCATGGATTCGCTGGCGAGCGGGTGCACGGTGCTCGCCTCGGCCACACCTCCCGTGCAGGAAATGATCGAGCCCGGAGTGAATGGATTGCTCGCGGACTTCTACGATGTAGACAGTTTTGTTCGGCAAGCCCACGAGGTCTTGAACGATCCTGCGTCGTATCGATCCTTGGGTCAGCGAGGCGTCGAAATGGTCGAGCGCGACTACAGCCTCACACAGGTTCTTCCGCGGATGCTCGGCTTGTACGACCGAGTGATTAAGAGAGGCCGTCCCTCTCCTTAGAAAAAAAGAGATCGCCGGATGCTGCGACTTTGTTGGTGCGTGTTGGTTTCGTTGGCAATAGCGTGGAACGCTGGCTTCGGAGACGAAGTCGCTCCATCCAGCGAGTCATCGCCGGCACAGCGAGGTCTTTGGTACCTGCTTCAGAAGCAGTACTTGGCTCGCGATATCCACGAGCAAGATTTTGCCGACATCTGGAAGGTCTGGCCCAAGGAGCTTCGGCAACAAGCCGAGCTGGCGACTCCTGCCGATCGTCGGGCGATGGCGTTTCTCCGTTACGGTTTCGTCGAGATGCCTGGACGATCGGCGCCGATGGGTTTTGTCCCTGGGGCGGATGGAAGCTGGGCGATGAATTGCCTTGCCTGTCACGGCGGGCAGATCGAAGGCCAACCGATGCCGGGCCTGCCCAACTCGAATTTCGCGATGCAAACCTGGGCCCAGGACATGGTCGCGTATCGCGTGCAGATTCAACATCAACCCCGTTCGCGATTCGCCGCTTCGCTGGCGGTTCCTTTGTCGCGTTCGAACGGCACTACGAATGCCCAGATCTTCAGCGTCGTCTTCACCACGCTTCGCGACAGTGACTTAAACATGCGGCAGGCGGAAAGTCGGCATGTCCCGAAGATGCTTCATCATGATCTCGATGCACCACCGTTTTGGAATGTCAAGAAGAAGAGAATGATGTACATCGACGGCTATGTCGAGAAATCGCACCGCGTGATCATGCAGTTTGTTCTACTTCCGTCGAACAAGGCCGAGACGATTCGAGGTTGGGAGAACGATTTTCGGGACGTCCTGGCTTTCATCGAGTCGGTTCCGTCGCCGGTATACAAGGGAAGAATTAATCGTCCATTGGCCGAGCGTGGTCGTATCGTCTTCGAGGCGAACTGCTCCTCCTGCCATGGAACGTACGGCGTTAATGGCCGTTATCCGGAGAAGACTGTGCCGATCGACGAAATAGAGACCGACCGTCGCCGACTGGACGGCATGCCTTTGGCCCATCGCGAGTTTTTTAAGCAGGGCTGGATGGGCGAGGAGGGAGAAGTCTCTGTGGTCGATCATCCGATTGGATACGTCGCGCCGCCACTCGATGGGATCTGGGCCTCGGCCCCGTACCTTCATAACGGTTCGGTGCCGACCCTTTGGCACTTGCTCCACCCCAACGAACGGCCTCGCATCTGGAAGCGAACTTCTCAGGGTTTCGATCATCAGCGAATAGGTTTGGAGGTAACCGAGATGGAGAGTATCCCTGCCGAAGTGGACTCTGCGGATGAACGTCGGGCGTTTTTTGATGCTTCGTTGCCGGGCAAGTCGGCGGCTGGGCACGATTTCCCCGAGGCGCTTTCCGAGGACGAACGCCTGATGGTGCTTGAATACTTGAAGTCCCTTTGAGGTTGCCTTAGTTTGCGGAATGAACGGCAACGGTGTGGATTCTGCCCACCGATCTGCGAACAATGATCGAGGCAAGGTCGGCGCAGCGCGGGCCAGATGAATCCATGCAGCGGAGGGATTGGCTTTGAACGTGGCGATGACGCTTCGGCGAATCATCATCAGCGATGTCCACGAGCATCAGCTCGTCGAGCTGCGCGAACTGGACGGATCGCGCCGATTCACCATTGTGATCGGTTACTTTGAAGCAACCAGCATCGATCGCCGAATTCGGAAGCAGACCTCCGAAAGGCCGCTTACGCACGATTTGGTGGTCGGCGCGATCGATGAACTGGGCGGACAGCTCCGCGATATCATGATCTCTGATTTGAAAGATGGTATCTATTACGCTCGCCTTCGGGTGATGCAGGATGGCGAGATTCGCGAGATCGACTGTCGCCCCAGCGACGCGATCGCTGTCGCGGTCACGTCCGACGTCCCGATCTATGTGGCCGAGGATGTCCTCGATCAAGCCGCCGGCGACTAGAACAGCAGGCGAAATCAGCTTTTCACGACCCAGCCACCATCGATGGGGAGAATCGCCCCGGTGATATAGCTGGCTGCCTTGCTCACCAGAAAAAGGACCGATCCGCCCAACTCACCCGGCTCGCCCCACCGCTTGAGTGCGGTGTAATTCTCAAAGATCTGGCTCATCTGCGGATCCTCAAAGAGAACGCGGTTCATCTCCGTCTTGAATGGACCGGGACAAATCGCATTCACCGTTATCCCCAAGGGAGCCCATTCGACCGCGAGTTCGCGCGTGAGTTGAATGACGGCACCTTTCGACGCGCAATAAAGGGAGCGATCAGACCGGGCCACCAGCCCCATCGTGCTCGCCAGATTCAACACGCTCGCGCGCGATTGCTTCTTCAGCAGACGCACCGCCGACCGACATACCAGCCAGGGCCCCTTCACATTGACGGCCATCACTCGGTCGAAATCATCCGGCGTCACTTCTTCAATCGGACCACGGACATTGATTCCAGCGTTGTTGACCACGATATCAAGGCGACCAAAAGTCTTCTCGGCAGACAAGATCAACTCATCCGCCACGCCCGGCTGACTGACATCCCCCGCGACGGCAACCACGCGACGGCCCGTCGATCGGGCGATCTCGGCGGCCACGGGTTCGATGTTCTCTCGTGACAGACTATTGACAACGAGGTCGGCTCCAGCGCCGGCCAACGTCTGAGCAATCTCTTTACCAAGGCCTCGACTAGCGCCCGTCACGACGGCCACTTGCCCCGCCAGACTAAAGAGATCTTCCAGCGTTCGGTTCATGTTTCGTATCCCTCATCGGAAATCACGAGATTGTCGAGAGCTTTCGCGTAGACCGCGGCATCGGGCGGCGAGAAAAGGACCAGTACGATTTCTTCGATGGCCGGCTGCTGGTCGACAATGAAGTCTCGAAGTGTCTGCCAAACAATGGGCGCCGCGCGATCGATCGGGAAGCCGTAAGCCCCAGTACTGATCGAAGGAAACGCGATCGACCGAAGCGAATGGTAGACCGCGAGTTCTAAACTCGCATGGTAAGCACTCGCCAAAAGTCGGTCCGATTCGTCCGCGGCATTTGCATCCCAAATCGGACCAACGGCATGGATCACATACTTTGCCGGGAGCTTTCCCGCCGTGGTGATCACCGCCGACCCCGTTGGACAGCCACCCTCTTTTCGACGGAGTTGATCGCACTCGGCCATGATGTCGGGGCCACCCGCACGGTGGATCGCCCCATCCACCCCGCCACCACCAGCAAGGCGATCATTGGCGGCATTGACGATGCCGTCCACAAACTGTTGAGTGATGTCTCCTTGTCTGACGACAAGAAGCGTCCCTCCCACGCGACGCGAGGCGTTCATGGCGTTTTCGCGATCTTCCAGAGATGTGAATCGCTTCGCACGAAGAGGGCATCCTGCGCGATGGCCGGCGAACCAAGGATCGTTTCGCCTGAATCGGGATTCTCTTTGCTCGAACCGGTTTTATTCTCGGAAAGAATCTTCCCTTCGGGCGCTGTCACATCGACCACAAACCCGATCCCATCTTCATTGAAGGCATAGAGCCTACTCCCCGCGAGGACCGGGGTGCTGCTGAAGGAGCCCTTCAGGCGAAGCTTCCAGATCGGCTCGCCGGTCTTTGCATCGCTGCATTGCAGGATCGCGCTGTTGATGGTGTAGATACGATCTTGATCAATGATGGGGCTGGGCGTTCCTGCACGAACACGGGTGCTTTGCCAAAGAACGGTGGCCTCGGGCTGAGCGTAATCAAGCTTTGCGGCAACGAGTCCATCACTGGGAATAAAAACCGTGTCGCCGGCCACGGTTGCCGACGCAACTACCCCGGCCTTCTGGTCGTACTTCCAGATCACTTCACCCGTCTTCGGCCGACGAACCACCGCACCATCACTTCCCTGTGTCAGAACCAGATCTTCACTCGACGTTTTGCCACGAAGGGCGACCGGCGAAGCCCATTGAACCGCTCGGGGACGCTCGGCCTTCCAAAGATTCTTCCCTGTCTTGATGTCGATCCCGCAGAGGAAAGATTCCCCTTCGTTCTCGACACTGGCTACCGCGACCCCGCCCACCACCACGGGAGAAGACGACATGCCGAGACTATTGCTCGCGAGGGGATAATCGTGCGTCAATCCGCGATACCAGACGAGATTTCCATCCAGATCCAAACAGGCCATGTCGTTGCTTGAGTAGAAGGCGACGACGTGTTCGCCATCGGTGGCAGGGGTTGGTGTGGCATTGCACATCTTAGGATGGCAAGAGACATTTCCGGTTGCCCAGAATTGCCGATGCCAAATCTCTTTTCCTGACCGAGCATCCATCGCCAACACATGCAAACGGTCACCTCGGGGCCCACTGCTGGCGGTGATGATGACCTTATCTCCGACGACGATGGGGCCGGAAAGCCCTCGACCCGGAAGCTCGCTGGTCCAGGCGATGTTTTTGTCCGCCGACCAATCGTCGGGTAGGTCCGCCGTCGCTTTGCTGCCGCCCCCTTGGCCGCGAAACTCGGTCCAATCCTTCGTGGCCTCGGCATAGGCCGACGCGATCACCGCAAAAAACATGGTTGTCGAGAGAACTCGTTGGCTTGCTCGCATCGTGACTAATCCTCCTTCTCGAAGATCGTTTGAACCTTCGGCCGATTCGAGGCCAAGATCGCCGTTCCGCTTGAGTCGCACACCCGAACCTGATACCGCCAAACGTTGGTCCAGGGTTCGGTCTGTTCGTTTTGGCAACACTTCACAAGTACGGCGTTGTCCCCTTTATTGAGTCGCACATCGACGACGGTCTGATCAAAGAACTCGCCACTGTGGTACTCGGCCTTGCCGAAGATGTAATTGCCATTGAGCCAGATTTTCCAACCGTTGGGCGTCGAGATGCGAAGCTGCGCGTCGCGTGCCTCGGGCATGGTCACAATGGCGTAGCCGTACCCGATGACCCCTTTGGCCTTCTCAATCCCCTTTTGCAGGTCGACCTTCGCGAGCTGGTGCGTCGTCGTCAAGTCTACCCACGAGACCTCTTTCCCCTTGCCGGGATACTTCGCGGTCAGCTCGATCTTTTCCTCGGGTGGATAGACGGTGTCGTAACCCTTCTCGCCCGTGTTGTCGAATGGGCCGATCACCTTCCAGTTCTGGATGTAGCCGAAATGCGTTGGGACATCGACCGGTCGGCCCAGATCCTCAAGCTTCTTCGCCAGGGCGGTCACCTGGTCTTCATCTACAGCGCCCGAGAACGCTTTCTCGAAGAGTTCGATCGCCTTGTCTTTGCCGTTGGCCGAGAGTTCCTTCTCGCCCAGGCCTTGCCAATACTCCACCGAATCACGACGAAGCTCGGGGCTCGGATCGAGTAAAAATGTCGAGACCCAGCGATCCTTTGCCGAGGGATCTACCGCGACGAGGAGCTCGTAGGCGAAGCGACGCGCGTGCGGCGAGTGCGAGATGGTTCTGAGGAAGGTTTCGAGCTCGGCCGTCGGGAGCGGACTGTTTTCTCCCTTTGCTCGGCCAGCGATCGCATCGACGGCCGACCGAATGTAGTTGGCCGAGATGGGTTTGGCCTGATCGATCGCGGCAAGGATTTTTGGGATCGAGTACGCGTCGACGGCGGCGATTCTCTTCCAGGCAGCCGTCGCCTCTTCGTTCCCTTTCCCTTCCTTTTCCACCGAAAGCAGGGACGCGATCTGATGTTCGAGCGCAACTCCCTCCTCAGCACAAGTGACATTAAGCTGTCCAAACATCACCCAGGCGGCGCTGACCAACCAGCACGGCTTCCGCCAAACACGCGGAGCAAGGCAACTCATCGAATTCTCCCCATCGTCGAGAGTCTACAGGAGGCATGACAACATCTTATCAGTCGGGCAGGCCCGATGCGATCCTCGACTAAGGAGACGGAGACTTGGCAGGTTCGCGAAAATTGATTTTTGAAAGTCGGCACTTGTAGCACGCATCGACAACTTCGACGACGTGAACATACTTCAACGTCGGGTCGGCCACGATCTGAGCCGTCTCAAGAGCGGGCTCTCCGTCGTGAACCATTCCCGCGAGCGTCCCAGACATTCGCTGAATCTTTGCCGAGAGTCCCGATAATCCATCCACCTTTTGTCCCTCGACGGCGATGCCGGCAAGCGAACCATCCGCGCCGGCCGAGAGCCTGATCGTCACATCCTTAAAGAGATCCCCTTCGAACTCGAAAGAGTCCGGCGGAGGTTGCTTCGACGCTCCTTGCTTCGATTCAGGGAGAGTGAAATCGAAATTGAGTTCCGCACTTGGCGGGTTGAACGTCACCACGAAAAATGCCAACAGGTTGAAGATCAAGTCCAGCATGGCGGTGAAGTCCGCATCCAACGGACCCGGCGAACGTCTACGGCGAACCATCGGCGTCCTCCTTGGGCCTGGCCTTGAGCTGAAAACGTTGAAAGCCGACTTCCTGACAGAGCGCAATCACGTTCTGAAACACTTCGTATTCGACATCCTCGCTCACGCGCACGACCACCGTTGCATCAAGCTTCGATCCACCGACGGCGGGCGCCGCGTGACGGGCTTGTTCTTCTTCTAAGATCTTCGCCTCCAGACGCATCAGGTCTCGTAGTTTTCGCATTCCTTCGGGCGAGCGGAGATCCAACGTCTGTCCCCACCCAAGCAGCTCTGCAGGGGAGATGATGTTGATATTGATGCTTCGCGGAAGCTGTTCATCCTCGACAATAGGGGGTTCGAGCGCAAGGGGAAGCTTGACCTTTTGCGCGTCTTCGTCTTTAGCGATGGTCATGATCAAGACAAAAAAGATGATGAGCTGAAAGCAGACGTCCATCATCGGCGTCATGTCCGGTTTGAATTCAGCTTGATCGGCCGTTCGTCGAGGCATGGAGAAATCACTTCTTGATGGCGGCGGAAAACCGCGTGAGATAGCTCTCGGCCGTCGATTCGACCGTCCCCATCAACGTCGCGATCCGATTCCGGAGATATGAAAAAATGACGATTGCGGGGATCGCGATCACCAGTCCTTCGAGCGTCGAAACCAGTGCCAAGCCGATATCCTGGGCAAGCAAGGCCGGCTTGATCTGCGTCCCCAAACCGATCTTCTGAAAAGCGAAGATCATGCCGAGCACCGTTCCCAAAAGACCCAACATCGGTGCCACAGCAGCAATGACGTTGATCGAACTGACCGATTGATCAAGCTTCATGCGGAATTCGTCGGAGGCGCCAAGCATGGCTTCGATCGATCGTTCGTAGCCTTGGCCGAGTCGGTCTAATCCGGATTGCAGAATTCTGCCGAGCGGCGATTCATCCTTCTTGACCAGTTCGTAAGCCTCTTTGTATTTTCGTTCCGCGAGCAGGTCGTCCAAACTGGCGGCAAAGGTCGGGGGGATCAACCGCGGCAGTTGGAGTCTGACGAGGCTCGTGACGGCAAGATAAACCATGATGACCGAGATCAGCGTCATGAGGACGAAAAAGGTTGGAGAGGCATCCCAACAGTACCGTAGGAAGCTTCCCTGTTGCGGTAGCGGATCCTCGGTCGAGGATGGCGCGGAAGGCACCGGTGGGTTGACGACGGACGGATCCGCAGCAGGGACGGGTGGTTCGGACGCGGGTGGTGGCGGCAAGGTTTCAGCGGGGGGGGCTTGGTCGGCGGGTGGGGGTGGACTCTCTTGGGCGCAGGCAGGATGCAAAGATGGATTCATCGCGGTCCATAGAAGCAAGATTCCAACGAGACTGGCGATCCCCGGTCGCTTCACACTCCACTCCTTCATTTGCTGAACGTCGCCCTGAGACACGATGCTCCTCCGATGCTCCATTGTGGAAGAAAAGGGGTCGACATGCTCGCCGATCGCGCGGATTCATGACACCTTGGTTTGGACGCGGCTGGATCAAGTTGAGTTCCGCTGCAGGCGGAGACCCCACTGACTGCTTGCAGTAACGTATTCGTTTCGAGGAATTTTGGCGGCGAGCTCGATCTTCATGTATGGGAAGGGATCGCCGTTCGGCGATAGGCCCCCGGCGAAGTCGGTTTTCCCTCTTATCGATTGGCGATCCCGTCGAGCGAGTGGGCGGGGACGAGCTGGGCATCTGAACGTTCACGGGCAGTGGGTCACGATCGACGCTGACCTCCTGTTGTATCGTGTATGCGATGGCGTATTGGATTTCACCAAATCCCTAGAAATTCGGCCAACATCCTCTTTTTCACGAGGGTTCTCCCCTTGCTCGCGCAAAGTTGAAGCATCGGAAGGTTTCCATCCGATCGCGGGAGATGAACGGTGTCGGAAGATCCTCGTTTGGTCGAATTGCTTCATTCGCGTGACCGGCTTACTTGGAATCGGTTCGTCGAACAACACGCAGGCGACCTCTTTGCTCTTGTTTGTCATCTCGTTTCAGGGAACCGCTCACTGGCGGAGGACCTTCACCAGGAAACTTGGCTTGAAGCCCTTGAGCATGCCGAAACGTTCGATGCCGATCGCGGCGATTTTCGGGGGTGGATGGTGGGTATCGCTCGCAGGCGCGTGGCCCTCCATTATCGTAAGGCGATTTCAATGAACACCGCGATGGAGCGGAAAGCAACGAACGACGAATTGGGTCCTATCCTGCCTGATGACGTTGTTGCCGGCGTTGAGGTCGGCCACGCCATTCGTGCCGCCATCCTTTGCCTGACACCCGTTCAACAAGAGATGATCGCCGAAAAGTACTTTGACCAACGATCGATTCAGGACATCGCTCGCCGCACGGGCCGAACATCCAAATCCGTCGAAGGCATTTTGGCTCGCGCGAGGGAACAACTTCGTCGTCACCTTCGACCCTTCGCCATTTCAACGAAAAAAGAGGTGTCATCATGAATTTAGAACGAGATGCCGACGAAGAAGAACTGCCGTTTTTGTTGTCTCGTCCATTGCCGGCGGACGCCGCTCTCAGTCCATCGCACTTACTGGAAATCCATCGTCTGATTGACGAACAAACGGTTGCACGTCCCCAGTGGCCTCGCCGTCGTCGTCTCGAGATTCTCTCCGTCACAGCCGTCGTGCTAACACTCGTCGGTTTGTTCGCCTTTCGGACGGACTCCTACGAGCGAAATCTCGCCGCCGACACTCCCGCGCCGGACTGGGTCCATTTTAAAGTGAAAGATGTTGTAGGACATGACGTTGAAACTTGGATATCGCCTAGCCTAAATCTCTTTGCCATCAAAGACCACAATGACCAGTTGTGGGTGATTTTTGACCTTGGTAAAGGTCATCAACTCTGCCTAATGCCCGGGGCGAAACAAGTTCGTCGCTGGCCGCTGGGTGCAACCGAGTCTGAGTCTCATCGGCGATCGATGGAGATCACCCGAGCCCTTTTTTTTGAAAATCGACCCGTCGAGTCGACGAAGGACCTCGTCGTCCTTGATGATTTAACTCGCTCGGTCCGGATGGAAGGGAAAGAGTTTCTCGAACGGAGTATTCGTTTTCAAGAAGGCGGCAACGAGGGTCGATACACCGTCCGGCTCGATCCAGTTACCAAACGA
Source organism: bacterium (assembly GCA_019753235.1). Lineage (GTDB taxonomy): Bacteria > Planctomycetota > Planctomycetia > Kolteriales > Kolteriaceae > JAIELF01. Next base: position 89,684 of record JAIELF010000031.1, read on the forward strand.
GCCGAACAAGTCACGATTGTGTTGGGTAAAAACCAGCGAGAGATAATCCAGGTTCTCGACTACCCCGCTGCTGGCCCTGCTTCGCCGCAGGCCTTCGGGCTCCCAGATGATGTTGCCATCATTGATGGCCGACCGACTTCGATCAAGCAGCAGCTTCTCGAATTTCACGGCAGACTTTATCGCTGGTTCCGAGGCGATCGCTAGAGCGGTGACAGTCCCCGGCGTTCGTTCGAGCACGCGAATGAGGATGGGACGGCGACATCTTTTGGGTTTAGCGTAAGCTATTCAACTTCAATTGCTTGTAAATATTCGCATGCCGTTGGCGATGCCAGGTGCCGTCGCAGAGTTTACATTCGGCTTGGTGTTTTTGATTTCGCTGGCGGACTTTAGGGCTTTGCCCTCGTGGAACTCGATTCTTGCTAGGGGACGAATCCTGTTCGCGGGGTTGTTTCTTCCGGTAAACTACAAGAAGCATGGGAACAACAGACTCAAGTGAAATGGAATCCGAGCGTGGCCGACGGGGCGACGAGGGATCGTTGTTGGATCTGCCGAACGATCCTCTTCGGATTGCCGAAGTTCGAAGCCATCGGTCGCTCTCTTCGGATCGTCCGCGGGGGGTGGCGGGTGGGGCGTTTTCGGCAGGTTTATGGGTTCGACTGCTTTTGATGGCGGGACTTTTGTTTGCGGTCGTGGCAGGTTTCGACCGCGTCCGTGATCCGCGATTCTGGGCGGACATCTTTCCTGGTTTGGCACTCGACACCACGCTCCCCCCAGGCGGCGCCGTAGTGGAAGTGGCCCAAAGCTCGGCGACGAGTGGAGAGGAACGAGAGAAGGAGGTCCGCAGCGAGACGGCGCGAGCGAGCGAGGTTGTTTTCAATCCGCTTGGTTTGGTGCAGACGGGGGAATGTTCGGAGATTGATGCCGAGACGATTCGCGGCGTGGTGCAGGACAAGACGGGAAGTCGCGCGGAGGAATCGCTCATCTTGCAACAGCTTTTGTGCCGGGCGGCGACGATGGACCCGACGGAGTTGGCACGGCAGTCTCGACGAGATCTTCTGTTTTCGAACTTGGTGCATGAATCGGACCGCTACCGAGGTACGCCGGTGCATCGCCGAGGGGTGCTTCGGTCTCTCGTGCTCCACGAGACCGATCCGACAACGAACCCCTACGGGCTATTGCGTTACTATCAAGGCTGGATGTTCACCGACGATCAACCGACGAACCCGACCGTGGTCGTGTTCGCCCGGCTTCCCGAAGGAATCTCGCCAGGCGAGGGTCTCTCGCAGGAGATTTCGATCGATGCGTTCTACTTCAAGTTGTTGGCGTTTCGATCAAAAGATGGGAAGACTCGTTTTGCCCCGATGCTGGTCGGTGATATGCCGACCCTGAGAGAGAAGTCTCACGTGATCGGCCCATCGCTGGCTCAGGCCCTGGGAACTGTCGCCGTCGTCGGACTTTTGATGGCGGCGTACCTCGTTTGGCAGCGCCGTCAAGACCGTGACTTTTCCAATCGTATCGGCCAGACTCTCCCCCGGCCCTCGGCCACGAACAGTCTTTTCGAGGAGCCTTGACCGAATATGCCTCGACGGGCGGTACTCTGGACGTTGCTTACTTTGTCGCTGGTCGCGCATCGTTCGACAGGACAGGATGTGGAAAGCGCTATCGCCAAAGGGCGAGCCTATCTGCTTCAGTCGGTACCGATTCGGCGCGGGGAAAGAGCTCTCGTCACGCTTGCTTTGTCCAAATCGGGGAGCAAGCTCGATGACCCCGCCTTTGCCAAGCTTGTTGATGATGTCGCGCGGGACGTTGATGTTTCGGGGTACAAGCCAGAAAGCCCTCCCGGAACCGCGAACTACGAAGTCGGTGTCATGCTGATGGCACTGGCCAGTGCCGACCGGGAAAGATTCCAGCCACAAATACTCACACTCGGGCGGTACTTGCTCGAGCATCAAGAGGGGGACGGACCTTGGGATTATGGCCCCGGCCGAGGTGGTGATACATCCCAATCGCAGTATGCGATTCTTGGACTTTGGGAGGCCGCTGCCGCCGGTTTGGAGGTTCCGGCCGAGACTTGGGATAAGGCCCTTCATTGGCACATCACGAGGCAGGATATCGCGGGGGGATTTGCCTACCATCCCGCCAAACCGCCGGGCGAAGCGCGTGTCGCGCAGGGTTCGGTTCAACATTCGACTTCCGTCGGCGGGCTTTTCTCGATGATCGCTTGTAAGAGTAATCTCGGATTCGCCACCAGCGAGAAAGGTAGGTCTTCGGACACCAGTGAGTTGGCCCTGCTCATTCCGGTCGAAGAGGAGAACGAGGCGAAAAAGGAAACGACCTACAAGGCGGTTGTCACTCGCCCGAAAGCGGATGAAGCGGTCAAGCTTGGGACGCAGTGGGTCAATCAGCATTTCACGATCGATAAGCCCGTCGGTCCGCTGCACTACTACTTGTATGGCGTCGAGCGATTGGGGGCGATTTTGAAACAGTCCACGTTTGGTTCGGTAGACTGGTACAAGGTGGGAGCAGACTTTCTCATCGACCGACAAAAAAGCGATGGAAGTTGGCAATCGCAGTACGAAGGCCCCGTCGATACCTCGTTCGCGCTTCTGTTCCTGTCTCGTTCGACGGAGAAAACACTCGAGCGTATTCGCATTACTCGCCTAAATGAAGCGACGATGTCGGGTGGCAAGGGGCTCCCGACGGCGGATGGCTCTCCGCCCGATTACATCGTTCGACAGAAAGCTCGCTATCGAGCCGCCCTAGCAACCAGTGTCGACGACGTTCTGTCCAAGCTAGGCGACATCGATCCCGCCGACCTTGATGAAGGGGCGGCCGCCCGCATCGAAAATGCCCCGCCGCAAGAGATCATCGAGAAGCTTGGAAAGAACCGTGCCGGGCTCCGTCGGATGGCTCGACACCCTGTGCCTGCCGTCCGCGAAGCGGGTCTTTGGGGGATGGCAAGGTTGCGAGACTACCGTTTTGCCCCCATCATGATCGATGCTCTGGCCGATCCCGAGCCAAGCGTTTACCGTGCCGCCCGCGATTCGCTTCGTTTTCTGAGTCGGCGAATCGAAAAGGATCCGCTCCCCGATGAGCCTCCCGCCAAGCCCGCGCTCGAGTCGGCGATTCAGTCGTGGCGCCAATGGTTCGAGGGCATGAAGGTCGAAGTTGAACCTGATCAAGAGTATGATGTTGATCGTTAAGGCCAGTCGTCCAGAAAGAACCCCGAGGCCCGAAAGATCCATCATGATGAGCACCATTCTTTTGACACAGGCCGGCCCGATCCCCAAACGCACAGGAAAAGTACGCGACATCTACGACCTAGGCGATCGGCTGGTGCTGGTGGCGACCGATCGAATCAGCGCCTTCGACTGGATCCTACCAACAGGTATTCCAGACAAGGGAAAGATCCTCACGGCGATGAGCTTGTTCTGGTTCGAATTTCTCGGCGAAACCAAACAGATCATCTCAATCGACCTGGCCGACATGGGAGACGAGTTCGCTTCGCAACCGGAAGTGTTCGCGGGGCGGTCCATTCTTGTTCGCCGCACCGAAGTCTTTCCCATCGAGTGTGTCGCGCGGGGATACATCGCTGGGAGCGCCTGGAGCGAATATCGCCGATCAGGAACCATCAACGGCGTCCCCATGCCGGCCGGCCTCCGCGAAGCAGATCCTCTCCCCGAGCCGATCTTTACTCCTGCCACCAAGGCGCCGCAGGGAACACATGACGAGAACATTCCATTTGAAGAGATGATCCAGATCGTCGGTCACGACGTCGCGGACCAGTTGCGCGCTCGAACGCTCGACTTGTATCAGCGTGCACGCGATCATGCCGAGCAAGCGGGGATTCTCTTAGCGGACACCAAATTCGAGTTCGGCGAACTTCCCTCGGGCGAGATTCTGCTCGTTGATGAAGCCCTCACGCCGGATAGTTCGCGGTTTTGGCCAGCCGATCAGTACGCTGCTGGCCAGTCTCCACCGTCCTACGACAAACAGTTCGTTCGCCTTTGGCTCGAGTCGGTCGGCTTCGACAAGAAGAGTCCCCCCCCAGCGATCCCCGACGACATCGTTGACCAAACTCGAAGGAAATACCTGGAGGCGTATCAGCGACTCACCGGTAAGAAATGGAACTCGTAGACTCGATGAGAAGAGAACCATTTTTCGAGTTCGCCCTCGGGATGCCTGGTAGAACACGCTTTCAGGGTCAATATCCGTAGCATCGTCCGTTGGGCACCCACCGACGACACACGATCGTCGTAGTCTATTCCACGGGAAATGTATCGACGGAGGTCACGCGCGACTTGTCTCCCCTTGTCAGCGACACATGCCCCGCCGAGGGACTGATAGCCGCCCTTGAAATTCTTTATCAAGATCTGCCGGCGCCGCGTCGTCGCCGACAAATCGACTTACTGATGCAATCGGACGATCCCGCGGCTCGATCGGTTCAGCAAGGGGGTTTGCTGATTTGCCGGCGCGATGAGAAGATCGTTGGGGCGATGCTAACGCTGCCGGCACCAGGCCGAGTGATGATGGCTTGGATGCCGCGATGCGCTCGAGGCACGCCAGGCCAAGACCAGCAAGCCATCGGCGAATCTCTTCTTCAGCGACTCACTCAGTCTGCATCCACGCATTCGGTCCGGTTTATTCAGCTCTTAACCGATGAACTCTCTGCCTCGCTGCGAGAGGCTGTTCAATCGGCGGGCTATTTTCATCTCACTCAACTTGTCTACGCGCGTCGATCCGTCGAGCCTGACGAAAAGGTCGCGCCCGCGCCTGCCGACGTCGAGTTCGTCCCCTACAAGCCTGAATGGCACACGGATCTTTTGCGAGTACTCGATGAGTCCTATCGAGAGAGCCTCGATTGCCCCGAGCTCACAGGCTTGCGGACGCTTGACGATGTTTTTGCCAGTCATCGCGGCCACGGCGAATTCAGGGCGGAGCGTTGGTTTCTCGCTCGGCAATCAAATCAATGGGTCGGCTGTTTGCTCTTGTCGGCCGGCCCAAGTGACCGGGCAATAGAGATCTCTTACGTCGCGGTTTTACCTCACGCACGAGGAAAAGGGCTCGGAAAGATCTTCACGCGCGAGGCGATCCGCCGAGCCCAAGCCGAGGGCTTCGAAGCGGTGGTGCTGGCGGTAGATGGAAGGAACATGCCCGCCTTGGCGATGTACGAAGACGAAGGATTCATTCCCTGGGACATTCGCGAGATCTACCTGCTCGTGCTTGATCCCGCGGATGGGAAGATGGTTCGCTGACGAGATCACTTTTCTTCCGGCGATGCCGTGGGCAACTCGCGAATGCGAATATCTTTGAACCAGATGGTCTTGTTGGAACTGTGCATTTGCAGCGCCACCGGCCCTGAACGGATCAGGGGAAGATCGTCGGCCGAGGCAACGGTCACCCCATTGACACGCACCACACAGTTGCTGCCCCGAAGATGAATCTGCATGGGATACCACTCCCCTTCCGACGTAGGAAGTAGGCCGGTCGCCTTTGACCAATCGTAGATGCTTCCCGTGGGATTATTGCTGTCAGGGATATCTTCGATTTGTATTTCGTAGCCTCGATCCTTCGGGACAAGCGATTTCCACCGGAGAAAGATCCCGCCATTGGATGCGGGATGGCTGGTCTTGACATAACAAAAGAGATCATAGTCCTGATACTCTTTATCGCTGATCAGGTAGCCGTTACCGTTGCGGGCAACGATGCTTCCCTCGTCAACTAGAAAAGAAGCTGACCCTCCTCCTTCGAGCACCTTCCAACCCGATAAGTCCTTCCCATTGAAGATCGAGACCGTTGTATCTCGATCGGGAAGTCGCTTCACTCGCGCATTGCGAATCGAGTATGCTTTGCCTCGGTCTTGCCAACCTAGATAACCCGAGCGAAGCCGATGCTTTAGCTCCGGGTTCCTTTCGACATCGAGATCTTGCACCAGAACGCCGTTCAGAGTGACTTGTAATTGCGGCCAATCGAATCGAACTTCAACGTCGTTCCATTCTCCCAGTGGCCGAGCCGCCTGCACTTTCGGCGGGACGGCATCGAAGATCGCCCCCGTCGAGATCAGACTCGGTTGACGATTGCGAATCTCGTCAGAGAGTTGTACTTCAAAACCGACCCGGTTATTACGACCATGTTTGGGAGCATGTAGAAACAGCCCCCCTTCCCCGTAGAGAAACATTCGAAACTCAAAGCGAATGACGACGTTCTCGAATGACTCTTCACTTCGGAGCCAACTGGGATAGTTCCCAACACCAGGACAATAGATTTCGCTCCCTTTGACAATGAACTTGCACGGCCCCTCGGTGACCCAACCCGAAAGATTCCGCCCGTTAAAGAGGGGCACGAAACCCTCCTCGGTCTCGGCTCCTTCCGATGTCAAGACCGCCAGCAGGATCAACCCGACCGCCATCGGCATCCAACATCGATCGACTTGCCGCATGTATTGGCTCCTTTGATGCGATGGGATTCCGCGTGCTCACGGTTTTGTCCGGAGGCGGGATCTCTGCTCTGATCGCCATCGGCCCAGTTTCCACCACGGCACAAAAGGATGTTCGTGGTGTTCGAGATGATAACCGAAATGGTAGCAAGTGATGAAAGAGAGCCAAGGAGGATATTCGTTGCTCTGGGCTCGGTGTCGATTGGTGTAGCCCTCGGAAGGTTGACGATGGGGAAGATACGTCCCGAAGTAAAAGAGTTGCCAAGTGCTCAAGATTGCCGGTACGGCCCAAAAGAGAATGACGTTTTCTGGCCGAGCCCCTGCCCCGAGCCAAAGCGTCACGAACACCACCCCCATGCCCAGAATCTGCCCAAGCGTCACGTATTCCAACATGAAATGGATATACCAGGCGAGCAAGCCTGAATGCTTCCCATCATGATAATCGGGGTCGTCGTCACTCGCCGGGCTCCGGTGATGATCGGCATGTTTCGTCCGGAGTTTCTCGTAAGAGAAAAGAGCGAACAACACGACACAGAGATGGCCGATCAGATCATTCAACCGAGGATGGGCCGGCATCAACGTCCCGTGCATGGCATCGTGAGCGGTGATGAATAGGCCGGTGTAAGTGAAGGCCTGTAGCAAAACAAGGGGAACAATCACCCCCAGCCATTCCACTCTCACGGGAACAAACAATAGACCCGCGATCATTAACGCAAGCCATGCGGACGAGATGATGACCGCCCGCACCAACCCGCCCCAACGAAAACTCACGATATCCGCGTGATCGATCGCTCGCACACCGATCCAACTTTCTGATTCAAACCTGCTCGGTCGAGATCATTGTGACACCAGCCTGATTGTATTCGCTCGCGTCAAGCCCGGGATCGGCAGGCTTTCGATTTGGCGAAAAGGAGAGACCTATTCGATCGTCGGGCAATCTTAAGAGACCGGTTTTTCGAGTGAATTCCGAATTTCGGCACACAAAACGTGACGTACCATTGTTCGTCGAACGGTGCCGGCGGCAGGCACCAGAAGGTCTCTCCCATCGATTCAGGAAGTAGAGTCAATGTCTGCTACTGCGATGCGCGTCGAATTCATCAATCCCTTTATCGCGTCGACCAAACGCGTCTTCGAAACGATGATCGGCATCACGGTCGAACGTGGGACTCCCTATTTGCGAGGTACCTCCGAGACCCATGAAGGGTTGATTGGCGTCATTGGACTGACTGGCAAAGCGATCGGCACGGCCGCCGTCTGTGTTGGCTCCGACGTTGCCATCAACATCTGCGAACGATTCCTGGGAACCCGCCCTCCTGGCGTCGACAGCGATGTTGTCGATTCGATTGGCGAGCTCATCAACATGATTGCCGGCAACGCGAAGAGCCAACTCGAAGATTACCAGATGCAGATCTCGCTCCCCTCGATCATTCGCGGAAAAGACCACATGATCGACTTCCCACATCAGATCCAACCCGTTTGCATCCCCTTCACGAGCGCCATCGGGGATTTCACGGTTCAGATAGGATTCATCGAATCGAAGTAAGTCGTCTATCCCTTCACGACGAATTGAGAGAGAAACCGATAACTCTGCACCAACGATCGCTTGCGGTCTTCAAGTGATCCCTCATACGCGCGATCTTCAACCTCCACGCAGACCGGCCCTGTGTACTTGATGTCTGAGAGCGCTCCGAAGAATGCGCCCCAGTTGCAATCCCCCATTCCTGGCAACTTGGGGGTGTGCCAGTCTAGATTCAGGATGCCGACCTCTTGCAACCGATCCCGATCAACGCGTGCATCTTTCGCATGAACATGGAACATCTTCTCTTTGAACTCGTAGATCGGTGGGACTGGATCAATGAATGTCCAAATCAAATGCGACGGATCATAATTCATCCCGAGACTGGGACTCTGAATATCGTTAAACAATCGGCGCCAAACCTGCGGGCAGATGAATAGATTCTTCCCGCCGGGCCATTCGTCCTTCGAGAAAAGCATCGGGCAATTCTCGATGCCGATACGAAGCCCGCGATCTTCTGCTTCTTTGACGATCGGACGCCAAACCTCGAGCACCGTTCCCCATTGCTCATCAATCGTCTGCTTGGGATGTCGGCCGATGAAGGTGTTGACCTGTTGAATACCCAGCCGCTGCGCCGCGGCCATCACCTTGCGAAAATGGCTTCTCGCGACGTGGGCTTCTTCCTCGTTCGGCGAGAGAGGATTTGGATAATAGCCTAGGCCCGATATGGAGACGCCGGTCTCCGCGACCAGTTGATGAATCTCGGCAACTCGTCGATCGTCCAGCGTATCCACATCGATATGCGTCACTCCCGCATATCGCCGTTCGCTTCCGCCCGTCGGCCAACACATGACCTCGACGCAATCATAGCCAATCGTTTGTGCCGACTTCATCACTTCTTCGAGGCTTCGATCGGGAAGAATCGCGCTGACATACCCCAGTTGCATGGTCGTGTTCCTTCGTGGATTCAAATGACATTGATCAACATTCTATGGAACCGCAGGAGCCGGGTCGGCCTCGCGGAGTCGATGGTAAACGCCGTCTTGGAACAGCCAAACGTCTCGATCGGGAAATGCCTTCATCATGGGGTCTTGATCGAGACTCCACGCCCGAAGGATCGGACTCCTCAATCCACGATCGTTGTAAACCCACGTCGACTGCAGATCGGACCGGCGATCGATGTCGTAAAGAATCAGCGTCGGTCGGCCCCTCGATAGATCTGTTTCTTTCCTCATTCGATCCTCAGCAATCAGGCGAGGAAGAACAATCTCGCTATCGCGATCGAATGCTGGCGGAAGAGTCGTGTAAAAATTGATCCCGATCATGATGATCGGAAGAAAGAGCAAATGGTCTTGCACCGTCGGAACACAAGATCGCGAGCGGAATGTCCGAATCATCTCTCCCATGCCGCTGGCGGCAACAAAAAGGACCAACGGCGTCGCCTCTAAAAGATAACCCAAGTTCATGATTCCAGGAGAAAAGTACGGGAAGTAAGCGCCGATCAATCCCAACACCGACAACAGCGGAAGTAAGAGAAGATCCCGATGAATAAGAATCGACACGATTCCAGGGACCAACATGAACACTATCGGAAAGAGTCCTCCAATCCAAGGGAACGCCGTGCCGATGCGGGTCACCGTCGTTTCGAATGCACCCACCAGGTCGAGATCGGTGGACCAGTCGTCATAGGAAACATCGAGTGGGCGATGCTCCCCTTGTTGGCTCCGCGTTTTGTTGAAGAACCCATAGACATGGCTTGGAGTGTAGTATTCGGTGTAGTGACTATAGGGTGTCACCCAGACGCTCCCCATCGCCGCTTGATTGTGTCCGCCGAGTATCAGAATCGCGGGCAGAAAGCTCAGCACCAAAGTGATGAACCATCGACGATTCGAAGAACCGATGGCTTCTTTGATGGCAAACATCGCCCAGGGACCTGCGATCGCGACGGCAGTGAGTGGCCTAGTAAGAAACGCGAACCCGATCGCCAGCCCACTCAGCAAAGCATAGCGATGTTGCCGAGTGGCGATGGTCTCGACGAACGCCCACCATCCGATCGCCAGACCGATCATGGTGGGATGAGGCGACAACAATGTCTGCGAAAAGACTATCAAGCCGGGCGAGCATGCGGTCATGACGCCCGCCATCAACCCAGCAGGCCAGCCACATCGCATCGCCGCCAGCGAAGTGAAGCATGCGATCAATCCCTGCGCGAACCATCCGCTGAGACTGGTCCAACCGATGGCCACGAAGGGAGCCAACCACAAACCCGTTCCAGGGAAATATCGCGACGCGTAGATGCCTTGGTCGCTAATGACATGAACCTGTCGAAAGTGCTCCGATAGTGGAGGCTCGGGGTAGGAGGCCACCCCCGACAAAAATGAATGGGCCTGAAAAATATAACTATATTCATCGTGATAAAGAGGCGGAAGCGAACGAAGATTCCACCCCCAGTAAGCCGCCACGCCAAAGCCCAGAACAAAACTGCCAACACCGATGATCCAACACACGCCGTTCGTCACGCGCCCACCGACAACAAGAACCGGCGTCTTGATGTGACCGCTTAGCGCCAGCATCCCCAGCAAAACCGCCGTCCAAAGCGCATAGGGCCAAATCTCGGGCTGCCAAAGTGCAAGCAGCCAAGCGGCAGGCTGACAGGCGTTCTCTCCGAGAACCTTACTGATGAGTACGACGTTCGCCAATACCGCCAGCAACAAGGCGGCCAAGAGAATCGATCGAGGGAGAAGTACGTCGCGCCGATCGGCCATCAACCTCGCACTCCCCTCCGATGTGGCGAATCGTCGTCGATGTTACGCGGTGTTTACCATCACGCGTTGTCGAGGACGTCGTCACGTCTATCCTCGGCCATCGCCCAGAGGATAACAAGGGTGGGTAATGGACTCAGGAACAAAACCCTGGCGGCTCCGCAAATCTCTCGATACCGAGATTCCGTTCGAAACAAGATCGATTAGCGAACGATGGCTCGCTCGCCTCGAAAGGTATGCAGCGGGATGCGATGTGCTCGGCCGGTCCCGTCAACGTATTTTTCTGGATCCTGCAAGAACCGTTGTCGTGCATCATCGGAGGAGAAAAGAAAGAGATAGTCTCCGAACAGAGCGGGAAAATCAATGCTTCCCGACGCCCGACGGTGATCTTCTGCCCACGTGACGACACACAGACCATCTTCCGATGGAAGGAACTTCTTCGGATTCTGAATGAACATCTCGCGCTCGGCCACGGACATAAACTGATAACGCTTGTCCTTGAACACGCAGCATTGATCATCCGCCCCACGGACCAACTCCGAACGCTTGAACATGCTAACCGGGCAATAGCCATCAAGCCCCAGCGGCACACTGGCATCGCAAGGTCGAACCTCTCCCGTCCCCAGGGTCGGCATCACACTCGAGCGAACCTCTTGCTTGACAAACCGTGCCGGCGGCCCGGCCGAGTTCGTCATCGATGGATTCATCGGAGGGGACGGATTCGATGCTTGGGCCATCACATTCGAAGAGTTCATCGTCCCTGGCGGCGGAGAAAACACGCTCGTGATGCCCGAACTGCCAGGCGATGACGAAGTTTGTTTCGAAGCCAGCATCGGGACGGGAGGTAACCCGTTGGCAACAGCAGACGACGCCGAGCCGGAAAGACTATTCTTTGTCGGTGCTGGCATCTGGACAGCGGACATCGCATTGGGCATGGCTGGCTTCGATGCGAAACTCGACGGGGCTGTGGATCGGGTCGAATTCGGCGAGGCCGTCGACATCGAGTCCTGATTTCGAACAGCGGCGAAGCTATGGGAGGGCTTCGACCGGTTGTTCGCTGCGTAAGTCTCTTGTGATTTTCGCAGCGTCGCCAGGTACGTTTCCACTGGCACAAAGCCAACGATCGTGTTGAGGATTTGACCATCGGGTGTCAAAAACAATTGCGTCGGAAAGCCGGTGATCGGCCATTGCCGAATCACGTTGGCGTCTTGGTCGGCATCAAGACTGACCGGGATCGTCGATTGTGTGATCTCTGTCGCAAGTCCTGGATCCATCAGCGTCGTGGCGTTTAATTTCTTGCACGGAATGCACCACGTGGCATGGATGTTGACCAGGATAAGCTTTCCCGTCGCCTTCGCTTCGCCGAGCGCATGATCGAAATCGGTCCGCCACGGAATGGGCCCGTCGGCTCCCCATGCAGACGACGTCAAGCAAACCATCACCATCAAGGTCGTCGAAACTGACCGGGGAGACATAGGACACTCCTTGTCCATGGGTCCAGATCTCTGGAAGCCGTTCCAATCGACCATTCCGATTGGGGCCTGTCTTTTTCTTCAACAGGCATCCAGGCAACCCTTCTTCGCAAAGAAAGGTCCCAACGTTGGGCCCGTAGACCACACGAACCTTGATCATGATCGAGCCCGGCCCCGCCGACCAGCGAAGGTGACAAAACCCGGCTATCTCTTGTTCCTGTATCGACCGCTCAGGCTGGAAGATTGAGACGAACCTGCCAGGTCTTCCCTGACTCTGTAAACCCCACGACCCATCCCCCGCCCGGCCCCCTATACCGGCCCCGCTCGATCAAACAAGACAAGGGGATATGCTCCCTTTCCCCCTATATCCCCATCCCAAATCGCCCAGCCAATCAGAATCATCCTGGCGCATGGACGAAGGCCAGACTTAAACGGGGTATCAGCGGCTCGCGACATGCTTCCAACAGGCCTTCAAGTGAATGAATCGTGTCCCTTCAAAACCATCATTTCGCTAAGGGGGAGCAAACTTTCGCGAGTGGCGGGAGCCGGGCATTCAAGACGTGCCAGCACAAGTCTCGCTCATGACCGAACGGGTCGCTGACCAACCGTTTGACCAACTTGCCCGGTTTCGGTCAGGTCGATAGGACAGCAGAGTTGATTTTCGTCCTCGCTCGCCGATCCACGAGTATGATGGAGTCGGCAACCATGCTGTTCCCGTAGCTCAATTGGATAGAGCGTCAGCCTCCGAAGCTGAAGGTTACAGGTTCAAATCCCGTCGGGAACGTTCTGTAAGTCCAGCTGAACGCATTGTTTGCGTACCGATCAACAAGCTTGATCGTGCGGCCTCAAGGTCGAAAAACCGGGTAGTACTACCCGATTTTGAGGTTCGCACCATGAAGTTGAAGCCCCCGAAGTACCGTCTCCATCGCCCCACCGGACAGGCTCTCGTCGAATTCAACGGCCGAAGATACTACCTCGGCAAGCACGGGACGCCAGAAAGCAAAGAGGCTTATCAGCGATTCGTCCATGACTGGGCCCAACAACAACTCGATCCAGCGATGGAGACGAAAACGCGGGCGCCGCTCGGCATCTCGATCAACCGGTTAATCCTCTCCTATTACCGACACGCAGAAAGCTACTACGTCCATCGCGATGGTACGCCGACCGGTGAGGCTCTTGGAATCAAGTATGCGCTCCGTCCTCTCAAGGAACTCTACGGGCATACGTCGGCCACATCGTTCGGACCGAAGGCGCTGAAGGCAGTCCGACAAAGGATGATCGAACTGGGTTGGTGTCGAAAGCTCATCAATGCCCGCATCAACCGAATCCGTCGGGCTTTCAAGTGGGCGGTAAGTGAAGAACTCATTCCCGCTTCCGTGTTCGAAGGGCTGCGTTCAGTCGCTGGATTGTCGGCCGGTCGGTCGGAAGCTCGTGAAAAAGAGCCGGTTCGACCAGTGTCTGACGAACACGCAAGGGGGGTGTTCCCTTTCGTATCGACTCAGGTTCAAGCAATCATTGGGCTTCAGCTACTCACTGGCATGCGTCCCGGTGAAGTAATCCGAATGCGCGGGGATTCAATCTGCCGACAGGGCCGGGTTTGGACCTATCATCCGGAGCGACACAAGACCGCCTATTGCGGCAAGAGTCGCGAGATCTACCTGGGACCCAAAGCACAAGAGGCCCTGAAGCCCTTTCTCGCCCAGAAGAAACCCGAGGAGTATTTGTTCTCACCGCGAGATGCCCAAGCCGAGAAGAATGCCAATCGCCGTTTGCTGCGAAAGTCTCCCATGACTCCCTCGCAAAAGGCCCGCCAACCGAAGGCTTCGCCTAAAAAGACGCCGGGTGATCACTACACCGTCGATTCATATCGTCGGGCCATCCGCTATGGCGCCCAACGAGCGGGCGTTTCGCCTTGGCATCCCAACCAACTTCGACATACATGCGCCACCGATGTTCGCCGTGAATTCGGGCTCGACGCCGCTCAAGTGATCTTGGGCCACCAGCACGCCCGCACCACGGAGATCTACGCCGAACAGAATCGCCACCTAGGGCACCTTGTGGCGGAGAGATTTGGCTGAGCTCCAAGGTTGGTTCCGCACTCCCCTTTTTCGTTGCCGTGGCTGAAACGGCGGCGGGTGATCAACATGAACTAAAGGGTCGTGGTAGTCACTCGTGGGTCTCGGCCCCTTTTTTCGCTGGGGTGGTTACGCGAACCCAACAGACCGACGTGGAATAACGCGACTTTTGCCCGTTCCTCTACGCGTCCGCAAGTCAAATCCGCCCAGGATGGAGCGAGGATTTCCGCGATTTTTTAGGAGTTGGTTCGCGAAGTCTTTCTTGGTGAGCCCACCAGTGAAAAAGGACCGACGGCGAAATGGTCCAGTGGTGCCGCTCTTCAAGCTGCTTCGCCACAAACACCTGCTTTGCCTCCTGTTGAAGCTGTGCGAGAGTCATTCCAGATACGAGACCCGGTTCATCCCCCAGGCCAAGTTCGTCAATACGGGTGCTCCCCGCAACCCGAAGATCGTCCTTAGAAAGCTTCCTTCTCGGACGCCATCCCTTCGCTTTGTCCCTCTGCTGAAGTGACTCAAGGATCTTCTCTTTTGCTTTAGCAACTTGCTTTTGCTTCTGATCGGCAACATCAAGAAGCCTCAATGCCTCCATTACGTAGGCCCGCGAATACTTCATTTCCCCAATGACATCTCGGTCGGCTTTGGGATGAGGAACGGTTCGTTTGCATTTTCGGCAGCGAAAGTACGGAATGTGGACCTGGAGTTCGACACAAGATCGAGGGTAGTCGCCGTGAGTGCCATTCACTTCCCCTTTTGGATCTAAACTCTTTTGGTTTATATGCTTCACGCGTCTCACGATCGTCCGACAGACCCGCACCGTACCACCACACGTCGGAATGGGGCAGCGGGGTGTAGCTCTCGTTCGAACCACCTTCTTAACCTTCTTAGTCCGCATCGAGACAACCTCGAGCCAAGGGGTCGGAAGTGCACAACGACATAATTCTTGATGAATCTTAGGATATTGGTGCGTCTTATTTTACGTCACGCGATCAATGCTTTCAACGGCCAGAAGGGGGGTATCGATAATGGGGCGGCGCCTTCGCAGGGGTAGAGGGTGCCGCGAAAGGAGCTGATCATGGCAATCCGAATCACTGAACGCATCGTTCCCCTCTCCGAGGCGACGAAGTTCGTTCCACCCGTCCGGAACGGGAGACGAATACACGTTTCGACTCTGTACCGGTGGGCGGATCGGGGCGTCCAAGGCGTCGTACTCGAGACCTGCAAAGTCGGTGGAACTCGCTGCACCTCGGTGGAAGCGATCGAGCGGTTTATCGAAGCCTTGAGCAAGGCTACTCCGCCTTCGCTACCCCAGAAACCCAATGCCGACTCAGTGGAGGAACAGCTAGCCCGCCTGGGCATCTGACCATCAACCACCCTTATTCAACCAGCGGGTGTTTGCTCACTCATGCGGCTGCTCGCCGGTGTCCACGTACTGCCGCTGCCAGAACTACAGGAGAGATAAATGGAGCCTCAAACCATCACAGAACAACTTGGGGAGATCTTTAAACCATTTTTTAACGATAAAGATGTTCTCTACATCAGTGTCATGTTCCCCGGGGAAGGAGGAGAAATGTCCAACGGCGAGGTCGAAGCAGAGAGTCAAATAGGTCGTGATGCATTGACCGCGTTTCTCATGAATCGCTCGAACAACTTCTCGAAGGTATCATCGATCAAATCCGTCATTTCTGCACTGCGTCATTTTGCATATCGGAAGTCGCGCCGTTCTGCCACCTTGGATCGACGAGATGTTCTGAGAACTTCGATTGTCGCACGCCTCCTCTCGAAGATGAAGCTAGATGAATGGGATGGCTCGGCCACTCAATGGTACGACGATCTCAAAAAACAAGCTGAAGAGGCCGATTGCCTTTCAGAGTACCTTAGAACCATTAAAAGTGCGGATGCACTAGGCAAGCATTTTAACGAGTTGAAGCCATCGCTGGAAGCAATCGGAATTCTCTTAAAATATGAACGCACCAAGGAGCGCAAATGGAGGATGAAGAGGATCGCTTCATCAAAAACTTCTATCACCGATCGCGACGCATCCAGCGATAAACCGCAGCCGGATGTGTCGGTTGAATCTTCTTAAACTGCAATCTCTTACGACAGCGTCGACACTTCCGACGGTCTTTCAAACAATCTGTCGCACGATAGCTAAATCATTCTCAAGCAAAGGAGCATCGATTATGTCCACAGCACAACCGGGAACAGCCTCTAAGGCATTGGGGATTCGATCTTACCTTCCTACCTTTGAAGAGATGGTCGGCAACTCTAAATTGCTCGGATTACTGAAGCACCAGCTGACGCTGCCCGTTACCGATTTGAAAAATATCCTTCTCGTCGGTCCACCAGGCAGCGGTAAGTCGGCCGCCGCGAGACGTTACGCTGAGAGTATTTGCGGTCATCTCGAGAGGCCGGAGTTACCATCTCCGGGACGTAAATGGCCCAAGGGCAACTCTGGCTATGCCCTATTCATCAATGGAGGAGCCGTCGACGCGGACCTGTTTCGCTCGATCGCCTCTTGGGATGTGTGTTTCGCCCCCAAACACTTGATCTTCGTGGATGAGTTCGGCCTTCTGTTCGAGCGGGGATTGGCAGAATCGCTGCGGGTCGTGATGGACAATCCCGCGTACATTGTGATTGGCACGGCACAGTCAATGACCGCGTCTGCGCGCCGACTGGAATCAGTGGCAGAAAGAGACCAAAGGCGCGAGGCCCTACTCCGCCGGATGATCGTCTGTACGACTGAAGACCCAACAGAAAAAGAGCTTTTCGACTGGACTCTGAAACAATTGAAAAAATGGACGATCGGTCTTGACCATCCTAAGACACTCCACGACCTGATTTTAGTTTCTGAATGCCGCGTGGGTCGTGTTGTCACTGCAATAGAAAAAGCAGCTAGCTACCCGGAACAGCAGTTGACACGCGACATCGTCCAGGAAGTTGTTCGAGAACTCGATCTACCACTTTAGGCCACATATCTGCACTGTGTTTTAACCCATTTGACCATCATCAACACGAGGAAGCGACTCCATGTCAGTAGCACCATTGAATACTAGGAATGTACCGATCGAACATATGGCTGGCAACCAGCGGGTGAAGTATTTATTGCTTAACGAACGCAGACGTCCGTTGAATGAAATGCAGTCTGTTTTGATCGAAGGTCCGCCCGGCACAGGTAAGTCAAGTGCTATTCGAGATCAATTGGCTGCCATCAAAACGCGAGCTATCGACATCGACCCTTCACAACGGCTCTATTGTGGGGGCGACCCTGCGCACGTTATTGAGTTATCAGGCGCAAATATCAGCGCAAAGACAATCGAACACATAGATGAGTTACTGTGCCCATACCAGCTTCCCTATCCTGAGCACCCTTACCATCACAATATCGTCTTCATAGATGAATTGGGCGAGTTATTTCATCGAGGCTTAGGCGATTCCTTTGCGAAGAGAATCGAAAAGTTCGAACGGTTATTTTGGTTCGGCAAGGTGTTACTGTTCGGTACTGCCCAAAGCTTTACCCCTCGCAGTTCAAAGACGGTCCTGGGCCGGGACAGTGTTTTTGAACGATTCCTGCTCCGTTTTATCCGCGTCCCAACGGAGAAGCCTACTGAGTCAGAGATGATTCAATTCATCAGTAAGTGGATCGGTCAGTGGGGACTTCGACTTGAAAGTATCGATGTTGCCATCGCGTTGGCTGATAAGGCGAACGGGGCGATGGGCCTGGTCGTCAATTGCTTTGATACATGCAGTGCACATGGAGAAAGAGTTCTAACGATAGATGGTGTGAATCGATTCTTTGAGAAGATGACGATCTGATTAAAATCGCCGGCGGAGACGGTGTCTGTTCGGCCATGAGATGTTAACTTGTAACCTTTGATCAACGGTCGATGATGTGGGGTCACAACTATAGTGGTCGCACTGAAGTGTATTGAGAGGGCTGGACAGGATGAGCTCAGTGTTTTAAAGACGACGACGCATTTTGCCGCGTGTCTGTTCAACTGCCATTGGCCGATCAAGTGGTGGCTTGTCGAGACGTCTTGCTATATCTTAAAAGTCTGATCTAGCTGCGCCGGGTATCCATTATTGATGCATAGGGTACTCTGAAATCGATTGAGTTCATGCCGGCAGGTGGATTGCATCGTTGCTGACTCGACAGATCTAATTGGTGATATTCATCTAGGGTGAAGTGTCGGCCGATGACAGAATCGCAATTGTGATGGAATAGTTTGCCAGCGCAGTTCCCGAGCAAGTCGGCCCTTCGGAGATCTGTGATCGATAGTGCCTTCGCCCGAATGCACCCTTGCCATATGGGATCGAATAAAGAAAGCTGTCGACATATCAGCTCGTTCGACCAACGGCCTGCACGCACCGACCGCCGTCGTTTGCATCGGCATACCGCTGACCACGGGATCTTTGACCCAACTTTTGCGTTGGCGTTTTTCGACGATCGAGCAAGCTTGCTTAAGAACCGACCATCTCCACGCGTTCGAACCACCCCTCAACATGTTTTTGCCCGATGCCAGGGCGTTTTCAACCAAGCGAAAGCTGATCAATCTCAGTTCAAACGAGCATATGGCAGGACCTCCGCCGCCTCGGAACGTCGCAAGTTTGCGCCGCGAGCGACCCATTCGATCGGTGGTAATGCTCGGAGACCGGCGACTCATTCGATCGCTGGTCTTGATTGGCTAGCGCGGAGCCCATTCGAAACCGCAGCTCGGGCTCGATGACATCCTCGGATGCACGAGTCGCCGAAAAACAACTGAAGAAGAAAATGAAACAGATGAAGTAGAGAAAAAAGAAACAGAAGTATCGCAAGAACAAGTTGAATCAGAGATTTGAAACAGAGAGATAAAAATCGAGAGTTGAAATCGAGAGTGCAAACGAAACCAAGCAAGACAAACAAGAGACGAATAGTCATCACAGAGAATCAAGTAACGAAACCAAGTTGATCCGAGAGAACCAGAGATACCGTAGGGATGGTTCAGATGATGCCTGTTCAAGGCGATGGCGGGATGTACAGAAATCAAATGTCGTTCCGATTGATGGTCGCAAAGGAGATCGGCGGTCCCCGCCGGTCCAACGATCGCATCAACCAGCGACCTCTGGTTTCTGGACACCGAAGATCACCAGACGAGACAGGAGCTCCGTCCATCCCCGAACCGCCAACGGACGGCATTGTGGTCCGTAGAGGAGAGACAACCATGACTGACCTAGCCCAGGCGTCGCGAATCCTACACCTGACCATTCCCGCGGCGCTTCATCGTCGAGCGCGGCACGCGGCGATCGACCGGAACGTCCCGTTCCATCGCTTCGTCGTGCACGCTCTGGAGATGGCGGTGCAGGTCGAGCCCACCGAGGAGGTGGCCAGGAAGGAGGAAAAGGAGCGGGGCTCGCCGACTCGACCGGGCGAGAGGAACCGCCCCCAGGACAGCACCAGCCGCTACGACTCCGTCGACCCGAGCCAGGGACCTGTGCCGGAGCAACCCTGCCAAGCGACACTCGCGGTGAGCGCAGCGGACCGTCCAGCACTCGACCCCGATGAGAACCGGCATCGGACACCCAAGCAGAGGAGGACACATCGCCCATGACCACCCGCCACCACACCGAAGAGCTGACCCAGTCGGAGGATTCCCAAGGATTCGAACAGAAGATCCTCGGCCGGGCCAAACGCTCGGGAGTCACCATCATCACCTATGATCTCAAGAAGTGCTCCGATTTCGCGGACGCGGTTCGCCAGCGATTACAGGCCGACGTCCCGTCCGCTATCCCCGGCGTCTCCTACGAGAATCCCCTCTTCACGGTGCAAGCGGCGCAGCCAACCGACGAGTTTTGGGCGGAGGTCGCTCGCGCCCAATCGACGTGGTGCGCTCGCGTCTCTCGCGACGTCGCCCCGAGTTACCTACGAGAAAAAAGGCGTCGGTGCCGGCAGCTCTTCCGTCACACAGGATCGAACGAAACGTGGGCCGATTCGATCGAGCTCTTCGGTTGCGTCATCATCGACGGCACCCCTATTCCGCACTACGACCGCTGGGTCCGAAAGAACATTCGAGCCGGCGCCCAGCGGCTCAAACAAACAAAGACGAAAGCTCCAATCCACCAGTACGCTAGCCCGAGGAGAATCTACCGCATCCAACCGGCTGACTCACCGGTTGAAGAAACGCAGAAGATAGACGTTCTCGCTCTCTTGGATTGAACCTGCCCCGAAGTCTTCGGCCAGGTTCTGAATGGCAGACCGTAGGCAAAGCCAGGAACTTCCATCTTGTCCGTCCTGTGGTTCAAGTCGATCGGGCTATTTAGGTCAGTCCTCCCTTGGTAGGTCTGGCCAGCAGAGCAAGCTTCAAGGTTTACATACTCTTCCTTGAGAATACATTCCTTGCCGAAGACAAGTCGTTCCCTACTCCATGAAGATGCGCACGTCGACGCGCAGGCCAACGGGTGCCTTGAACTCAGCAGGCATATCAATGAAGAGTTGAACGACGTCCAAATCGACTCGCTCGGCAGCCGCCCTCGAAAACACGGTCTTGGGACCCATGATCTGTTTGATGGAGGTCACCGTCCCCTTGAAAACCCTATCGCCTAGGGGGCGTCCATAGACGTCGGCCGAAACACCAACCTTTAGTGCGTCCACGAATCGTTCATCGACCTCTGCCCGCACGCGTAACTTGGTGATATCGGCGAATAGGATAGCAGGCTCCGGATCGATCGCTCGCACGACATCTCCCTCCCGCTTATAGACTTCGAGCACCGCTCCATCGAAAGGAGCCAAAAGGCGGGTCTGCTCTAAACGTGCTTTCGCCTGCAAAAGTGTTGCTTCGGCCGTGGCCACGTTTGCTTGTGCGACAACCCTCTCTTCAGGTCGAGGAGTATTCTTCAACCGAGTTAGTTCTGCCTTAGCCGCTTCCACGGCAGCTGCCGACTGCTTCGCCATGGACTGGGCTCGGTCGGCCTCCGTGTTGCTGGTACTTTTCGTGTCAAGCAGCGACTTTAGCCGACGATGTTCTCGCTCGGCATAGTCAGCAGCATGTTGAGCTTGCTGAAGCCGATACTCAGCTGCATCGAGCTCATTGGGATGTGAACCAGCCAACAATTCTTGAAGGCGAGCCTCCGCCGCGTGGACCTCTGTAGCGGCCAATTCGATAGCTGCTCTTTCTTCACTATCGTCCAGTTGGAGGATCAAGTCTCCGGCCTTGACAACTGAACCGACTGGCGCATTGCATACAGAAACCCGCCCGTCAATCTTGAACCCCAATCGTCGGACCTCACCTACTGGCTCGACATAGCCGATTCCCGCAATGATCTCGGTCGTAGCTTCCCGCTTCTCGACGGCTGGTACCTCTGCCTCCTCGGACTGAAGCCTGTTCGTCTGCCAGAGAAAGGCCGCGAGGCCGCTCCCCAGCAGCAAGAGAATCGCCAGAGAAGTGAGCCAACGCATCGATTCACTCCTCAAGTCGGCCGTTCTCAATGTGGAAGACACGATCAAACTTTCGAACGAGCCGAGTATCGTGGGTGACAACCAAAAGGGCTGTGCTCTCTGCCCTCGCCTCTTCCAGCAGTAGATCAACCGCTGCCTCGCCGTTCTTCCGGTCGAGCGCGGCCGTCGGTTCATCCGCTAACAGAACGGCGGGCCGGTGTAGCAGCGAACGGGCAATGGCAACTCGTTGTCTCTGCCCGCCGCTGAGTTCGCCCGGTCGCTTTCGTCGATGCTCGCTCATCCCCAGTCGATCCAGCAGAATGTCGATTCGCCCCTTACGGTCATGGCTCGCCAAATCAGAATTCTTCGCGACGACCGAAAGATTCTCCTCGACGGACAGGAACGGCAACAGCTGCGCCTGTTGAAAGACAAAGCCGACATAGCGACGCCGAAACTCCGTCAGCGGAATCACCGACTTGGGGAATGCCGACATACCGTTGATGGTGAGTGTTCCTTCGGTAGGAGTCAGCAGACAGCCCAGAATGGACAAAAGCGTGGTTTTTCCAGAGCCCGACGGCCCCAACAGCGCCGCACAATCGCCGGGTACCATAGAGAACGAGACATTATCGAGCACGGTCTGTGCGAGCGTCTTCTCTCCGTACACTTTTCGGACGGAGGCACATTCCAGGACCGCCTTCATCCCTGCCCTCCGAACACGGCGACCGGATCGATGCGAAGGACAGTTCGAATCGCAAGAAGAGAGCTCGCTACGCAGACGAGTAGATTCGTGACGACTAGGCAAGAGAAGATCAGCGGAGTGGTTTCGAGGGGAATCGGAGTTCTCGCGGAGGCATGAGCGGCGGCGAAGAAAAGGGCTGAACCGACGAGCGTGCCGAGCCCACCAAGAATCAAGCTTTGGGTAAGAACGATTCCAACCAGCTTCGCTTGGCTGAAGCCGACAGCCCGCAGCGTCGCGAAGTTGGGCAAATGGTCATTCGTAATTCCAAAGAGTGTTTGACTGGTGACGAGCGCGCCGACAGAAAAGCCGAGAACAGCCGTAATGATCACCGTGACTCCAATTCCGGTCTCTAGCATCCAGTAAGCGGCAGATCGCTGAGCAAACTCAGTAGCCGTCAACACCTCGACACCAGAGAGTTCCGATCGCAATGAGTCGCGCAGATCTTCGGGGTCTACACCCAACTTGGCTTTCGCAATCACGTAAGTGATTTCGTCAGACCTGTATCGCAAATCGTACTGCCTCGCTTCTTTAAGAGAACAAAAGCAAAACGGCGCAGCTGTGAGGGTTCGAACATCTTGACTAATTCCTCGAACGACTGCACGTCTTCCAGCAATCTCAATCTCGTCACCGATTCGCTCAATGCCCAGCTGTTGTTGATACAATTCGTCGACAATAATTGATCTCGGCTCATGCACGCAATCAACATTCCCTGCGGCCATGCGCCAGGGCCCGCCCACGCAAGCATCGCCGACACCGATCAGTTCTATGTTTACGCGTCTGCCGTCCGTTCGTTGAAGGAACATCCATCCCATAAACAAAGGCTCCGCCCATTCAGAATTTGGCGAGCTTCGAACTTCGTCCAATCTTTGCTCGGGGATCGCTGTACCATAGTCAAACGCGGGTGTCTTGTGGGCCACAACCCACACGTCTCCGCCAGCACGCACAACTATTGCGGTGACTGTATCGATCCAGCCAACGAGCAATCCGATCTGCGCGGCACTCAGAAAAAAAAGAAACCCAAGTGCCGAGCAAGCAACTGAAAAGCGAACACGGCGAAACGCGACCATCTTTATCGCTAATCGCCAGCTACTATTCATTATCGCTCACGCCTGCTATCAACAATCATCTGATCACACTTGAAATGTATCGTCGCCCAACCACCACTCACATAGACACTTCATCTGCGAGCTTTCCGTAATCCCGCCTAGCGACAACTGTCATCATAACAGAGTAGGTGAATCGATCCTCTCTGCGGAGATAGTTCAAGAAATGCTCTTTCGCATCCTCAGCCTGCCTTTCACAATTCATTGCTTTCGCCATAACTGGCAATGCATGTGATAACTTCATGTTCCAAAGTGACAACGTACGATCATCAACAGACCCTGGGAACAAATGGTACGGCTCCACTTCGACACCGACATCCAAGAAGCCTGCCAGCTTCGTCAGTGTGTATAGCTTCCGTCCAACCAACGGATCGAACCCAGTTCGGCTAAGGCTCGAAAGCACAACCCCGAGAACCCGCGTGACGACAGGGTCTTCTGGGTAATGCCATAGAAGCTGCCCATCAAGGTCTTGCAGCAGCAATCTGCCGCCCGGCTTAAGCACACGAAACATCTCAGCTAGCGCACGTTCGGGTGATCGAAGGTATTCCAACAAGAACCGACATTGAACATAATCAAACCCACAATCATCAAATGGCAATTGATTAACGTCACCCTGAATGAGTGACAGATTCGACGGACACCGACTTCCAAGGTACGTAAAACGTGTGCTTTCGATGTCAACTCCGAAAACATCAGCCTCCGCGAAGTGATTGGCTATCTCTGCGGCAATCACACCGGGACCACAGCCGACATCCAAAAACTTGCCCGCCTTCGGCAACTGCTTAGGACAGTATCGCGCAACCCATGCAGCGGCGTCCACCTTTTCCGCAAGACGCCGAGATTCATTTTCATTCTCAAGAATGTACTCTTCGCTCATCAACATCCCCTGTCTTTCGCTTTAACCTTCGATTACACCCACATGCTTCATATTAATTATAACCAAATACGTACCTTCAACGAAACCGATATGATATCATTTAATCAGATGCGAATATACGATATCCGTTACTGACACCAAAACAATACCTAGCTACGCATCGCCGCTTTTGAATACAAATCTATTATTGCCTTGTAGAATGCGGCGTATCCATCCCGCTTTATTACAAACTTTGAGTACGACTGAAGCATCTCTCCTCCGGCGGCGGCCAATACGCTCGCCAGATCATTGCTGCACTCAAACACATAAAACGGAAGTTCACGCTCACTGTTTAACCGATACACGGCCGACACAAGACAAAGCGTTACGGCAACGCGTTGCTCAGCAGGCAAGTCACTTCTTAGATACAAATGACATGAGCTTTCAAGAAAGCTAAAGTTCATCCCTAGAGGGCCGTCATATGCCACAGCCACAGCCATCACACCCTCATCGCCCCTAACGCCAAGTATTGTCCGTGTTCTATTCAGCCCTAACTGTTTATACCGATCATCTAGTGCCTTCATCTTCGGCCCGTCATCCACGTCAATCTCCTCAGATTGGGCGGAAAGACATTGGAGTTCGTCTCTGACAAAGGAGGCAAGTTCTTCAACATCGTACGTAATCGCCAACGCTTGATCCACGTATAGCTGAGTCCCCGCCATCACGTCCTTTGGCATAGCAACTAGGTGAATTTGATGTATCTCCGAGTTGGCCGTTCCAACAAGTCGATTGACGTGTGCATAGAGGCGGGCCGGAAGCCTATTGTTTGACCGAAAATAGGTAATGCCATGTCGACTGTCCGATAGCCACAACTCCCAAATGCATCGCAGATAAATGTTTCGGACAAGAAGGGGATTTCCCGAAGAGCATAAATGATCAGCCTGGATAACACTACCGTGCGAGTGCCACAACGATCCAGTCGCCCAAGACGGTCCGTCGCAAGTAAACAGAGCCTGATGCAACAGCGGGCGAGTCGGCGACTTCAGAAGCGACTCCCAGTGACGTCTGACCACACTCATGTAAGGTTCTAGTCGGGTTTGCTTACTCGGGTATAAAAACCCTGCTTCGCGATAGGCCGACAATAGGACCTCAAAGCTTACTGTGTTTATCTGAACGTCATTCACTTGATCTAAAACGGCAGTGTCTAAAGAGCCGCGACTGTCAATCGAGGCTAGTATTTCCTCATGCAAGCGTCTAAGTGGTGGGTCGATAGGTCCGTCCGTTGGATTATCATTCATCTCGTTGCTACTCTCTTGATCAGGTAACGCTTCGTCGAAAGTTGGCATCAGCTCTGATAAAGGTTACTCTCAGTAGACACAAAACGGCCTTCTAAATACATGGCCTTTGATTCGGCCCGCCTAAGCTTGCCGCTAGTAGTTGTTGGAAGAGAGTGTGGTCTTAAAAGCACAATGCGAGCTAGTGACACCCCATGATTCTCTGCAACCGCATTTCGTATATGTCGACAGGTGGATTCGTACAGTGTTGGTGACATATCATCCGAGCATTCGGCGAGAAGAACGAGCGAGTTGTCGTCGAAGGAAGGGAGGCTAAAGGCGACCTGCCTACCAGGACGGATGTAGTGCGATGTTGATTGTGCAGAGTCCTCAATGTCTTGTGGGTAATGGGTTTTTCCGCGAATTATGAGTACATCTTTAAGCCGTCCCGTAATAACAAGTTGCCCGTCTTGGACAAACCCAAGGTCACCAGTACGCAAATACCTCTTTTCTTTTATTAAAACAAAGGCGTTAGAGTTATAATCGGTATCACCCCAATATCCAGCCGTCACATTTGGACCATTTATGCAGATTTCTCCAACATCATGTTCAACGGCATTTGTTAGGATCGCTAAATCAAGGCCAAGCCATGGCCTTCCGCAAGCGACAAGGGAGATCTCGTCGGCCGTAGATGTAGGGGGGGATCGCCTGTTGCTCAGCAACTGCTGTTGTGAGAGGCAGACAGTGCCGTAGGTCTCACCGACCCTGTTACCAGTCACGAAGAGTGTTCCTTCGGCCAGTCCATAACACGGATAGAAGGAAGATTTATTGAATCCGAAGTCACTGAATCTGTCAGCGAAACGTTGGAGAGTGGCCGGTCGGACTGGCTCAGCTCCATTGAACGCTACTTTCCATGAGGAAAGATCGAGGTGAACGCTGTCGTCGGCGTTAATCTTTCGTAAGCACAAGTCATAGCAGAAATTCGGCCCTCCACTCGTATGGGCGCGATACTGGGTTATTGCGGAGAGCCAGCGAATTGGTCGCCGTAAGAAGGCCTGAGGTGACATTAAGACACTCAGTGATCCCAAGTATAATGGCTGGAGAATGTTGCCGATAAGACCCATGTCATGGTAGAGAGGAAGCCATCCGACAAATGTCGAGTTGCCATCGTTGTTGCAGGCTCGCTTTATCATTTCCTGATTTGCGATGATGTTTTTGTGTGAAATTGTAACGCCCTTTGGGTGTCCGGTGGATCCAGAAGTGTACTGAAGAAAAGCTATCGTTTCGGAATCGATTCCTGGATGGGTCCAGGAGCGTGAAGTGTCGTCTGTTAAATCATCGATTGCGACAAGCCTAACTCTTTCTCGGAGGACGATCTGCGATGACTGTTGGCCGAATAGGGACAGCAAAGCAGATGTTGAAAGGAGTGCCCGAGCGGCGCAATCATTTAAGATGCGAGCGACAATGGGAAAATCATGGTGCGATCGAGGGGGATAGACTGGAACGGCTATTGCTCCAGCGAAAACGCATCCGAGGAAAGCCTCGATAAAGCCAAGACCTGATGGAAAAAGAAGCATCACACGGTCGCCGGGTCGAATGCCTCGGCAGAGTAGACCAGCAGCAACCGCTTTTGCACGGAGAGAAAGGTTGGCAAAAGTAAGTCGGTCGGTCTCCGTTTGTCCGTCTTCGAGGAAAATGAAGGCCGTCGCGTTTGGGGACATACACGACTGGTGCTCAACGACGTCAATCAGTGTCGACCATTGCGATGAAACAGAAGGCATGTGGGGAAGTTCCGTTTGATTTCGTGCCTATCCGCGATGTGCCTTTCGGCACGGTTAGACTAAGGATCAACGATGTTTGTCTGTCGCTGATTCTGCCGGGAGGAATTCATCGGCAAACGCAGTTAAAGATGGGGAAGCTCGGGCATCCGGTCGTCCAGGCCGCTTGGGCTTGGAAGAGCATGAGTCCCTTGCTCGAAATCTCTTTTAGTATTGGTTCTGTGCGATTTCAAGATCAAGATTCCTAATGACTGTTGATTTTTTGAATTCATCCGGCGCAAAGCTCCTTCGCACCTAAGCTTCCGAAATGTTCGGAACGCCATCCATCGCGAAGACGAACACGCTTTCGGCTGTTTCGAAGCTGATATCCGAGAGGATCGTTTTCACTTGGCACTTGGTGATTCGTTCGATCTCTTTCTCGAGCAAGGGTCGACCAACATCGACGACTTCGTGCCGAAGCTGCTTCATGAGCTCGCGAGCTCGTTCGCCGGCCGAGTCCTGTACAATTTTCTCCTCTGCAGGAGTCAGCACCCCCTTGCAGCGAACAAGAACAGCATCGTCGAGCAGATAGGCGCGAGTCTCTCTTGGCCCGCGGCCCATGAACTCCTTCTTGAATTGTTTCACCGCCGTCGCAATGGCGGCCTCGATCTCACCTTTGGTAGGCACGACTTTCCTTGCCTCTCTGCCCTGGATAACTCGGTCAACAATTCACAGGCGAAGAACGGCATCGATCTGGGACACGATTTTCTGAAAAGTTCGTAAGTCGAGCAAAAGCAGGGGCTTGCAGAGCGGTTCGGAGTTCGGCATTCTGGTGGACGAAGTTTTCCGGTGCCGCAGAAACGGACTATTATCTCCTCATAGCCGGATCTGCCCGATCAAGGATGCCGCCCGTGGTCGAACCCACACCCAGCATTGATGACCAATTTCTCTCGGCCGTCGCGGATGCCAGAAATGGTTCGCAGGTCGCGCTGAATACGGTCCTCGAAAATTGTCAGAACTATTTGGATTGGCTTGCTCGCGTACAGGTTGCCTCTCTTCCACAGGGCTCGCTGTTGAGTGCTCGGGATGTGGTGCA
The DNA here is from genome assembly GCA_019753235.1 of bacterium. Classification (GTDB taxonomy): domain Bacteria; phylum Planctomycetota; class Planctomycetia; order Kolteriales; family Kolteriaceae; genus JAIELF01. Next base: position 118,178 of record JAIELF010000031.1, read on the forward strand.
AGAGACCAACATCGATGCACAGCGAGCCATTGCATCTTTCCGTGGGACGACCGTCGGTGAATTTCGCGCCTGGCTTCGTCAGATTCTAATTCGAAATAGTCTCGATGCGGTACGACGTGTTCGGCCCGACCATGGACAGGGTCGTCATGCCGATTCGCACGGCAACCCCGGGCTTTCTGCGATTGCAGGTTCAGGGGAAACGCCAAGCCGAGTAGCGACGATCGAAGAGGAGCAGCAAGCACTCCGCGAGTGGGTGGCTCGGCTACCGGAGGCGTATCGGCGTGTGATCGAAATGCGCAACTTCGAGCATCTCGACTTTGATGTCATTGCTGTGCGAATGAATAAGTCGGTCGACGCCGTCCGCAAGGACTGGCAACGAGCGGTCGTCATGCTCCGTGCAAAGGTCTCTCAACCATGAATGATTCGAATCCCCCCTCCTTCAGCGACGAACTTGGCGAGTTGCTTGCGGAACTCGACGAAGCTATTCGTCTGAATCAACCGCCGGCGCCGATTTTTGAAAAGGCGGCCGCGATGGGAGAGGACGCCGAGCGTTGGCTTCGTGAACATGCCGAGAGTCTCTTAGCACTCAATCATTTCGCCTCGGCACCCAACTCTTCGCTCGGTGAAACCCCGACTTCGCCGTTGCCCATCCAGACGCCAAACCAGCAACATAAAGTAGACTCATCCAGAATCGACATTCAGCTCAATGAAGCGATCGAACGGGACGACCGCCCAGTCGGGGCCCATGCCTCGAATGCTGTAGACATGCGCCCTTTCCACCATGATCGACTCGAGTCCTTCGGACGATTCAAAATCATCCGGCGGATCGGCATCGGCGGGCATGGTGTCGTGTTTCTCGCTCAAGATCCCGTCTTGAACCGACAGGTCGCGCTCAAGTTACCTCGGCCGGAAGTCATCCTGTCGGCAAAAAGCGTCGCTCGATTTGAGCGAGAGGCCCAGCTCGTCGCTCGCCTTGATCATCCGAATATTGTTCCTGTCTTTGAAGCCGGCAACTGGGAAGGAATAGCCTTTATTGCGAGCAGTTACATCGACGGACCGACTCTATCGGATCTTTTGTTGGAACAACGAAACGCTCAGGACAGCATGCCGATTAAGGAAGCGGTGAATATCGTCTTGGCGGTAGCCCGAGGGCTCGCTCATGCACACTCCCGCGGATTGGTGCATCGGGATGTGAAGCCAAGCAACATTCTGCTCGAACGATCGGAGCACCAGTCAGAACCTTGGGTTCCTAAGCTGACCGATTTTGGGTTAGCCAAGTTGGTCGAAGGTGAGACCGAACTGACCAATTCGGGCTCCCTCGTCGGTACTATTCAGTACATGTCCCCCGAGCAAGCCAGCGGCAGCGTTCGCGACATCGGTCCTGGCAGCGACGTCTTCAGCCTGGGGGCGGTTCTGTATGAACTCCTCACCGGTCGACCTCCTTTTGCCGGCGGAAACGACCTGGAGACTCGGTCGCAGATCTTGATGGACGAGCCGATGTCGCCGAGCTCCCTTCGTCCGCAACTTCCTGGTGATATCGAAGCGGTTTGCTTAAAGTGCCTCGAAAAGAAGCCGCGCCATCGCTACGCCGACGCTAGAGAGCTCGTCGAGGACTTGCAGCGGTTCCTATCCGGGCAACCGGTTCACGCCCGAACGATATCTAAGTTCGAGCGATTCGGGCGTACGTTGAGGCGGTACCCTCTGGCGAGTTCACTGATCGCGTCGATCATATTGTTGCTTTCCGCGTCAACGGCCGGGAGTTTGTTCGCCTTCAACACGATTAGGCAGTCTCTCGAAAGAGAGCGGCTGCAGCTCGAGTCGGCGACAACAGCTCGCGTGGCGGCTGAACAATCGCAGGCCTTGGCGCTAGCGGCGAAGGAGGAGGCCGTCGCATCCGAGCAAAAGGCGATTGCCGCCCAGAAAGCGGCCCAGACGGCGAGTGAACTTGCTCGAAACGAAGCAACACGCGCTCGACAAGAGCAAGCGGTCGCGGAACAAACGACCGGATTTCTAGTGGAGCTATTTCGAACGTCGGATCCTTTTGGGCTAGATTCGATCGGCTTCCGCTCAAACGATCAGGAAGATGCAAGCAAACTTTCGGTAAGTGAGCTTCTGGCTCGCGGAAGATCGTTGCTCGAATCAAGATTGGCAGATGCTCCCCGAGTGCGAGCAAGGCTTTATCGGACGCTTGGTATGGTCGAAGGACTCAACGGAAACTATGCCATTGCCGTCGAACTCCTAAACAAAGCAAAAGAATTGATTCGCGAGTTAGAAGGAGAAGACTCGCCTGCCCTGGGTCTGGTGCTCCAAGATTTAGGCCAGCTTGAACTCTGGGCCTTTCACATCGCAGCAGCAAAAGACTTGCTTACACAGTCTCTTGCCATCGAGCAGAAGTCGCTGGCCTCGGGCGCGGTTTTGCCGAACAATCTGTCCCTTATTCGAACAAAGACGCTTCTTGGTTTCGCCTATGCCGCCAGGGTCGAAGGGTCGCAAGACCTGCCCAAAGCCAGAGAGCTCCTTCAAGAAGTGCTCGAGCATAAGGGTTCCTTGGCGGAGTCAGCTGAAGGGGCCAAGCTTCTTGCCTTTGCCAAGTCGATTGCACTTTACGTTGAGGTCCAGTCTGGAAGCAGCACCGGTTCAGTTAACTTCAGTTTAGATCAGCTTCAGACGTTGGGTAAAATCTTAGATCGTAATGAGTCTGTCGCGGTGATGCGTCTTCTCAATGCGTTCGTGAAACTCGAGAACGTTAGAGAGGCGCGAAACTGGCCTGAAACAGACCGTGCAGCACAGAATATCTTGGACCTTACATCAAAAACCTGGGGCGATAAGCCTAATCTCATTTCTTCGCTGCTCGTGGGTGTCGTCGCCTCCTCTGAGTTGACCCGTGGAAATCCAAAGCGAGGACTCGAACTCGGTCGGCCTGTCGTTGATTTCGGGCTACGCGTCTTTCCCCAACACGGCCAGCTTCACGGCCTTTTAAATGATGTCATCGAGTTGTCCATCCATCGGGGTGAGTTCGTAAGCGCCCGAAGAATGATCTCCATGGCAAGCGGGGCAGGCGTTGTTGTTCCCACGCAGTTTCTCTCCGAATCGACTCGATGGACTCCGCTCGAGCCTGGCACAATGGAGGAGACGCTAGCCTGGCGACTGTCAAGGAAGGACCGAACCACGCTTACTCGTGCGAGTGGAATACGCGACCAGCAAGCGAGGGCCCAATTGGCTGTTGACATTGGTCAATTCGAAGCGGCGATCAAGGAGTTGCCTCTCACCGGTGATGCAACGGTCGACAACGCAAACTATCTTGACCGTGACATTGAAGTAATGGCGCTACGTGAACAAGCAGACTTCGACCTTATGCGATCGAAGATCGAGCAGCTTCGAGCGGCACTTCTGACGACGGAGATTCGACTTCATAGTCTGGGAATTGACCTGGCTCGCGTATCGACGGATCCGCGTCCTCTTCGTTATCGCAGTAATTGGGTTGCCGCCATCGTCCACCTCTTGGGCGACTATGCTCTTGCATCAGTCACCGAAAGTCATTTGGATTCTTTGCTAAGGCAAACAACGCAGCACGGGTTTCCAAAGGACCATGTGATCGCCGCCAGCGTAGATCTGGCAATTTGTTCGTTACTCGATCGACGAAAGTCTGATGTCGGCCTCGAAGATCGGTGGCGAAAGGCGATCGAGCTACTTCGAACGATGATGGGAGAGGATCACCTGCGAGTCCTGAACGAAGAAGGAGCGTTCGCATGGTATTTGGTTAGACATGGGAAATCGGAGGAAGCAGAGAAGCGAAGCTTTGCAGCTCTGAACATGGCGCGCCCCCTTTTGCCGAAGGGACATCCTTGGATCGAGGCCATTCTTCGCGACCGGGCGCGGGTGTTATCCGCGATCGGCCGGCATCAAGAAGCAGAGGAACTTTTCGCAGAAAGAGCTCATGTCATTCGTGAACACTACGGCACGCTTTACCTGGATTACGTCGAAGCTATCGTTGAATGGGCGGACACCCTTGACCAAGTGGAGCAAGGCGGGAAGGCCCTGACGATTCTCCAAGACGCAAGGCAGGCACTCGTTGATCGACTTCCAGAAAAGAACTGGCGGCTCCACCTGCTCGCCGGCGAGATCGCCAAGCGTCAACTGCGCTCTGGTCAAGGCGACCCGACGAGCCATCAAGCAACGCTCGCTGCCGCCAAAGAGATCCTCAATCAAGCCTGGGGTCCAGACCACGAGTTGACCAAGAGGCTCGACTAGGGTCAATTGCAACGCTGGTCTTTACTCGGCTGTTCTTCATCCAGTTTACTTCACGGCAGACGAAAACATCGGCGGGTAAGTGGGGTCCGGGTGGGGATGAGGAAGGCGCCCACTTGGCTTTGTTCGATTCACAGACGCACAAGGGTGAGTCGTTCCTCCTTTTGGGGAAATGGTTCGAAGGTTGTCATGCCTCTTTCGCCAGAGTTGTTTGTGCGACAGGGTCTATCGGCAGTTGCAGCCGTGTCGCTTTTGCGAGCCACGCCGTTCGTCCCAGTACTGGCGAGCAGAAAGCATCGGCGCTCCATGCCGATCTGCATGTCTGACTGGCAATGCTTAATCGATTCCAACAAGGGAGTGAGGCTCTGTGTTTACATCACCCCTTGTCAGATCCTTCAAATCTTTCCTCGTCACTCAGAGGGACTCATTGGGCAACGTCCGATTTCCGATTGATCGTGGTAGATCACCGCTGCAACGCGATACCGGGGAACGCCGGCTCGAACGCTCAGAGCGGAATGGGCGAAGTCTTTATCGCTCGATCGAACAGTTTCTCGGCAAGCCTCCGCAAGATGGCTGGGTCGGCAGGCTCATTGTGACCTTTGTCACCTAGGCAAGCGATTCCAGGGGTGGTCTTTCGCGACGTTCGTGGGACAAGAGGTTAAAAGCGACCGTTGAAAAGGCACGGTGAATCCCGTCGCGGATGCTGTTGCCCTTTGCGACGGAGCCGTCCGTGAGGTAGAATGCTTCTGATCGATCAATTGAGGTGCGCTATCACGACGGTAACGCTTGATGAGGCGAAACGGCTTCTCGAAGAACTGCAGAAGGGGCTCAAGCCCGGCAGTTCCGTCCTCATCGTTCACGATGGCCAACCGGTCGCGCAGCTGATGCAGCAAGGGGTCGCGACCCCCGCTGTTCCCTCGCTCGGATTCTGGAAAGGTAAACTCGAAATCGTTGCCGAGGACGAAGAGCATCTCCGCGACTTCGCGGACTACATGCCATGACGGTCCTTATCGACTCGCATGTCTTTCTTTGAATGGGCACCCCGCCCGATCGTCTGTCGGCTCGTTCGATCGAATCGATCACGAACAAAAGCGTTCGCCGACTGGTGAGCCACGCCACCCTTTGAGAGCTAGCCATCAAGGTCAGTCTTAGAAAGCTTGCTTTACAGCAAGGATCGTTCGAATCGCTCATCACACAAGGATTGGCGTTGGCCGGTGCCGAACTGCTCCCGATGGAACCAAAGCACATCGTGCACGTCGTGACGCTCCCCTTTCATCGCTGCGACCCATTCGACCGAATGCTCATTGCTCAGGCCATGGCCGAAGGCATCCCTGTCATCAGCAGTGACACCGCCTTCGACGCCTACGGCATCAAGCGAATCTGGTAAGCCACTGATCGCCCTTTTCCCAAAGCAGCGACGCAGATGGTCCCCTTTTGTCCGCCGATCCTCACCTCCATCCGGGCTCCGTTTACATGCTGGTCTCCAGCGCCGATCCGACCCGGCGCGTCACAGAGCGTACCAGGCATCCCAGGTATCCATTGCTGAGCAATGAAACCGTGAACTCCTTGGAGGCAATGAGATGAGAACGCTACAAGAATCGGAATTGAACGAGTACGGTCGTAACGCGCTTGCTCGGGCGAGCCGGCTCGCCCGACAAGAAGTCGCTCGGCAGCAAGATAAGGCCATCCAAGAAATGATGGATCGGCTGGATTCGAAGAGTCGAGATATACTTCGACTCGTACTTGCGGATATCGTTGTTCTGAATGGTGTCGAGGCGACGAGTCATGCTGAGTCTACCGACTCTGTCCTGATCGAAAGGTCGTTGGCCAACCTAAAGAGGTTGATCGCGAGACATCCCTCGTGCCAAGCTCAAGCCAGCGCAGACGGGAACGATGCGGTTCAGCTTTCGCGGTTGGTTCGTCTCTGTAAGAAGAACCTAACATCGAAGCGATCACCTATGCAAACACGCAGTGTATACCAAAGTCGAACGCAAGTGTCACAACTAGACGTTCATAGAAGATAATTCTACGCAACGGTCTCGTACAGTCAGACCCAGGCGAATCGCATCTTAATTCCTGTTAAAACTGGCCAACATGCGTTCGAGGGCTTGATCGTCCCATCCGAGGATGAAGCGTTTGCCCCTGAGGCTCTCTTTCATCGAAGTGTCCTGCTTCATGATGGACAGTACCAATCGTCGGAGCCAGGCCACCACTTCCGGCCCTTCCCCCTTGTGGATACGGCTCTTGTCCTCTGAAAAAGTTACATCGAGTGACCAGTGCAAGGTGTTCTCGATCGACCAGTGGCTGCGAACGGCCGTGGCAAACTCGCGAACCTTGGCGGGCAAGCTGCTGAGGTAATATCGAACCTCGCCCGTTTCGCCGGTCGGCGTGATGCGACGCCTGACCACCATGCCGACCGACTGCAGGCCCGGCCAATTCTCTCGGCCGGGAAGATCCTTCGGTACGGGCATCACGATGTATTCGCGCTCGTCGCGCCGATCACCCGATTCATCCACCACCTTCATTCGCCGCACGCCCTTGGCCTCGGACGTCTCTTCCGCGACGGCGACGAAGGCGTCCGAGACCGCCTCGTGAAGTGTCGGATGGTTCGCCTTCAGTGCCAATACATAGTCACCGCGACCCTCGTGAATCTTCTTGGCGATGTCGGTCTGACAACCCATCGCGTCGATGGTCACCAGCGATCCCTTGAGTTCCAGTTGTTCGAGCAGCGCGGGAATCGCTGTGATTTCATTGGACTTCTGATCAGTCGCCTCCTGGCCAAGCACCACGCGAGCTTTCACACTCCATGCACACAACAGGTGTAGGGCCGACTGGCCGCTGGCCTTAGCAAACGAGTTAGCCAACGTTTTGCCGTCGATGGCGATCTGACCGCCGCCCGTCGCTTCATGTAGCGAATGCAGCCATTCCCTGAAGCATGCTTCCAAGACCGGCGCTTTGAGGATGCGGAAGACTCGGCAGAAGGTGTCATGCGAGGGGACACCGCCCGAGAGGCGAATGTAACGCTTGAACCAGCCATTTTTGGCCTTCGCGAACCGCACCACGTCGACCCAGGTGTTGCAGCCGCACATGGTCGCGACCAAGCCGATGAAGAGGATATCGAGGAGCCGATGCTTCTTGGTCCGTTCGATCCTCGGATCGTCAATCTGGGCAAGCATTGAAAGAATGTTCAAAGGCTTTTGTAACTTTGTCACCATCGAAAATGACCTCCGTGAAACCAACTGATCACGGACAATCCTTCAAGCCCCTTGATTCGAGCAACCCTCATGCAATACTCCGGTGACAATTAGATGCGATCGGCCTGCAGTCAGACCCTAGCCGACAATCGCCCGCACTCATCATGCGTTTCGTGAACAACATGTCGACTGACTTCTTTGTCAGATCGACATGTCCATTGTTTTTTGATGCGATATGTCGCCGCTCGATTTAGAGTGCGGTCGCTGATTTTACAATCACTCACTCATGTACTTATTCCACATGTGGCGAGTGTAAGATGACATGCCATCCTCCCAAAAGTCGGGAAGCTCGCAGTATGGGACGGGTTCTGCTGAACGTTCATCATACACTTCAATATAAGTGTTCGTAATCCAGTCAAGGCGGGCCTGTTGACGTGAAGATAGATTGGGATTCTTGGTGCATGCTAGACAATACCTGAGTAGACGAACGTCGTCTGGGTTCAGGCGGTCGGATTCAATCAGCTGCTCGATCACATCTTGTTGCTCTTCGGAAAAGGGGACGTAACTCACTTGCTTTCCTCCTAGAAACCTTGCTTTACACATCTCAATCGGGCTTTATTGAATCATACGTTTTTCTTGCGGTCGTCAAGAATATCGGGGTCTTGGTTGTTGGGCAAGTGGCTTGAACATCATCCAGATGGTTTTCAGTTACCTGCTGCTTGGGCCCTAGTTGCTGATTTCATTTAATCACAAGATTTCTGCAAGGATGGTGTTGTTCGGAACATCACTGGGGTAGAGCTATTGATGTTGAAGTCCTGGTGAAGGAGGAAAGCAATGGCACACAACTTGGCATCGGCGAATGGTAAGGCGGCGATGATGTACGTGGGGGAATCCCCATGGCATCGGCTGGGCAAGAAGCTCGACAATCCGGCAACGGCGGAAGAGGCCATCGTGGCAGCGGGGCTCGACTACGAGGTCGGCCTCTGTGACCTTCTCACCCCGTCTGGCCAACAAGTTCGGCACCGCAAAGGCGTTGTTCGCTGCGACACCGGTGCTGTCCTGGGTGTCGTCGGCAAAGGTTACGTCCCCATCCAGAACCGCGAGTCGTTCGGCTTTCTCGATTCCCTCGCCAGCGAAGGGGAGGTCCGCTACCACACCGCCGGGGCACTGGGACAAGGGGAGCGAATCTGGCTCTTGGCGAAACTGCCCAACGAGATCCGCGTGAAGCAATCGGACGATGTGACGGACCCGTACTTGCTCCTCTCCAACTCGCACGATGGAACCTCGTCGCTCCGCGTCTTTTTCACGCCCATTCGCGTGGTCTGCCAGAACACCCTCAACGCCGCCGAGGGGCGTGGATCAGGACAGGGGATCTCCATCGTCCATAAGGGAGACCTTCAGGCAAAGGTGGAAGAAGCACGGCAAGTCCTGGGACTGGCTCATCGCTACTTCACCGACTTCGCGGAGAAGGCGGAAACCCTGGCCCACCAGTATCCATCGGCCAGCGAGCTGGAAGCGTACTTTCATCGGCTCTACCCAGACCCACTCGAATCAGAGTCTTCTCGAGCAGCCAATATTCGCCAAGAACTGACCCGACTATTCGAGGAGGGAATGGGCCAACAGATCCCTGAGATCCGCCATTCCATGTGGGCCGCCTTCCATGCCGTCACCGAGTACGTCGACCATCACCGACCAACCCGCAGCGGCTCGGCCGAGGACCGATGGCAGCGGCGGCTCCAATCAGCCTGGTTCGGAACCGGGGCCTCGTTGAAACGACGTGCCTTGGCCGAAGCACTCGCCATCTAGTCGAACGCATCCCGCCTCCTCCCATGATCGTTGCGTGACGCCTCCGCGGGGTACTTCATCTCAGAAAGGAAACACCCATGCTCAAAGTCAATGTCGGCGTGAGCCGAAAGCTTTCCAAGGACTATAATTCGACCGGCTTTTCCTTGAACCTGGAAGGGGAGATCTGCGCGAAGCTCGACGATCCTGAGGGAATCATCGAACGGGTTCGTGAGTACTACGACTTGGCGGAAGAAGCCCTTCAGGATCAGATACGGCGGTATCAGGAACTCGAAGCCCAGGCCGATCGAGAAACGGATGATCCATCCGCCCGGCCTCAAGCTCGGCATCCCAGCTCCAACGGTAACGGGCAGCAGGCCTCAGAGAATCGGTCCGGGTTCTCGAAACCAACGCGAGAGAACGGACACCACTCAGGCTCTGCCAAGGGACAGACCGAGCCCATCACGCCCAAGCAAGTCGACTACATTCACCACCTAACCAAACGGCACGGTCTAACCGGCAAACAACTTGAATCACGGGTCGTCACGCATGTCGGGAGGCCCTGTTCGATCGATCATCTCAGCAAGGCGGAGGCGGGCCAACTCATCGAAGGACTCGTCGGTGGCCGGTCCCATGCGGACTAACCCCGGCCCATCAAAGCCTCTCACGGTCGACGCAAGCGAGGGAGGGTGAAGCTACCAGTACAGGCTTGCCTAAGCCCTTCGTATCAGGGGTGCGACCAAAAATTTTGATCGTACTAAGGAGAGTCTCTATCGGCCGGGTAGAAGTCCTACCTCTCCCCAACCTCGAAAGGTAGGACCTGTTTTCCATCGCGGAGACGACCCGATTCATGAAAAGGAGCCCATCATGGAGCCGGCAATCAAACACTGGAGCCACAGCTCGATCCAGCAGTTCTTGCGGTGTCCGAGGCAATTCTTCTTCGAGCGGATCCTCGGGATGCCGGTGCGGACGACGACGGTCGGTCAAGCATTGGGCTCGGCCATGCATGCCGCCCTTGCCGTCTACCACCGACATCTCCGTGATGAACCGCCCACCCGTTGTCGCGAGAAGATTCGCGAGGTCTTTCTCGACGCATGGAAGAATCGGGTTGAAGCTCAATCACTCATCGACGCAGGCCAGCATTCCCCCGTGGATGCCCTGGATCAAGGGTTGGCCCTCCTTGACCTCTATCTCGAAAGCCCCTCACCGGCGGGAATCAGCTCCGTCGAAAGCCTCTTCGTGGCTCCCATTCACACAAGTGCGGGCGAGTACCTGTCTTGGCCCCTCTTCGCGGTGTTGGATCTGGTCATTCGAGCCGATGAGCGTGTCGTCGTCCAAGAGTTTAAGACGCTCAGTCGAACCATGAGTCAGTCGGAAGCCGATGCTTCCCTGCAAGCGACTTGCTACACGCACGCGTTGCGAGAACTCTTCGGTTGGGAAGCGACCGTGGAGTACGTCTGCCTCCTCAAGACCAAAGAGCCCAAGATGAAAAGGCTGACGACCCAGCGATCTCCAGACGACGGGGGACGCATCGGCGATCTCGTCCAAGCCATCGAGCGAGCCATTGCCGCCGATGCTTTCGTGCCGATCGAAAGTCCCATGAACTGTTCAACCTGTCCCTATCGATCCCCCTGCCGAGACTGGTCGATCGTATCCCCGAGCGAAATGTCCCTAGTTCCGCTCACTACGGAATGCCTGTCATGTTGACCGAACTGCGGGGCAAAGGAGGGACGCTCTGCGGACTGGCCAGAGAGGGGAAGGTCCGGTGCCCCCTTATCGTTCGTCCGACGAGCGAAGATGTCATCACGGGCCAACTCTTCCAGACGCTCAGTTGCATTGAGCCTCGTTGGTGGTTAGCGGACCTTCTTTGGGCCGCTGGCCTGGGTCCCATGAGTCGGCCTCGTCTCTTTCGTCGACTGCGTATCGAGCTTTGGACCAAACGGCCGCCGTTTCCACCCCAGTGGCTTCCTTGGGACGAAGGAGTGACGGAGGTCGATGCCGTGGTGAAATGGGAGAATCCGCCAACCACGCTCTACGTCGAGATGAAGTACCAATCGGCCGTCGCTACGAAGACGACGCACAGCCATCGAAATGCGTCTTTGCCGGCAGACCAACTCGCTCGCAATATCCGCGTCGGGCTCCACGAATGCGGCTGGTACTCTCGGGGCGATCTTTTCCCGTCGCCCCCTCGGCAATTCATGCTCCTTCTGATCGCCCCCGAACGAGGGCATCCGCTCGTCGCCCGCTACCGACCGTTGGCGGAAATCTGGAACGTCCTGCCCCGCGCCGACAGGCTCGTCGGCCTTCCGAGGGGAACTTTCGTGGGAGAGATCTCCTATCGAGAGATCGAAGAAATCCTTCTCTCCCATCATCGATTCATGTGCCGATCGGAACAGCGGCTCGCGGAGCTATTGCGAGACTATTTGGCGTTCAAACGCAGACGAAGCGCTCCCCCGACAGTCTCCCTGCCACTGGCTCAAGCAGAACTTTTTTAATGGTCCGCTTTCCCACTGCTGAGAGCGGCGTGTGCGAAAGAAGAGAGGAGAGATTCGACCCGATGTAACGAAAGGTTCCCATGCCCTCTATGAATATCGCCCCCGTCCACTGGCTTCCCTTCGGCACCCTGGAGCTCTGGCCGAAGCCCCAACGAGTCAGCGAACAGCCCCGCCGGGTTCGCTGCTATGTTCGCGGTTGCCAACAGATCCTCGCCACTCCTTCTCGCGCCAGTCGAGGGGAAATCTGCCCCGAGCACCGGATTCGGTGCCATCATTCGAGCGCCGGCTCCACTTACTCGTACGCCGACCCTCGACACAACATCATTGCCTCGGCCGATCTCTTTGCCGAGCGGATCATTCATCATCCCTTCAAGTTCGAATCCCACCGCATGGGGCTCGAAAAGTCCGAAGATGCCGTCAGCTGGAACGTCTTCCGGTCCTTGGCCGAGTTGGATTCTCTCCACCGCGTCGCGGAACTGATTCTCGGCGTTCCGCAATCGTTTGAACCGGATCTCTACCTCTGGGGAATCAAGATCTCCGGGGACGACTTCGAGTCGTGGGATCTCCTTCGAGCGGCTCGCGATCGCTTCGAAAGCAACCTCCCTGTCGATCGGCCCCTCACCGAGCCGGACATCGCTCTTCATCTGCCGGGGCAGTACCTCATCCTCATCGAAGCGAAGTTCACCAGCCCCAACGGCTACTACGAACAGGGTCCCCGTCGAGATTCGTCATCGCTCACTTTGGCGGAACTTCTCGCCATCTATCACGACTCGTCCCTCGACGTTCTCGACATCGAGCGTGCCCGACAGTCCACCCGCGTTCCCTACCAGCTTTGGCGGAACATGGTCTTTGCTGAGTGGATGGCCCGGCTCGACTCCTCTTCGACCATCCCTTACCACGTCAACTTGGTGAGAGCGGGGTATGAGCAGCAGGTCGCTCACGAATTCGGTCAACTGGTGCGACCAAACCACCAAGCCCAGTTTGCTCAGCTGACCTGGGAGGAGATCTACCACGCGTGTGTGGGGCCGGTCTATCGGCCCCTTCGTCAGTACTTCGAAACCAAAACGGCTGGGCTTACCAAAGCGTTCGATGTTTAACCCATTTGTGGAGGGACCGAAGATGAAGCGGTTCTTGATTTGCTTTTCTCTGCTCGTGCTCGCCATCATTCTTGGTTGCAAAGAGTCCAAAAAGCCCGCTCGGCCAGAGGCCAACCCTGAACCGCCACCTCCAAAACCGGTCGCGGCCGCCGTCGCTCCCCCTGCGGTCCCACCTCCTCCGAAGATAGAAGCTCCGCCTCTTCCTTCTGCGGAAACGGCACGTCAATACTTGGAGCAGCAAGTGGCTCTATTCCTGGGAGGGATGCGAAACAAAGACCAAGCATGGTTGCTCCGGCTTCCTCCCAATCCTTCGATTGAGCCGCAACGGGTCGACGATATCACCGTCGGTCGCGTGCTACCGGCCGTTCGGCAAGACGGAACGCCCATACAGAACGCCTTCTTGGCGAATTACGTGGTCAAGGGGCATTACGGTATCAACGGTTTACCGGAGAGTGCCTCGCAGACCATTTTTGTGATCTATCAAGATGCGACCGGCGGTTGGTCGACAACCACCAAGATGCCGGAGTAAACTAAGCGAACGATGGCGACCAAACGCACCGACACCGATCGCCGAGCCAAGCAGGCTCAACGAATGGCGACCATCATCGGCATCTATCACCGCTTGCTCGGCCGAAGCAAGTGGACGCCCAAACTCCTCGCCGAAGAGTTCCAAATCGCCGAGGCCACCCTCTACCGATACATGAAGGTGCTGGAAGCGGCCGGCATCTCATTTTACTTCGATAAGAACTACGGCGGTTATCGCCTCCAATTCGAACCCCGGCTCCCCATCCCCAACCTCACGCCGGACGAACTTCTCGCTCAGGGGGTCGCCGCCTCCGCCATGCAAGAGCCTAACCTTTCGCCCGGCAAAAAGGTTCGCGATGTGACCGCTAAGATTTCTGCCGCCCAACGAGACGAACGCTCGAAGATCCTGGAAGACGCGCAGCGCCTCATTCACGTCCTCGACCTGAAGCTGGCCGACCACTCCAAACACGAGGACATGATCCGCGCCGCTCAGTGGGGGCTGGTCGAAGGAAAGCAACTCGCCGGCGTCTACGAAAGCCCCTACCAAACCAAGCCGACCAAGCTTCGCCTTCACCCCTACCGAATCGTGCTCATCCAGCAGGCGTGGTATCTGATCGCTCGATCCCAAGACCTTGAATCGCCCCGAACGTATCGCCTTCATCGCTTCAAATCGCTTCGCATTCTCGATGACGCGAGCATCGTCCCTCCGGACTTCGATCTCAGTACCTACTTTGGCAATGCTTGGGCCGTCTACCGCGGGGACAAGGCCTACGACATCGAACTTCGCTTCACCCAAGAGGCGGCTCCGCTCGTCACCGAAACGCGTTGGCATTCGACCCAGAAGGTGAAGCGGGAACCGAATGGCGAAGTGACGCTTACCTTCCGCGTCGATGGGCTCGACGAGATCCTCTGGTGGGTCATCAGCTGGACAGGTCGGGTCGAGGTTCGCCAACCGGCCGAACTCCGGCACATGGTCCTCGAGCAATTACAAAAAGGAATCGACCTCAACCGAAGGAAGGAGCGCCCATGATTCGCCCACACACCGAGAAAGCGAGTTCGCGTCCTCGACGTTTTCCCCTCTTCGATCGGCCTATCGTCGCGATCGATGTCGATGACACCCTCTGCGAGTACGACGGCCAGTACCATCCCGATCGCTTAGGCTCTCCTCGACCCTTCGCCATCTGGGCGCTGCGAGTCTTCCGGGCCAACGGCTACGAGATTGTCCTGCACACCAACCGCAGCAACCACGATCTTCTTCGGACCTGGGCCGACGAACATGCTCCTGGACTCGTCGACTACATCAACTCGCACCCCAAGAATGCCGAACTGGGGATGAATCCCGGTAAGCCCGTTGCCGATCTATTCATCGACGATCGCGACACCTACTTCCTCGGCCAGCCCGTCGACTGGATTCCGCTCATCAACCGCCTCGCAGCGGCCGGCTACCTCCCACTCGGTGTCGTCTTGGAAGCCCTTGATGTCCCGGCGTAGTCATCCCCCGCGAGCCTATCCACCGACTTACCGACGCACGAAATTCTTTTCACGGGAAGGGCAACACGCACCTTCCCACGTGTGAGAGTCCGCCGGGGTACATTGCCCGAAGGAGGGACTCAACCATGCCCAACAGCAAAGAAGTCGCATGCCGAACCTACTCGATCGTTGTTCTGGACGAACCGGCCGAGGATGAAACATACCAACGCCAACCGGGCCTTCATGTCCTGGATGACAACCTCATCGAAATCCGCCGGCTCCGCACGCTTCGTCTGACGACCGACGGATTCTGTTTCCAAAGTAGCGATCCTCGGCCGATCGTTGAAAAGTCGATTGTCGTCGAACTGGCCGAGTTCACCCTGACCTCTGCAGGCGACCTTCTCCACCTCCAGGTCTTCCCCTACCGCTCGCAGGTTCCCTTCCTGAACATCACCTTGCCCGGCGAGCAAGAACCGACCTCCTTCGACCTCGACCTAGCTCAGCTGCTCGGGAGCCTTATCCCCGGGGTGTAGATTCTGACGGTCAGGGGTTGGCCCGATAGTTTCGGCCGGAGAGAAAGAGCCTGGGCTGATTTGGGTCGAATTCAACGAGGCAGGATAGACAAGGTCGTTCTTCGCTTCGTGGTGTCGGATCGAGGTAGGGTGGAGGAGGCCCATGCGGACACAGAACAAGCCTCCATGCGTACTTCGGTCCGGCACGTCCGGACGCGACGAACCGTCGCATTGCGGACCCTTATTGGCATTGAGATAAGCCGTGCTTACAATGCGGCTTGCGACAGGCGGTCGCCTAAGCCTTTCGCCCCAAACTATTCTAGGAGATACGCGAAAACTCCGTAACTCCGAGTTACACATCATCGCGAAAGGAACGCATGTCGATTTACGACGATTGGGGATTCTCCGACAACCCCTTCCAGACCACGGCGTTGCCACCCACACAACTTGGCTGCAGTCTTCTTATCGGCCGAGATATCGAGCTTCAGCAGCTTCAAAGACGTTTGACGAATCCACCGAAACTGCCGACGCTTGAGGGTTTGAATGGCGTTGGTAAGAGCAGCCTCGTGAACGTAGCGGCGTTTAACTGCTACAGCTCATTCCTCAGCGATTCGAACCAGCCAATGTTGATACCTTGCCGCAAGGTGTTCCAACTTCGCCCTGACCTTGAACTTCAGGACTTTATTGACGATGTCCTTCGCGAGGTGGCACAGACGCTGATCGAGGAAGCAAAGAACATCAAAAACCGAGACGTCTCTTGCAATACCGGCTCAACTCGGCTCGATCGATGGTTGAACTCGCCGCAACTGACTTCTTATCAAGGAGGTGTATGGGTACTTTCGGCGGGACGCACCACCGAAACTAACACAGGCGAGGGCTTTACTCGAAGTGGTTTTCGAAAGTCTGTCGTAAATTGGCTAGCCGAGCTTTTTCCAACACCTAGGGACGGCGGTGTTGTATGTACCATTGACAATCTCGAACTGCTTCAGACATCTGAAGCAGCGCGTCGTCAACTCGAAGTACTACGAGACGAGCTCCTCACCCTTAGGGGACTGCGATGGGTGCTGTGTGGTGCATTGGGGATCGTTCTGGGCGTAGTGTCATCACCGAGACTTGAGGGACTTTTACACACGCCGGTTTCCGTCACGGGGGTCGATGACCAGTATGTAGACGACATATTTGAGTCACGATTGTCGGCCTTCGCCATCTCTGATCCCTATTTGCCGATAACGGCCCACGATTTTCGGCGACTGTATGGCATTCTTGCTAAGAACCTCCGGAGTCTGCTTGGTCATGCAGACGACTACTGCCAGTGGATAGTCGGCCGTGGGCGGCCAGAGGCAGATGAAGAGAAGTCGGACACCTTTCATCGCTGGCTCACTGAGATGAGCGAGCAAGCATTATTGGCTGCGCAAAGTCAGCTTCGGCCGAGGGCATGGGAGGTTTTTGATGACGGTGTCGGGAGGGGAGGGACGTTTTCACCAAGCGACTATGAGGAGTTTGGGTTTAATAGCATTCCCGCATTTCGCCCCGCGGTTCGCGACCTCGAATCTGCCGGTCTACTTGTGAGCACTCAAGACGAAGGAGACAAACGTCGCAAGACCATTCAGGTGACTCCGAAGGGCTGGCTCGTGAACTATGCCCGGCGCCAACAAAGCAACAGTGATGCAGAAGTTCCGTGAACAGGAGCGGCAAATGGCGGAATCTGGGGATTAACGCCTATGGGCGTGCTTGGCTGGTCGACAGCCGCCGTCGCTCTGCCTGGAGTCCGGTTCACAAACTGCTTCGGTCCCATAGACCGGCTTGACGCACCGCAACCGTTTCAACGCCTCGGTGGTCACGACCGAGGCACCTTCGGCCAGTTCGGTCATTACCATCAATTTTCCTTTTGCCTCCCTCCCACTCTCCCACTGTTGAGAGTTCACTCGGGTATCAGTAGAGGTGGGCTGGGTTGGGTTCGGGACGTAAGCCCCGCGAAGGGGTGGCGAGCTGATCCTCTCAGATGGCCTTCGGTCTGGCCCGGACCGAAAGGTCGACGATCAGCGTGAAGCCTCGAGAATCGAGACGAGCGCGAACCCTCCCAGCCCACCTTCTTCCAACTTCC
>JAIELF010000037.1 GCA_019753235.1 bacterium
CTCAGGGAGCCTGGGGCAAAAATCGCGGCCGAATTGGCCGGGTTTGGTGAATGGTCGTTGGCTTCGGAACGCAAACATCAATCGATCCATTTATTCCAGTTTGTCCCAGGTCGGATCTTTGATCTTGACGCGAGAAGCGATCGTATGCACGTTCCTCACCGGTTCATGCATGATGGTACGTCGCCACAGTAAGCGACAACGGAAAGGATTCCGCCCTCGTGATCAGGCGTGCTCTTCGATTTGTTCTTGCACTGCACAATCATCAGCCGATCGGGAATTTCGGCAACGTGATCGAGGCAGCCTATCACGACAGTTACGCCCCGTTTTTAGAAGTCATCGAACAGTATCCCGATATTCCGTTTTGCCTGCACACCAGCGGTTGCCTGATGGAGTGGCTCGCGGAGCATCAACCATCCTACGTGACAAGACTTCGCGAGATGGTCGGGCGCGGGCAGGTCGAGATTCTCGGCGGGGGTTTCTACGAGCCGATTTTGCCGATGATCCCGCCACGCGATCGTGTCGGACAGATTGCCGGGTACTCCGCCTATCTCGAAGATCTTCTGGAGACATCCGTCCGCGGGATGTGGATGGCCGAGCGTGTCTGGGAGCAGTCGCTGACCAGTGATCTCGTTCAAGCAGGCATCGAGTACACGATCCTTGATGACTTTCACTTTCGGCAAGCAGGTTTATCCGACAGCGAACTCAACGGCTACTTCACGACCGAGAATCAAGGAGACGTGTTAAAGCTATTTCCTGGCAGCGAGCCGATGCGCTACATGATTCCGTTTCAGGAGGTTGATCATTGCATCCATTGGCTTCGCCAGATCTATGATCGCCATCCCCATGCGGTCGTCGTCTTTGCCGATGACGGCGAGAAGTTCGGTACTTGGCCCAACACGAAGTCGCACGTCTATGAGCAAGGGTGGTTGGTCCGATTTTTGAACGCGCTGCGGGGACATCAAGATTGGATCGATGTGACTACCCTGGCGGCGTGTGTCGATTCGCTTCCCTCGGCAGGACATCTCTACGTGCCAGATGCTTCGTACCGCGAGATGACGGAATGGGTTCTGCCTGCGGATCGTTCGCCGTCCTACGAGGCAATCCGATCGAAACTGGGGGAAACTTCTTGGCAACACGAGCGAGCCAGCTTCGTGCGGGCCGGTTATTGGCGGAACTTTAAGGCAAAGTATCCCGAAACGCGAGAGATGTACGCTCGCATGATGGAGATCTCGGGCCGACTCGATCGTCTCATCCGCGAGGATCGGCAAGCGGTCGGCGATCACCGGCTGTACGAAGCGCGTCGGGCACTTTATCGAGGCCAATGCAATTGCCCCTATTGGCATGGCGCTTTTGGCGGACTTTATCTCCCTCATCTACGGAGCGCGATCTACGAGCAATTGCTCGGGGCCGAGAAAGCTCTCGATCAATTCGAACATGCAGATAAATCGTACCTAAACCTATCGAGCGAAGACTTTGATTTTGATGGAGTCAAAGAGATCAAGCTCGCCAACAACGAACTCGCGGTTTACCTTTCACCTCAACGGGGTGGTTCCATCTACGAACTTGATGTTCTCGATGTCACTCGCAATCTGGCCGCTTCGCTGACTCGGCGACCCGAAGCGTATCACGCGAAAATTCGCCAGGATCAACAGCTTCATCACACGGAAAATGCTCAAAGCATCCATGACGGAATCCGCTGTAAAGAAGAAGGACTTGATCGGCATCTCGTGTACGACGCCTATCGCCGGGGAAGTCTCATCGAACATTTACTCCCTGGCGATGTTGCGATCGAGTCTGCCCACGATTGGGCGGGTCAATCGTTTTTCTCCTCTTGGTCAGTCCCGTTTCGTTCCCGGACCGTGAAGGCTGCCGACCGCATCAGTGTCGAACTGCAGGGGGCCGCCGACGTTCTTGGTCAACCGGTGACCATTCTCAAGCAGATCGAACTCGAAAGGGGCAAATCGTCTCTAAGCGTTCGCTACCGGTTGTCTGGGATCGACCGGCTCCCTTCCTTTCGCATGGCCATCGAATGGAATATCGCGGGATTAGCAACGGGCGCCGCAGATCGGTATTTCACCAGTGCCGAGGGGGAGCGATGGGGGCTACTGGGGGATGAGATTGCCATCGAGCAGACCCACTGGTTGGGGTTGGTCGATGAGTGGATCGGGATTGATGTAGGCTTGGGAAGTCGACAGCCTGCCTCGTTCGTGGCCTATCCGATCTCGACGGTCAGCCAATCCGAATCAGGATTCGAGAGAGTCCATCAACAGATCACCCTCGTTCAGTACTGGGACGTCCCGGTGGGAACCGCGGAATGGAGTGCCGAGGTGACGCTCTCCGCCGATACCTCCCGGGCACGCAGCCGACGTTTGCCCCTGCGGAAAGATGCAGCCACGAGCATCGCTTGACGGATGTCTTTGGGGATCGATCTCGTCGAGCAATCGTCCGATACTGCCAGCGTCAGAGTTTCGTTTCTGTGTCGCGTATTTCTCGATCAAGAATTTTTCCTGTGATGCTCGAACCAATAGAGGGGTCTCGAAATCACTTCATTCAAGTGTTGCTGAAACGAATAGCTGGAACACTGTGATTCAAAAGGTCGAGAGGGACGGGGACTGAAGTCTTGTTCGTAAGGACAAAGGAAAGCGGAATCGAGTTCTTGCAAAATCGGACGCGATTCAAGATTAAAGTTTCTTTGCGAAACCCCCTAGGAGGGGTATGTTAACACGTGCCAGCCTGTATCCCTGACGGTTCCGCTCGTGGCTGGCAATGCGAGCGGTAGTGGGCGAACCGTCAGGGATTTTTCTGATTCCCTTCCTACCTCCTTGGTCATTCTCGTTGCTCGGCTTTCGCAGAGTTCCTAGATTCCGTCGGTCCCTGTTATTTGGGTCCCCCGGGAGCTTGACGTCCGATGCTATCAACACGTTTCCGTCCAGATTTGGTTGCGAGCGATGTCTTTATCGCTCGTGGGGCGGTGGTGACAGGCGACGTCACGCTTGAGGCTGGCTCTAGCGTTTGGTTCAATGCCGTGCTTCGAGGCGATACGGAAAAGGTGACCGTCGGGAATCGATCGAACATTCAAGATGGCGCGATCCTTCATGCCGACCCTGGTTTTCCATGTGCGATCGGCCAGGAAGTCAGCGTGGGACACGCCGCCATCGTTCATGGGGCAATCATCAAGGATCGGGTCATCGTCGGGATGCATGCCACGGTGTTGAACGGCGCGGTGATCGGCGAGAATTCGATTATTGGGGCCGGTTCGCTGGTCAAAGAGGGGATGCAAGTCCCGCCCTATTCGCTGGTCGTCGGCGTGCCAGGCAGGGTCGTTCGCGCCACGAACGGTGCAGATCAAGCAATGATCGAGTTGACGGCGCTGCACTATGTAGAATCAGCCATCGAGTATCGCCGAACCAGCGATCCGGATGCCTCTTGACCAAGATTGATTTTGGCTTGGGAAGGACCCGTCCATCGACCGTCGCCAATGGGTGGTCGAAGGAAGACTGGCACATCGTTTCTATCGAGAAACGGGAAAACCCGGGGTAGAAGAAATCTCCCCGGGTTACGCGGTGTCCGTTGATACAGAGCCAATCGATCAGACGAGTTTGGCCGAGACCGTTCGTCGAGCGGTTCGAAGGCTGTCGGCGAGGGTAGTATCCCCCATCGAGTCGGCCGCGCCGATCAACGCGTCAAGAGCCTGCTCGATTGCCAGGTAAGAACTGCTGCCTGCAGCGCGTGGCGGACGGCCTGGGCCGCGACCCGAACCGGGTGGTCGACCTCGTCGCTTCTTGCCGGTGCCGAGCTTGCTCTTGACCTGATAGAAGAGGGTAGCGGTGATTTCGCCGCTCTGTCCCGCCTTCTTCCAGGCTTCGTTGATTTCCGAGAGTTTGGCTTCCGGCTTGGTTGCCAATTGCTTACGAATGAATTCCGATCGACTCGGACTTCCCGCCTTACGACCTGCCATGAATGGCCCTTTCTAAGTGACGACTCTCCGCGAGGTTTTCCTGGTCGCCTGCCGACTCGATGCCGACGAGCCATCTTGGAATCAAAAAACTCGCGCTATCCCAAACTACTGGATGTCGGCTCGTCTGTCGAAACGGCTCGACGACGACACTCAACCGACACCTGCAAGGGCGGGGGCGAATATCCTTCTACCATCGGCAAGGATTCGTCCCCTCGCCGGATGGTTTCGAAGGTGCCGATCGTTCCGCAAGGGGAAACGACGGCAGACAAAGCATGGTGCACAAACGAGGCGGAGGCACTGACGAAATTCGATGGCCCGCTTTTCGTTCGCTACCAGAAGGCTCGCTCGGCTTATCGACGCGATCACCCCGACGATTCTCGGGGACCCACTTCGATAAAGGCTTCCAGAGAGTTCCCAGTCTGTAAGGGGAGCAGACGGGTGAATTAGAAACTCTCTTCTTCCCGACCCGATACTAGCCAACCTTTCTCAACCCTCACCATGGGAAATGGAGCATAGGAATTCAAGGGAGGCGGATATTTTATGGTTGAAAAGCCGACGATTTTAATCTCGCTACCGTCTATTTGTCGGTTCAATCCAAGGATTTGATCACGGTCAGAATCAACCTGAAGTGAAAGAAATAATCGCTTTTTACTCTCCATTATCGAAGGCATTTTCACGCTACGGATCGTTAGATCTCGGGTCCGATAGGTCTTTGTTCACCTATTGATGTTCTTGCCAAAAGAGATCCCATCGATTCGACAAATAGGGCTGCGGATGTTTCGAAAATGAATCCCTATCGTCATCGACGTGAAGAGTGAAAGTGATGCAGGCCATCAGCCCGATCGATTGTTCATCGGTCAAATCCACTTCGGCATCGTCCAGAGGCATCTCCGCTTCGCTTGGCTAATTCATTGTCGGTGGAGAGTTCCGATGGATCTTTGCATGGGCCTGCGCCGACCTTCGCCCAGAAGTTTCATGCAAATTTGGAAACGAGTCGATTCTTGCACTCCCCATCGATCCCTCGGCAAACCTCTCGCTGGTCCGTTCTCGAGCGATCGTGGTGACGATGGTAACTCTTTCACACGGGATAGGCGTTTATTCGCCGATCGATTCGACGAAATTTGAACGATACTCGACCGTTCGTGTGCCAAAATCACGGAGATCACCTCTTTGTTCATGATGGGCCCCAATGTTCGGTTTGCCGGGCCTCGCGATCAAGAGGATGCGTCAACTCGTCCTGGACAAAAGTTCTGTATCGTGCTAACAGGCTCTATCTTGGTTCAACGCCTGACAGGGATGACCAAGGCCCGAGATCGGTTTTGCCCGAGAGGAGATGGAAGGAATGATTCCGGGTTTTCTGCCCTTCAGTCGGGCGACCATCATGTTCGACGTGGTGGCAGTTGCCTTAATTGCGTTCTTGCCCGCGCTGGCATTCAGCATTGCACTGGTTAAGCGGGGTCATTACCTGCTGCACAAAAGAATTCAGGTCGCCCTGGGGGTCATTTTGCTCATCACCGTGGTTTTATTCGAAGTCGATGTGCAGATGTCGAAGCTTGTCGTCGAGGGGGGCTGGCGCACATTAACGGTGGAATCTCCCTATCATGGTAAGCCGATTGACAACCTCCTTCGAATCCATCTTGTTTTCGCCACGATGACGGCCCTGCTTTGGATCGTCACGATCGTTCAAGCCTTGATGAACTTTCCAAAGATCCCCGTTCCGGGACCATATAGCCGAAACCACAAGATGCTCGGGTGGGCCTCGACGGTCGGGATGTTTATCACCTGCACCACGGGCTGGACGTTCTACTACATGGCCTTTGTGGCAACGAAAACGCCGTGACCGACCCTGGCAATCGAAGAGTCGTCCCGGCGAAGCCTTCCTTACTAGTGGATCAAAAAAGCGAAACCCGCACGCGATCCGATGAAAGATCCCGGCGGGTTGACACGCTATCGTCACTGCTTCGTTTTACCTATCCCGCAGTCTGCACCTTTGACCGAATCATCCGATAGGCGGGAGCGAACAATACCCCCGCCAAAGCGACTCCCATCAGCAGGAAGCTATTGGATTCCGGCACGGCCGTAAAACCGACCTCGGCACTGGAGTACAGGATGATTTGATCCCCCTGTCCTCGAAGATCGAAGCAAAAATACGCGCCGACGGCCGGGTTGGTCAGCGGTCCGATGATCGGTGTCGGCCCGTGGGTGACCAAATTGTAGGGGAGCGGAGGACTCGACGCGGGAAGAAGAGGATTGAAGTAGGGAGGCAATCCCGGAACAGGCAGCGTCGTGATTTGACCACTGACGAAACCTTGCCACTGACAGATGATATCTTGGGCAACCGGAACCAAAGCTCCCGTCGCATGGCCGACGTAAGCATCGAGCGAGTCTGCCGCGGTAATGCCGGTATAAGTTCCTGGAAACACATGCGAAAAGGTGATGTCGAGTTGTCCGGGCGTATTGGTCAAAGCTTCGCCCGTAAAATTCGTCAGACGTAAATTCGCGTTTGGGCTTCCGATCAGGGCTGTCTGGTTCGGCCCTGCCAACAAATCAACGGTTCCGATCAGAGAGTAACTTCCGACAGTAGTGTTGAAGTCTAGAATTCCAATGGCTGGGTTCAGGTCTCCAATACCATTGTCGGTGATGATCAAGGCTCCGGAATTGAAGTCGATGACCAGGGCTTGCGAATCCTCAACATGGCCGGCCATTGATCCGACGACGGCAGATAAAACGAGAAGACGGTTGCATCCCTTTCTAAGAAGAGCGCGCAAAAATAGATTCATGTTCATGACAGTTCCCCCCGGGCGGCCCATAGACTTGCTGAAACGGAAGATAGGTAGGCGATGTGCTGATCGTGGCCGGGCCGATCGTCTTTGTCAAACAGTTTCTTCATCATTCGTTCCAAGTGATGGAGAGTCGTTCCCGCCGCCAAAGATCGAATTTGAAGAAATCAATCCACACGATGGGACCATGGATGAGTCGAGACGGAAGGCCCGAGTCTCTGCATGCGATCAAGCCGGCGGAGGATCGGTGTCGAAAACGAATGGGCGTATCGCACGAGCCTGGGAGCGTGCTGGATCATCGGATTTTTCGTTGGGGCCGTCCGTACAATGACGGCGTCCGGTTGCGAAGACGATCGGTGATCGCTGATGGAAATCGCGAATCGTTTCAGATCCGAGGGGCGATTGAAAAGCTTACCCGCCATTGATCGCTACAGCAGGCAAGAGCGGTTCGCTTTGATCGGCAAAGAAGGGCAAGAGAAACTTCGCGCAAGCCGGGTCGCGGTGTGTGGTGTCGGGGCGCTCGGAACGGTGATTGCCGGAACGCTGGCCCGCGCGGGGGTCGGCTACCTTCGATTGATCGATCGGGACATCGTCGAGTGGAGCAACCTACAGCGGCAGATTCTCTTTGACGAAGAGGATGCTCGCACCGGAAGGCCCAAAGCCGAGGCTGCCGCTAAGCATTTATCGCTGATCAATAAAGACGTCACCGTCGAGCCGATCGCCACCGAACTCAACGCCCGCAGCGCTCAAGATCTATTGAGCAACGTCGATCTGATTGTCGATGGATGTGATAACTTCGACACGCGTTTCTTAATCAACGATTTCTCTTTGCGACACCGAGTCCCTTGGATCTACGGTGGCGCGATCGGGGCCAGCGGTCAGTCGATGACGATTCTGCCCGGCCGAACTCCTTGTCTTCGGTGCTTGATCGAAACGCCACCGCCGCCTGGCTCGTTGCCGACGTGCGAGACCGCGGGGATCATCGCGCCGGCGAGCATGATC
Source organism: bacterium (assembly GCA_019753235.1). Classification (GTDB taxonomy): domain Bacteria; phylum Planctomycetota; class Planctomycetia; order Kolteriales; family Kolteriaceae; genus JAIELF01. The sequence goes on from JAIELF010000037.1 coordinate 7,741, forward strand.
ATTGCATCGATCGAGTCGGCCGAGGCGATTAAGATTCTCGCTGGCCAATCGATTGCGGTGACGCCGGGCCTGTTCGTGCTTGATCTTTGGAATGGGACCAGCAAGCGGATCAACTTAGATTCATTGAAAGACAATCCCCATTGTCCTGCTTGTGGCCGAGGTGAGTACCCTTGGTTAGAGGGAACACTCGGATCGAGCACCACGTCGCTTTGCGGTCGGGATGCGGTGCAGGTGATTCCCTCGCGAGCGGAGGGTGTTGATTGGGAACGTCTGAAACGGGACCTATCGATCAAGCCAGGCGTTCAATTGACGCCGTTCTTAGTTCGTTTCGAGGCGGAGGGGTTCGAGTTCAGCGTCTTTCGCGATGGCCGAGCCATTATTCGCGGCACCGATGATGTGGTGCTGGCCCGTTCGCTTTATGCTCGGCACATCGGTTGTTGATTGATCAATATCAAGGCTTCGGACGGGCGGGGGCATCGGTTTCGGGTGGTGTCACGCCGCGCGATCCGGTGACTCGGCCGGGGGTTGCCTTGGGGTCGTCGGCCAAGGTTCGGTTCGATCGCGATGCCGCCAGCCGTTGGCGAATGACATCCTCAGAAACCTTCTCTTCCTTCGCCAGGGCCTTGACGTAGGAGTCGGGTACTTGCGGATTCATCACCAGCGATCGATGAGGCGATGAACATCCCGCCAACGTGAGTGATGCCGCTAGCCACCATGCTTTTCGCATCGGCCTGTTCCTCGAAAACAACATGAACGCACTTGTTGACGACGGCAGATAGAAGAACTTCGAAAACGATGCAAGAGATGTTTCTCTCTCAGAGATGGCGGGAGTTTATCGGCCCAGCCCGCTCAGAAGAAAAAAGATTCCCGCCATTCCGATCACGATGAGCATCATTCGCCAGAACCAGCGGTCGGCTTCTCCCATAGCGCTTGGATCCGAAGGGGTCGGCGATTCTTCGTCGGCAGTCGGAACAACGATTCCCAAGATTGATTGAGCCTGTTCAATCTGTGTGCCGGGCAGGATGAGATCGTAGAGTTCCACGCCCGGCTGATCGGGATCATGGAGCAAACAAGGAGCCACCGCCACCTTTAGACCAGCTTGCCGTAACTGATCCGCATGTTGATCGGCTACGGCGCGGTCATCGTACGTGCAGACGGTCATCAAGACTTCATTCATCATGCTGTGCCAAGAGAAACAGGGTTGACCGACGATCCGCCGACGGGCTCGCGATGTCTCTTATTCTCCGGAGCTTGATTTGAAAGTCTAATCACCCTTCGTGGAGGGTGGGCCGTTGGGCGACAGATCGGCAGGAGTTCCGAGGATTTCCCGGAGCAGTTTTTCGATTTGCGTTTCCACCGTGGCATCGATCGCACAGTGTTCGGTCCGGACGCGACAGCCGCCCCGCGTCAGTTGAGGATCTGTTTCCCAATCCAGTTCGACCGATTTGGGGAGCAAGTCTCGCCAAGCTTCGGGTCGCATTTCGAGCGTTTCTCGATCGGTGGGATGGACGGTGATGGTGATCTTGGGGGCCCGCGCGAGCATGAGGAGGATCTCCCGCAAGGTGCGGGTGATGGTGTCAGGATCGGCCTGGACCATCCGTCGCGTGACTCGCTCGGCGACCGACGTGACGATCTCGAGAGCCTGGGTCTCCCAAGTCTTCGTCCACTCGGCCGGCCGTTGAGAGAGATCCTGGACGAGTGTTTGGATCGCCGACACGACCGACGACGTTCGCTGGGTTACCTCTTCGACCAGCCGAACTTTGTACGCCTGTTCTTGCTCGGCCAATCCTTGTTGAAGGCCTTTGTCGTAGCCGGCTTGATGGCCCTCTTTTTGGGCCTGATCGTAGAGAGCCTGTACCTCTGCGGTGGCGCTGGCTCGATCCTCATTCAGGCGACGCTGGGCGTTCGATACTTCATCCTGAATTTTTGCCAGTGCGTCGTCGGGCCGAAACGACGAAACCGAAACCGGCGCAAGCTGGTCCGCTTTGATCACTCGCCCTGTGCTGGCCATGGTCTCTCTCCCCACCGTGATGGATCATGATCCCCACGATGGACGCAATCGGCCCAACCTGTCAAGCCAACTAAGGACAACCGCATCAAGGATGGGGGAATTTGTTCTTTCAAGGGAGCATTCCCCGGCGGCAGCTTGTCGCGGGGGATGTTTATTTGCCAATCGACCCGAGGAACCTTAAGATGACTCGTCGCGCCGTCACGGCTCGGTAGATTCCGTTCGCGGCGTATGAACGAAGGGTTTTCTCTCGCAGAATAGCCCCAAGTCTGTCCGCCCGGCCACTTCTACCGAAGGCTCGGCGACCAAAGCTGGCAGGAAGCCCGGCTCCGCGAAAGGTCAGTCGGCTTCAAGATGAACCCATCGGGGAATGCCTCGCCGAGGGGAACGTCTGGGTGGGGCTGTCGTGCTGACTCGGATTTCCGGAAAGGAAGGGATGACCTTGTCCAAACACATCTTCGTGACCGGTGGGGTCGTCAGCTCGCTTGGTAAGGGACTCACCAGTGCATCGGTCGGCATGCTCCTCGAGCGTCGCGGTCTGAACGTTCGGCTTCAAAAATTTGATCCCTACATTAACGTCGATCCGGGGACCATGAGCCCCTATCAGCACGGCGAAGTTTATGTACTCGAAGATGGAGCCGAGACCGATCTCGATCTGGGTCACTACGAGCGTTTCACCAACGCGCCGATCAATCGCAATTGCAACATCACCACCGGACGAGTCTACCAAAGGGTCATCGACAAAGAACGTCGAGGGGAATATCTCGGCAGCACGGTCCAGGTGATTCCTCACGTTACCGACGAGATCAAGCAGGCCATCCAACGAGTCGCCGCCGACGATGTGGACGTCGTGATCACCGAGATCGGCGGGACGGTGGGCGATATCGAGAGCCTTCCGTTCATCGAGGCGATTCGTCAGTTTGCCCTTGATGTCGGCAAAGAGAATGTCCTCTACATCCACTTGACGCTGGTCCCATTTTTGAAGGCGGCCGGCGAAATCAAAACGAAGCCGACCCAACACAGCGTTCGAGAGCTTCGGCAGATCGGTATCCAACCCGACGTCTTGATTTGCCGAACCGAACGTCCCATTCCCGAGACGGAAAAAGAAAAGATCGCGCTGTTTTGCAATGTCGAAAAAGGGGCGGTCATCGAGGAGCGGGACAAAGACTTCAGCATTTACGAAGTCCCGATCAGCCTGCTCGAGAATCATCTCGATCAGATCATCATCCGCAAGCTTCATCTCCCTAGTCGCCACATCGAGATCGACGATTGGCAAGAGATGCTTCACAGTCTGCGGAATCCAGAACACGAAGTCACGATCGCGGTCGTGGGAAAGTATGTGAAGCACAAGGATGCGTACAAATCGATTTACGAATCGCTTGATCACGCCGGCATCGGCAACTCGACGCAAGTGGTGATTCGACGAATCGAGTCGGAAGAGATCGAACAAGAAGGTGCCGACCGACTTCTTCGCGGTGTCGACGGGATTCTCGTGCCTGGGGGATTCGGCACGCGGGGCGTCGAAGGAAAAGTCCAAACGATTCGCTTTGCTCGCGAGACCGGCATCCCGTTTTTCGGCATCTGCCTGGGTCTGCAGTGTTCGGTCATTGAATACGCTCGCCATATGGTGGGGCTCGACGGGGCCAACAGTACCGAGTTTGAGAAATCGACCGAGCACCCGGTTGTTTGTCTGCTGGAAGAACAGCAAGGCGTGACTCGGCTCGGCGGAACAATGCGTCTTGGTTCGTATCCTTGCCACTTGGTGGATGGGAGTCTGGCACAAGCGGCGTATGGCGCGTCGATCATTCACGAGCGTCATCGCCATCGGTATGAATTCAACAGCGAATACCTGGAAAAGTTCTCGGCAGCCGGCATGAAGGCGACCGGCCTGAGCCCCGACGGGCAACTGGTCGAAATCGTCGAGGTTCCGGAACATCCTTGGTTCGTCGCGGTGCAGTTTCATCCGGAATTCAAGTCGAAGCCGATCGCTCCGCACCCCCTCTTCAAGGCTTTCATCCGAGCGGCCGTGCAGCGGCGACGAAGCCCTCGTGGTGTCGAAGAGACACAGTTGGCCCAGTAGCAACGAGTCAGTCAGTCAGCGAGTCGGCCCGCCAAAGACGTACGACAAGAGTCCTCGATCTCCCGATGGACCGGTTGCCAACCTTGAATGGAAAAGAATCGTGGACAAGCAGCAATCGACGGATCTCCTTTTTGACTTGAGTCGGCCCGGCAGGCGGAGTGCTTTGCTCCCCGCGTGTGACGTACCCATGACACCAATCAATTCACTCCCCGAGGAGCATCGGAACGCGGAGTTTCTTCCGCTTCCCGAATTGGCGGAGATCGATGTCGTTCGCCATTACATCAATCTTTCAACGCAAAACATGAGCGTCGATACCAACTTTTATCCGCTCGGTTCCTGCACGATGAAGTACAACCCCAAGCGGAACGAACGACTCGCGAGCCTGCCCGGATTCCTGAGTTTGCATCCTTATCAACAGGATGCTTCGATTCAGGGAATGCTGGAACTCCTTTGGCATTTGCAAGAGATGCTTGCGGAAATCGCCGGTCTGGATGCCGTTTCTCTTCAGCCCGCTGCCGGCGCGCACGGCGAATTCACCGCGCTTTTGGTGGCGGCGGCGTATCTGCGTGATCAAGGGTCGGATCGAAAGGTGATTCTTGTACCCGATAGTGCTCACGGCACCAATCCCGCGAGTGCGGCACTGGCGGGGTTTGAAATCAAGCAGGTGAAGTCCGACGCGCGGGGGCTGGTCGATTGGGATGATCTCTCGGCCAAGCTCGGCCCGACGACGGCGGTCTTCATGATCACCAACCCCAACACGCTGGGGCTCTTCGATTCACAGATCGGCGAAATCTCGCAGCGCGTGCACGAAGCCGGCGGGCTCATGTACCTCGACGGGGCAAACATGAACGCCATTCTCGGCCGAACTCGGCCAGGCGATTTTGGCATCGACATGATGCACTACAACCCGCACAAAACCTTCAGCGGACCACATGGTGGCGGCGGGCCCGGCGCGGGGCCAATTGCCGTCAGAGATTTCCTAGCTCCGTACTTGCCGAGCCCCATGGTGATGCGAAAAGGAGATGCTTTCGCTCTCGATTTCGATCGGCCTCGTTCGATCGGTCGAGTCCGTTCATTCTTTGGCAACACCGGCGTCTTGGTCCGCGCGTACAGCTACATTCGGACGTACGGCCCGCAGGGCCTCAGGCAGGTCGCCGAGCAAGCCGTCCTCAATGCGAATTATCTGCTTCACCTGGTGAAGGATTTTCTGCCCGTGCCGCAAGGAACTCGCTGCATGCACGAGTTCGTGGCGTCGCTCAAGGATCTTCAAAAAGAGCGAGGTATTCGGACGATGGATGTGGCCAAGCGGCTGCTCGATTTTGGTTACCATGCCCCGACGGTTTACTTCCCGCTGGTGGTGGCCGAGGCCCTCATGATCGAGCCGACCGAGACGGAATCCAAAGAGACGCTCGAGGCGTTTGCCGAGACACTTCGGAAAATCTTGGACGAGCCTGCGGATTTTCTCGCGCAAGCTCCTCACTCCTTACCGACGAGTCGGCCGGACGAAGTGAAAGCTGCCCGCCAGCCGATCGTCTGCTGTGTTTGGGAACCGATTGAGGATCCTACTTCCTCGCTCAGTGAGTCGCATCATTAGAGATTACGATGGATCATCGTCGATCTGCTGTTAGGATCTCTGGCTGAGGAATTACCCCGAGCGGATCGTTGTTTTGGCAGATGGAGAAGCGATCATGCGGAGTCGATCAAACTTCTTTCGCGATACTCCAATGGCTTCACCCAAACATCTAGGATTCACCCTTATCGAACTCTTAGTAGTGATCGCCATAGTCGGCCTTCTGATCGCGCTGCTTTTGCCGGCACTTTCGATGGTGCGTGAGTCCGCACGTCGCATGCAATGTGCGGCCAATATGAAGCAATTGGGTGTTGCTCTTCTGAATTATCATGCAACCCACGACTGCTTTCCACCCGCCGTCGTTGTCACTGCGAATCGATCAGGTGGAGTGGTTTGGCATGGCTGGAGCATTCATTATCGACTCATCCCGTATTTCGACCAGGGATCGACTTTTCCCGCCTTCAACATGGACCTACCGTATAGCGATAGCAGCAATTTATCGATGCGGAACGTCCCCTTTGGATTTTTTCTTTGTCCCAGTGATGTCAACGCGGACTCTCACCGCTTCGATGCGAATCACGTCAATACGAACTACGTCTTTAATCGTGGCGACTGGTATGTTTGGGGCGGACTCGATTCCTCGATCCGACCGCGCGGAATCGTCTACCCGAATAGCCGAACGAGGCTCGCCGACGTCATCGATGGAACGTCCAACACCGTTTTCGTCTCAGAAGCCAAGGCCCGGTTCGCGTACGTCCGCAATTGTCGAAACATCGCTTTCCAGCCTGTGAGCGCCCAGCCACAACCCCTTCCATCGGATGCGGTCGATGGAATCGCCGGTTACACCAATTGCACGTCGGGCGAATTCAAGGAAACCGAGCATGGCGAGATGATCGATGGAGCGGCCCACCATTCCGGATTCACCACGGCTTGGCCTCCCAACAAGAAAACCGGCGGACGCTTCGCTAGCAACACCTACAGCGATTTGGATGTCGTCGGTATTCGCGAGCAGTCGGGCGGGCCAACCTTCGCCGCTATCACGGCTCGAAGCGCTCATTCCGGGGGAGTCAACGCATTGTTCGGCGACGGCAGTGTCCGTTTCATCGGAAATGGGATCGACGGATTAGCTTGGCGGGCACTCGGAACGATCGATGGAAGAGAACCTACTCAAGCGGATTAGGTTGGTTCAAAGGCGGCAGTTACGATAACCTGCTCGATTCATGCAGGGAAAGGCTGGCGCCAGAAAACGGAAGACCGCAAGGATCTTCAGTCGAACTCTGCGGTCTTCGTTTCTACAGGTTCGCACATCATCAATTCGACTCACTACCCTACTCGGCTAAGCCTAGTGCATCTCCGCTTCGACTCGCCCCAGTCCACCACGGTAGTAGTGAAAGTGAACGTCCGGGTGATCGGCTAAAAGTGACATTGGGACGCTGCTGTCAGCCCAACCCTTCGAGATCATTAGTGCCGTCAATCGCATGCCAAAGGGGTTGTCATGCGCGCCGGCGTGCCAAATGCTGACGCGCTCCGACTTCCATGTTTCCACCGGGCCGACCGTCGCCGCCTGAAGAGGGATTCCCGCGACCTGCCCCCCGCCGCTGGTCCGGGCGTTTTGAATGATCGTCATCGGATGAAGATCAACAATGCGCGTCCCGAGCTTTCGATACTCGGCGGGAGAAGGGGGCGTCGACTTGTACTTACCGGTTCGGCGCAGGGGATCATTGAAAGCCCAGTGTTTGACTTCGCCTTGGCCCCCTTGCATGACCTTGCACTTGAACTGGTCGAACGTTTTGGCAAAAGCATTCAAATCGCCGGTAGGAAAATGAATGTTGCGAGTCGGCATTACCAACTTGCGATCGATTCGGCCGAAGCAGAGTTCCATGTCCGCCTTGGCAAAAGAAAGGGGATGGTTGGTCGGTACAGGCTTCCCCTCTTCCACCCATTCATCCATTCCCCAAAAGTGGGCCTCGTGCTTTGCCAAATTGATGCCCATTCCGTTGACGATGCGCGCGACGAGCGGCAAATGTTCGGTCGGGCCGATGGGGCCACACACGCCGCACGGATTGTCCGGCGTCGACGCGCGCCAAGCGTCGATGTACTCGAGCGCCTCGGCCAGATAAAAATCGGCAAGCGTGTCATAGAAGTGAACCTTGAAGCCGGTCCTCGCTAGTTTGGCGAGCGACTTCTCATTCAGCCTGCTGGCTTGCTCCAGAATCTCTGCATCAAGAGTGGTGTAGTCCCACCATTCGGGGGCAACTTTGCTGATGGGCCGAGCCATGGGTCAGATCTCCTGGTGTCCTTAGGGAGTTGTTGATTGATCGTGCTGCTTTTATGACACAGTTAGGGCGGCGATCTTGCGGAATTCCTCTCGCAAGGCGGGGTACAGCCCCGCGAAGACGCCGTAACCTTGGTCGTAGAACTCTTTGGCTTTCTTTGTGGGCCGAGTCTTCGAGACCACATTGATGGTGTGATCGCATGCTTCTTCGATCGACGCAAAAGCACCTGTTCCCGTGGCCGCCAATAGCGCGACGCCGAAGGCAGGACCTTCGGAAGCGTTGATGGTCACGACCTGGGCGCCGTAGATATCGGCTTGCATCTGTCGCCAAAACGGGCTGCGGGCTCCGCCGCCCGAGGCGCGGATTTCGTCGATGGCGATGCCGAGCCCCTTCATCAATTCCAGGGAATCGCGCATCGCATAAGTGACGCCCTCCATCACCGCGCGGATCAGATGCGATCGGCCATGCCGAGGCGTCAAACCGATCCAAGCCCCTTTGGCATTCGGGTCGGCGTGCGGCGTTCTTTCACCGGTGAGGTACGGAAGAAACAACAGGCCCTCACTCCCGAGCGGAGCCGACGCAGCGAGTTCGGTCATCAATTCGTAAGGGTCGACCTTTCGCTTTTTAGCTTGATCGACCAGATCGCTCGCAAGCTGGTTTCGGAACCATTGAAAACTTCCGCCGGCCGAGAGAATCACCCCCATTTGATGCCATTGACCTCGAACGGCGTGACAGAAAGTATGAAGCCTACCTGCCGGGTCCGCTGCCGCCGTTGGAGCATGAGCGAAGACAACACCGCTCGTTCCGAGTGTGGCCGAGATAACCCCCGACTTCACGATCCCGTTGCCGACCGCGCCCGCCGCTTGATCCCCGCCCCCGCCGACAACAGGGATTCCCGGGACCAAACCGATCGCCTCGGCGGCCGATGCCGAGAGGACGCCGGTGATGTCGGCGGACTCGTGACAAACGGGGAGCAAGTTCGCATCGAGTTCCAATTTGGAGAGGAGAGTTTTCGACCAGGCCCGCTTCTTTACATCCAGAAGCAACGTTCCCGAGGCATCGCTCACTTCGGTGGCGAACTCTCCGGTCAGTTGCAAGCGAACATAGTCCTTTGGAAGGAGAACCTTGCGGACCTGATCAAAGCGTTTCGGCTCGTGGTGGCGAAGCCAAAGAATCTTGGGGGCAGTGAAACCGGTCAGCGCGGGATTCGAGACCATCTCGATCAGTTTCTTTCTGCCGCCGGCTCTCTTCTCGATCTCGTCGCACTCGGCGGCGGTCCGTTGGTCATTCCACAAAAGCGCCGGCCGAATGACGTCGTTATTCTTGTCAAGAAATACCGAGCCATGCATCTGACCTGAAAGCCCGATCCCTTTGACATCCTGCTTGCGAAGCTTTCCCTTCTTCATCAGCCCTTTGACCGTGTTGATGGTTGCTTCCCACCAATCGCGCGGGTGTTGTTCGGACCAGCCCGGTTTGGGGTGATACGCGGGATACTCAGCAGAAGCACTGGCGAGGATTTTTCCGGTTTCGTCGATCGCCAGCGACTTGGTTCCACTTGTTCCGATGTCGATTCCCAAAAAGAGGTTTGGCACGAAAATGATTCTCCCATTCCGTCACGCCGATTCCGTCGACAAGCTCGATTTTCTATAGCTTTTCGCGGACGAAAATCCTCTCCCCTTGTTCCATGAGGCTTCGCATCGCTTACGGACGGGGGATTTGTTCGAAGCCGACCGTGGGCCGAAAGGTGCGGACCTGGAAGCCTTCCCCTTCGAGCGTGACTTCAACTTCGCCGGCGGTGTCGGTGGCGAGTGTGCGGGCACCGCGCTCGCGGTAAACAGCAAGGGTATCGGATCGACGTCTTTCGACTCCTTGGCTGCTGACAACAAGTTTTGGCTGACACCACTGAGCGAACCGAGGGGTATTGCTGGCGGCCGACCCGTGGTGAGGCGCGATGAGGACGGCGGGAAAAATGGCCGGCAATTTCATGAGCCGATTCAATCCGTCAGATTCAACATCTCCGGTAAGAAGAATCGCCCGGCCATCCTCCTCGATCGACAGGACCAGACTGTCGGCATTGTCGTTACCCCCACGAAAGCCGATCGGTGGATGAAGGCAACGAACAATGGTCTGACCTATTTTCAGTGATTGACCAGCGTGCAACAGACGAATCGGAATCTGCCGGCGCCAAAGTTCATCGAGAATAAGTAGCGCGCCAGGCTCGGTGCTCTGGAGAAACGATGGTCCCAAGTAAACCTGATCGATCGCAAATCGGCGCGCGAGCCGGCCTAGGCCGTTGAAGTGGTCGATATCGGGATGCGAAAGAAAGACGGCATCCAGGTGGCTGATCCGCTGATTCCAAAGCCAGGGTGCGACGACGCGATCGACAACCTCGGGGCCGGCGACGCTGCCGACATCAAAGAGGAGCGTTTGATTTTCCGTCGTTCGATAAATGCCGGCATTGCCATGGCCGACCGCGAGTTGATGATACCGGGCCGTGCCGATCGCTTGCGGGAGAAGTTCTCCGATCAAACCAATCCCGAGCCAAGCAAGACAGAGCCCCACGTGGAACCGTCGGAGCGGCGCGAGCAAAGAAATGTTTCCTGGGATGATCCAAGGGAAAAGAAAGATGGCATACCATCCGCCGACCCAGATCGGATGGGGGCCAGGAACGTAGAGACTTCCCCACTCGGCAGAGGCGGCCCATTTACTCAGTGTCGAGAGGAGCTGCATCGACGCTTCGAGAAGAGGCGCGAGCACGACCTCTGCGCCCGGCACAATCGCGAGCATCAAAAATGCCATGCCGATGCCCAGCGTCCATTCGGAAAGTGGCACCAGCGCCACCGACGCGAGCACGGAGATGGGCGAGAAGAGATGGAACTGGCTCGCCAATAGTGGCGCGGTGACCAGCCAAAGAACAATACATCCGACGAGCAGTTGTTGAAATCGTTTCCCCAGGCGGCCAGCGAGCCCGATGGAAACGGAATCCTCCCGTGTTTCTGTGGGCGGACTGGGAAGCAACACCAGGATGGCCATCGCACAAAGAAACGAAAGCTGCGGGCCGGTTCGAAAAAGATCACCTGGATCCAACAGGAGAATCGCGCAGGCGGACGCCGCTAAGACACTGATGGGGTCGGCGGATCTCTTCCCGATGAACTGTCCCAAGACAAGAAGTGACGCCACCGCCGCCCGAATGGCAGGGGGATTAGCACCCGTGATGAGCGTGTAGATCAGAACGAACGCCATGGTCGCCCAAGATCGCCAGGCGACCGAACGAACGACGATGCTGGCGAGCGACCAAAAAAGATGCGACACAAGCGCGACGTGCAACCCACTCACGACGAGCACATGCACGGTGCCACTTTCGACGAATGGAAGGACGTCCGATGGCGCGAGTGCCGATCGAATGCCTAGCAAGAAAGCCTCGGCCAACGGAGCCGACGCACTCGAAAGGGAGGTGTGAATCGCCCGGCGGGCCCAGTCGCGAACCGCGTCTCGCACGTAACCCACGGTCATCCAAGAACCATGCCCGAGATCGGTCACGCTCCGTGTCTCTTCGGTAAAAAGAATGGCGCCGATGTGCTGATCACGAAGGAAGTCGGCATAGGCGGATTCGCCCCGATTGAGAGGTTCTCGCGGCCGAGCAAGCCAGCCGATCACTGAGAGATGACTCCCCGCTCGCCATGGGCCCGGCATGCCGGCCAGGTGAACGATGACCTGTCCGTTGACGTTGTTGCTGGTTCCGACCAGTTCGGTCACGCGAAGCGTGAAGCGAGTTCGGACTTCTTCTTTCCGCGCGAGCGATGCCTCGGCCGGGTTTGGTTCCATTTGGATGACGTCGCCGACGACAATTCCCTTCAGTCGACACAGCTTGACCTGTTCGGAAGCAAAGCCGGCAATGTCGTCGACGTTCCAAAGTCGTTGACGGTCGGCATGCCAACCACCTCCGAGAGCGATCGTCGCCAGTAAGATCGCGAGGACTCGAACGGATTGAGAAATAATGGCAAGCAAGGTCAGCAAGATCCCGGCGAACGTCCAGCCCGCCAGGGGGAGAGGAAAGAGTCGGTCAGCGATCACCCCAAACGAAAGTGCCAAGGCGATCAGGACGAGGGCTCGGTGATGGTGAAGAGTTGGGTTCACCGTTGCCGATCTTTCTGTGGATCGATGGCCGCCTCGCGGTCAAGCCGATCAGGTATTGAACTCGAGGGCTTCCTCCCAGTGCTCCATCAGCCCCTTCAGCCTTCGTTCAAGTTGGGCCATCTCATCGGTGATGGCGGCCAATTTTTTGCCGTCGACATAGACAGCGGCATCCTGCGTCGATTGACGAAGTTCCTCCAACCGTTTCTCGGTCGTGCCGATCTCGGCCTCTATCTCGTGGGCCTTGCGGTAGGGGAATTTGCGTTTCTTCTTGGGGCCGGCTGGCGGCGGTGTCGATTTCGGCTTGGCCGACGCGGCCGACGCCTGCATCGCGGCCGCTTGCTCGGCCCGCAGCGTCTCGACGTAGCGATCGTAGTTGCCCGGGATTTGCCGAATTCGCTGAGATTCAAGTACGAGAAGTTTTTCGCAAACGGTGTTCAAAAAAGAACGGTCGTGGCTGACGACAATCACGGTACCTTCGTAGTCGACCAAGGCCTCTTCCAGCGATTGCACCGCCCAGAGGTCGAGATGATTGGTCGGCTCGTCCAGGATCAACACGTTGACTTCATGAGCACAAATCCGCGCGAGGGCGACCCGGGTTCGCTGCCCTCCTGAAAGCGTCCGAATCTTTTGCTCACAGATGTCCGCTCCGATTCCGAACCGAGCGAGCAAACCCCGGAAGGTCTCCTCTTTCTCGGTCGGTTTCCAAGCAGGTCGGACTGCATCAAGACAAGTGTCGGTCGGATCGAGGTCGTCGACCTCTTGCCGTAGGTAGCCGACACGAACATTGTGACCGAGCTTGACCTTTCCTTTTGTAGGGGGCTCTTCACCCAGCAAGACACGGAGCATCGTCGTCTTGCCCGCGCCGTTGGGGCCAATCATCCCGATCCGCTCGCCCCGTTCAATTTCGAGATCGACGTTGTCAAAAAGGAGATTCGCGCCGAACGCCTTTTGCAGGCCGCGAGCCGAGGCAACGATATCGCCCGATCGGCTAGGCTCGCCGAAAAAGATGGGCGGAGCATCGAGATCGCGGATCCGCTCGATCTCGTTCTTCGCCATTTTGCCGATCATTTTTTCGCGAGATTTTGCCTGCTTGGAAAGTTGCCCTGCTTTGTTGCGACGGACGAAATCCTCGAGCCGAGCGATCTCGGTCTCCTGTCGTTGGGCGAGCCGTTCGTTGACCTTTTGTCGCTCTTTTCGAAGGTGAACATACTGCGAGTAACTTCCAGGATACTCGGTCAGCTTGCCCCCTTGCAGTTCCCAGATTTTGGTCACGGTTTTGTCGAGAAAGTACCGGTCGTGGCTGACGATGATCATCGCTGTCTTTTGTCGAGCCAGATACTCTTCCAACCACTGCGTGGTGGTGATATCCAAATGGTTGGTAGGCTCATCGAGAAGCATCAAGTCCGGCGACTGTAACAACAGCCCCGCCAAAAGCGCTCGGCGTTGTTGGCCACCGCTTAGTGAGGTAATCTCCCGTTCAAATTGCTCCTCCTTAAAGGCGAGCCCGAAGAGGACCTCTTCGACCCGGTGCTCGAAATCGAAACCTCCGTGGGCATGAAGCTGGTCTTGACGATCAGAATAAACTCGCTCGGCAGCACGCCGTTCTTCATCGTTGGTGGCGTGGGCCATTTTTTGCCCCGCGTCGACCATCTCTTGATACCAACCTTCGAGATAGCTCATCCCTGAGCGAACCTCTTCCATCAGGGTTCGGCCAGGGGAGGCTTCGCGAAACTGTTTCAAATAGGCAACCGATGCCGTCGGATGGCGGTAGGCTTGGCCCGTATCGGGTTTGTCCTCGCCCGCCAGCAATTTCAACAGCGTCGTCTTGCCGACACCGTTGGGACCAACTAGCCCGATCCGTTCGCCCGATTCCACCTGGGCGCAAAGATCATCGAAAATGGTCTCTGACGCGTAGTGGCGAGAGACATGGTCCAACCGTGAGACAATCATGCGATCGTTTCTATCAAGCGGCCGGCCTATCGAAAAAGAAGTCTCTGAGAGGAGACAATCGGCAAGCGAATCCGTCGGCACCAGAATGAACGTTAAAAATGATAGTCAGCAATGTCACGCCGCACGACTGGCCGCTCGAGAAGACCAAACATCGGCCGCGGTCCGAATCGGTTGGCCCTGTTTGTCGACTCGGCCCTGGACTCGTGCCGGATTGCCATACGCCAGCGAGAAAGCGGGGATGCTCTCTGTCACAATCGCGCCGGCGCCGATCATGCAGTAAGCCCCGATTTCCACGCCCGGCAGAATCACCGCGCCCGATCCAATACTCGCCCCCCGGCGAATGAACGTGCGTGGATGAACCGAAAGATGAATTTTGCTTCGCGGATAGGGGTCGTTGCAAAAAGAGACGTTGGGGCCGATGAATACATCATCTTCGATCACAACGCCATTCCAGAGATAGACCCCGCACTTCAGCGTCACGCGGTCCCCCACCACCGAACCTTTCTCCAGGAAAGTATGGTCGCAAATGTTGCAGTCTCGCCCGACAATCGCGCCGGCGGCGACGTGCGCGAATGCCCAGATCCGTGTTCCCGAACCGACTCGGTTCGACTCGACGATCGCGGCCGGATGAATCCACGCGGGTGAGGGAGACGCGGTATCGGCCGACAGCAATAGATCTGGATCATGGATAAACATCACTCTCTCCTGACCTCGACCCTGAACCTCGGAGTCTACCTCGGTATGCTCGGTCAATGACCCTGGATCTAACCCCATAACTGGTATGGAACAAGGTCTATTTGTCGGATGTTTTGGTTGACGGAGTAGCGAAGCTCGATAAACTAGCACTGCTATTGTACTCTTTCATCAACGCCCAGCGGGGAGTAGGACGCGGTGGAAAGTGCTGCTGAACACGCGAACTGGGAAGAGAACGCTCGGCTTCTTCGCCCGGCCGAGGAATTTGAGTTAGTGAGCCAGTTGTGTCACATTCGCGAGCGAATTGAACAGCGCGTTCGGCCTCTGGTCGAGAAGATCGCCACCGCGGACGATCGGACCGAGCATTTTGACCAAATCATGACGATCTATTCAGGTATTCGAAATGTTCCGCAGGCGACACGACGCTGGGTCGCTCGGCAGATGAAGGATTACGCTCGGATCAAGCATCGCTTGGTGGTCTGTAACTTGGCATGGGTAACGAAACTCTCGCGAGTTCATCGATCGACATCGATGATTGCGGAGGAAGATCTTTTTCAAGAAGGTGTTTGTGGCTTACTCAAGGCGATCGATCGTTTTGAAGCGTCGCGTGGCCTGCGACTGATGACGTATGCGACTTGGTACATCCGCGAGGCGATGCAGCAGATCCGAGCTCGACAGAGTCATTTCGTTTCGCTTTCTGCCCATGATCAAACTCTTCTGGGTCAGCTCGAGAATCTGCGAACCGAACATCAACATGTCCACAGTCGATTACCGTCGGCAATCGAGCTTTCCAAGAAGACGATGAGGCCGGCGAAAATGATCGCGCGTCTTCAGTCGGCATCCGCCGGCGTGGTCAGCATCGATCGCGCGGGCGAGGAAGGGGGGCTTCCGATCGCGGTGGCCGACCCCGTCGAGGAATTCGATCGGATGGATCACCTGAAAGGGACCGTCGAAGGTTTGCTGGTGACTCTTTCGTCGCGCGAGCGTCACGTGGTGATGCGTCGCTTTGGGCTGGATGGTGGCACACCGGTTTCGCTGGAAGCGCTCGGTCTATCGATGCAGGTCAGCAAAGAACGCGTCCGCCAACTTCAACGACAAGCCATCAAGCGATTGCAACAGGTCGCCCTTCAGCGTGGCGTCGAACCCTTGCCCGCATAATTCGGTTTCCATTCGAGCCATCGACGGGAAAGTGCTGACTTCGGAAACAGGCGTCCCGTCCCTTCCAGATGGGGGCCTTTTGACGTCTTGTACTCTTCTTCGAAGGTTCCTCATCTCCGCTTTTGCTAATTGATAGATATTTTGTGTAAAAATAGGGAGAATGGTTTCGAGCGACTGGGGAAGCATCCCCTGGGGTGATCCCGTTTGACATAGGATGGAGAGAGTCGGCCGCTTAATGCTGGGTGCCGCGCGGGACGCGTGTTCGTCGGCCCGATAGGAATCTCCCTTTCTCCCATTCCCGAATGGATCGTCAACAACGATGACGCAGCCGGTCTTGATCCGCGCCGAAAACGTTTCTAAGCGCTTTAGCCGAAGCGTCCGTCACACCGTTTGGAATACCTTTCAAGATATTGCTCAACAGTTGACGGGGACGGCCATCGTCCCGAAGCTTCGACCGGGAGAATTCTGGGCGCTCCAGGATATCTCCTTCAAGGTTCGAAAAGCGGAGTCGGTCGCGGTGATTGGCGACAACGGCGCCGGCAAAAGTACGCTCATCAAACTTCTCATGCGGCGAATGCTCCCGACGTCGGGGATCGTCGAAACCACGGGCGCCATCAGCGCCCTCACGGTGCTGGGTCTCGGCTTCGATCCCGTGATGAGCGGCCGCGAGAACATCATTCTCAATGCAGCCACACTGGGGCTTTCGCGATCTCAAACGCTCAAGGTGCTCGACGACATCATCGACTTTGCCGAGCTTCGCGAGTTCATCGATACACCGATTCAAACTTACAGTTCCGGAATGAAGTCTCGGCTTGGGTATGCCGTGGCGGCCCATGTTAATCCCGACGTGCTGCTGCTCGATGAAGTCCTTGCGGTCGGCGATATTCGCTTTCGGCGCAAGTGTCGTCGTCACATTAAGAACTTCATCGACGCAGGGGGGACGACGCTGCTTGTGACGCATGACTTGCAAGCGGTGCAAACGATCTGCACCCGCTGCCTCGTGCTGGAAAAGGGTCGGCTTGTTTTCGATGGTTCCCCAACCGAGGGGATTCATTTTTATCTCGAGTCGCAGCTCGATGCCTCGGAAGACGATCCTCACGGAGCCGAGAAACTCCGTGTGCCGGCCCTCCCCATTCCGCTGCTCCCTGATGATCCTCCCAAGGTCCCCGCCGTCGAGCCTATTAGAGAAGTACCTATTTCCGAAGCGGTCGACCTGCCGACCGAGATTCGAACCGAGATACCGAACGATTCGACTTTTGAGAGCACGTCGACTCCGGATGAGCCTGAGGTCGAACCTTTGATCGCGGAACCGACGGCGGATGATCGTCCGGAAACGGACCTTGTTGCAGTGTCGGCCGAGCCTTTGCCATTTCCTGATGAGGATTTGCCGAGCGAAGAGGACCAGCTCGCGCGACCGGATCCCGAGCCCGTGATGGTAGAGGAAGAGATTCCGGGCATGGCGAAGGGGTCGGTCGTGATCGAATCTCTTTCCATCGAGGCTTTGGATGGCAAGCATCTTCGGACAGCTCACCCGGTCGAACTGGTGATGCGGTATCGCTCGGAGATCCGCATCCCGCATGTTGCTTGGGGGTTTTCGATCGTCACCGAGGATTCTCTTGTCAGTATCGGGACCTTTATTGAAGGTTACTCCGCCCGAAAGTACGACCTGTTGCCGGGCAGGCATACGTTCCGAATTCGTGTCGAACGATTTCCATTGCACGCGGGGAGATACGGATTGAGGGCGGGGATCGGCGAGGTCGATACGGGGGCGGCGATCGTGCAAAAAGGCTGGGAGGACGAGCCGATCATTTTTACCGTCCGAAGCGATCCCTCTCCAGAGAACAGCATGCATGCGGGCATGAATGATCTCATCGTTTTGGAAGGACAACCGAGTGCCGATTGAGATTCAACGAGAATAGAGTCGGCCATCGGCCGAGCTTCGAAAGGAGCGGCCATCACACGTTGGCTTGATCCAGCAGCAACGGCAAGGTCGAGCGAAAAAAGACGCAGCCGAACACAAACACGATCATCGTCACGAAGACCATGATGGCTAGGCCGATCGGCATCGTGATTGCTCCCGTGGTGAGAAGTTCGCGCGTGGCCGACAGTAGGGGCGTAACCGGGTTGATTCGAACGATCCACGCAGCCCAGCCCTCGCGCGGGACCGGCACGATGACCGGTGTCAGGAACAACCAGAACGTGGTAACGGGCGTGATGGCGGCCCCTACATCGCGATAAAAAATATTAAGCGGCGCGAGCACCAGGCCGATCCCCATTCCGAATAAAACCAGCAAAAGGAGTGTCACGGGCGCGAACAGGATCCAGGGGGTGAATGGGATTTGGTACCACAGCATCGCGAATGCGATCAGGATCAGCTTAACACCAAACCCGAACAAGATTTCACCGAACTTCGCGAGGATGATGGCTTCCGAGGGAACCGAACTGCGGGCGATCGTCCCGAGCTCGGCCCGTAACCCCATGATCGGAGCCTGAATCGATTCGACGAATGTTTGCCAAAGCATCAGGCTGATTAAGACGAACGGGGCATACGGTAGTGCCATGTCTTTAGGGAGTGTGATGATCCGAGCATGTTCGATCATCGTCGCCCAAGCGGCAATCACGAGCGCGGGAAGAAACGCCAACAGAACGCCGAGCAAGCTTTGTCGGTATTCCCTCGCGATGTCGCGAGCGAAGATCTCGCGGGCCAAATGCCGACTGCGCCACATGTCGTACGCCATCGGTCGAAGCAGGCCAAGCCAACGATTCACCAGCCCGCGGATTGTGAGACCGGCCGGCCGCGCCGTCGTTGTTGCGGTGCCGGTTTTCATTGAGGGAACCCTGCTTTCATTAAAGTCTTGGAATCAGATAGGGCGGAAAGATCCTAACCGCTTGGAAACTATCGGGACGCGACGCCATCAACCCGAATTCTACTGATACGCACCAAGCAAAAGCCGCCCGCCGCGGCAGAAAGGGGGCGAATTCGCTTGCGAAACGACCCCGGTGATTCGGTCACCGGCGGCTTTTCCTGCGCGAACATCAATAGTTTACACCGGTGAGAAAGAGGAGTCGACGGATTCGTCGGGCGGCCCGAGAGTTCTCCAATCTCATCTCGATTCTTACTCGGTTCGAGAAACCTTAACTCCTCGCCTTGCGACGAACAGCCGCTTTCGACCCCGAATAGTACCGCGAATGGTGCCGGCCGGCCCAACCCTTTCGATGACTTTCCATTGGCCCTGTTTTTAGGTGCTCAAGATGATCGACGAGAAGCAGCAGAACATTGCCGCGGGCAAGCAGGGCTCGGCGAGGCGGGGACTCTGCTGGTATACTCTCAGCGAAGGGGAACGGGTGGCCGGCGCTCGCGTCTGTGAGAGATGATGGAGATGCGGGGTCACGGATTGTTCCTGAAGTTGTTCTGCCGCGGGAGGCGATGGTGAACGCGGAATTGATCGTCGATGCAAAGTTGCGAAAAGCTTATGAGAAGGATGGCTACGTGGTGGCCCCGCTTCTTGAGCCGGCCGATGTCGCCGAGTTGTCGGCCCTGTACGAGTCATTCCCCTCAGGGATGTCGACAGGCTTTTACACGACGCTTTGGAGCGAAGACCCCAAGTATCGCCAAGCGGTTCGGCAAGGAGTGCAACGGGTTCTCGCTCGCCGATTGCCCGGCGTGCTGAAGGATGGTCGAGTCATTCTCTGTCAACTCGCGGTCAAGCAAGCGGGCGGAGGGGATAGCACTTGCCCCATGCATTGCGATTGGTCGTTTACTGACGAATCGATTCATCAGGGGATTTCTCTTTGGATTCCGCTCATCGATATCGAGCCCGAAGTCGGACCGTTGCGGGTGGTGCCTGGATCGCACCGGGTCTATCGGCGAATCCGCCCCAATCAGCCTCAAGAGGTCCACTACAATGTCTTCGACGAGATACTTCCCGAACTCGAAGCCCACCGAGCCCGCGAGGTATTCATGCGGGCCGGGGAAGCCGTCATCTACGACGGCGCGATCCTGCATGGCTCGCGTGGAAATCGATCAACCCGCGACCGCGTGGCAGTGGTCGCCGTCGTCGTGCCGAGAGAGGCTCGGCTGTATCACTACTGGCAAGAGGATCTTCGTTTCGCGGAGGTCTTCGAAGTCGATGAAGAGTTCCTCGCGACCGAGGTCCGCTGGGGACGCCGACCCGTGGGAAAGCCGGTCGTCGAGGTGATCGATCTTCCCTCCCGGTCCCGGCCACTCACCTTGGAGGAGTTCGATCGCGAAGTCGCGCTTCCCAGCACGAAGAGGCTTAGTCTGTCGGCACTCGATCCTTGGCGAAGCGTGACCTTTAATGACCTGGTTCAATCCGAACTCGATTATCTCGGCTCGTCGAAACAGCCGCTTTTGGATATGTCGGCCATCGAAACACTTCGCGCGGTGCTCGAGCCCTACTGGTCGTTTGGTGTCCGAGAGAAAATGCTCGATCTGCCTGAGGCGATCGATGCGGTCCATCGTCTCGTTGGGCCGACCGTTTCGAAACTTTTCCCGGAGTATGAAATCTACCGGGCCAGTTTCTTTACCAATCGCGCCGGCACGAATGATGAAAAGTCAGGTCTGATTCACGATGAAGCGATCGTTGATGGGACCAGGCATCGGCCGATCAGCCTGCTGATTCCGCTGGGGGGTATCGACGGGCCGGGCGTTCTGTCCGTCCTCGATGGAAGCCATCGAACCAGTCGACGCGCCACCGGCTCGATCGTCTCGAGCCCCAAGATCGACGTTGACCCGATCATCTGGAGTCGGCTCACCCGAACGATTCCATTGTTGCTCGGCGAAGCATTCATCTACGACGGTCGGCTCCTGCACTATCTTCCTCCGAGCACATCGACCTCTCCCTTCTTTGGGATTCGATGTCAATGTTTTCCTAAGGGAGCAATGCATCGCCGGTATCGCCCGCTTCCAGCGGGTCGAAGCGATCACTGGGAAGTTTCCCTTTCAAGTCCGTCGGATGCTAGTTCGGCCACGGATAATGCGGACGCCCTCAATGCGAGCAGAGAGATCGTTCGGCCCGATTCGCCGATCTCCGCAACAGTGATCGCCGAGGGGCTCAAGTTTGCCCGTTCGATGGAAGAGCCCTTTGTTGCGCCGCTGGCGTTGGGTGAGGTAGAATGGTCTGTTGTGACTCGACAGGAGAAAGACGTGATGCCGACGACGCCCCCGACGACGCCCAAATGGGAAGAATCTGCCGTTCGCCGAATCTTCCACGATGATTCGCTGGAGAGGGAGTTCCGCCACGCGGGGTAT
Organism: bacterium; assembly: GCA_019753235.1. Taxonomy (GTDB): domain Bacteria; phylum Planctomycetota; class Planctomycetia; order Kolteriales; family Kolteriaceae; genus JAIELF01. The sequence goes on from JAIELF010000037.1 coordinate 28,885, forward strand.
GTCGTGATCCCGCTGCTCGACGACGATACCACGGCTAAGCTTCTCGAGTTTTTCTATGCGACGAGCCCACCCAATATCGCCGGCTTCCACGGGACGATGTACCACAAAGATCGCGACTACCGCGTTCGGGTGGATGGAATGCTTCGGCCAGCACTGGAGCAGGCGGTGGCCAAGTATCTCATCAATTATCGCTGCGTGATGTGCAACTTCATGGTGAAAGAGCCAGGCGAGCCGGCCAGCGAGATGCCATTGCATCTGGACTGGTCGTTCGTGAAGGAGCCCGCTTTGCGGAGTGTCCATATCTGGTGCCCGCTGGTGAACGTCGATCATGAGAACGGGAACCTCGCGGTCACTCCAGGAACGCATCATCTAGGTGATCCCGTGCGAGCTTTTGCGGACGATATTCCATTTAGAGAACAGATCGAACTGCTTCGGGACCGTTTCACGCGGGAAATTCCGATGAAGGCGGGAATGGCGGTTTTGTTTGATGGCGGTTTACTCCATTCTTCGCCGCCAAACATGAGTGCCGACCGAAGAGTCACGGCACAAGCGATCGGTATCCCGATCGAGTCGCCGGTCTATCATTCGTGGCGCGCGACCCCGACACAGGTCGAGACGTTTCAATTGCCCGACGAGTTCTTCTTCGACTATGTGCTGCACCAGAGGCCGCAAAGTATCGAACCGGCCGAGGTGATCGAGTATGTCGCTCGGCAATTGACCGCCGACGAGTTGGCGGTGCTCGAAAAATATCAGCCTGCCGAGCCCGCAATGAAGAAGTGATGATCGTTAACGAAGGATCAGAGAACCGACCGATTTATCGACCGATTTATCGACCAGGATCGCTGCGGATTCGTTTACTTCTTCTCGGCAATATCGATGGACGAGAAGTCCATGGAAGCGGCCGACCCTGCTAATGCAACGTAGAGTCGGCAGGGGCCTCCTTCGATCGCCTGGAATTCATGAGAAGTTTCTTTCCAGTCGGAGGAGAGTTCAACAGATTGAAAAAGACCCATGCCCCCCCATGGCGGGGCGTTTTGTGAGGTGACAATGCGCACCGGTCGGGCAGTATTCGCTCGGGCCCGGAGAGTTACCAAGTAGTTCTTCCCCTTTTGTAACGTCACGTTGTCCCGCAGCAACATCACCTTCCAGTCTTTAGCCGGGTCGGCATCCGGAACCTGGACACGAACGAAGTCGGGCTCGCCGGATCGCATGGAAATCGAAGACGCATTTCCCTGCTCGGTGATGAGTTTCCATCCCGGCAGAGGGACCGCCGAATTCGATGCTACCACGGGCGCGACCGGTGCCGAGGGTGCCGGTGGCTTGGGCATTTCGACAGCAGCAGGTGGCTTCGGCAACGCAGCCGGCGCGGGGGGGGCAACGGGCGCGGGTGGTGTGGTGCTTGCCACGACAGGGAGTTGGCCGGCCGCCGGGGAGTAACGGACATCGGCCAGAGTGACTTGTCCCGATGGGCCCCCTACCTGGAACGTCAACCGAGCGTTTGTGTCCCCTTTTCTCGCGATGGCCGAGAAGCGATAGCTCTTCCAATCGTTCGAAAGCTCGGCTCGCTGGTCGAGGCCCATCGATTGCCAAGGCTCATGATTCTCCTGAAAGCGAACCGAAATCGTTCTCGGCGAAGTCGACTTCGCGCGGAACGAGACTTCCATCGGCTGATCCTTGGAGAGCGAGAATCCAGGCCGATTGAACTCGATCTCCCATGGATTGATTTCTTCGCCCGGGGGAATGTCGATGGTGACCGCATTGGGTTCCGGGGCGGGCGACACCTTGCCCAAACCCTCGCGAGCCACAAAAAAGGCCCAATCCGTTTTCAGGTCCGCCACGGGCAAATCGAGGGGCGAGACGTTTGCCGGCGCGGTTGGCGACGGACTTGCCGGGAGTGTTGTCTGGTTCGCGTTGGCGGTTTGACGATAGAGATCGCTCCGCTTCATGACGACAAACTGCCCCTGATCGTTGAGGGGCTGAATCTTATACCGCAAAACGAAGAACGGCTGCAGCAGCATCAGGGCAAGGACGATCGCAACGCGGTTGGTAAAGCTCAATGACCAATAAGGCAACCAAGCAATCACCGGAAGCCACAGACTTGCCAAAGCAAAAATGACTCCTGGGACGGTCCGCTGCCAAAGAGGTTCGACGGTCGTCCAGAACGTCAAGCAAACACCACCGATCCACGAGGCGAGGAGGACCAATACCATGAAGGCATTTCCTTTCCCCGAGTTCCCCCGCGCGCCGATGTCTTGCACCAAGAGCGCGATCGAGATGATGGATAGAAGCGTCAAGCCAATCATGACGCCGTCAATCTCTTTGGCCATGAGAAACCGAAGCGATTGATCGACATACCAAGGGGCAAGCGCGAAGACGGTCAACAGAACGGAGAACAGAAGTCCGAAGAAGCTTGCCAGCATAGCGATCCCCATCCCGTGCGAAGATATGCCCTTTGGGGGCTTGTCGATCGGCCTTGCTTGCCCTGAGGCCAGGAATTTTCTCCATGCCGATCGGCCAATCGATTCCGTCGATTCCTCCGCTTTATGATTACGAAATCACAGCGACCATGTGGGCCCCCGCGGGAATCCACGCCCCCAAATTCGGAGAGAAGAGCCTTTCTCGCTGGCCGTCTCATCAGGTTCGCCCGGCATGAAGGGATCCCCGATTGATTTTCATCCCGATTCCATTGTCTCAGAAAAAGATAGGGCTCGACGTCACAGGCGACTCGCCAGGCTCCATCGGCGAGGGTTTTCTCCAGAACGCCGATGTTCCCCATTCAAATCTTGGCTGATCCGGTTCGAATATGAAGCCGGTTCGTCAAGGGATCTTCAGACAAAATCCCCCAGAACCCATTGACACATTTCTGGGACAGATCTATCGCCCCCTTCGTCATACCAGCTTTGCCTCGCATCATGTCGGTCGCGCTTTGCTCGTCTCCTTGGGAAGACGATGTGGATGAAGCGCCCATTGACGAATCATGAAAGTGACGACGAGGACCGGATCGTCCTCCCTTCTGTGTCGGCATCCGCTCGTTCAAGAGGTGCCGTCCGCAGGAGAGCCTGGCACAGAGAACTTGGCTGGCCAGCGGAAAAGACGACCTGCGTTTTGGGGTGATTTCGATGAAGGAGAACACGTTGCGAGCGGCACAGCGAACAACATGGGCGATTCGCCTATGCATTTGCCTGGTAGCGACGTCGACAACGGCTTGGTCGGGTGACCAACCGAAGGTGTCCTCGTCTGTCGAACCCGGAAAGGCTTTGGCCGAGGGTATTCGACTCTATCGCCGAGGTGAATTCGAAAACGCTTCGGAGTCATTTGCCCTGGCGCAGGCACAGGCGGGCAAGCTGTCGGCACAAGATCAGAATGTGCTGTCGGAATACTCCGACCGAGCCACTCGTGCCATGGTCGAACGAAGCCAGGCTCGCATGGAGATCAACGAAGCCGAGGCGTCGCTTCAGGCTCGCGAGTTCGAGAAAGCTCGCTCGCTGTTGACACGGGCTTCGTCGAATCGTTTTCTGGCCCCCGGCGACCTTGAGAAAGTCAAACAGTTAGAACAAACACTGACCGCGTCGCCCGACAAGAAGGAATCGTGGTCATCCCGTTTTCGGTTCTTCCCCCGTAAGCAGTCAGCGGGCAGCACCGCTCCCGAACCGGTGGCCGTCCCCACCTCGCCGATCACGCCGGTCGGTGCCGAGGTTGCTCGTCCCGCGACGCCAGGCAAGTTGGCCTCGGGCGACGCTCAGCAAATCCTTGCCGAGGGACGTCGATTCTACAAGCGGGGGTTGACTGCGCAGGCGGAACGATTCGCTCAAGCGGCAGCCGAGGCGCAGGTCGCTTGGGATCCCGCGGGGGACAGCCCCGAACGATTGCTCGCGGATATCCGCTCTCAAAAATCCACCGGGGCGATGCCCAAGACGAATCCAGCTGCGGACAAGGCCGAGTCGGCAACGAACAAGCCCGATCGAGCCGAGGCGCTCGCGATTCTGGCCGAGGGACGCCGACAACTTCAGGCGGGCAATCTGGATGCCGCCAAAGCCTCCGCAGTGAGGGTCTACTCGATGAACCTCGGTTTGACCCCTGCCGACGGCGATACCCCCGAGCAGCTTTTCACTGACTACAAACGAGCAATCACCAAGCAGACTCAAGGGGGCAACGTCGCCTCGCCCGCTCCGATGAACACATCGGCCCCGGCCGGCACAAGTTCCACCAGCCCGGCTTCACCAACGACGGTCGTCGACAAGAGTGATGCGGTCCCGAGCGAGGTTCCCGATCAAGAGATGGCCGATAAGTATCGTTCGTCGTCCGACAAGAAGGACGACGCTCGCAAGTTGGTCTCGCAAGCTCGTGCCGCCCTGACCCGAGGGGACCACGCGACGGCCATTCAGTTGGCGAAGAAGGCCCAGGCGACCGGGATCAAGTTCGCGGAGGACGAAGATTCGCCCGGAATGATCTTTGAAGCTCACGAGGCGATTCGCGTTCGCGAAGAACAGCGTCGCAAGGCCCAGGCGACGGCTGCCAAGGGACAAGAGGCTCGTCAGCTCGTCGCGCAGGCTCATCGCGTGATGGAAGCCGGCGACTATGATCAAGCCATGATGATGGCGCAGAAGGCGCTCCAGATGGATGCCGTCTACAAGCCGAGCGAGTTGACTCCTGGACAACTGATGGTCGAAATCGAACGCCGATCAGCCCAGGCATCTTTGGAAGAAGCTCAGGCACGAGAAAAGGCCCGGGCCATGCTTGCCGAGCAGTCCAACTTGTCCCGACAGGCTCCGAGTCAGTCTTCGAGTCGGCCGGCAACACGACCGGAAGGACGACCGGCGGCGCCGGCCGTCGATCCCGCGGTTCAGCCTGCTGGATTCTCTGCCCCCGTTGGTCCGGTGCCGACCGCGATTCCGATGGCGAAGGGGCCCGCGCCGACGCCATCCTCGATGACGAAGCCGACCACCGAACGAATTCCGACGGTCATCCAGGCGGCCGGTCCTGGGAAGGGGCCGGGTCTGCTGGATGCCGGCATCAACGCGATGGGTCGCGGCGACTACAGCCAAGCTCGAACTTACTTCGAAGAGGCGGCGAAGTTCCCTGAGTCGCTCAACGATATTCAGAAGCAACGATTGCAGGACCTTTCCTCCGAAGTCCTGACTCGCGTGAAGAACGCGCCGGCAGAAAAGCCCGGCAAGCGATCGATCTCTGATGAGCAGACCTTCGCGGGCCTGCAAGAGAAAGACCCCGCGAAGGGGGAGGTCCCGACTACCGAGGTCGGCAAGGACGACATCGCTGCCGAGAAGGCTCGCCAGCAGATCCTGCTCCAGAAGATGAAGCAGGACGTCATTGAAGCCCTTGAACAAGCCAACTCTCAGCTCCACGACAATCCGGACCGCGCGATCGAGACGCTTCGGTCGTCATTGGAAACGGTCAAGGCCAGTGGCCTGGAACCGAATCAAACAGGCGCCCTGATCAATCGACTGGAACAGCAGATCCGACAGGCACAGCGTTCGCGACAAGAGTTTGTCGTCCGAACGATCCAAGAGGATCAGCAAGAAGCATCGCGAGATGCTCGCCAGCGATCTCTTCAAGCAGAGGTGCAAAAGCAAAACACCATCAAACAGCTCTCGAACCGTTACAACGCCTTGATGGATGAAGGGAGCTACGCGGAAGCCGAGGCAGTGGCCTACCAAATCACGGAAGTCGATCCGAACGAACCTTTCGGCGTGGCCGCCCTCTACCGAGCACAGCTTTCGCGACGGTACTCGTTCGTGGAAGACTTGGAATGGAAAAAGCAAAAAGGGTTTTGGGATACCCTCAGCACGGTCGAGGCAAGCTCGGTTCCGATCCCCGATGACGACGAAATTCGCTTTCCCGACCCCAAGCGTTGGGAAGAACTGACGAAGCGTCGTGAGAAATACAAGACGCCGACCTTGGAATCGAAGTCCGAGGCGACCCTCAAGATTGAGAAAGCTCTCACGAAACCGATCACGATCGACTTCAAGGAGACTCCTCTCACGCAAGTGGTCGAGATCTTGAAGGAGTTCGTCGGCGTCAACGTGGTGCTGGACTTGAACGGCTTGGATATTGCCGGCGTCGATCCCGATGAACCGGTCACGTTGAGCCTCAGCGACATTCCTTTGAAGAGTGCGCTCAAGCTGCTGCTAGAGCCATTGGAATTGACGTACCTGATTAAGAACGACGTTCTGCTCATCACGGATGCCGAGGACACGGGTACCGAATTGGTGACGAAGGTCTATCCGGTGGCCGACCTGGTCATTCCGGTGACCAACTTCGCCGGCGGTGGTGTCGGTGCAGGTGGTATCGGCGGCGGTGGCGGCCTGGGGGCCGGTGGTCTTGGTGGCGGCGGCGGTGGCGGCCTGGGCGGCGGCGGTGGTGGCATCGGCGGCGGCGGCGGTGGGAACGGACAGTTCGGCGATATCTCCGGAGCGGTCATCAACCTCATCCGAAGCACGGTCGAACCCGATAGCTGGGAAGAGAACGGCGGCGTCGGAACCATCGAATACTTCCAGCCCAATCGAACGTTCGTCGTCACGCAGACGCAGAAGGTTCACGAAGCACTCGAAGACCTCTTTGCTCAGCTTCGTCGACTGCAGGACTTGCAGGTCTCCGTCGAAGTTCGATTCATCAACTGTAGCGATGCCTTCTTCGAACGTATCGGGATCGATTTCGACGTCTCGATCGACAACAACAACGATGAATACATCATTCAGCAAACCAACGGCCAACTCGGGCCTCCCGGTGTACCACCTCTGCCCGACGGTGGTAACTTGGGTACCACCGACGGTAACCACGTCCGAGGCGTGACCATCGGTCGAGGACCGACCGGGGCTCGTACAGGTAACTACAACATCCCCATCACGCAGTCCTCGTTCGCGGCAGCGACGGTGCCGGCACTGGCGGGTCTGGGGGCAACCAACTTGGGCGGGACCAATTTCGGCATCGCCTTCCTCAACGATATCGATGTCTTCCTCCTGCTCGAAGCGGTACAGGGAGACCAGCGATCGAACACGATGCAAGCCCCGAAGGTCATGCTCTTCAACGGGCAGACCGCCCGCGTGAGCGTGCAGAGCCTGGTGCCGTTCGTCACCGATGTGACCCCCGTCGTTGCGGCTGGTTCGGTCACGTTCGATCCGACGGTCACCGCGGTCCCCGACGGAACCAACTTGCAGGTCCAGGCGGTAGTGTCGGCCGACCGCCGATTCGTTCGACTGACGCTGGTGCCGATTCTCCAGCAGGTGGAATCGATCACCAACGTTCGAACCGTCAACGTTCAGGGAGCGGCCGGCGGCGGTGGCGGTATCGTCGGCGGTGGGGGAAGCGTCGCCCAGGCGACGATTCAGTTGCCGATCGTTTCCCAGGTTTTCGTTCTCACGACGGTCAGTGTCCCAGACGGCGGAACCGTTCTTCTGGGTGGTCTTAAAAATCACCGGGAAGCCCGCAATGAATACGGAACGCCTGTCCTGAGCAAACTTCCGTACATCAGCCGACTCTTTAAGAATGCGGCATCGGCCCGAGTGACATCCAGCCAGATGTTGCTCGTGACGCCGCGAATCGTCATCCTCGAAGAAGAGGAAGAAGATTTGGGAGTTTCCACCTCGACGAGCGGCATCCGCTAACGTCGGCATCAAGTTTCCTCAATCAATCTCGCGCCACACCCACGGCTTTCCCCGTGGGTGTGTCTGTTGGTGTCGGAGGGGCGGGGCCCACGAGGAGACCGTTGTCGGGCGTACTCGAAAGCGCGGAGAAATCAGTTGAAGAAGTGGAGTGGGGATGGCCATAATAGAAGGGCGTTCGATTGACAATACCCCACCTTTGTCCATCCAAGACGATTTCGGATCGGCCGCCCTTTTGTTTAGTATCGAGCCAGCGGCTTCGGGTGAGGATATCCGCTGGGGCTGTTCTGTATTGTGGAGTCAGGTGCCACCGTGTCTGAGCCATTCGACGGAGACCGCGACGCTTTCGATCGTGCTCGGAATGGTTCGAGCGATGGTTTCGGCGATCTTCTCGAAGGTTTTCGCGAGTATCTGTTGCTGGTCGCGGGTAAGCGCATTTCTAAATCAGTTCTCCCCAAAGCTTCGACGTCGGATGTCGTTCAGAATACCTTTCTGGAAGCTCAGAAGGGCTTTGCGAGCTTTCGCGGGAAGACGAATGCCGAACTCAAAGGTTGGCTTCGAAAGATCTTGGTCTGCGAGATTTGTGAACTCGAACGCAAATTCATGCGATCGAAGAAACGGTCGATCCGTCGAGAGATCCCTCTGGATACCGTGATCGACATGGATACGGCCGAGATCCGCTCAGCTTCTCGTGGTCCCTCGCCGGAAGAACGAGATCGTCGTCGAGACCAATTCGAGCGATTGCGTGAGGCTCTTCGAAGAATTCCCCATGCCCAGGCGGCCGTGTTTCTCATGCGTTCCAAAGATGATCTCGATTTTCCGGCAATTGCGAAGAGGATTAACAAGTCTGACGCCGCCACCCGGAAAATCTACGCCCGAGCAATCGAATCCCTTCGCGAAATACTTCGAAAAGGCCCAGACGGCAACAAATGAAGTTTGTGCCGGTAAAACCTCGCCAGGAAGGCGGCGGGCCTAGACTCGCTTGCGAATGCCCACCTTCTGTACGATGGGTCGGACGTATTGCCGCCACGATAAATCACATGGGGGCGCGGGCCGCTCTCCTCCACGATCGTCAGCCCTGGCGGGTCTTTCCCGTGGCAAGCGACCAAAGCGTTGGCATGCCGGTGGGCTGGCCCTTATCATCATGGAACCATCCAGGGGTGAAGTAACTGGTTGTCTGCTGCCGGCAGCGAGCGATCAGTGGATGATGATTCGAGGGCCGGCTCATCAGAAGGGAATGTGACATGAAGCGGGGTGTTTGGGGAGTTCTGTTGGCGGTTGGCTTGGCAGCCGGCGTCTTTGTGACAAGTCCCATGAGGGCGGAAAAGGCGAAGTCGCCGATGCTGGCCCACATGGTTTACTTCAGTCTGAAGGATGCTTCCGAAGCGAAACAGGACGAACTTGTTGCCTCATGCCACAAGTATCTGACCGGCCACGACGGCGAAGTTTTCTACGCTGCAGGGACATTGGCCAAGGATCTCCAACGGCCCGTGAATGATAAGGGTTTTGACGTGGCGTTACAGATTGTTTTCGACGGGAAAGCGGCCCACGATAAGTACCAGGACCATCCTCGGCACCTGGACTTCATCAAGGCCAATCAACCCAACATCGCAAAGGTCCGGGTCTTCGACAGCTATGTGACCGGTCCCTAGCTTTAAGACGGCCTCCGTGCGATGGCTTATCGCCATGCGGAAAAAGAGGAGTCAAGAAAAGCACGCGGACCGGTGGGCCCACTGAAGGGTAAATCCACCGGTCCGCCCAGGGGGTTCATTCAAATGGCCGAGCCAGGGTAAGCTGGCTTGGCCATCGAAGGATTACTTAGTTGCAGCCACCGCAAGCCGGGGCAGCATCACAGCCACCGCAAGCAGGGGCCGGTGCAGGAACCTGGATGGTCTTCTCGACCATCTTGCAGACCTTGACCTCGACCTGCTTCTCGGATTCAACCGGAACGCAGACCGTGACCTTGACGGTCTTCTCCACCGGGACGCACTTCACGATGTTGACGGTGTACTTGACATCTTCAACAACCTGATGGCATTCGGTGTAGGTGACTTCCTTGCTCTGCTGCTCCTGGACCATCTTGCACGTCTTGACGGTCTTGGTGCGGGTCTCAGGCTTGCAAGTCGTGACGGTGTACTCGTAAGGAACTTCTTCGACCACCTTGTGGCACTTGGTGACCGTAACTTCCTTCGTGACCGGGCACGAAACCCAAACCTTCTTCATCTTGGTGACCGGAACGCATTCGCAGCCACAGCAGGTTTGCTTGACCTTGTAGCAGGTCACGCACTGCTTTTCCCAATGGCCGTTGTCGCAGGTGACGGTCTTCGTCTCGGTGACGGGAACCGTCTTGCAAACCTTGCGAACGCCGGTCTTCTTCTCGCTGACCGGGACCATGACCGTGTACTCGACGGTCTTGTCTTCGTAGACCGGCTTGCAGACCGTGTAGGTGACGGTCTTGGTCTTGGTCTCAGGAACCATCTTGCAGACCTTTTTGGTCCGCTCTTCGGCAACCGTCTGCTTTTCCATGACGGTGACCTTGCGATCCTGTTCTTCCTTCTTCATCTCGGTCACTTTGACCGTGCGGGTCTCGGTCACCCACTCGGGGACCATGACCTTCTTTTCAACCATGGCGGGAGCGGCAGCTTCGCAGCCAGCAGCAGCGCCACAAGCATCGGCAGGAGCCGAAGCGCAGCTATCGCAAGCCGGCGCGGCACAAGCCTTCTTCTTGAAACAGAAACCGTAAGCGGGTTGTCCGGCGACCGCAACCACCACCAGGGCGGCCAGGCAGGACGTAAAACGAACGAGCATCTCTCTGCTCCTCCTGAAGGAATAGGTGAAAATGAACCGTAAGCTCGGAGTCGTGGCAAGTATAAAAGGATGGCCAAGATGGGCAAAGAAAATTAGGTGGGTAGTTGGGGTAAACAACCAAAAAGATTATCGATTGGGACAATCTCTCTCATTGATCCCTTTGAATCGATTATATCGGCCCCGCGGGTGAGCTTCCTTTCATTCGAGATTCATTCTCTTTAAGCCCCTTTGCCTCAAGCGAAAGAAAACGAATTAAGTCTATTATTTGATTGCCTTTATGGTTAAAAGATAGGCTAAGACGAAGCCGAGAGGTTCCGCTGGGAACCGTTGGAGGTCGTATGGCAGGGCACCAAAGACCAGCCTCCGCCATCCGTGCCGACAACTCAATCGCGCGACTGGGCTGACCCACGATGATCGGGATGATTTGCGTCGTCGATCGGCCAGTCTCGAAGCCAAGGCCCTCCAGTTCTTTCCGAATCCCATTCGCTATTTCCAGCAACTGAGCTCGGCGACCGGGTTCGCGTCGAACCAGTTCTAGCCCCTGAGCGCTGGCAGTCGCGGCGGCGGCCGGTAGGTTGGTCGAGTAGATGTAGGGCCGAACACGGTTGCAGAGCCAGTCGATCAGCTCGGCCGACCCCGCGACGAACCCGCCGACGCTCCCCACCGCTTTGCTCAACGTCCCCATTCGAACAGGAACACGCTCCTCAATCCCCAGCATTTCGCAAGCGCCGCGCCCCCGCTCGCCGAGGACGCCGGTGGCGTGCGCTTCATCGACATAGAGAATCGCGTCGAAACGCTCGGCCAGATCGGCCAGATCCTTCAGCGGGGCGACGTCGCCATCCATGCTGAAGACCGAGTCGGTCACGATCAGGCGACGCCGAAAACGTGTTCCGTCGTGAAAGAGAGTCTCCAGTTCGTCGAGACGATCTCCGTCAAACAATCGAACCGTGGCCCGAGAAAGCCGACATCCGTCGATCAAGCTGGCGTGATTTCGCCTCTCCGAAAGGATCAGGTCGCCGGGCTCGGCCAGGGCGGCAAGCGTTCCGAGGTTGGCGGCAAAGCCGCTCGCGAAGACGATGGCCGACTCGGTCCCCTCGAACGTAGCGATTCGCTGTTCGAGGTCGGCATGGGCTTTCGTGTAGCCAGTGATCAGCGACGACGCCCCTGCGCCCCATCCCCACTGGTCGATCCCCCGTTTGCCAGCCTCGATAATTTCCGGATGCCCGGAAAGACCCAGATAGTCGTTCGACGAGAAGTCGACGTACGACCTTCCAGCGATGGAGATTCGGCCGTCCTTTCGCTGCTCGACCAGGCGACGTCGTCGCCGAAGCTCGCGAGACTCGAGTTCCGCGAGTTCGGCATCAATCCAGGAAAGGGGAGAAAATCGTTCGGTCATGAATCTCCTTTGTGATTGAGAGCGCGGTCGTGATGGTCGGCCCTGATCTGGCTCGGAGGGCCTTTCTATCCCAAAGGATATGATCGCAACCTGGGGGAATCGCCCCCCAGGGACAAGCCGTCCGCGGTGAGGACTCACTGAAAAAGCAGATACCAACCGATCGCGAGCAAGACGACGAGTCCGACGGAGACCGTAGTGAAGAAAGGGATCCAGGATTCATGAGTCGTCGGAGCGGTCGAGGGAGCGACGAATCGGCCGGACGTGCTGCTGGTCGAGGCAGGGCGGCTGACGATTCGGCCCGATCGTGATGCGGCACCGGCAGCGGAGGCTTGCCGAAGCGATTCCTGAAACGCCGCGATTTGGCCGATCGGTTGGAAGGGCCCCTTTTTGCTTTGGCTGGCGTGCGCTTCGGGCCCAACTTTCCCGCGGGCGATGTAGCCGATAATCGTCGATTCGGGTCCTCGGATTCGGCTCTTTCCTCCGGGGCCGTCGTCGAACTTGATGTACCAAGTCGGTTCGACGTACTCGACGTGAGCTTCCAGGTGAGTTCCTCGGACGAGCTTGTCCCCCTTCCTTTCGAGATAATCGGCAATCTGAGCAGCCTGGCAAGGTCGCTTGCGTGGGTCGGCAGCCATGGCGTACCGAATGACTTTTAAAACGCGCGGGTCGACTCCGGGGAGTATCTCCTCGACGGGCGTGTAGAGGTTCTTGTTCTTCCGCATGAAGGTATCGAGCGCGTCCGTCCCACGGAAAGGAAGCTTCCCCGTGATCATCACGTAGAGCGTTGCCCCGAGGGCGTAGATGTCCGAGAGAGGGTCGACATTCTTGGCGTTATGGAATTGTTCGGGCGCCATAAAATGAGGCGTGCCGAGCCCCTTGCCCGTGCGAGTCAGGTCCAAATCGATCTCCGCTTTTTTCGCGAGACCAAGATCGGTCAGCTTCACTTGGCCGTCTTTGGTCAGAAGAATATTGTCGGGCTTGACATCGCGATGAACGAGGCTCTCCGAGTGGGCTCGATCGAGGGCCCGGGCGACGGCGGCAATGATCTTGATCGCCTCTTCCTCGGGAATTACTCCTTCGCGCGCGATCCGCTTGTTGACGCTTTCGCCGTCGATGTACTCCATCACCAGGAAATGCCGGCCATTGTCCTCCCCAACATCGAGCGCGCGGACAATATTCGGGTGATCCAGAGCCATCGCCAAGCGTGCTTCAAGATAAAAGCGACTTCGAAGGACGTCGTTGCCGGTCAAATGAGGTGCCAGAATTTTCACCGCAACGGTTTCTCGTGTCGGCGAAATCGCTCGGTAGACGGTCCCCATGCCCCCTTTCCCCACTAAGTTCAGAAGCTGATACCCGCCGATCATCGAATGAGCGGCTCGGGGTGGGATGTCATTTTCTTTGGACGATGGAGCGGTCATTTCGTCCCCGGCCCAGACAAAGGCCTGTCGATTGGATCACCTTTTCTAATCTACTCGGAAGAATCCGAAAGGTGACGCTCTTGTCGGACAGGTGTCGGAATAATTCGCTCGTTTTCCGGCTGTCCGCTTGGCTTTCCGATCGTGGGGGTCAAATCGATACAACCCTTTGGGTCCGGAAAAAAGAGGGGACCTCCGCCATCGGCGGCATTCCCCGTGATCGAATAAGCGGGAACGCCCTCGTCGCCTTGTCAAGACGATGGACGAAGCACATCGAGTTCGGAGGGGGGGGAAATCTCATGACCAAGGCGGTTCTGATCGGCGTCGCGCAAGAGATCCGTCGGCCGGAATCGGTCGATCAGTTTTGCCATCCGTTCGATTTCATGGCTCGGGTGATTCGCTCGGCTGCCGAGGATGCGGGCTCGGATCAACTGCTCACGGCCGCCGACTCGCTTCACATTGTCAACATGTTCAGTTGGACGCCCAAAGATGCTCCGCGGGGGGTGGCCGAGAAGCTCGGAATTTCCCCCAAAACTCAAGAGTACACCGCGATCGGCGGCAACTCGCCGCAGTGGTTGGTCAACCGCGTGGCCGACAACATGGCTCAGGGCAAGGCCGAGGTGGCGATTCTGGCCGGTTGTGAAGTGATGCACTCTCTTCGTCTTGCGGGGAAGGCCGGCGTCGACCTGGGTGCGTTCGCAGAGTCGGTCGAGATTCCGATGGTGGGCATCCAAAAGGACGGCACCCTTCCGGTCGAGATGGATCATCAGGCTGATCTACCGATTCGAATCTATCCCATTCTCGAAACCGCCCTTCGCGCGAAAGAACACCGGTCCGTCGAGGAGCATCGCCTTCGGCTGGGTCAATGGGGAGAGAGCTGCAGCAAAGTTGCCTGTCGCAATCCCTACGCGTGGTTTCCCATTGAACGATCTGCCGACGAAGTCATCACGCCAACCCCCAAAAACCGCATGCTCGGCTACCCCTACACCCGGCAGCTCAACTCCGAGCTCTATGTGGATCAGGCGGCAGCCGTTATCTTGGCGACACCGGCGGCGGCTCGGCGACTGGGGGTGCCCGAATCGAAATGGGTCTATTTGCACGGCGGCCAGGATGCACACGATCATTGGTTTGTCAGTCATCGACCCGATCTGTCGACAAGTTCCGCTATCAAGGCATGTGTCGAGGCGAGTTTGACCCAGGCGCAACGTCGGCTCGACGAGGTTTCGTTCTTCGACTTCTACAGTTGCTTTCCGGTGATGCCATTCCTTGCGCAGCACATGCTTGGGATTGCCGATGAAGATCCTCGGCCCCGAACCTTGACGGGGGGACTCCCTTTTTTCGGCGGGCCTGGAAACAACTACGTCATGCACGCCATTGCCGAGGCGGTGGTTCGATGCCGAGCAAATCCGACGCAAATGGGGATGGTCACCGCCAATGGCTACTACGCCACGAAGCATGGAGTCGGCTTGTACTCGTGCGTCGAGCCGAGAAGCGATTGGACGCGGACACCGCCGTCGACGTTTCAGGATTCGCTCGAGCTGGGACCCGAAATGGAGATAGACCTTCAACCGAGCGGATCTTTTCGTGTCGAAGGGTACACCATCTGGCACGATCGACAGGGAGATCCCGAGTTCAGTATTTTGGTTGGCCGAACAGAAGCCGGCAAAAGGGCTTGGGGAACTACCGCGCGCGATGGGGACTTGTCGAGGGCCATGATGAAGGAAGAATGGGTCGGTAAAGTCGGCAAGGTGACAGGCCGATTGGGCTCGGCCAATCTCGTTGACTTCGCATAAGTTGAACCCGAGGGACTCCTTTCCATTGATGCCGATGGCCTTGCTGACAAAAGAAGGCGTCGATTGTCGGAAATGAATCGGGCAAAAATACCGGCCGACGACGGCCGACCCCCTGTCCCTCATGACTGCTTGTTCGTCCTTAGCAAGGTGTCTGAATGCCGCGAACCTTTGTCTGCGACCTGAGTGACGGCGATTCTTTTCACGACGTACTCATGGTTCGCGATAAGCAGGTCCGAACCAACCGGAACGGAACACGCTACCTGCAGCTCGAATTGGACGATCGGAGCGGCGGCATCAGCGGTCGGCATTGGAACAGCACCGAAGGGGATATCGGCGCCTTTCAAGCGGGCGAATTCATCGTCGTCGACGGCAAAGTCCAGCTCTTTCAAAGCCAGCTTCAGCTCATCATTCATTCTTTTCGTCGCATCGATGCCGACTCCGTTCGTTTGGTCGACTTTCTCCCCTGCACCGACAAAGATGTCGATCAACTAGAAAATCGCCTTCGGGAGATTCTCGAGACAATGAACCCGGGACCCTACCGGGCGATCGCGCAGGCGTATCTTGTCGATCGACAGTTCATCGAACGATTTCGCCGAGCTCCCGCGGGGGTGAGAAACCATCACGCCTACATGGGGGGATTGCTCGAACACGTCGTTGCCCTACTAGAACTCGCCATTCGTGTGGCCGATCTCTATCCGCAGCTTCATCGCGATTTGTTCCTGGTGGGGGTGCTGTTGCATGATTCGGGGAAGATTCGCGAGCTCGAGTACGATCGACTCTTTGCGTACACCGACGAGGGACAACTTATTGGTCATCTGGTGCAGGGCGTCGAGATGCTCAACGAGAAACTCCCGCTGGCTGCCGAGATTCACGGCGAGGCGATCCCCGACGATGTCGTGAACGAGATCAAGCACATCATTCTCAGTCATCACGGCCAGTACGAGTTCGGAAGCCCGAAGTTGCCGATGTCACTCGAGGCGGTCGCCGTCCACTACATCGATAATCTTGATGCCCGTCTGCACAACTTCGGCCTTCGCATTAAGGAATCGGCAGACCCGCATTCCCGCTGGTCGGCGTTCGACCCATCTCTCGGTCGGAGAATCTACAAGGGGTCTGCGCGTGGTGGGTCCGGGCACTAAAGGCGAAGAGATTTTGTCGTTCGCTTATTCTGACCGTGGATGACTCTTCGCGGATCGCCTACTCGTCCAAAAGATCATGGCGTTTTTCTTCGCGCGGATCGTCATCAAAAAACATGCTGGGATCAATGTCGTCGTTGGCATCCTTGCGAGAAAGTCCCGCCCGTTCCAGAAGTGACTGCGAGAAGGTATCCATCTCCTCCTTCTGCGACTTCTTTTTGATGATGACGTCGACCTCTTCTTTGGGGGCGGAAGATTCCGGCTTGTAGTCGATTTTGAAAGTGTGCTTACGGGCAAAGGTAATCTCATCGCCCGGCTTGAGTCGCTTGCGCTCAATCTTATCGCCGTTCACGCTCGTGCCGTTGCTGCTCTTGCGATCAAGCAGAATCCACCAGCCCTGATGGAAGCGGAACTCGGCATGCCGACTCGAGACGTTCGGGAAGGGGATACAAATGTCGCAATCGGGCTGCCGCCCAACGACGATCTTCTCCTTGATCATGGGGATCGCCGGCAAGCCATCCGACGGAATCAGCTTCCCGTTCATGGATGAAGCTCCTCGATTATTCGAATCCCGGCAGCATCACCATTACCGGGCAACGCGCCGAAAATGGCCAGGAACATCTCTCCGATAACCTATTTATGACTCCGAGCACCTGCCGTTGGTGACAGGCCCCGGCACGAAAAAAGGAGAAATTCTGCCGCGTCATCGGATCCTGACGGTCGAAACGACCATGTCAGCCGATCGGGACCGGCAGGACAGAGTATTTCTCGAAACGGTCATTCGCCCGTGCCTCGGAATCCACCCAGGAAATCAGAGGCTCGAACTCATGGTTTCGTCCGCACGAAGCGTACCATCAGAAGGGGAGAAAAAAGCGACCGCCGGACACCTTCATCATTGAGTCGGCCGGCCAGAGGTCAAGGCCCGGCAAGAGGGAAAAACAAGGGATGTTCGACTGCGTGAAAGGCCCCTGGTACTCGATCGGGCGAAGCGATCGGGCGAAGCCGGTTCCGCCAAGGAGCCCGTTCCACCTCGGTCGGCTTAGGGTGCCCGCGGAGGCAGATGGCGAGCAAATCTCTTATTTCATGGGAAAAGGTGGTAGGATCGCATGGGTGGATCAAGTCAGGCACTCCTCCATCGCCCCGGTCGGCGGCGGACCGAAAGTTCCATGCGAACCCAACTCCGGCCGGCCTTCTCACGACTCGAAGCCAAGTAGTCCCATAAGAATGCTTCTGTTGGCGTGGATGTAGACTTTTGAAAATCGAGCCAACCAAGGCCAAAAAGAAACGCGGAGGAAAAGGACGACCATGGCAGATCCCGGTATGGAATTGCCTCGCGGGGCCGACTTTGAGGATGATCGACCGGTCAAAAGGACCGGAAAGGGCCGATTCTCCTTCGAGCGATTGCTGGTCCTCGGCTTAGTGACGCTGGGAGCCCTTCTTCTGGGCGTCTCAGCCGAGTTATGGCCCAAAGATTTCAACGTCGCTCCTATGTTGGCTCCGTTTCAAAGAATCAATTGGCAACCAGCCACCGAAGCGGAGGAAATCAAACAGCAAATTGCCGAGAACATGCAAGAAGGGAATCTCGAACAAGCCAAAAAGTTAGCGGACAAGCTAGTCGAGATCGATCCCAAGACCGGCTACCTCGATCGGGGTCGACTTCATTACATCATGAAGGAATTCCCAGAGGCGATTGAGGATTTCACCCAAGCCCTCAAGCAAGACCCGGCATCGGTACCCGCCATTCAGCTCCGCGCATTGACCCATTTGCGAATGGAAAACAAAGACAAGGCCATCGAAGACGCAAAGAAGCTCTCCGTGATCAATCCGCGCGACGGGCTCCTCTTTGAAGGGAGTATCTACGTCGATTCTAAAGACTGGGATAAAGCAATCGAGGCTTTCAATAAGGCAATCGAGGCTGACAAGAAAAATGTCGCTGCGTATGTGCAGCTCTATCAAATACAGGTTCAAAAGAAGGACTACGCTCGAGCGCTCGAGGAAGCTAAGCGTCTAAGCGATCTCGCTCCGTCGCAGAGCTTGGTTCTTCAAGGGGATGCTCTCAGTAAGCTTGGCAAGACCGACGAGGCTTTGGCAGCGTATGACGACGCTCTGGGCCACGACCCCACCAATGCGACTGCCCTGAATAACCGAGCGTATTTTCTCGCCAATTTGAATAAGGATCTCGATCGAGCCGCAAAGGATATCGCTGGGGCGATCGATTTGTCCGGCGAAGAGCCTGCCTATGTCGACACGCGGGGCTTCGTGGCATACATGCGCGGGGATTTCAAGGGAGCCTTAGCAGATTTCAATAAAGCGCTCAAGGGTGCCGACGAGGAAGGGGCCGAGCAAGAATTCTATGCAGAGATCTATTATCATCGTGGCCTCGTTCACAAGCAGCTCGGCGAGCCGGAATTATCGAAGGAGGATTTCGAGAAAGCGAAGGCTCTCGGTTTCACCTGGACCGAAGAGCCTAAGCCGGCGGGCGGAAGTCTGTAATTACGGAACCTTCGAAGGGGTTTGTCCGTCCGATGAATCAACCTCTCCCTGCCGACGTCGCTTCTTTCGCCGCCACGGGGGCGATCGGTAAACCCTCTCCCGAGTCCTACTTGCCGGCCGGCATCAAGATGTGCGGGCGCTGCGTCCTCGATTCGCGAGTTTCGGGGATCAAATTTGATCAAGAGGGAATCTGCAATCACTGCAAGATTCATGATCGTCTCGACCGCATCTTTCCAACCGGCGACGAAGGTGAAGCGTTCCTGCAAAAGATGGCCCGGAAGATCAGGGCGTCCGGCAAAGGAAAGAAATACGACTGTATCGTGGGGCTTTCGGGTGGGAGAGATACCTCTTATTGTTTGTATGTCACGAAGAGGTTAGGACTAAGGCCGCTCGCGCTCCACTTCGATAATGGATGGGATTCCGCCATCTCGAAGAATAACATTCGGCGAATGTGCAGCAAGCTTGATGTCGATCTCGAATGTGTGATTGCCGACTGGGAAGAATCGCGAGAATTGACCAATTCCACCTTCTATGCATCCGTTCCTTACATTGATCTGACGGACGATGTCGGCATCATCACGTCGCTGTATCGGACGGCCGCCCGTGAGGGAATTCATTGGATTATTCACAGTCATTCGTTCCGGACAGAAGGGATTAATCCACTCCTTTGGAATTATGTCGACGCTCGCTACGTTCGCCATTTGGTTGACAAATTTTGCCGAATGCCGCTCAAGCATTTTCAGAATGCCGACCTCGGTCGCGTTCTCTATTGGATGCTTGTCAAGCGAATCAAAGTTTTCACGATCACCAACTATTACAAAGATTCTGGAGCCGAGATCGATCAGTTCCTCAAAAGTGAGTTTGGATGGGAAGATACAGGCGGCTGGCACTTCGACAATGAAATCTTTGGTCTGCAATGTGCCTACGCCCGGCGAAAGTTCGGCATCGATTGGCGAAGCGTCGAATTGGCGGCATTGGTGCGAGAGGGAGACCTGACCCGGGACGAGGCGGCGGCAAAGCTCCGCGAAGTTCCCCTCATCGAGGATGATCGCTTTGTTCGGTACGCACTGAAGAAGCAGGGAATCTCCCCCGACGAATTCGAGAGACTATTGAAAGAGCCGCCAAAATACTTCACCGATTACCCGTCGTACTACCCGTTGATTCGGCTGATGAAGTGGCCGATCTGGTTGGCGAGTCGGCTCCAGTACCTTCCGCCCCACACTTACGAAAAGTACTTCGACGTCTAAAAGATTTGGTGGCGCGGGTCGGCTCGGCCAGGGTGGACGGCACTCATACAACATCGCGGAAATGGTTGCCCCCGCCCATCGACGACGGTCCTTAGAGAGAACGTCGGCCATCAGCGACGGGTTAGGGCTGCGAGCGAATTGGCGAACGAAAACTCTCGTCCAAGGAATCCCGAAACGTGTTGCGAATGAAGAATCTGTACCAGAGAGGGGATGTGGTTTTCTCCTTCGAAGTCTTCCCGCCCAAGACTCCTCAAGGATTCGAATCCCTGTACCGGACCGTCGGCGAATTGGCCGGCTACAAGCCTGGCTTTATCTCGGTGACCTACGGGGCCGGCGGCAGCACGCAGTCGCAGACGCTGGAAATCATTCAGCAGATCCGTCAGCGTTTCTCGCTGGCGACGACCGCGCACTTCACCCTCGTCGGGGCCACCGTCGACCAATTGGTCGAATTCCTTGAGCAGGCCGAGGGAGTCGGGGCGGAGAATATCATGGCGCTGCGAGGAGATCCGCCGCAGGGTCAGACGAAGTTTCAGCCGGTCCCGGGCGGTCTTTCCTACGCGAATGAACTGGTGGCGCTCATCCGCGAGAGATTCCCTGCCTTTGGCATCGGCGTGGGGGGGTATCCCGAAACCCATCAAGAAGCGACCAGTCCCGACGATGATTTGGCCCATCTGAAACGCAAAGTCGATGCTGGTGCCGACGCGATTTTTACGCAGCTCTTTTACGACAACGCCGATTTCCTTCGCTTTCGCGACCGGGCCACCGAGGTTGGCATCCGCCCGCCGATGGTTCCTGGATTGCTGCCGATTTTGAGTCTGGCGCAAGTGAAGCGCATCACGGCGCTGTGCGGATCGAAGTTGCCCACGGAACTCCTCCGCCAACTCGAATCCTGTGGCGACGATGCTGCCGCCCAGGCACAGGTCGGGATCGAGCACTGCACTCGGCAATGCGAGGACCTTCTGCACGAAGGCGTTCCCGGAATCCACTTCTATGTCCTGAATCGTTCGGATTCGGTGCGTCAGATCATGGCGAATCTCTTCCCGGCCTCGGTTGTCGGGCAAGCGACCTAACGCAGGAAAGTCGGGAGACTGTCCTGTCAAAACAAGAGGTCTTCGCGGAGCAAGAGGTTGATCCAGTAACGACTTGCGATTTTGTCCTGTTGATCCCCCTTGGAGCGTCGGCAGGGGAGTGCTACAGTCTTCTAGGAGAGGACCCCTGCCATGTTCGAGCAGGACACCCAAATTGGAGAACCAACACTAACCGTTATGGGGACTCGGATGACTTGGCACTGGCAAGCCCGCTACGACGGGATCCCAAACCCAGGTCGGCGGTCGCCCACTTCGTAATAACGGTTCTTCCAAACTCGTCTCAGACGGCATTGCGGTGGGGGTTCCTTTTCTTTTCCTACCGGTCACTCGATCGGCGTGAGCCGGATTTTCCGATACCACGCTTCGCTCGGCGGACCGCCATGAATCTGTAGGCCGATCACGCCGCGCCGCGAGATCTTCTCATCCGGCTCGGTATAGTTGACTGTCTGAATGCCGTTGATCCAGAGCTGAATCCTCGGCCCCTCACAACGAATCTTGTATTCGTTCCAATCCTCTTGCTTGATCGCCGCCATCAGCTTCTTTTTGTCCTCGGGGCTGACAAGTACTTTGTTTCGGCGCGACTCATCGTAGAGGCATCCCCAAAAGATCCCGCCCATGTCCGCCTGATACCCAGCGACCTCGAAGTGGTTCGGCACCCGCTCACTTCGAAACTGAATCCCCGCGTTGGCCCCTTTGCCGAGAAGCTTGAACTCGCACGTTAGTTCGAAGTTTCCAAACTTCTCCTTGGTGCAGAGAAAATCGTTGTGCGCGACAGGCTTGTTCCGCGACCCTCCGACGATGGCTCCGTCTTCGATTCGAAAGACGTTGGTATCTCCTTCCCAACCCTCAAGGGTTTTGCCGTCGAAGAGGGCTCTCGGCTCGGCCGAAAAGCTCAAAGCAGCCCCGAGAAAACACCCAACGACCAGGGAATGATGGAAAGGAAGCATCGGTCGCTTGCCTCGCTCTTATAAGGAATGATTGATCGCCCGCATGGCGGGGCGTACCCTCGAAGATGATAACTTCTCTCAGGGAGAGCAAGTGGTTTGAGTTTATTCCGCGAGATCGAACGAAAGAACAAGGATGCTCATCGGCCGTTGGCGGACCGGATGAGACCCCGAACGCTTGATGAATTTGTGGGGCAATCGTCATTTCTGGGCCCCGGAAAGCTGCTTCGGCGAATGCTGGAAGCTCGGCGAATCACCTCGGTGATTTTTTACGGCCCGCCTGGGACGGGAAAGACGACACTGGCCCGGTTGATTGCCGAGCATGTTGATGCTTGTTTTGTTTCGCTCAATGCGGCCGACAGCAGTGTCAAAGAGGTTCGGCAAGTGATCGACGAGGCGAAGGATCGGGCCGAGGGGGATGGCCGACAAACGCTTCTCTTCCTTGATGAGATTCATCACTTCAACCGGACGCAGCAGGATATTCTTCTTCCGCATGTTGAGAACGGGACCATCGTCTTAATCGGCGCGACGACGCAGAACCCGTTTTTTTCGATCAACGCGCCCCTCGTGAGTCGAAGCCAGATTTTTGGGTTCTCGGCACACACCCCCGACGATGTGAAAGATCTATTGCGGCGAGCGATTCGTGATAAGGCCCGCGGGTTTGGTCATCGCGAGATCGAGATCAACGACGATGCCCTTGACTTGTGGGCGACACTTTGTGACGGCGACGCTCGGCGAGCGCTCACGGCATTGGATATCGCGGTTCGAAGTATGCCGACATCGGCGCCGATTCGAATCGATCGCTCGGTGGCGGAGGATTCCATTCAGCGGAAGGCGGTCGTCTATGATCGAACTGGAGATGATCATTACGATGTCGCGAGTGCATTCATCAAGAGCATGCGAGGAAGCGATCCCGATGCGGCCATCTATTGGCTGGCGAGAATGCTGGAGGCAGGCGAAGAGGTCCGCTTCATCACACGCCGATTGGTGATCTTTGCCAGCGAAGATATTGGGTGTGCCGACCCTATGTCACTGGTAATAGCACAGTCGGTCGCGGCCGCCACCGAGATGGTCGGCTTACCCGAAGCACAGCTCATTCTTGCCCAAGGGGTCATTCATCTGGCCACCGCACCAAAGAGTAACGCGTCGGCCAAGGCGATTTGGCAGGCAAGAGAAGATGTCAAGGCGCATCGGTCCCAGCCGGTGCCGACGCATTTACGTGACAGCCATTACCGAGGGGCCAAGCAGCTTGGCCACGGCGAAGGTTATCTCTCTCCGCATGATCATGCCGAGGGGGTGGCCGATCAGACCTATCTTTCGGTGCCGACGAAGTTCTATCAGCCCACCGATCAGGGGCACGAAGCAGTGATCAAGGATTGGCTCTCGGCACGCTCGCCGCGGCCAACTACTCCACCGATACTTGACGAATCACGACCCATCGAAGAATGAAGTACGCGAGCAAGCCGACCGGACCAAAGACAAAAGTAAGTGCCAGGCACGGGATCACGAGAGCGTGCATGATGCCGATTCTGCCCGCATCACGCACGATCCAGGCACCGGTCCATAGGTCGAAAACGCAGTAATGGATCCAGCCGGCGACGACGACCCAGTGTTGCGTGAAGAGTTTCTCGACACCGGCCAGCGATCCAAAGTCGGAGAGATTCATACCTCCATGGTTTACCACCGGAATGATGATCGCCAGGTACGCCGCCGCCAGTAGGGAGGGGAGAATGCCGTTGTGAACGATCCAGCGGGTTCCGATCCAACGAGGGAGCGCGATGAGGAGAATCCAGCCCGGCAGCACCATCTGGCTGGCGATGCGGAAAACTTGCTCGGGGGAGAGTCCATAGAGAAGTTCTTCGTTCATGACATCACCTCGAAGTTGGATGGGCCAACGTGTTTGATTTGTTCTTTGTTCCGATTTCCGTCAGAATGCAAAGAAGCAGCAATTGTTTGATCATGGTTCGAACGTGAGAAGATGGTCCAGCACCAGTGTGGACCAAGTTTCAAAACGATCTCGCTCACGAACGATATCGGCGATGGGGCGAAAGCGTCCCTCGGCAAGAGCAGGGTCGACCGCGAGCACGCGAGGCTCGGCAAGATCGAAGAGATGCACCACGCCGACATGCACTTGGCCGACCGGGCTCGAGGGATCATACACCAGGCCGACCATTTGTTGCCGATAGGTAGATTGAATGTCGACTTCCTCGGCCAACTCGCGAGCAAAGCCGACGTCGTAGGCGACGGCCCCATGCTCGCCATCCTCTCGGCAAATGTGCCCGCCGACCCCCAGCGACCAGCGATCATGCAGGCGTTGCTCGCCCCCTTTTCTGCTGCGAATGTAACAGAAGATCGCATCGTGCGAGCGAAGGACAACATAAGGAATCAGTTGCTTGTGCGTTGGATCATCCTCGGCCCTTGACCGCGGCAGATAAAGGAGCTCGGCCGGATCGAGAAGCTTCGGCAGATAGTGATCGACGTTTTCGCAGAATCCTTCGAACCGCCCCAGCGATTCGAAGAGCCGACCCGTGACGACAAGAACTTCTTCCTCCATGGTCGCGATCCTTTTCGTTCATGAAGTAGGGGCATCAACCGAGAACGCCTGTATCGATTGATCGATGTGGCGAAGGGACTTTTCTTTCCCTAAGAGTACCAAACAGTCGAAAACGCCGGGGCCAACCGTTCGGCCGGTGACGGCGGCTCGCACGACATTATTGATCTTTCCGCCCATGCCGGTCTCCGCGCCGACTTTCTGTATCGCCGATTCGAGCGTCGCTAAGTCAAAGGGCTCGGCATGAGCGACAGCGTTACGAATCTGTACCAGGGCGCTGGCGACACCTTCTTTGCGGAGATTCTTCGCTGCTTCTTTGTCGTGTTCGAGAGTCGGTGCAAAGCAAAAGCTGCCGTAACGAACGATGTCGGCAAGCAGTTTCAATCGGTCGCCGCACGCTTGATCGATATGTTCAACAATTCGGCGAGCCTCCTCGGGGACGGGATCGGCGATGAGCTTTGCATCTACTAAGAACGGGAGCATAAGATCGACCCGCTGGTCGCGCGTCAGTTGTCTCATGTAGTGATCTTGCATCCAGAACATTTTGTCGGGATCGAGTCCTGCCGGCGACGCGATCACTCGTTCCAGCGAGAAATTCGCCTTCATCAATTCCACGTCCATGAGTTCGGTCTTATCGTCCAGCGACCAACCCAGACGGCCGAGCGCGTTAAGGATCGCCGCGGGCAAATAACCTGCCTTCTGATACTCTTCGATCGCGACCATCACGCCGGGGGGCGGGTTGCGTTTGCTGAGCTTCTTCTTCGTCGCGGGGGCCGCCACGTAGGGAATGTGCGCAAAAACAGGAGGTTTCGCTCCGAGCCCTTCGAAGAGGTGAAGTTGCGGATGAGTGTTCGAAAGATGTTCCTCGGCACGGACGATATGCGTGATCTCCATCCCGATGTCGTCGAGAACGCTCGCAAGATTGTAGAGCGGCTTACCCCCCGTCCGGGCGATGGTGAAATCGCCGAGCAGGTCGGTTTGCCATTCGACCCGTCCGCGAACCTTATCTTCAAGAACGGTTGTTTGGCCGGTCGGGACTTTGAAACGGACCGAGGGTCTTTGCGATTCGTACAGGACAAGCGCGTCGGCGGGGGCGATATCACGATCCTTGCCGCGATAGACAAAGGGTTGCTTGGCGGCCTCGGCTGCCTTGCGGGCTAGCTCGGTCTCTTCGGGTGGAGTGACGTCCGGATAGGCGTGGCCGCGACGGATCAGATCGACGATGGCGGCTTCGTAGAGGCTGGATCGTTGCGACTGATAGTAAGGCCCCCGCGATCCACCGCCATGCTCAGCAAACTCAGGCCCTTCGTCCCAACCGAGCCCCAACCAAGCAAAACCTTCGAGGATCTTGCCCACCGCGTCTTCCACATGGCGAGCTTCGTCGGTGTCATCGATACGAAGAATGAATTCCCCTTGATGTCGGCGAGCAAGCAGCCAATTGAAAAACGCCGTTCGGGCTCCTCCGATGTGGAGATAGCCCGTTGGGCTCGGTGCAAAACGGGTCCGCACACTCATCGATCGATAACCTCCCGAAAGACCCTTCCCCTTCGATCAGACGGAGTGTGTTCTATGGAACGTGGCGGCGGAGAGAGTCGAACGCCGAGGAGTCGCAACTCGCCACTGAATCAGGGTGCGGGCGGAACAATCCGATTCACCCAAGGCCAACCTTGCTGGCCCGGCTTCACCAGGGCGATGGCGTTGCCCCCGCGCAGTTTGGCGATGTCGGCAGGCGTCGAAAGGAGTCGTCGCGTCGTCGCATCGTCCGTGAAGTGATACTCGATCCGGTAGTCGCGAAGAGAAGGCAATCCCAAGAGATGGCTTTCGTGTTCAATAAGCTTGGTGATGATAACGGGGCGAGCGACTTCGGGAGAACGATCCAGCAGGGCATTCATCGAAAGGCCGATTAAGAACGCGATGCCACCCCAGATCGCTAGCGAGAAGGGCAGGCCAACCAAAGAGCTGGCGGCCGAACTGGGTGCGGTCTCTTTCCCCAGTTGAGACCGGACGCTCCGGCGATCGCGAATCTTTCGGCGTTCCCTGAAATAATGCCAAATGGTGAGCGGAAGACCGATCCCCAATCCCCCCGCGAGTCCCCACCGAAGCATATCTGTCCCGATCGAGGTGATCGGCCAGTAGCGAAAAGCAACATAGATTGCCCAAAGAATCGCGCCAAAGAAAATCCAAGCGACCGCACAGCCGAAGTTGACTTCGGACTCGAACCATTCTGAACGCTCGCTGGTTTTGATGAGTCCGAAATCCTTCTTTAGGCCGAGAAAGCCGTAGAGGGTGAGGGACTCGTTCATCGCCTCGGGGAGATAGACGGCAGTGACATAGTCCCCGACGCGGTAGGAATTTTCGACGTCGGCAAAGGCCTGGCCGGTGAAGGAATTCGACTTGATGCTTTGATAGATCGGCTCGCCGGTAAGAGGATCGGGATGTTCGATCCACACTTGATGGCGAAAGGATGGATTCTCTTTGGATCCCTCGCGTGCCACGCTCACGGCCCGGCATCGAACCAACATGGGGACGCCATCTCGCAAATAGCGATAGGGGCCCGACGCACCGCCTGAGCGAAGATTGATGATCGCCGCCAGTATGATGAAGCCAAGACCGATCCAAGTCAGCCAAGTAAGAATCGGCAGATAAAGCCCGGCAGCCTGGACAGCCGGAAGAAAACTGACGCCCAGTAGAATCGCACCAGTGACCAATGAGACCGAAATCTGTAGCCGGCGATCCAGCTCATACGAGCCTTGAAACTTCGACTTATCGATCGGGCGCGGCGGTGGGACTAGCCACTCTTCTTCAAACGGAGGCGAAGGGGGATTCCAAGGAAGGGGAGGGAAGAGGGGCTCCTCTTCCGTCAGTTCGTCGTCGATCTCCGTGTCGATGCTGTCGTCTTCGTCGTCCTCTTCTTCATCCGAAGCGTCGTCTTCGCTTGGCGGCGGCGTTTCGCCTTTGCTTTTCTCTGGGTTGGCTGCTTCCAGACGATCGAGGAAAGAATTCGCGGGCGCTGGTTCGTCGTCGTGCGGTTGCTTCAACTCATCGTCGGGTTCATTCAAGAGAGACTCTCCCGCCCTAACGCTTTTGCATTGGTTTTCAGGTGTGGGATACAGTCATATTAGAGCGCGGAGCGTTGTTTTTCCTTTCGAACAAATCGCCGAACGACAAAGTACAGCAATCGACCCGCCAGATGGAAGCTTGCCCAGACCGCGACGCCGGCGGCAAAGAGGAGCCAAGGCGACGAGCGATCTTTGAGCAGAGTCTCGGCCGAGTCCGCCAACCACCAAGAAAGCGATAGCAAGATCGCAACGTAGGCCGCGGTCGCGGCTCCGTAGGCGGGCAACAGTCGCCGAACACCCCCGCTGAGAAGGCCGTTGAGCAGGTGGAGCGGGATTTGCAAACCGGGCGTAAATCGACTGACAAAGACGGCGGCAACACGATTCTGCTTAAACCAATCCATCCAGGCAGAAGTGGAATCGCCCGGCGAAACTCGTTCGCCCAGCCACCCTTCGATGACCTTCAAGCTGAAAAGCCTTCCGATGGAGACCCAAATGAGATCGCCGATCAGCACCCCAAGAAAGCAGCCGATGATCGCGGTGCTCCAAGAGATCTTTCCTTGGGCCACGAGGAGCCCACTCACCACGCAGGTGATGCTGTCTTGCACCAGCGCGCCCAAGATGATCGAGCAGATGGCCCAGGGATCCACGGAGAAGTCGTTCCTTTCCAGAGTGATGTCGCGGCCGGACCCAGGCAACGTGCTTTGTGGGGTTGACGGCCGATGTCGCTAAGCCGGGCCTTCCGCAGGGCGAAGTTCGGGCAGAACGTCCCAGGGATTAAACGGGACCCGCGGCCGAACCTGATGGCGGTCGAACTCCTCACATAGTTCTTCGTACGTCGGGTAATGAATCAAGACCGTTCGCCTTGGCCCCCAGAAAAGAAACATTCCGCCGGCCGCGACCGCAGAGACGCCACCTTGTTCAACCGCTTGCTTCATGTCGGCTAGGTTGGCCGCCCCTCCCATCCCGACCACCGGAACATCTACCGCGCCGGTCACCTGCTTGAACAGATCGATGTCGTATCCCTCGAGCGTTCCATCGCGATCAATAGAGTTGAGAAGAATCTCTCCCGCGCCCCGCTGAACGGCCCCTTTGGCCCACGTGACGGGGTCAACGCCAATCGGTTGGTGTCCCGCATGGGTGACCACTTC
Source organism: bacterium (assembly GCA_019753235.1). GTDB lineage: Bacteria > Planctomycetota > Planctomycetia > Kolteriales > Kolteriaceae > JAIELF01. Next base: position 57,582 of record JAIELF010000037.1, read on the forward strand.
GTATTGACCATCGTGATGTCTCTTTGCATCGATCGAAACGACCACACATTGCCGGCCGTACTGGTCGGCAATCTGCGTGATAAGGTCTTTGTTCTCCCAGGCACCGGTGTTGATCGCGATTCGATCGGCACCCGCTTCCATGAGCGGAGGAACGTCATCTTTGTGACGAATTCCGCCCCCCACCACCAGCGGCATCGAAACCTCATCGGCAATCTGTTCGAGAATCTCGGGCCTAGCCGACCTTCCTTCTTTCGTTGCAACAATGTCAAGCAAGATCAATTCATCAGACATGTATGCATTGAACATCCGGGCAGCGTTGATCGGGCTTCCGACGTAGACAAAGTCTTTGAAGCGAATGCTCTTTTCAATTCCCCAGTGTCGAAGCAGCAGGCACGGGATGACGCGGATATGATGTTCCATCAATGGGTTCCTCCGTCAAGGCCATCAGCGCTTGGCGATCTTCGAGCCAGACGCTTCACACCCACGTTCCAAGATGAGCCGTCGGTCATGCTCTTTTCTTCGTCAGCCAAAGCGTCGGAAATCTCTCGTTCCGTCATGAGCTAACTCGTCGCCGTCAGAAAATTATGCAGGAGATGAAGGCCGATCTGTTGACTCTTTTCTGGATGAAACTGTACGCCGAGAATATTCCCCTTTTCGATCGCGCAGACGAAACGCTCGCCGTAATCAGACCGACCGGTGACGACCTCTTCGTCGGCGCAGACGACATAGTAAGAGTGGACGAAGTAGAGGGATGCCTCGCTTGGAAAACCGTCAAAGAGCTGACCGTCTCGTTGTCGTTCGATGGTGTTCCATCCGATGTGCGGCACTTTCATGGTCGGATCGGGACTTCGAAATCGCTGGGTGTGGCCGGCAATCCAACTTAACCCGGGGCTGCTTCCCTCTTCGCTTCGTTCGGTGAAAAGCTGCAGGCCGAGACATATTCCGAGAATCGGCACACCGGCCGAGAGGACCCGCTCTTCGAGGACGGGGATGATCTCTTTGTCGCGGAGCGTATTCATGGCGGTATCGAACGACCCGACTCCCGGCAGAATCAATCGCTTGGCCCGCGCGATGACCTTCGGGTCGGACGAGATCGTCGAGTTTTCGCCCAGCCTTTCCAGTGCTCGGGCTACCGACTTGAGATTGCCAGCCCCGTAATGGACGATCACGGTCATAAACGGGCCTACTCCTCTCGGTGGTTGTCCGATACACACAGCCCTGAATTCCATGGAGTCGGGGGGCGTAATCAAGGGGGAAAGCCTGTTTGGTCGGATCGGTTTGACCGGCCGGGGCGGTCTCAATGGGCGAGAATGCGAGTTTCTGGTCCCGTCTCTCTCGGCGCCGCGACCGGCACCGTGTAAAATGCCTCGACCAGAGGATCAAATCGACGGCATTCTACCGAGGCTTCGTGTCACTCGGGGGGGCTGCATGCCCGCCGAGGTGTTCTGTTGCCCATGGGAATGGGGAGATGACTTGTGTTTTACGAACTCGATCAGTGCAAGAAGCATTCTGACGGCCGGGGCAACTTGATCGAATTCCTTCGCCGATCCGACTTGCACGAAATGCCCGACCATTTCGGCCAGATCTACTTCGTCACGTTCGATACCCCCCGACAAGTTCGTGGCAACCACTACCACGAGAACGCCTACGAAGCTTTCGGCATCGTGTCGGGCGTGCTCGAAGTTGTCCTCGAAGATGTCCGAAGTCACGAGCGGTTCGAAGTGCTTCTGAATGCCGACGACCATTTCTTTACTCGACTCAAGATCGGCCCTTATGTCGCCCATGCTTTCCGAAATGTTTCGCCCACGGCCATTCTGCTCAACTATTCCACCGAGCAGTTCAATCCCATCAAGCCCGATCGGCTCGATTATCTCCTCATCGATCCTGCCGTTGCCGAGCGGAGTATCATGGCCAATCGATAGAGCCACGCTCCCAGGGGACCCTCCCGATGCGGGCCAACCGGACGGCTCGTTCCTTTTCCTCTCAATTGACTCGCGTCGGTGAACGTGCCATTCTTGCAGAGCCCTCGGCAATCGCGGGCGGAGGATGAATCATCCCGTGGACGTTCCCTTTGTCGATCTAAGACCGATGCACTCGGCCATGCAAGCCGAGCTGGACCGGGCTATCCAACGCGTGCGCGACAACTCCTACTTTATTCTCGGCCCCGAAGCGAAAGCATTCGACGAGGAGTTTGCCCACTTTCATTCCTGTCGACATGCGATCGGGACGGGGAATTGTCTCGATTCGCTGCAACTCGTTCTTCGGGGGAAGAGTCTTCAGCCTTTCGACGAAGTCATCACCACCACGCATACGTTTGTTGCGACGGCTTCGTCGATCATGCTCGCAGGGGCCAAGCCGGTCCTGGTCGATTGTCAGCCCGATACTCTCGCGATCGACCCTGCACAGGTCCAAGCAGCGATCACTCCCCAAACGCGTGGCATCATCGTCGTGCATCTTTATGGACGAGTTTCCCCCATGGAGACGCTTCTACCGATCGCCCGAAAGCATGGTCTCTTTGTGATCGAAGATACCGCACAGGCCCATGGCGCACTTTGGCAGGGGAGAAGGGCCGGGACGCTGGGTGACGCAGGCTGCTTCAGCTTTTATCCCACGAAGAACCTCGGCGCGCTCGGCGACGGCGGGTCGGTCATTACCAATGATGATGACCTGGCCGAGCGGGTCAGGCTGCTCCGCAACTACGGCACACTTGAAAAGTATGAGCACGCTGTCGTTGGATTGAATTCTCGGCTCGACGACCTGCAGGCCGCGATCCTACGGGCCAAGCTCACTCATCTTGATCAGTGGAGTGATGCCCGTAGGCAGGCTGCCCGATTCTATCACGAACATCTGGCTGGCCTCGTCGAGATCCCTGCCTTGCCCAGGCCGGATGGGGATGGTACCGATCACGTCTATCATCTCTTCGTGATCCGTGTCCCGGGTCGCGACCATGTTCGCGCGGAGCTCCTCCGCCAAGGGATTCGGACAGAAATCCATTACCCTGTGCCGATTCATCGCCAGAAAGCCTTCGCGTCGCTCGGCCTGCCAGAAGGGGCCTTTCCCGTCGCGGAGAAAGCCGCCCGCGAATTGATCAGCCTCCCGTTCTTTGTCGGTATCACCACCGATCAACAGGGTCGCGTCGTCGATGCTCTGCGCCAGATTCTTCGCTGATCCCTTGGTCGATCGGCGATTCCACTATTCATCACGACAACAGCCCCACCGGCCCGCTTCATCATTTCCCACGAAGCTACCCATGTCGAGTTAGGGAGTATTCTCCATTCCCCCGGGACTCAACCCACCGACCGCCGACCATCGTCCAGGGACCGTGCATCTGCCGATCGGCTTCGAGGGGAATCCTGATCTGGGTCATCAGTGGGGGAGAATGAACGCCTGATTACCAACAGGATTTCGAGTAGTCCCAAGCCGGTGCTTTTGACCGCCGCCCATCGCTCGGCCACTCGATGAGCGTTCTAAACACGCAACAAATCTTGCATTTACACGGATGGAGCGACCTAGAAGATCATCTGGGAAATCCAGGTTAGATTCGATCAGCCTGGTAGGCTCACTGTTTCGATTCGCTGAACGGAAGTCGTGGCTTACAGGGCGGGGGCCAGGACGCTTCGGCGGAAATCTCGAATCTCGTCGGCGAGGAGGCGGGCATGCGTGACGAAGGCGAAGTGCCCAGCTTCGGGGATGGAGCGAGTCTCCATCCTTGGGACGAGGGACTCCATGGTGGTGGCATCGCTGGGAGGAACGACCACATCCATCTCTCCAGCCAACATCAGCACCGGCATGCGAAGCCGTTCCAAGCGATGAGAAACGTCGTACTCCTCTAAGAGCGCGAAACGATGGGCCATCACGGCTTGATCCGTTGACCAGCATTGGCTGATCACGAAATCGACCCCGAATCCTTCCATGCTCCGCCGGCCGGTGAGAATCCGAAAGAATTGGTTCACGAACGGGTTGTCTCCAGGAAGCAATAGCCGATCGAGGACTTTCCGGGCGACGCCGTCAAAGAGCCGACGCTCGTAGTGAGCATTCGCCCCCTGAATGGCCAAGTAACCAACCCGGTGCGGGAGCCGAGTTGCTAAGTCGAGGGCAATCGCCCCTCCGAACGAAACCCCTACCAGTCCCGGACTCTCAAGCCGAAGTAGGTCCATCGACTCCGAAACATCCTTCACCAGGCGATCAAAATGAAAAGACCGTTCGCAGAGGCAGTTCTTCTCACCCCGGAGTTCAAGGGCGATCACACGGTGGCTCGTCGCGAGGGCATCCATCAGAGGACGAAGGAGTCCGATTCCGCCAGCCAAACCCGGTATCAGAACGATAGGCTCCCCTTCGCCGCGGACAACGTACTCCGCCGTGTACCCGTCCGAAAGGGTCAAGTAACCCGTCGGCGCCATCGAGTAGAACAGATGCTTTCCAGCGACCATGCAACCCTCCCACGTCTCTTTCACAGCAACCAATGCGCCGAATAGGAAAAATCGTTAAAATCGTTTAAAATAGGATGATTAGGGAGATTTTGCCGCTTCGTGAATTGGCGATTTCTCGTTGATTTGTAACTTTTGGTCACTTATCGTTAACTGATCGCCAGTTTCGTCAGGTGACGATTTTCCTTTGGGAGTAGGCCAAGTGCCCCAGGAACGCCGCGCAATATTGAAGGCGTCCGCGGTAGCCATCATCATCTACGCGGTGGTCGTGGTCATCCAAGCCAACTCGATCCCGTATCTCGGCATCCGGTTTTTTGTTCAGCATGTCCAGAAGGTCTCGGCCCTACCCGTCGATCCCGCGCCCGTTGGAATGGTTCTCCCTAACCCTCAGCCGGGCGATCTGCTCATTCAGATTGCCGGTAAGAGGGTCGAGCAAGGGCGGTCGCCTCTCGGGACCATTGTCAATACGATCGCCCATCTGCGAAACGACGCTCGCTTCCCTGCATCCCCAATCCAGAGGATCGAGGATCTTCGAAAGTTGGACGGGGGTGTGGCATCACTGGGGGGCGAGCGGTTTGTTCGTCTTCGTTTCGAAGCGCCGGCGTCGGATCGATCGGGGAGAGGGACCTTTGATCGATGGTTCCTTGTTGATGATCCCCCCTGGCAGCATTCGTTCGTCTCGATCGCCTGGTTGGCGATCGAGTCGATTGTTTTCTGGTTTGGCTGGCTGGTCTTTCGTCGTCGGCCCGAGGATGACTCGGCTGCCCTCTTCTTTCTGATGTGCATCGTGACGGTGGGGGCCTACATGGGCTGGTACCACTGGCTCGAGATTGCCTCTAGTCCCGCGCTCGTTTTCGTGTTCGCGATCTGTGCGATGGCCGTCCCGCAGATCAGTCTCCATTTTCACATGGTGGCTCCGACGCCCAAGCGCGTTCTGCAGCTTTATCCTCGCTCATCGCTATTGCTCTTGTACGGTGTGCCCTGTGCGATCCAGCTTGGGGTACTCTGGTCGATCTCGCGTCTCTTCTACACGTTCCGGCACGAACTCCCGGCCGAGGGTGCTCGGTGGGAAGCGATTCTGGCGACGCTCCTTTGGGTTTACATGGTGCTAGGGGCGGGAATGTTTGTCGGTTGTGTGGCGAGTCTTTGGCACAGCTATCGATTCCCGCGACAGCCCAGCCATCGCGATCAAGTTCGCTGGCTGCTGGGGGGGTCGATCGTTGCGGGCCTGTTCATTGGTTACAGTCTTTGGACTGCCGCCGTCGACCGAGCTGGCTTTCTCGTCGGCGAAGCGACATGGGCGATGTTCGCGGCATCTCTGTCGTTTGTGGCGGCATACTCCGTTAGTATTCTTCGTTATCGATTTCTCAGCATTGAAGAGATTGTCGAACAGCGTGGATGGAAGTATCTCCTCATTAGGCTTCTGGGGGCGATCCTCTTTTATGGTCTGGTGATTGCCGTCGTCGCATTGACTCCTCGCTTGTTTGCCAACATTCCGCAGCCGGCCGGGCTTCTTCCAAGTGCATTTGTCGTTCTCGTTCTTTATATTCTGACGACGATCCGCTCTTGGCTTTCCGGAATTCTCGATCGTCGATTCTATCGAGAGCGGAGTCAGCTCGACTGGGCGATGCGGCGAATGAATGAGGCGGTGGGCAATCTTGTTGAGCCGAGCACCATTCATCGCCATGTTCTGGTGATCGCTACCAACAGCGTGAATGCCCGGGGGGGTGTCATTTATCTTCGCTCGGTGAAGGCCGGCTTTAATGCAGCGGAGACGACCGGCGAGGTCGACATGCCTCGATTCTTTGAAGCAAGTCATCCTCTCGTGGAGCAATTGCAACAGGGAAGCCTGTTGCAACGGTCCAGCCGATCTCTCATTCGAGAGGATACCGTGGCTCAGCTTCTTCGAAATGCGGATGCAGAACTGGCGCAGCCTCTTCTTCGAGAGGATAAATTGATCGGGTTCGTGTTGATCGGTCCGCGTCGCGAGGGGATGTACAATTCTGCCGAGCTAGGATTCTTAGCAGGTGTGGCCGACTTAGCCACGATTGCCATTCAAAGCGCGCAGTCCCACCAGACGTTGGAAAAACTCAATCGCGATCTCAGCGATCGAGTCGCTCGAGTTTCCGTTCCGTTATCTCGGCCCGAACGTGTCGAACCTCCGCCGGCCGAGGCCAAGCCCGTTGAGCCACCTCTCTTATTTGTGGAAGCATTGCGAGGTTCAGGCACAGCTATTGATGATATTCTGCGAACGGTTCGGAAGGTCGCGTCGAGTAATTCGACGGTGTTGATCCGTGGAGAGAGCGGCACAGGCAAGAGCATGCTCGCGGAGGTGATTCACCGAAATTCTCCTCGATCGGTGGGCCCTTTTGTGAAGGTTCATTGTGCGGCTCTGTCATCAAGCTTGCTCGAAAGCGAGCTCTTCGGCCACGTCAAAGGGGCATTCACCGGCGCCATCCGGGATAAGATCGGTCGATTTCAAATGGCTGATCGTGGGACATTGTTCCTTGATGAGATCGGCGATATCAGTCTCGATACTCAAACGAAGCTTCTTCGCGTTCTGCAGGAGATGACCTTCGAGCCGGTCGGATCTAATGAATCCATTCGGGTCGATGTCCGAATTATTGCCGCGACGCATCAACCGTTAGAAGAATTGATTAGCCGAGGAAAGATAAGAGAGGATCTTTATTACCGACTAAATGTTATTAGTATTCGAATGCCTTCGCTGCGTGAAAGAAGTGAGGATATTCCAGACCTCGTGTCTCACTTTATGACACAGTATTCTCAAAGTACCGGCAAACAGGTGAAAAAAGTGGATGAGGAAGCGATGGAGTCGCTTCTGTCGCATGGCTGGCCCGGGAATATTCGCGAATTACAGAATGTGATTGAACATGCGGTGGTGATGGCCAGCGGCGAGTCGATTTCGCTGGCGGATCTGCCAGGCCCGCTCCAAGAGGAACTCGTCTCGACGGAGACCACGCCCGAGCCGATCAGCAGACGAGTCTATCGGGCCGCGATCGATCGGCCTGCCGCGACGACGGCAGAACAGACTGGCCCTTGGTCGGCCGAGTTCGATGAACTTGAGCGGACTCGATTGATGGAAACGATGGTCCGCTGCCGAGGAAACAAGAGTTTGGCCGCTCGCCTACTCGGGCTGCCGCGGAGCACATTGTGCAGTAAGCTGAAGAAGTTCGGCATCAATTAACACAACTCTTTCCTGAATACCTTCGATCAAGCTGCCGTAGTCCGTGCGCAATTCGGTTACGTCTGGTATTCAAGTTCCACCAGCAGAGTCTCTCTCGACGACAGATTCCTGGTCCATTCTTGTGTGAAGGGCGAAAGAACTTCGCCTGTGAACGGGTCGGTGGCTCGGCAAGGCCTTGGCCATCGAATTGTACGAGGCCCCGGTTGGTCAACACTGAGAGTCAGATAGCTTCGATTGATATAGAGAGTATCGGCAGTCTCGAGATACAAGTGCACCCCTGCAAGCCGTGCCAGCTCGCGATAGAATTCTGAGGGAAGAATGGGATTCAGCGAGTAGATACTTCGATAATGAGGAAAATCTCGCATTGCTAATGCCGTCTTACCTGCTGTCGTGATTCCCAGCGGCTTTGATTCTGTCTTCTCGACAGAGAATGACTGTGCGCGAGGCCATTCTCCGCCGACCTTCTTGATGCCCTTTTGAATGACCGCATCAGTCCAAGAATGAGCTTGATGCAATATTGTATAAGATAAGGATTCGGTTACGCCGTCAGACTTCACCGGGATATCGATCAGGTCAGATATTAATGACGGATCTGATCGATGAGCATCAAAGTAGCCGGGCGCGTAGCACCACAGAATGGATCGGCCAGCCGATTTCCAGCGACTGTTGATCTCTCCTCGAATACGACTGCTGATCTGAAATGTGTTCAAAAAAATGACTAATCGGTATCGATTAGGGTCGAGATTGGGAAGATCCTCTAACAGAACCGAGTCGTAGGGAGCACCGGCCTTTGTGAGCGAAATCTGCGTTTGGCGGAGAATGGGATCGAGTAAGGGAGACTCGAAAGTAAGGTACGCACAAGAGATTTCATCAATAACCAGGAGTATCTCCGCCGCTGACTGACGATCGCGGGCAGAGGAGTTTTGAAATAATTTGTTGAGTCGTTTTATTTCATCAAGAATGCCGGGGTCGTCGAAGTACCCTCCATGCAGATCGAAGAAACTTTGAAAAACGCCATGGCAGAGGGCAAAACCTGTACCTCGGCGATAGATGGAGATTGTTTCTGAAAGGTTCGCGGTCGCCCCTAGACGACGCGCATCTTGTTCGACGCTCGCTCGGTCCGGGTTGTTCTGCTGCATGAGGTGATAGCGAAAAGAGACCGTGTCGTTGTCGTGATACCAAAGTTTGTTGTGGATCGCGACGGAGGTGTAAGGGGAGCGAATATAGTCGCCGCCGGTCCCGAGGTCTCGATCGCCGTAGCTCGCGGTAACCATGATAAAGTCAAGATTAGGAGACTCCAAAAGCCGGCCCAGTCCGTTGTGGCCGAACTCCGGATCGCCGCCGAACTCGAACATAAAAGCATAGAACGCGCCGACAACTTGTTGATGATGTGTTGCTTCTTTCGCAGCGGCAGCAAAATGATCGATCACCTCGGGAATGATCTCATTGTAGAACTGGTAGTAGTCAATCACGGACATTTCCGTTTTAGGATCGCGAAAGGTTCGGCCAGAGACGATCTCTCTTCGTTCGGCTGTTGGTATTTGGGCATTCGAAAAATGGATCGAAGGATAGCTCCATGCCTCTTGCAGCAATCGGGGTGTAGAGTACTTTCTTTCTAAGAATTGACGAAATGCAATAGTCATGGGCTTGCTATAGTCGGCCAATTCTTTGGAATGAATACTCCAGTGATACCATTCCTCGGTCATGAGGCCGGTTACCATGGAACCGAAAAGCTGGCTGCCGTAGTCACACCGTTGCATGTGATCGAGGAGATGCTGTAGTCCACGTGCCATGTCTCGGCGCCAAACGGTCGATGCCAACGAAGGGTAGGCTCTACCGGCGCGTCCCATCGAGACACCCGCCGAGTATGTCCGCAATCCGGTGGAGAGGAGTTGGCACTCTTGTGGATGGGCATCGACCCACCACGCGGGCGTGCTGAGGAGAATTCGGGGCAAGATGAGAGCATCGGGTTTCACGGTGAGGATGGATCGGCAAATGGCATCGAGCTGGGTGAAGTCCCAGCGATCGGGCGCGAGCCAAGTTGGATTGGTGAAGCCGTCGGCCAGATTGACCGAAAAGCTCATCACGTCGGTCCCCGCTCGGGCGAACTGTTCGAAGTAGCGCTGCTGGGGAGCGTACGTTTCGAACACGGGTTTCGTCGAAGCTTTGCCGTTGATCGTGAAGGTGGGAAGGCCTTCAATCTTTTCGACTCTGGTGATGGAAGGCGTTCTCGCGTCCGCAAAAACCTTGGGGAGCGTGTCGGGAGCGAGTAGTCCCGCTGTCGTCACGCGGAGCCAATCACGTCGATGCATCGGTTGACCTTTTGGGGGAGTTAAACCATGTCCCAGTTGTAGGGAGGGCGCATTTCACGGGAAAGCATGCCAGCGGCTTGGGTGTCTCCTTCAAAATGTTCGTTGACCGGGTCCCATGTCAGTTTGCGTCCGAGTCTCATGGCGATGACACCCAGATGACACAGTGATGCCGACCGGTGGCCGATCTCGACATCGGTGATCGGCGTCTTTCGAGTTCGAATCGCCTCCATGAAATGCCCCATGTGATCGTTGCTCACCTCGAGTCGGTGGGCGTTTTCTGGCAACGGTTGCGTGATGAGGGCGAGATCACTTGCTTCGAGGACATTGCCTCGACTGACGTAGATCCAGCCATGGGTACCTTCGAATTGCACGCCGTGATACTTTTCGCCGGGCCCGGGTTTCCCGGTGATGTTTCCTGATCGGCCGTTGGCGGTGGTGTTCTGACAGAAGTGTTCGATGCCGTCGTCGTAGATGTAATGGATTCGGAACTGACTTGCTGCGGTGTACCCGCCGGGGATCGGCTCGACGGTGGCTTTGCCTTCGATGCTGATGGGGCCCGTATGATCTTTGCCCAAGCCCCAAAGGGCGATGTCATTGTGATGAGCACCCCAATCGGTGAGCGTTCCGCCCGAGTAATCCCACCAATAACGAAATCGCTGATGGCAGCGCTGCGGAATGTAATCGATCGCGTTTGTCTGTCCTTGCCAGAAATCCCAGTTGAGTTCCTTCGGAATCGGGGCCGACGTGAATGGCCCCTCGCGTAGGCCCGTGGGGAGCCAAGTTCGGACCGTTTCGATTTTGCCTAGACGTCCATTTCGAACCAGCTCGGCTGCCAGACGGAAGGTTTCGTCGCTTCTCTGCTGGCTTCCGGTTTGCAAGATGCGCTTCGTGTCGCCGACGATTTGGCGAAGACGTTTTCCCTCATCAATCGTCAGCGTGAGGGGTTTCTCGCTGTAAACATCTTTGCCACTCTTAAGAACGCGAGCGCTCACGAGCGTGTGCCAATGGTCGGGCGTTGCGTTGATGACCGCATCGATCTGTGGCAGGTCGCAGACCTGACGAAAGTCTTCGAATCCGTCGGCACCTTTGAAATGGAGCTTGGCTTTCTCGACTCTGCTGGCGTCGACATCGCAGACCGCCACGATGTCGGCAAAGCGCTGAGCGAGCTTTCCATCGGATGTTCCCATCGTTCCGCATCCAATAAGAGCGAGCCGGGGCCGAGCGTTCGGCGAGCGTTCATGGGCGAAGAGATTACTTGCCTGCCGATCGAGAAACCAAGCGGGCACGGCGATTGCCGAAGCGTGTTGTAAAAATCGTCGTCGGCTTGTGTTGGCCGAGGTTCGAACGTTCATGATCGTTTCTCGCGTCGTTGAAGGACTGAGAGCGGCAGAGGGAAACCTGCCGCCGACAATTGATCATCGCTTCCCGGCCACCGGTTAGCAATCTATGGATCTCCTTGGCATGGGAATGGGTTGAATGGAGCCGGTTTGGGGGTAGTCCATGAGGTTTTTCGCTAGAGGTTGGGACGACGGCGAAAGTGGTCCTGCGTCCGATGGCGGAAGGGTCCGCGGGCCATTTGTTAAACTTTGCTGGTCGTGCTCAAGCTGCCTGAAGGGGAAGATTTTCCGACGACGGGGTTGGGAAAAGTTTGGGTATTAGGGAGGGCGGGGCGCCCGTTGCGGAGGGCGCGTGTAGGTTTGGTGACGTAAAGATGACGGCCGTCCCATGGTGGGGGCGGGTCATCCACCCTCAAGTGGGGTGGAACGATTTAGGGACATAGAGTCATGGCGGCACGACGAGGGACTTTTATTCTGACGGAGGCGGCGCAGCGGCTGCCACTCGTCCGCCGAATCCTCCGCGATGTGCGTGAGGCTCGGAGCCGACTCTCGCGATTGGACCGGACGCTGGCGGGGCTGGGTGATGCAGTTCGTCGGCGACAGGAGATCGATCGAGAGCACTATCGACGAATGCTCGCGGAGGCTCTTCGCGAAGCGTCGTCGCTCGGGGTCGAGATCACGTCGGGGGTTCGGTGCGAGGCTCTCTTTTCGTTCGATCATCAATGGATCGGGCCCGAAGGGGACAACAAGATACGACCGGCGTACTTCGTCTTTAACGACGCACAGTCGACGATCGAACAGTGGTTCTTTTCTGGATGGCCTAGCGATCGACGAAAAGTGAACCCGAAGTGGTGGCATCAGTTCCGCCAGACGCCGACTCCGCGGCTTCGGATCAAGAAGCAGAACGCCTGAGCTGATTTGTTTCGACGACTTGATTCGCCAATGCGAGCAGGCGAGAACGAAGCTTTTGGAATCGACTTCTCCTCGGAGTCGAACTCTTTTCTCTCCTTAAGTGAACCTTCGATCAACGCGAACGAGCCAGGCTCAGCCAAGCCTGGCTCGTCTCCGTTTTTCGCTTTGCGTCAGAAACTTTTCTCGGCCCTCTGGTAGCGTTGCCGATCAGGTCGCGGGATCTTGGCCGTTGACCCAGGGTCCTGCGAGCTTCTGATATTCGGGCGGCGTGAGCAAGCTTCCGGTCTCGCCTGCTTTCCATCCCTGAACCTGTTCGGGTTTGCCTCGACTGTGACTCCGTTCTTCCCAGGCCGTTGCCCACGAGCCATCAGCGTTGGTCGGAGTTCGCTTTTCCTTGTCCCAGAAGAGAGCTCGGCCTTCGCGGTAGCTGATGACGCCCATGTTGACCAGGGCGATGGCGGCGGCCCCCAGCTCGGGAGTGTTGTTCGTTTGCCGATTGTTGTCGCGAACGCACTGAATGAAGTTTTCCCAGTGGTAGCGAGTTTGGATGTCCCCTTTCCCCTTGGGGATTCCTTGCGGGACGACCATTTCTACCTCGGCCGTGGCACTCTTGTCGGCAGAGTTCGTGGGGCGATCTGCAATCTGCTGGGCTCGGACTTCGTAGCCGGTCCCTTCTTTGAAGATGATCGTTCCCAGGTGCCCGCGGACGCACTCTTCGATTTCGTGATTGTTCACCATCGACGCGGTGACAATAAGCTGACACCCTTCATTGAAATCGGCAACGACGGTGGCGACATCGGGGACATCTCGACCATCGTATTCGAGGTAAAGCCCGCCGGCGCCGACGACCCGTTTCGGCTCGCGCACACCCATGGCCAGCATGAATCGAGTGGTGCGATGGACAAAGAGGTCCGTGTACATGCCGCCGCCGTAATCCCAGTAACAGCGCCACTGAAAATAGCGAGCCCGGTCGAAGGGAACCTTCGGAGCCAAGCCGAACTGCGTCCCTAGGAAGAGATCCCAGTTGACGTTTTGCGGCGTCATATCCTTCTTGAGTTGGTAGTAGCGCCATTGCCCGACGCTACTGTTGCGGTAAAAGTGCGTCTGCGCTTGAACGACTTTTCCGATTCGTCCATTGATGATCTTGTCGTTCGCATCGCGCCACATCGGATCGGACGTCGACTGCACACCGACCTGCATCACCTTGTTGTGCTTCTGAGCTGCATCGACAACCGCGTACGCTTCTTCGATCGTGTGGGTCATCGGCTTTTCGCAGTAAACATGCTTGCCTGCCGCGAATGCGTCGATGGTCATCCTCGCATGCCAATGATCAGGCGTGGCGATGCAGACGACGTCGATATCGTCGGAAGCAAGCAGTTCGCGATAGTCCTCATACTTTCGGCACTTCTCTTTAATGCCGAGCGCTTCGTTGGCGCGATCGATCTTGGTGGCGGCTTCATCGCGGTGGCGATTGAAAACATCGCAAACAGCGACCGCCTGGATCTTCTTTCCATCTTTGGTCATGTCGAGCACTTGTTGAAGGTGCGATTGGCATCGGCCACCCACGCCGATGAACGCCACGCGGACCGTGTCGTTGGCGCCGACGACTCGGCCAGCGGCATGGACACTGGCGGCGGTCGCCAAAACGGAGGCGGTCGCTGCGCTGTTCTGCAAGAAACCTCGGCGGGATAAACCGCTCATGGAGTACTCCTCGAAAGCTAGACCTCGATCTCGCGAGCCTCTCTCCATTCGCGGTTCAGGGCCTGCGCACACATCAAATCGGGAACGCAGGTGCCGGCGATGAACCGGGAAAAGAGAGTTAGCCCCCCTACGGCTTGGTCCACCCTACCCAATCCCGACAGGTACGGACGTCGCCCACAAATCTGTTAAATTCAGTTTAAGGAGACGAAGACCCCGGTCACAACAAAGAATTGGGTGAGAGAAAAACATCAGGATGGCCGACCGGTCGGCAAGCGGGAGGGGACAAGAAAAACCTAGCTCCGCAGAAGGAACCGGTGCCACTTGCCTGGCTCCATAGGCAAATGGTCGGCCCTCCTGCGGAGCGAGAATTCGTTGGGAGAGGGGTCACTATCAAGGAAGTTGGTCGCCTTCCCCGCATCCCCGGCTTCCTGTGTCAAAAGGTGCCGGGGAGATGAGATAGCCCGACAGTCTGATGAATCGGCAAGACTAGAAACCGATCCAGAGTCCGCCGCGTCCGCCCCCGAAGCCACGCCCCCCACCGTAGAAGCCTGGGCCCGGGCCAAACGCGGGGCCGTAGAAAGCAGGTCGGTGATAGAACGAGCGATAACCGCCGCCGTAACCACCGAAACCACCGCCGTAGCCACCGTAGAAGCTGCGACCGTAGCCTCCGCCGTAACCGTGATGATTGTAGCATCCACCCGCTTCTGCCTTTGATGGCATGGCGAACCCAGCCGCACACGCGACGGCCAACGCAAGGATCATCTTCTTGAACATGGCTTGTTGCTCCTGCACCGCTGATGTACTCCCAGGGGTTTCTTTTTCCCCTTCATGGGAATCAACTAAAGCAGCGGCCGTGCCAATCGCGCCAAGATGCCCGCGCGCTTTTAGATAACCCGCGAATTCCAAGGGAAAGAGCCCAAAACGGGCCTGGCAACATTCCATTAGCCTTTTCCGAACAAGGGCGAGGATCAGGAATCTCACGTCGAAGAACAGAATCCTGTTGATCGGCGGAAAGCTGGTCTCTGATGAGAGCATGATCAGTTTGTCTGCATTGCCCATCTTCTCAAGGACGCGAATCTGGGTTGCGTCGAGGTTCAAGATTACAGAACTGTACGGTTCGCCGACGACTACCATGTTAGGAGTGCGATCAGGGATGGGTCGCGGTCTTCTTCGAGAAGGATGCTCGCCACGATGCTGGCTCTTATTGTTTTCTCGCTCGTTGGTTGGGCGAAGGATACGCCCGCGGTGGAGCCTTCCGCTCCCGTCTCCGAAGTCGAACCGGAAACGTCGATCTCGCAATCGCTCGAGAGTCCGCCGACGGGTGAATTCACTCCCGTGGAAGAGCGGCTCGCGACGCAGTCTATCTGGCGCGACGAGTGGAGCCGATGGAAGTGGCGCGGCGTTTTGGCCAACTCGAGTTTTATCCCCACCCTGGGCAATCAGGGCTTCGGTTCGACGGATATCGAGTTCTCGATCCCATTCATGCGAACGATGGGGAGTGAAGACCGGGCGCTGATGTTTTCGCCGGGGGCAGGGGTCCATTTTTGGAACGCGCCCGCTTCGTATCGGCTTCCCGAGACCGTCTACGACTTCTCGTTTGATGTCGGTCTGCGCTGGCGAGCGAACGATCGCTGGCGATTCATCTTGGGAGTAACGCCCGGCTTTTTCACGGACGGGCAAGCTTGGAGCGGCGAGGGTTTCCGGATCCCCGCCCGAGCGCTCGCGATCTATCAATGGTCGGAAACACTCAGCTTGACGCTGGGGGCGGTCTATCTCAATCGAAACGATATCCCCGTTGTTCCTGGTATCGGATTCACTTGGACACCGACCGAGTATTTGAAAGTCGATGCCAACATGCCGCGTCCTCGCATCAGCTACAACTTCTTCGAGGAGGCCGGCGGCGCCAAATGGTGGGCATACACCGGAGCAGCTCTCGGCGGTGGACAATGGCTGGTCGAGCGCGATGGTCGCGAGGAAGTCATCACACTTCGTCAATTTAACTTGGTCGCGGGGATCGAACGCCGACCGATCCCGTATGTCTCGATGTTCCTCGAAGGAGGCTGGGTCTTCGGTCGCGAGGTCGAGATTCAAACACCCAAGGAGACTCTCATCCCCAGCGACTCGTTCATCGTTCGTTTCGGGATAGGGTATTGACCGCGCCGCGCCGAGAAATCGCGGGGCGGCTGTCTCCATGATCAATCGCAGACGGATCGATCTAGAGAGAAGAGCCCTCTTTTCGCCACCAGTCGCGGAACGATTGCGAAGCGATCTCCGGTAGATCGCGAGACTTTGTCCAGCCATCGATCGGCGTCGGTAGCCAACCCTGGTCGAGCCAAAACAGTCTGTAAAAGAATTGACCGATTCGGGACATCGCTCCGACCAGCCGATATGCCAGCACTGACTTCATCCCCAGTCGCCACATCTGAAACGAAAGTCGTTCGGTCCAAGTGTTGAGCCCCTGCGCCACCGCGTTTCGGCGATGATGCAGTAAGTGGTGATGGATGTCGATCTTGACTGGGCAGACCTCGGTGCAGTTGCCACACAAGCTGGATGCGTAAGGCAAATGCTTCCATTCCTTCAGGCCGCGAAGATGAGGCGTGATGACCGCTCCGATCGGCCCCTGATAGGTTGTGCCATAGGTATGTCCACCGACATTTTTGAAGATAGGGCAGACATTGAGGCACGCGCCGCATCGTATGCACTGGGCGGCATCGCGCTGTTCGGGGTCGGCGAGCAATCTTGTTCGGCCATTATCCATCAGGATGACATGAAACTCGCGCGGCCCGTCGGTCTCGGCTCCCTGCCGAGGTCCTCCGATCAAGCTGTTGTAACAGGTGAGGTGTTGGCCTGTTCCGCTGGTTGCTAAGAGTGGCCAAAAGAGAGCCAGATCCGCCATTCTCGGCAACACTTTCTCAATGCCGACCAAGGCAACGTGAATGTCGGGAAGCGAGAAACAAAGCCGAGCGTTCCCCTCATTCTCGGTGATTGCGATCATGCCGACGTCGGCCACCAGAAAGTTACCGCCGGTGACCCCCATCAGCGAGGTCGTAAACGCATCGCGCAGTTTCTCGCGAGCGATCATCGTCAATTCCTCGGCCACCTCGGTCCGCTCGATATGGAGCTTTTCCTCGAACGTGTCGGCAATATCGCGTTTGGTCAGATGCATGACCGGTGTGACGAAGTGATAAGGGGGTTCACCTCGAAGCTGACAGATATACTCGCCAAGGTCGGTTTCGATCGGTTCGATCCCTGCCTTTTCGAAAGAATCGTTGAGGTGTATCTCTTCGGTCGCCATGCTTTTGCTTTTGACGACATGCGTCACGCCGGCATTCTTCGCGATCGAGAGAATGATTTGGGTAGCCTCGTCAGCCGTCTGTGCCCAATGAACTTGCCCGCCGTTGCGATGAACGTTCCTCTCGAACTCTTCGAGATAATCCGAGAGATGTTCGACGGCGTCTCGCTTGATTCGGGCGGCGCGGCGCTTGGCATCATCGTGATCGAGGAAGCGACCCTTCGCCTTCTTGAACGCAGCGTCGTAGCTCCCCAGTGCTTTCCGAAGGACACGACGATGCGTTAGATCGCCCGCGACGTCATGGGCGTCATGCTGGAATTGCTCGGCCGGGGGCTCGATGATCGTCAAGGAAGCATGGCCGGTGCCGCTCATAGTTGATTCAACCTCTTTGCTCTCTCACCCACGAATGATTCGATTTGCCTTGGATCGAATCGGCTTCATCAGAAGTCGCTTTCGGGCCTATCATGGTTGGCCCGTCGAGGGACCGACGTAGTCGTTTTTCGCCGATTGGCATCGATTTCGAAGAGTTCCGAGGCCGTCGATTTCGACCTCGCACAGATCGCCATCCTTGAGAAAAATTTGGGGATTACGCGCCATGCCAACGCCGGGAGGCGTTCCGGTGAAAATGATGTCGCCCGGCAACAGGGTCATCACTCGCGAAACATGAGCGACCAGTTCTGCTACCGAGAAGATCATTTTTTCCGTGGAACCCGACTGCATCACCTCTCCGTTGAGACGAAAGAGGACGGCCAGTTTCTGTGGGTCGGGGATCTCCTCTTTGGTCACCAGCCAAGGGCCGATCGGCGCGAACGTGTCGAACGATTTGCCGAGCAACCATTGCTTGCCCGGCTTCTCCGTTTGCCAATCGCGGGCAGAGACATCATGGCCCGCCATGTAGCCGGCGACGTGATCGAGTCCTTTTTCGCGAGGAATGTAGCGACCCTTTTCGCCGATCACGACAACCAACTCCGCTTCGTAGTCGACCTTCGTGCTGTCGGGGGGAAGGAGAATCGGATCCTCCGGGCCGATGATCGAGGTGGTGAATTTCGAGAAGACGATCGGCTCGGAGGGAATCGGCGCTTTCGTTTCTTCTGCATGATCCCGGTAGTTGAGGCCGATACAAATGATCTTTCCCGGCGTCGGTATCGGTGGCAGCAGTCGCCGAACGTCGGCCGGGATCCCGGTTCCTTTCTCTAATAGCTCCGCGACCCGGTCCAGCGACCGAGGAATATCGCCAAGAATGTCCAGCATCGACGGATTGCCCGGTAAGCTCGCCGTCAGATCGATCACCCCATCGTCGGGAACCTTCGCTCCGGCATGCACTTCATTTGTCGCCGTCAGAAACGTCACCAGCTTCATCAACAACACTCCCTTAACGACACTCTGAGCAGGATGATTTCTTCCTGACGAGGAGAGGTTCCCTGTCCCCTATAGGAACTAGAAGTTTACGATTCCCGGCAACGGCAGTCCTGCCAAACAGACCTGCCAAACAGTGACAGGGGTAGGATCAACGTGATGCCACCGATTGCCAATAGATCAGAGCGTATATGACCGCGAACACGCCGAGAAAGAATCCTCGCATCAACCAGCGATGTTTCGAGCGGGCGCGAAGCTGTTCGGCGGAGGGTGCTGTTTCGCCGAGAGCGGGCATCGGCGCGCGGGACTCTGCCTCGGCCGTCAGATCAACGACGTCTGCTCTGTTGATCACCTCCGCGTCATCGATCAATTCAACAGGTTCGATGTCGAGTTTGATCTCCTCGAAATGGACCTCCTCTGGTTGTCCCGTTTCGGAAGCGTCATCGTCGGGATCTGGCTCGATGGGGGCGATTCGGTCGGTCATCATCCGCGATCATCCAAGCAACAGGTGGAGAACTGTCGCTCATTCTAATGAACGGAGTCGACCAGGGTGTGAACCGAATCGTGTCGAGGCTCGATTCGCCGGGGCAGGGGCGACGGATTGGCGTGATCCTCTCGCATCAGCCGATCAGGTGTGGGCCGGGTTGCCAAGGAACTGGTCGGAACGAAACGAAATAGCGTCCATGCCAGGCCTCTTCCCAGGCTCGAAAAGATAAAGATCAGCGAGTACGCGTATTCTGGCGGAGCCAATCCTTTCATGATGACCACTCCCAACAACGAGCCGATCGCTGTGGCCGTGACGTTGCCGACGTTGAAGAGGGTGAGCATTTCTGTTCGCTTGCGCTGAGGGACTTCATCAAACAGAACCAGGAACATGCCGAGCTCGTACATCGCCCAGAGCGCGCCGCTGATGATCTGCACACCGATCAGAAACCAGAAGTTGGAACTGACCAACCAAAGGAGCGGAAGCGGGATGATGCCCAGCGCTCCGAAGGAGAAGATGCGGGCGGTGCCGAGTCTTCTCGCGTAACCGGTGAGAAAGCTGAGCGCAACGATTTTCGCGATGTACGCCGTCGCCAGGACCATGAGGTATTCGCCGTACGACATGCCAACCCGCACCAGCATGAAGGCGTTGTAAAACGGGCCGGAGATCATCACGCTGGCTTGCACTAGAAACAGAAACAGGAAAAGCCTTCGGGCCGGCAGTCGGCGAAGCTCGGCCCAGGTTTGCCGATAAGGGGCAGGACATTCCGTTTTTATCGGGGGTTTAGGCTCTCGTTGGCTTCCCAACGCGATGACCGAGATGAATCGGCTCAGCGCGGCAACGGTGAAGATGGCCGCAAATGTCGGGAGAATGAGATTGGAGCCCGATGCGCGGTTGAGGGCAAAGCCTCCCAGAACAATCCCCGCGACCAACGAGACTTGGTTTAATCGAGTACGACGCGCGAAGTAGCCCGCGCGGAGCCGAGCCGGCACCAAGCTATCGATCCAGGTATTCCAAGTCGGCCCAGAGGCGAGCCCCATCCCCCAATAGAGCGAGACGAAAGCGAATAGAAGCCAAGCCGGTAGCAAGCCTTGCCAGGCTCCGATCGCCAAGGGAACAAACGACAAGCCTTGACCGAGTGCTGTCACCACCACCCAGGTTCGTCGGGAACGAAAATGATGGGCAAGCGCCGGCGAGGCGAGCTGCATCAGCCCCCCGGCAAGCATCGGAAGAGTTGTGATCAATCCGGAAAGAACTTCGCCGGCGCCGATCGCCAGCGCGAATGCAGGAATGTACGTTTCGCCGAAGCCGACCATGCTCCCATGGGCGACCGCGTCGGTGGTGCTTGCCGATAAATCTCGCCGCGAGTATCGGGTTCGCGGCCCACGTCGCAACACGTTATGTCATCCTTGGCTTGGCGTCAGGTAGGAGAGATGCCGAGGGAGGCATGTCTCAGGCCAAGCTTTCATCAAAAGCCTAGCTTGTCGTTCGCGCCGGTCGGCCCTCTTGGCCGAGAGCGAACCAAAGCTTCATCTGCCCCAAAAGAAAGCCTCTCAGGGTGATGATCCCTTTTCTCTTTCGATCAAGCTGCGAGAGAAGACCGTGTTGGTTCACACGAGGTTCATCGAACCGCGGAACTTCCACAGACGACAGTCGCAATCGCTCGTCAGAGGCTTGTCCCATACCGGCAGGAATCGAACGGCGGTAGGCCAGTTTTCATTACGGATCGGGGGGCGGAGAAGTGCTTAAAAACAATCAATCTCGTGTGAAATTGCTGCGAACACAACATCGGGCCGGGCCAGGGGACCGTTCAAGCGAACAGGCTATAGCATCCAGTCTGCTTCATTTCGCCGCATGTCAAGATGATTGAGAAAGTTCGAAAAGCACATCCAAGCGGCTAGCCCGTTCATGTCGGCAAAATGAGGCGGCAAGTAGCGAGGCGACGTGATCAATCCCTCATCCAATAGATACGCCAGGACCGGGATGTCTTCGAGTGTCGTTTTGCCCGCAAACAATAGCGGCAGAAGCTTGAGCTTTCCCTTGCGGACGGCCAACTCGACAAACTGGTAAAGCAAGACGAACCCTCGACTGTACGAAAGGTCTTTCGTGAACGGACCATTGGTCGGCGTCGAGCCGCGAAAGACGCGAGTTGTCTGATCGTAAGAAGTTCCCTCGTCGAAACCTTGATCGCGAAAGAAGCCAAACACGTCGAGAAACGTCGCCCCTTGTTCGGCCAGTTGCACCGCGCGGACGCGATTGGTGATGCGGTGAACTCTTTGGCGATGGCACGAGAACGTGATCAATTCCATGAACATGGCGAGTCCCTCTTGCGTCACCGTCGACGAAGGAGGACCTTTGCTCAAGAAACTACAGACCTGCTGACAGGCGCCGTTAAAGGTCGTTGCCACGTGAACCCAGCCTTCGTGAACTTCAAGCAGCCGAAGATCTCGTTCATTGAAGAAGCTGTCCTTGCGGAGTTTGATGTAGTCGCTGCCTGCCGCGGAGTCGGCAATAATGCCGTCGCTGACGATGACCCGCACCCGGTGCTCGGGGTCTTGAAAGTAATTGTCGAGCTTGCTCTGCAGGATCTGCACCGAGTCTTCGCATGAAATCGTTCGCGGTTCTTCCTGACCCAGTTCCGACCGTTCGAAACCTTGCAGCATCTCGGCCATCATCGCGCCGAGGTCGGCGACCGTGGGATCTCCCTCGTGAAAGACATCCCCCGAAGAGCCATAGAGCTCGCTGGATATCTCGGAGAAATCGCGAAGGCCCCGGTATTCGAGCATCGTGACGACGGCCCGGTACTCTCGACACATGCGTCGCATCAGCTTGCCGATCGGACTGAAAACACCCAGTTTTGATTGGATATCTCGTTCGAGGTCGAGGAACTCGCGGCGCTTCTCCGCGGGATTAAACCCCAGGGGTCGGTTCTCGTAGTAGGTTCGATCGACGCGCGGCTGTTCTTTGCACTGATCGTCAAAAAAAACGGACCGAATCGAGTCATCCCATTTTACCGCGTCGAGGATTCGGATGGGCCGTTGGGCCTCGACCAGGCGATCGGAAAGCTCGCGAATGACCTCTTTATTCCACATGGTTCCTCTTTCGATCGGTCGGGCCGGGGCGCCGAAATCGGCGGGGATCCCTGCCTCTGGAGAAGACCACTCGATATCGTATGTTTTCCTCGTAGAAATTCGCTCGCCCTGATGGACGGGGCCTGACGGGGCTTTTCCACTGTGGATCATTTCCAATCGTCTTGGGAGTCAATGAGCCGATGGGCGTCTTCAAGAGTTACGACATTCGTGGCACGTACCCCGACCAGATCGATGCAACGCTTGCCCGCAAGATCGGGATCTCTCTGGGTCGGCATTTTCGCGGGCTGGATCGAAATCAGGGGAAGCCAAAACTGAAGCTGGTCGTTGGTCGCGATATGCGGACGATGGCCCCCGAGATCACGGCCGCCTTCATCGACGGTCTGATCACTGCCGGGCACGATGTCGTCGATATCGGTATGGTGACGACACCGTGTCAGTACTTCGCGATTCAACACCTGTCGGCCGATGGCGGGATCATGGTGACGGCATCGCATAATCCCCCGAAATATATCGGCTTCAAGGTTAGCCGAGAACTCGCCATCCCCATCAGCTTCGACACCGGCCTAGGAGCCGTCGAAAAGGGGCTTGACGAACCCTCTCCGTCGGTTCCCGTGGGGAGCCGATCGTCGATGGATGTTGATGATCTGTATCTCGATTTCCTGGTAAAGATGGGGAAGAATCTGCGCCCGATCAAGATTGCCGCCGATGCCTCCAACGGCATGGTCGGCAAATATCTTCAGCGACTTTTCGATCGCTTGCCATGCCAACTCGAGGGGATCTATCTCGATCCCGATGGAACGTTTCCCAATCACGAAGCCGACCCGCTCAAGCCAGAAAATCTGCGCGATGTGCAAGCCCTCGTGAAGAAGACCGGGGCCGCGATCGGGTTTTGTTACGACGGCGACGGCGATCGAGTCGCCATTGTTGATGATCAGGGAGAACCGGTCGGCTGCGACCTTATCACCGCCCTCATGGCACAGGATCTTCTCAAAGAACAGCCCGGGCGCATCGTGACTTACGACCTACGGTCGAGCCGAATCGTACGCGAGGTCGTCGAACAAGCAGGGGGCAAAGCCGTCCGCAGTAGGGTCGGCCACGCGCACGTCAAACAGCAGATGCGACAAATTGAAGCTCTCTCGGGAGGAGAGCTTTCGGGTCACTACTACTTTGAGCTGAAGGAGAAAGAGACCTTCTACGCGGATGCGGCTCTGGTCGCGACGATGAGGCTGCTCAACATCCTAAGTCAGTCCGACAAGTCGGCGTCGGAGCTTTTGGCGCCGCTGCGAAAGTATTACCATTCGGGTGAGATCAACTTTCAGATTGCTGACAAGGATGCGGCCATTGCCGACATCGAGAAAACGTTCCACGACGGCAAGCAAGATCGCCTTGATGGAATCACGGCCGAGTATCCTGATTGGTGGCTCAACGTTCGGCCAAGCAATACCGAGCCGCTCCTACGGCTCACGCTGGAAGGGACAACGCCGGCCATTCGAGACGCCGGCCTGTCGAAGGTCTTTGCCGTACTCGAAAAGTACGGCCACCGAGCCGAGGGTGGGCACTAAGAACCAGCGTTTCGCCCGATGTTGGACCAAAATTCGCGAAGCAAAAGAGCCCCTCTTTCTGAGGGTGATGGGTTCGCAAGGACCGATCAAGGGTTCTTGCCGGCGGTCGACGATTGCTTGATGGCCTTTTCCTCCTGAAGGATGCCGTCGCGAAGCCAACCCTGCTCGATGACGTTGACCGCCTGATCGAGAAGCCGATGGTAGCACTGCACGCGAATCTTCCGGGCTTCCACCTGTGATGGATCGACATCGAGAACGATATCCAGCAGATGGAGCGACTTAACCGGTTGATCGGTCGCCAACTTTTGAGCTCGCTCGATGAGCGGGCTCGCCCCGCCCGCCAATTCAAAGAGATCCTTGTGTACGGCCGAGGCGGGAACCGGATACATCGTGGGAATCTTCTCATCAAAGAAGCCGACGTATCCCTCGTAGATGCCTCGAATCGACCATGTCAGCCGGCCATAGGTCTCGGGGAGCGAGATCTCAGGGGGGAGTTTGATCTCGTTCATCAGCGTCCAGACATCCTTGCCTTGGTTCATCCCTTCGACGGTTTTGTCATGGATAAAGCGAATCGCATCGATGTAACGAGTCAGTTGCTTGGCACATTCCTCCTTGCCCGAAATCGGGAGGAGATGACTCCCCAGAACAACCTCTGGCTCCCAAGAGCGAACCTTTTCCAACGAAGCCAACCACGGCTTGGGAGACCGAAACTCCGTCCCGCGAAGTGTGTACATATTGGGAAATGTTTCGTACATGTTGTCGCCGATAAAGGCTGCCTTAAGCTCGGGGATCCAAATCGCCAATTGATCCTGAGTCTCGCCGGGGGTGTAGTGAATCTCAAACGTCAACTCTCCGAGCTTGAAAGAGTGGGTCTTTTCAAAAGTGATGTCGGCCCCGTACTCCGGCCTGCGTACCTCTTCGGCCGACGCGCGCACCAGCGGGCGCGGGATGCCATACTGCGCAGCATTTCGGCGTTCAAACAAGCCGCCGAGCATTGTTTGATAGTCGCGAAGCTCTTGAAATCGTTCGTGAGCGATCACTTTTGTTTCGGGCCCGCGCCAACGACGAATCCCTGCAATGTGGTCCGGGTGGCAATGGGTGATGATGATGAACTTAACAGGCGCTTCGCTTACCTTACGGAGAAGCGCGTAGTGCCGAGGGGCAAAGAAGCCCATCGCCGTATCAATGATGACATTTCCTTCGCTGGTCTTGACCATGTAGGTGTTACCAAAACCGGTTGCTTGATAGATATGGTCGTTGACGCGAAGCGCTTCTTTTTGTTCCATTCCCGGGATTCGGCCCACGTTCGTTTGTGCAATTCCCTGGGCACAAACGAATGACGCCGACAGCAACAAAACTCCCATTGTTCCGAATGACTGAAACGCCTTCATCATTTGATTCCCCCTTTTTGTCTATCGGCTACGAGCGCCCAGTTCCGCTCATCGCCCATCGATCACCCGCCCGCGCGACACGATCAGAAAGGACGGCACGAGATGCCTGTAAAGCGGCTTCACGCTCGGACCGGTGGTTGATGATCGTTCGCGCCCAGAAGACTTTTCGCGATTCAGAAAGACGGGACTGATTCGCCGGCGAATCTCGGCCGCTTGTTCGTAGTCAACGATTAGCTTTCCTGAGCAGAACCCCTCATAGTCTGCGTCGATCAGGGTCCCGAGGGCAACAGAAAAACGAGTTACTTGAGGCCGATCACGTGCGCGAATCCGACCGAGAAGCAGTAGAGAAAAAAGAGCGCCACCAGCAATGCGACGCCGCTGATAAGCTGATCGCGCGGAGTGTAGCTTCGATGGGTCTGGATCGGCGGAGGACGACGCATGGGAATGTGATGGACCACTGCGGCGAGCCGATCCCGAGCGTCCGCGGGGAGCTTTTCCAGACGAACGTACCGAAGCTTCGTTGGCCAATACTTGCCGATCTGTTCGGGCCTTCGGCCTGCTTGTCGGAGGAAAACCGCGACGGCGTCTCGCTGGCGATCGTTTCGTAACTCGACGAAGAACCAGTACCGACCCGCTGCCGGGAAATCTCCCATTTCGTAACAGACCTCTCCTAAGAGGTCCAGGACAAGGTGATCATAACCGCTCGAGCTAATGTAGCTAGCCAATCGCTTTCGCGCTAGCCAAAGCTGCCCTTGTTCGCGATCCCGTCGAGCTTTCTCCAGAACGGCCGGCATAGTGCCTCTTGCTTGCCTATTCCTCGAAGCCGATCTCCGACTCCTCAAGTTTTCGTACGAGTAATGTATCATGTCTTTCAGGACGTTTCACGCACCGAGGAAATCAAGGGTGATCGTTTGACGCTGTTACCGTCACTGTCTAACTGGCAATGGGGTCTTGCTCTTTTCGTCCCGCTTGGGATTGTGCTGCTATACTTTTTGAAACTGCGGCGCCGGCCAATTGAAGTCCCCAGCACGCTCCTTTGGCGAAAAAGCATCGAGGACCTGCGGGTCAATTCTCTTTGGCAGCGATTGCGCCAAAGTATCTTGCTATTGATGCAACTGCTGGTGGCGGGGTTTCTGCTGCTGGCACTTCTGAATCCGACCTGGAACGTCATTCAAACGGGTCAGCGAATCATTCTTCTTATCGATCAATCCGCGAGCATGGGAACCAAAGAGGAACAGGGAACGCGATTGGCGATCGCGCAGCAGAGGGCCGAATCGATCATCGAGCAGATGAAGCCAGGCGATGTCGCTATGGTGATCGCGTTCGATCGGTCCGCCAAAGTCCTCGCTTCCTACACGGACGATCATCCGGCTCTCCGTCGCGGCGTCCAAGCGATCGAGGTGACGGGCCGATCAACCGATGTTCGTGAGGCGCTCACCATCGCGAGTGCTTTGGCCAATCCGCAGCGAATTCTCGAACAAAAAGGGGATGCCGAAGTCGTTCCCCTGGAACTCTCGGCCGCGTCTGGACAGGAGGCAACGGTCTATCTTTTCTCTGACGGACGATTCCCCTCGGCCAGCGATATCTCGCTAGGGAACTTGGAGGTCGAATACATCAAGATCGGTAACGAAGAACAGAACGTCGGCATCACCGCCATGGCGTCGCGACCTCGTCTGGATGGTGAGGGGAAAATTGAAATCTACGCTCGCATAAAGAACTATTCGACGATTCCTAAGACGGTGACCGTCGAGATGAAACGTCGGGGCGAGCGAGTCGATCTCAGGCGGATCGAGTTGTCGGCTTTGAGTGAACAGGGATTGAGTTTCGCAGCAATCGAACGAGAGGTGGGTGACATACAGCTGTCACTCTCTCCGGGCGATGCGCTTTCGATCGATGACGATGCTTGGCTGGTGACCGCGCCGACAAGGCCCGCTCGCGTGCTACGCATCGGTCCATCCAACGGGATTCTCGATTCCGTGTTATCGACACCGGCTTTTGCAAAGATCGCGCAGGTTCAATCGTTGCCGGAGACCGAGAAAGATGGCGACCTGGTGACGCTCATCGAAGAGGGAAAGTACGATCTAATCATCTTCGATCGATGCCGGCCTAAGGTCATGCCGGCCTGCTCTACCTGGTTCATCGGTGCCATTCCATCCAGCAAGCCCGGCGAAAGTGAGTTTGCCGAGCCGATGGGGACGGAGGTGAAAGGACCAGCGATTCTGAACTGGGACTCGGTC
Organism: bacterium; assembly: GCA_019753235.1. Lineage (GTDB taxonomy): Bacteria > Planctomycetota > Planctomycetia > Kolteriales > Kolteriaceae > JAIELF01. The sequence continues at coordinate 84,890 of JAIELF010000037.1, forward strand.
CACCCGATCATGCGGTTCGTCCAGATAGATGATGTGGCAATTGCCCTGGCGACGGCCGTCCCTGCTGGCGAGGGGAGAATCCCATTGATCGAGACCGATCGCGGACTGGTCATGTGGCTTCAGAATCGAGGAGTCTATCGCGACTTGGTGCTGTCGGTACCGCTGATCGATGCCCAGGGCAGTTGGCAAACCGATTGGCCTTTGAAGCCGAGTTTTCCGGTGATGGTCATGAACGTGTTGCGATACCTAGCCGGCATCGATGCGGATCGGGGCCGAAACTTAAAAGTGGGAGATCCCCTGGTGATCCGCAGTGAATCTCCCGAAGCAACGATCCTCTCGCCTGATCAGCAGGAGACGAGAGTCCCCGCGCGGGCCGGCCAGATCGAGTATCTCGATACCGACAACGTCGGGCTGTACACTGTTCGCACAGGAGAGTCCGAAGAGTTGGCGGCCGTGAACCTTTTCGATGAGGAGGAATCGTCGATTGCTCCGTTAACGCAGATTTCGATCGGCGCTCAAGCGATGGGGGATAAAGGGAGTTCCTTTTCGTCGCAGCGATCACTTTGGCGATGGTTAGCGCTGATCGGCTTGGGAATATTGTTCTTAGAGTGGTACATCTACAACAAGAGAGTTTACATCTAACAACCCGAGGCTGACCTTGGGACCTGGTAAGGATCAGGCAGGACTGCCTGCCGAGTCTGTTGGCCCGTTGGGGACCGACGATGTTCATCAACGAAAGGAATGAGAAATGACAGATGAAAAACGAGCACAGATCATCGCAGCCCTCCAGAAGTCGTACCAGATGGAGATCGAGACCATCGTCAATTACCTCGCTAATAGCATCGCGCTCGACGGCGTGCGGGCGGAGGAAATCAAGAAGTCGCTGGCTGCCGATGTCACGAGTGAATTGGCCCACGCGCAGCAGTTGGCCGCTCGAATCAAAACCATCGGCGGTCAAATCCCAGGCTCGAAAGCGATGCAGTTCCATCAAGATTCTCTTCAACCCCCCGAGGATCTGACCGACGTCGTTCATGTCATCAAAGGGGTGATCGCAGCCGAGGATGCGGCGGTTCAGCAGTACAACCTTGTGATCAAGTTGTGCGATGGTCTTGATTACGTCACACAAGACCTCTGCATTCAGATCCTCGGGGATGAAGAGAATCATCGCCGAGAATTCATGGGCTTCCTGAAAGAGTACGAGAAGAAGTAAGCCCAACAGACGAAGGGAGCAGGACTCAGGGGAAGTGTCGGCGCGAGAGGGCGACTCCGTTGAATCAAGAGCAGCCGGGTCGGCTTCTTTCGCTGGATGCGTACCGCGGATTGGTGATGCTGGCGATGGTCTCGGGCGGGCTCGGCATCCCGACCGTAGCAGAGCATTTTCCCGACCATGCCTGGTGGCAGCATCTTTCGTATCAGCTGGAACATGTCCCCTGGGCGGGGTGTTCTGCATGGGACTTGATTCAGCCTTCGTTCATGTTCATTGTCGGCGTGGCGATGCCTTACTCGTTGAAGGGTCGGCAGACTCGGGGCGACTCGACGAGGTCGAGATGGGGCCACGCGCTTTGGCGGGCGATGGTGCTTGTGGCGTTGGGAATATTTCTTCGCTCGAACGGTCGCGACCAAACGAACTTTACTTTTGAGGACGTTTCAACGCAGATCGGGCTTGGGTATTTTTTCATTTTCCTTCTGCTGGGTCGGAGTTGGTTGTGGCCAGCCACTGCTGCCCTATTGATTCTGGTAGGCTATCACGCCCTCTTTGAGCTTTGGCCAAAACCCCCGGCCACTTTCGATCCCGTCGCGGCAGGAATCCCCAACGATTGGAACCAGTTTTCTGGTCGGCTGTCGGCATGGAACAAACACCTCAACCCGGCCGGCTATTTTGATCACTGGTTCTTAAATCTTTTTCCACGTGCGACACCGTTCGTCTTCAACGGTGGCGGCTATCAAACCCTTAGCTTTATCCCATCGATGGCGACAACGCTCTTCGGTGTGCTTGCGGGAATGCTTCTTCTGCTCGATCAGAAACTCTGGTGGAAGATTCTCATTCTCTTTGTCTGGGGGTTGGCGTTTCTCGCGATAGGGACGCTTGCCGACAGCCACGTCTGGCCGGGCCAAGGAGAATGGTGTTATGCCCCCGTCGTCAAGCGGATCTGGACACCGTCATGGGCGATTTACAGCACCGGTTGGACGCTGGTTACTTTGGTGTTGTTGGTGATGGTGATTGATGCGTGGGGCTGGAAAGGCTGGTCGTTTCCGCTCTATGTTGTCGGCATGAATTCCATCGCGATGTATGTGATGAGCTGGTTGCTTAAGCCTTGGCTCAAAGTAACTTTTCGAACTCATCTAGGTAAGGATATCTTTGCCGGTACGTATGGTCCGATTCTTGAATCGACTCTCCTCGTCCTCGTCCTTTGGCTGATCTGTTACTGGATGCACCGTCAGCGAATCTACATTCGCATCTGACCGCCGAGGTCGCTTTGAACGAGATGATGCGATGTCCTCACCTCTTTCTTCCAATGGATTTCGAGTTCGCGGCGAGCTCGGTCGAGATTGGCCCAATCTTCATCGGCAAGTCTCTGGTGGCCGAACCGAGCCCGACACCAAGTATCAGCGAACGCGGCAGGCAGATAGGTCCACCTGGCCACGGCAGGATTCCGCGCTAAGAGCTCGTCCGCCAGCCGAGCTGTTTCATGCGGAGTACAACTCGGCAACGACGGAAGCTTTTGTCGAGCTAACCAATCGAGCCATTGCTGATATTCGGGTCGACGGACTTCCTCCCGGCGTAGTCGCCTTTGTCGACGAGCCCACGCGGCCTGCAGCCATCGACCGGCGCGATAGATCGCTGCGAGCAAGATGGCGGCGGTGACCAGCACGAGGAAAATCGCCAGTCCCGCGCTCGTCTGCCACAGTCGCGAGAGAAGTTCTTGGGATTTTGTCATGGGAACGCCGACCCACTGCACCAATCGATCGCGAATCGCGGTGATAACACGCTGTTGGTCCTCGATACTGAAGTTGACGATGTAGTAACCCCAGATGCGAGTGAAGACATCGCGCACGTCGCCGAGCAGTCCCCACCAGGTTCTCTGACGTTCGATGTTCAAGGATCGGGCTTCGCCGGGAGTTGGATCAAGCGAGATCCATTTTTGCTCGGCGGGGATGAATGCTTCGACCCAAGCATGGGCGTAGAGTTGGCGAACTTGATAGTAGCCCCCCGCGCGGTTTTGATCGACCCCTTTGAAGCCGGTAACTAGTCGCGACGAGACCCCCGCTTGCCGCAAAAGAATCGCGAGGCTGCTGGCAAAGTACTCGCAATGGCCTGTCTTGCGAACGAATAAGAACTCTTCAATCGGCTCGACCGTTGGGAGCATAGGATTGTTGTTCAGCGAATACTCATACTCGCCCGATTCGGTCAGATAGCGATAGAGTCGATCGATTCGGCCTCGTGTATCACCGGGGTTCAATCCCTCTGTCAATCGTTGCGCGAGCGCGGCGGTTCGCGGGTGATTCTCGGGCGGACTCTTGATGGCGGTTAAGTAGTCATCAGGCATCTGGTCGACAACAATTCCCTCGGTCCAAACGCTCGGATCTACAACCACCTTGTATCGCAGTCGCGGCCTGTTGGAATCATCATCCACGATGATCCGCTGCTCAATGGGAATGAGCCGAACACCGAGGGTGGAGGGCGAAACGTCTGCTCCTTGAATACCTGCGGGGCTCAACAGGACGTTGCCGGTGTTGGCAACCTTCTCGATCTCAATGGCCCAATGGGCTGGCCCCATGACACTAGGAGGACGCCGACGAACGCGGGGCAAGTTTCCGTCCGCTTTGACACGCTTCCATTCTTTCGCTTTGTAGGTGCTGAAAACATTTCCTCGCCAGAGGATATCCTGAGGCAGCTCGACAGAATTGCCAGCCGAGTCTGTTGCCGAGACGATGGTGAAGGCGATGTCGCCGTTCTCCAGAACCTTCGAATCGTTCTCGAGCGACACGACCGAACTGAACCCGGTCCACTGCTCGCTGGTTCGGCTGGCGGCGGCTAGATCGAACTCGCGAGCGGTGCGGGGCAACAGCCAAAAGATCGCCAGCGAAAGAACCAGCGACGCCCCCCAGATCCGCAAGCTGCTGAACCCGAGAGTCACGTACGGGACGGCCGTGGGCGCAGCGTCGGTCGGCCCGATTCTTCTTTGATGGCATGCCAGAAAAAAAAGAATCCCGCACCAAATCGCCAGAAGAAAATAGAGGGTGATGATCAACCCAAAGACGCTTTGCTTGGCCAGGATCGCTCCGATGGCCACCTGCAGAATATTCATTAAGTAGAGCAGAACGAAATCGTACGGCACTTTGGTTCGAAACCATTTGGCGACCTGTAAATAACAAAGCAGATGGGCCAATGCCGTCAGAGCTTCCTGCGGATTATCGATCAGGTCATAAAGCATTTTCGCGATGATGATCATGCCGAGGCAGTTGCTCACCCAAGAGGAGAGCAGGAACCGTCGGCTTTCATCGGTCACGAAGAATGCGAGGATCGCGAGTATGCAGACAAGAATCGGGTACGGGGGGGCGTCTTCCCATTCCCCTAACCAAAGGGAGTATGTCCCCAAGCACCAAAGGGTGTAGGCGCTGATCAGATGAATTCGCGGCAGTTCCATTCGTTGGCAACAGGCTCCTGGGTTAGGTTACCAGCATGGTAGCAAGGATCGGTCGGCTAGAACATCGAACCGGATCGAGAATCCGCGATCTTCCAGGGTCTTCTGTGGTCCACGGCCGTAGACAAACATGGCTTGGATCGTCGAGAATCTCTCCTTTTGGTCGAGGAATACAGGAAGGTGTCGAATCAAGTGGAACAGGATGATTGGCGTGGGCGGGTGATGTCGTTGCCCGGCATGACCACCCATTTCGAACGCGAAGCTCTTTTTCGATGGGCGCGCAACGAGTGGCAAGGATTCGGCGAGGTGGTCGACCTGGGGAGTTGGCTTGGCTCGCTCATTGCCGCTTTTGCCGAGGGTATTCGACATCGGCCGCAGGCAGCTCCTCCCTGGCCGAAGGTCCATGCGTACGAACGATTTCTTTACGAGCCTTGGATGGAGAAGGAGTTTGCTCGGCACCGACTGACGATTCCGGCCAGGGTTGGTGACTCTTTCGAACCGATGTTCTGGGAGTTGATTGCCCCCTGGAAAGAACAAGTCACGCTTTATCCCGGCGACATTAAGGGTTATCGCTGGCAAGGGGGGGCGATTGAACTTCTGGTGGTTGATGTGATGAAGTCCTGGTCACTGGCCGACTTTACGATCCAGGAGTTCTTCCCAAGCTTGGTTCCCGGGCGATCTTGGCTGCTCCATCAGGATTTTGCTCACTTCGCCACGCCTTGGGTGGCGCTTTCGATGTATCGACTTCGCGATTACTTCACGCTCGAACAAGCGGTGCAGGAATCGGGGAGTTTGTTGTTTCGTTTGCTCCGGCCGCTGCCGCCTGAGTTGTTGGCCAGTGCCGGCGATGCGGAGAGTTACTCCGTTCAAGAGTGCGACGAAGCCATGCAATGGGCAGAGGAGATTGTCTGTCCTTCGCGACAAGGAGAACTGATCGCCGCCCGTGCGATGCACGAAATAGAAATGGTTCGTCATCGGGAGGTCGGTCCGCTCATCGCGCGGATGTTGGAACTTGGCAGAACTCCGCCGGCCATTGAGAATCAAGTTGTCGATCGTCGGCTCGATATTTCTCCTTCGATGGCTTCGCATGAAGAATGCCGAGCACTTTTCATGTGGGCTAGGGATCAGTTCGATGGCGAAGGACGCTTGGTCGATCTTGGAACCGGCCTGGGAGCATCGGCAGTCGCCCTGGCTGAGGGTCTGAGACGCCGCGCGCGAGCGCTCCCCGCCGAGGTTCAGGTCGAGGCGATCGATATCTTTCGCTTTGCTGGTTGGATGAGTCACTACTTTTCGATTCATCATTTACCACCGATGGCAGAAGGGTCCTCGTTCCGCTCGATCCATGATCGGTTGGTTTTCCCCTGGCGGGAGAGGATTCGCACCATCGAGGCCGACGCTCGCGAGATACCGGCGGACGCGTCGCCGATCGCTCTTTTGATCCTCGACTGTACCGATCATTGGATTCAGTTGGGCGAGGTTCTTTCTCGATATCTACCGGCCATGGCGCAGCCGGGATCGATTCTTATTGCGCGAGGGTTCCTTGATGAAACCGTCGCTCTTGTGCCGATGCTTCTGTTTTCGCTTCGAGATCGCTTGAAGGTCGAAAGGATCGTCGGCTCGAGTGTTTGGTTCCGTGTGAATCGATCGCTGAGCGACTATCAGGTCGATCGCTGGCCCCACGACGATTTTCCGGAGAGAGATCGTGCCGAGATCGCCCGATGGACCGAGTCGATGGGTGGGATAGGAGGGAATCCTGGATTTGCCGACCGTGTGATGACGACGATGGCGCTTCATAGCGAGCAGTATGCCGAGGCGGCATCATCCATCGAGAGAATCGCCGGTGCCCAGCCCGAGGAAAGGGTGTTTCTCGATCGATCGATCGATCGATTCTTTGAGAAGCTGATGTATCGACTCGATCGAGATTCAGCTTGGCGGTCAGCGTGTGAGATCGAAGAGGCTCCATCGCTTATCGAACGAGAGTCGAATACCCGTGCGGTCATCGCGCAGATGTCGGCGCGATTTCGGGAGGTCCGATCGGGCCGAACCTGCCTGCCGATCGTTTGGGTCGCGTCTTCATCAGACGACGTTGAGAAGGGGGAAGAGGCGAGGATCCTTTTCCGTGCCTGCCGCCAAGTCGAGCGGGTCGCTCGGAAGATTGACTGGAAAGGGAGTCAACTCGTTCGTTTGTCGTGATGGAAGATCGAGCAAAAAACAAACTCCGTCCCGGGCCAGGAAGACACCGGGACGGAGTCCGCATCGCTTTGGTTCGAGGAGCACTGTTTGCGATTCGATGGGCGACGGGTCGCGAGCAGGAAAGAGTCGGCGAGCCGATCTTTCCGCTCACCCCGATTTAGCCACAGCAAACCGGCACGCACTTGCAGACTTGGTAAGGGACCTGCTTGGTGATCGTGCGAGGAACGCAGACTTCGACTTGGTATTCGACCTGCTTAGGAACGCAGATGGAAACCTTCGTCGTCACTTGCGTCGGGACCATCTTGCAAACCGTGTACGGGACTTGCTTGACGATCTCTTCGCTCACCATTCGGCAGGTTCGGATCGGCACTTCGATCGTGCGAACTTCCCGCACGGTCTTGCAGACCGTGTAAGGAATCTCGCGGGTGTGTGCTTCACGAACCATCTTGCAGGTGCGAACGGTGTGTTGAACAGTCCGCGTTTCCGGAACCATTTTGCAAACCGTGTAGGGAACCTGCTGCGTGTGAGCTTCGCGAATCATCTTGCAGGTACGAACGGTATGCTGAACAGTCCGGGTCTCTGGGACCATTTTGCAAACCGTGTAGGGAACCTGCTTGGTATGACACTCGCGGATCATGCGGGTGGTGGTGACCGTCTGCGGAACGGTGTGACATTCCCGGATGACACGGGTAACCGTGTAGGGGACCTGCTTGGTGTGACATTCACGGACCATGCGGGTCACCGTTTGGGGAACCTGTTCGGTGTGACATTCGCGAACCAATCGACAAGTCTGGATCTCGCGAGTCACGGTGCGAGGAACCGAAATCGTTCGAGTCACCGTTCGGTCCGGCTTCTGACAGGTGACCGTCGATTTCTCGCCGGGGCACCACGACCGCTTGCCGGTGCAGGGATCGCAAACCCAACAGCCTGGCGAACGAACCGTCTTGCAGAAAGTCTTACCTGGGATTACTTCGGTCACGCACTGTTTATCGCAGACCGTCTCACAAACGGTTCGGCTTTCCATCACCGGTCGGCAAGTCGTGCGAACCACGGTCTTCATGATCGTCTCTTGGACTGGCTTGCAAGTGTGGTACACGCAAGTCTTGTAGTGAGTTTCCTGGATCGGCTTGCAAGTGACCACTTGTCGATTCACCACGTGCTGTTCCTGGACCGGTTTGCAAGTGGTGTAGTTGACCGTTCGGTAGTGAGTCTCTTGGACCGGTCGGCAAGTAGTGATTTGCCGATCGACGAGGTGCTCTTCATACACCGGCTTGCAGGTGTAATAGGTGCACGTTCGGTAGTGCGTCTCTTGGACCGGTCGGCAAGTGGTGATTTGCCGATCAACGACGTGTTCTTCATACACCGGCTTGCTGGTGTAATAGGTGCACGTGCGGGTGTGGGTCTCTTGGACAGGCTTGCACGTGACGATTTGACGAGTCTGCATGTGGGTTTCCCACACCGGCTTGCAAACCGTTTGTCGGCATTCGCGAACAAGGGTCTCTCGCACCGGCTTCATCACCGTGCAGACCTTGTCTTGCCACTGCTGTTCGTAAACGGTCTTCGAGCAGGTTCGCATTTCCTTCTCGTAGACCGTTTCGCAGCAAGATTTGTAGTGCGTTTCACAAACGCGTTGATAGGTCGTGTAGCAGCACTGAGGCTGGCAACAGACCGCCTTCTTACAGATGGAGAACTTCAAGCCGCCACAGTGAGCCCAGACCGGTGAAGCGGTCAACAGGCCCGCTGCGATGGCAGCCAAGCTCCAAAGATCCTTCCGATACATAATTCCTCCAAGCGATGGGGACCGACGACAGGCGAGCGACACTTCGCCAACAGCGACCCTCCGCCACGAACGGACGGGCCACTCACAAAGTTCTTTGAGCGAACTATTCCCCACGCCCGGTACACGAGCAAAAACGTCGGCACGATTTCCATCACGGATCTGCAATGCGAAGAGGAGGCATGACTGTTGCGGGATAGAGGTAGGCCCAGGAAGATTTGTCAGCTTTGCCGATGGCAAGGTCGCCATCACAGACAATGGCCACAAAGTCCCCCAAACAGTCATTCCATCTTGCCCAGAATGGGTAGTTCACCGCACATCGGCCGCAGCCCCGCTTGGACGAAAACGGTCTAAAAGGTAGGATTCCGAACTCAAGGGCCAACTCGGCCAACAGGGTGACAGAGGACGGGCATCGTGAATCGAAGTCGGCCTTGCATTTATGATTGGCGACGTCGTTCATCATGGCGGGTCTGGACGGTAGCGTTCTGGGCGGTCGGGATGGTCGGCTGCTTCTCAACTTCAATGCTGCATACGTCGGCTCGCGTCCCCGATCCGGGAAAGGGATCGCCGGGCCGGTACGTGGTTCGTGCGAGTCAGTACACATTCACGACCGATTTTGAAATCCAAGCCGACGATCCTCTCATTGTCGAGATGGAACGGCTACGCGACTCCATGGTCGAGACGCTAGGGATCATTCCGCAGACGACGCCGATCCGGGTCGTCATCTTCGAGGACCGTGATCGCTACGAAGCGTTCCTTCGGTCTTACTTTCCTGAATTGCCAGACCGGCGAGCTTTCTTCATCCAAGAGGGGGATCATCAGCGGACCGTTTTTGCTGTCCGTGGCGAGCGATTGCGAAACGATCTTCGCCATGAGCTCGCCCACGCCATCTTGCACAGTGCCGGCTGTAAGATACCTCTTTGGTTAGATGAGGGGCTGGCCGAGTACTTTGAGTCGGCCGATCAGCCTGGTGCTGTTCACGCGAGCCATGTCCGGAAACTGATCGAGGAACGCTCCGCCGGCTGGCAGCCGAGCGGTCGCCGACTCGAGTCGATTCGTGACCTTTGGCAGATGAAGGCGGGCGACTACCGCGAGAGTTGGCTTTGGGTTCACTACCTGCTTCACCAGGGGGAGCCAAACCGTCCATTGCTGGTCGGAGCGCTCAAGCCAATCGAGAGTGAAACGAGCTCTTTGCATCTCTATGACAGAATGCTCGCCCATTCGACCGACCCCGATCGCGATGTGGCCAACCATCTGGATCAGCTTGCTCAATCCCTTTCGACGTTGGCTCCCCCGGCCAGTGAAGCGTTTCCAGAGAGATCGAAGTCATCGCCGAAAGAAGAGCAAGGCGTTTCCGCTCGCGGGCCCGGCCTGGAGTCGGCTCGGCAAAAGTTGGGGCTGCCTCCGTCAGGAACCGGCGGCGGCGTTAAGTCGGGCAAGGGCCAAGTCGAGAAGAGCCAGTCGTTCGTTCCCGGCTTCGAGGGAACCAGTCTCCTTGAGGTGCTGGGCGATCATCTCGGGGCTGGCCCCCAGGCGATCCAGAATCCCACGGAGATCCTCCCAGGTGGGGAGCCAAACCAAGAGTTCCTGGAGCCGATCGGTGCTGCCGGCCCGCCGTAGAAAATGCTTCAGGTCGAGAATGAAGTAGACCTTTGGCTGAAACGGAGAACTCTTCTCGATGAGTCCATGCTCGTCCCAGACGTAATGCCCCGGGCGAGGAATCCAACTCAGCCCAAGCCTTCTGAGCTCGCTGGCTCGATCGATCTCTTGCGTCGAGAATTTGGGCCCGCCCAGATACTCTGGTAAGTTTGGCAGGATCTCGGTTTCACTCGCCAAGCGGTAGCGCACCGGCCCGTGGGCCGACGCGGGGTCAACAGGTTCTCCCCCCTGCTCGATTTGCAGAGTCCCTTGTCGGGAAAGCAACTCCGCCGCCTGACGGATCAGCGGGAGGGCTTCGCGCCAGTCGGCTTGCGCCAGCGCACGGGCTGCTTCCGAGGGGCAGATCGTTTTGCTCGGCCCGCGATTCTCAATCAGTTCGGTCAGGATGATCTTCGCTTTCTCGATATCAGCCATCGTCCTTGCTCCTTTGTAGTCCGTAAAGAGAGCCAATGTTTCGAAGGGGTTCTCTGCTGTTTTCGGATGGTAGAGGAGACAGGGCATTGGGGCCAAGAAAAGAGATCGACCCGAAAGGCCTGTCGGCACGTCCGGGTCGATGCGATTCGATCAGCACTTGATCAAGCGAACTACTTGATGAAGAGCATTTCCTGGTACGTGGGGAGCGGCCAAAGATCGTCCGCCACCATCAATTCGAGTTCGTCGGCGTACTTGCGAACTTCCAGCATCGCGGGCAAGATCGTATTGCAGTAGTGCTTCGCCTCGTCGAGAACGCTGTGGCTGTGGAACGCCGATCGAGCGTTCTCAAGGGCTGCCGTGCTATCCTGCAGGTTCTTGACCAGTTCCGTGACCTTGTCGAGCGTGTTCGTGTCGAACTGATATCCGACGGCTTTCAGGTTCGCACAGGTCACCGCGAGTTCGCTTTGATACCGAATGGCAGCCGGGAAAATCACGGTCTTCGACATCTCAATCACTAAGAGCGATTCGACATTGACCGCCTTGCAATACTGCTCCAAGTAGATTGCCTCTCGGCTTTCGACTTCACGCTTGGAAAGAACGCCGAACTTCTCGAAGACCTCGACCACGTCGGGCTTGGAGAGGTATGGGAGCGCGTCGACCGAGGTTTTGAGGTTCGGCAAGCCACGCTTTTCAGCCTCTTGGTGCCAAGCTTCCGAGTATCCGTCGCCGTTGAAGATCACCGCGCCATGCTTGTCGATGATGTCCTTGAGGACGTTCTGAACAGCCTGCGGGAGCTTGGCAGAGTCGCCGCCGGTCGCCTGCTCGAGCGCCGTGGCGACATAATCAAGTGAGTCGGCCACAATCGCGTTCAGCGCCACGAGCGGTCCGCCGATCGATTGGTTAGAAGCGACGGCGCGGTATTCGAAACGATTGCCGGTAAAGGCGAAGGGACTCGTGCGGTTGCGATCGCCGGCATCCTTGGGGAGGGGCGGCAAAGTGTCTGCCCCCAGGTGCATGATCCCGCCAGTCTTTGAACTCTTCGCGGCTCCACCCTTGATTTGCTCGAAGACGTCGGTCAACTGGTCGCCGAGGAAAATGGAGATGATTGCCGGGGGAGCTTCATTAGCTCCTAAGCGGTGATCGTTCGAGGCCGAGGCCACGACCGCTCGCAACAGCGGCGAGAACTTATGCACCGCTCGGATGACGGCGGCACAGAAGACCAGAAACTGCATGTTCTGGTGAGGCGTGCTGCCTGGATCGAGCAGGTTTCCCTGCGTCGAATTACCCAGCGAAAAGTTCAAGTGCTTACCCGAACCATTGACACCTGCGAACGGCTTTTCGTGCAGCAGGCATTCAAGACCGTACTTGTTCGCCACCCTTTTTAGCGTCAGCATGACGAGCTGCTGATGGTCCGTCGCGATGTTGGCGTTCTCGAAGATCGGAGCGATTTCGTACTGCGAGGGAGCGACTTCGTTGTGCCGGGTTTTTACCGGGACGCCGAGCTTGTAGAGTTCTCGTTCCACTTCGAGCATGCACGCCAGCACTCGCTCGGGAATGGCGCCGAAGTATTGGTCTTCAAACTCTTGACCCTTCGGAGGCTTGGCCCCGAAAAGCGTTCGGCCTGCGTTGAGCAGGTCGGGTCGAGCGAAGAAAAAGTTTCGGTCGATCAGGAAGTACTCTTGCTCGGCACCGGCGGTGGCGGTGACCATCGCGATATCCCGATGGCCGAAGATCTTCAGAACTCGCTGCGACTGCTTGTTGAGTGCCTGCATCGATCGGAGCAGTGGGGTTTTCTTGTCGAGGGCTTCGCCGGTCCAAGAGACGAATGCCGTCGGGATACAGAGGGTTGTCCCGTTGGGGTTCTCGAGGATGTACGCGGGGCTGGTGACGTCCCAAGCGGTGTAGCCTCGAGCTTCGAAAGTGACGCGGATGCCGCCCGAGGGAAAGCTCGACGCGTCCGGTTCGCCTTGAATGAGGGCCTTGCCGGAGAATTCCATAATCGCGCCACCGGCACCATCGGGGGCGAGGAAGCTATCGTGCTTCTCGGCGGTCAAGCCGGTCAGCGGATGAAAAATGTGAGCGTAATGGGTGGCTCCTTTGGCGATCGCCCAATCTTTCATGGCGGCCGCGACAACGTCGGCAACGCTGGGATCCAGCTTGCTGCCCGTTTCAATGGTCGCCTTCACCGACTTGAAGATTTCCTTAGGCAGGCGTTCCTTCATCACCGAAAGGCTGAACACGTTCACGCCAAACACATCGGAAGGAGAAGTGTCGGCAAAGTTCAGCGCGGGGGTGGTGGGCTTGTAATTGGTAACGGCGGCAATCGCCTGGAGGCGTGACGTACTTCCACTCACGGTGCGGTTACTCCTCGAAAAGAGAGAACAAACAATCGGACCTAAGGTACGGATTTGAGAGGCGAGGGAGTGCAAGATTTGCGCCCAAAACTAACCTTCGGCGTGCTTCTTTATGCTAAGTCTTTATGAAAGATAGGCTTATGAGGAAAGAATCGTGAGAAGTTCGGGTGAGAATAGCTCTTTCTGCTCATTTTGTAAGCAGTTTGTCTCATCTTGCGCTCAAGGGTCAGAACCGTTCGAAAAATAGGACGGAGGATGGACTTCATGGAAGAAGCCCACCCTCCTGGAACATTTCGAGTTAGCCCGCTCGACGATGGGTCGACGGGGCGGCTTCGTAGTCGAAATCCCCTTCGAGATCGTCATAGGTCGGGCGATAGCCAGGCAGCTTCGACTTCTCGACCTCTTTGTAGTACGCCTCGACGATGATGTTCTGAACCCGTTCTCGGCATCCCGAGTTGATCGGGTGCGCGATGTCCGCGTGCAGCTTGGCTCGGCCATCAACGTCGCGGGTGGCTCGCTCTTCATCGAAACGGGCGCCGCACTGGTTGCAGTACCGGGCTCGTAGATGATTCTTGTAGCCGCAATGGGGGCAGCGATCCGTCAGCTTTCGACTCGGCATCGCCACGAATAGGCCCTTGGTTCCCCCAATGATTTTAAGGTCCCGAACAACGAATGAGTTATCAAACGTGATGCTGCAGAACGCGTGCAGCCTTTCGTTGTTCTCTTCGACCAGCTTGATTCGGACTTCGGTAACTTCCACTGCCGTCTCCTTTGGCTCTCCGGTCGGCTGGACTCGTTCTCGGCGGCAAGATGAGCGAGGACAAATTGTCTCTCGTGCATCTTCTCCGGCGAGAACGTTTCTAGCCGGCACTCACGATGTAAACTGTCCCTAACTGGAGTTCCTCGATGCTTCGCCCAAGACTCTTGGCCGAAACCTGATCTTCGCACACGGCGAAGTACGTACTTCCACTGCCCGTCATGAGGTGTCCCAAGCAGGGCCAATCGACGGCCCTGCGTTCGAGATCAGCCACGGCAGTCGACAACTGCCGGGACGACTCGATGAGTCGGTTGTGGAGATGGCGGGCCACCTCCGCGATGTTTCCTTCCGCCAGTGCTCGGGCGATCGGCTCGACAGGAACCCGCTCGGTTCCCGGAACCAGATGCTCGAAGACCGCTTTCGTGCTGAGCCGTTCACTCGGCGAGATCAGCACCAAGTCGATCGGGCAACCGATCGGCGTTGTTTCGACGACTTCTCCTCGGCCCCGCACAATGGCGGCCGGCCCATAAAAGAAGAACGGAACGTCACTGCCGAGTCTCGATCCCAACTCGACGAGTCGCTCGACCGACCAGCCGAGATTCCACCATTGATTCAGCCCTAAGAGCGTGGTCGCTGCGTCGCTCGAACCACCTCCCAGTCCGCCGCCAATCGGAATTCGTTTGGTCAGCGCGATTTTGATTCCGTCCTCTCGTCCTGATTCCTCACGCACCAATCGAACAGCACGTGTCACCAGGTTGTCACTGGTCGGGCCCGCTAACGGATCGTCGCAGACGATTTCCTCGCCGGCGGTTCGCTCCGAAAAGACCAACGTGTCCCGCAGCGAGATCGTCAACAGAAGCGATTCAAGCTCGTGGTAACCATCAGGTCTTTTGCCCAGGACCTCCAGATGGAGGTTGATCTTGGCCGGGGCATCGAGAGTCAGACTCCGACGATCGCGAACGGTCATCGGCGAAACTCCAGTTGCTTGGCCCCGCTCGATCACGACGAAGGAAGAGCAGGCTCTTTGCCTCGGCTTTTAGCTCGCGGATCGATTCGTTCCATCGAGGGACCCAAGCGGTGTTCTCTCGATCGAACGGGTCGGGTTAATAGGGTTGGTTCTCATGGGGGTCAAGACGGTGCTTCAAGGAATCTTCTCGGATTGTCGATGTTACAACACAAAGAGTGATAAGCGGGGAAAGATTCGGTGGGCGAAGGGATCCACTCCCCCCAGGTTTGCAGCGGGGAGAGAGGATTCGTCATCGGAAAGGGAATTCAAAAGACGAGCCGAAGCCCGACCGACAGAAGCTCGCCAGAAACTATCGGCCTCGCGAGCCGGAGGAGGAGGCCCGAGGCCTCTTGCCGGCATTCCTGGGGCGTTTAGCGCCGCCAGGTTTGCGAGGTCCGCCCGGTCGGCGGGAACCACCACCAGGGCGGCCCCGGCCAACGGGGGGACTAGACGTTTTGCGACCGTAGCACGCGATGAACCCCTCGATCGAGTCCGCCTCGATCATCTTGTTCATGTGTTTTTCGATCGCCGTGAGTAGGTCGGATTGGTTCGGCGTCACGAAGGTGAATGCCAAGCCATCCTTACCCATTCGGCCGGTTCGGCCAATGCGATGGACATAGGCATCGGGGTCGTCGGGAATATCGAAGTTGATGACGTGAGAGATTCCCTCAACATCAATTCCACGGCCCACGACATCGGTCGCCACCAGAAGGCGGATTTCCCCTTCGCGGTACGCCTTCATGACTCGGCTTCGCTTGTTTTGCGGCATGTCCCCTTGCATGGCCATCACGCCGCGGATTCGCTTGCCAAGCTCGTCGGCCAGCCAGCGGACACGCGACTTCATCTGGCAGAAAATCAGGCACTGACGGGGTTTCTCGCGGACCAAAAGACGCATGAGAAGCTTCAGCTTGCGATCTTCATCGACACGGAAACTCCGCTGATCGATCCGGTCGACGTTCAAGTCTTTGCTCGAAAGATCGACCATCGCGGGGTTCATCATGTATCGATTCGTCAGGCCGAGAACCTCTGCGGGCATCGTTGCCGAGAGAAGGAGGGTCTGCCGATCAGTCGGCGTCTGCTTCAAGATCCGCTCGATATCGGGGCGAAAACCGATATCCAGCATGCGGTCGGCTTCGTCGAGGATAACGACCCGCAGCTTCTTGATTTGCAGATGTTGTCGCCGAATCATGTCGATGATGCGACCAGGCGTTCCGACGATGATCTGGGCACCCGCCCGGAGTTCGCGGATCTGCCGATCAAACCCCTCACCGCCATAGATACATGCCATCTGAAAACCGAGATCGCCGACGAGCTTCTTTCCTTCCTCGTAAACCTGGGCGACCAGTTCGCGGGTCGGTCCCAAAATCAACACTTGAGGAAATCGGTCGTCCGGATTGATTCGTTCGAGGACAGGTAGCAGAAACGCGGCCGTCTTACCCGTGCCGGTCTGCGCCTGACCTATAACGTCGATTCCCTTCAGGGCTTCCGGGATGAAAGCGGCCTGAATAGGAGAAGGGACGTGGTAGCCAATCCGTTTGAGGTTGTTCAAAATCTCTTGCCGTAAGTTCAGTGAGGCAAAAGTGATGGGGCTAGAGTCGGCAGGATAGGAGCCGTTAGTCGAAGAGTCCAAAACAAGATCCTATGTCCAAGAGCACTCGCCTCCCGAGCACCGACGGAACCAGACCGAAGGAAATGACCGGAAGAGCATGGGCCCGAGGATTTGCTAAACCTGAGACCCGGTGGATTCAACCACTACTTAGGAACCTTACGCACTCGTTGCAATCTCGTCAAGCTAATATCGGGCAAAGGTTTGCGTAATCTGATCTTCACAACAGGTGCGATCGGCACGCTCGGACGAGCCCGGCGGATCGGAACGCGCGATCAAGCCGGGTGCACTGTCAACAATAGGGAGAATCGAAACATGAGACGCGGGACATGGGTCGGAGTGGTGATGTTGATGGGCGTGGAGATGGGGCTCGGCGACGTAGAGCCAACAGCCCTGCGTCCACTCGCGGAAAAAGTTCTCGCCCAACTCGACCAAGCCCTGCCGCGACTTCGCCAGAACTACGAGGACCTTCATTCTCATCCCGAAGTCTCGCTGGAAGAGGTCCGGACCGCAGGCATCCTTGCCAACGAGATTCGTTCCTTTGGTTTTACCGTCACCGAGAAAGTGGGGGGGACCGGCGTGGTGGGGGTTCTTCAAAACGGGGCGGGGCCGACCGTCTTGGTTCGAACCGACATGGATGCCTTGCCCGTCAAAGAGGAGACCGGTCTTCCCTATGCCAGCAAAGTCGAGGTTCGTCGGCCCGACGGATCGGTCGCGGGCGTGATGCACGCGTGCGGTCATGACATGCACATGACCTGTTGGCTGGGTACGGCCGAGATACTCGCCAAGCACCGCGATGATTGGTCCGGGACGCTTCTATTCATCGCGCAGCCTGCGGAAGAGGTCGGCAAGGGAGCGCTTGCCATGCTCGAAGACCGACTCTTCGAGCGGTTTGGAAAGCCAGATCTTGGATTGGCTCTTCATTGCGAATCGTTCGTGGCGCACGGCGACATCGGATACACGTCGGGATACGCCCTGGCCAATGTCGATACGCTGGACCTCGTGGTGAAGGGAAAAGGAGGGCACGGAGCTCATCCGCAAAACACCATTGATCCCATCGTGATTGCCGCCCGCATCGTCATCGATCTGCAGGCGATCGTCAGTCGAGAGATCGATCCTCTCGACGCGGCCGTGATCACGGTCGGATCGATTCATGGCGGAACCAAGCACAACATCATCCCCAACGAGGTTCGCTTGCAACTGACCGTTCGCAGCTTTAAGGAGACGACTCGGCAACGACTGATCGATGGAATCCGCCGAGTGGCGAAAGGGGCGGCGCTGGCCTCGGGCGCTCCGGAGCCAGAGATCATTGTCGATTCGGTTTTCACTCCCGCCATGTTCAATGATCCCGCGCTGACAGATAAAACGGTTCGCGGGCTCGAGGCTATTCTCGGCAAGGAGCATCTCGTCGTTCGCGAACCGGTCATGGGGGGCGAGGATTTTAGCCGATTCGCCCGCGCGGGTGTTCCTTGCGTGATGTTGCGACTCGGAACGATCGACGCTGCTCGCGTTCGTGCGTTCGAAGAGGGAAAAGAGGAGATCCCTTCGCTTCACTCGAGCAAGTATGCCCCGGTGGTAGACCCTTCAATAAGGACCGGCGTGACGGCGCTGGTCAGCAGCGTGCTCCGCGTGTTGGGAAGATGAATTCGTCTCCTTGAAGGCAATCAACACGCTTGGCCCGCTTGGCCGACTCGCTTAGGGAGCACTGGCGATAGGAGCGTCACTGACCGGCAGTGGGGTTGCGTCTTCCGCATCTGTCGGATGGGTTGTCTCGGCCGGGGTTTCCGTCGGCGCCTCGGGCAAGACGTAGATTCGGTCGGCACGGAATGTGTGACAGAACTCCAAGCCGATCTCGTAGACGCCGCTCATACAGAAAGATCGGCGTACGATTCCTACCACGAAGACGGATGCCTCCGTGGTGGCGACGTTTTCCAATCGAATCGCAATCTTTGTTTCGGGCCAATGCCGAGTATGAACAAATCCAAGGCCGCTTGCCGAGATGTCCTTGATGAAGACCTGGAACGGTGAGCCGAAGGGATAAAGTCGATCGGTGAGTCGAACGGCAAGAGCCGATGTCAGCATTGCTCGTCGTGAGTGTCGACGCAGTTCCGAAGGGATATCCACGATCGATTCGTTGCGTCGCCGAATCCTTTGGCCGATGGCACCGGGGATAAACTCGATGCTCGTTGGAGTGGCGCTGTTGATCGAATCGACAATTTGCTGAACAATCTTTTGATCCACCGGGAATCTTCCAGATAAATGACGGGTGATTGTCAAATAGGTGGGTTATTGAACATTAGATCCTGATTGGCACTGGTGCCGTCAAGACTTCGTCAAAAACGGATCATTGGCATAGATTCGCCCGCCAATTCATGATGGCTTGAATCTCGTGGAGAAACGCCGCCTTGCAGGAGCGACGGCGTTCATCACCCGTTTGTCTCAGATTGCTAAACCCGAGTCTCTATTTGCCCATCTTCTTCGCGAGCACCTCGGCAATTTGGATCGCGTTGGTGGCGGCTCCCTTGCGAAGATTGTCCGCAACAACCCAAAGATTCAGGCAATGCGGAGCAGATCGATCAAGCCGGATTCGCCCGACAAACGTCTCGTCCTTACCGACACAATCCTGAGCCAGTGGGACTTGGCCCTTGCTGGCATCATCCAGAACAATGATGCCGGGCGATCGACCCAGGATCTCTCGAGCCTGCGCGGCCGAGATCGGCTTCTCAAATTGCAGATTCAAGCTTTCACTATGACCGGTACGAACGGGGACACGAACGCAAGTGGCGGAGACTTCAATCGAGTCGTCCCCCATGATCTTTTTGGTCTCTTTCATCATCTTGAGTTCTTCTTCGGTGTAATCATCCTCGCCCAGCACCCAGTCATCGGGAAGACAGTTGCCTGCGAGTTGATGCTTATGAGCCGTGACAGGGGGAACGGTTTGACCCTTGCCGATCGCTTCAATCTGGCGATCGAACTCGGTCAGTCCCGAAGCCCCCTTTCCACTCGACGCTTGATACGTGCTGACGACGACTCGCTTAATCCTGGCCGCGTCGTGTAAAGGCTTCATCACCACCACCATCTGAATCGTCGAGCAATTCGGATTGGCAATGATTCCCTGGTGCTTGTCGATGTCGTGCGGATTGACTTCGGGCACGACCAGCGGCGTATTCGGGTCCATTCGCCAGGCGCTGCTATTGTCGACGACAACAGCCCCGGCTTTGGCGGCCATCGGACTGATCTCTCGGCTCACCGAAGCGGGTGTGCTCGAAAGGACAATGTCCACGCCGCGAAATGCGTCGGGCGTTGCTTCCTCGACGACGAACGTCTTTCCCGCGAAGGAGAGCGTTTTGCCGGCACTCCGCTTCGAAGCAAGAAACTTAATCGACCCGTACGGAAATCGTCGATCCTCTAGGACCTGACGCATCACTTCGCCCACCAGACCGGTGGCACCCATCACCGCCAAATTCACGCCCACAGTTGTTCTCCATCGCCGGCTTGACGCCGTCGGAAACATGTTGTGGGCTTGGCCCACAAAGATTGATCATTCCCACAGGTCGGCAGTTTTATGGAACTGGCCAAGCACTGGTCCACGGCCAGCCGACAAGAGACTCTTTCTGCGAAAAAGGTTCACCCCGGACCGGTCCCCCGAAAGGGCCGATCACTGCTCGATCGGCAGCAAATCGCTCGGGGGGGGCATCCAATGACCGCTGATGTCTCCCTTGCGAACGTACCAAGATGTCTACTGCGGAGAATCAGGGTGATCCATCCAATAAAGCCGACCATCCTCGGCCCCGCCCAGGAATTCCGGCCAGCCATCGCCGTCGAAGTCAACCGTCGTCGGAGCGACGTCGTGCCCCTCGATATCCTGCGGAGCGAGCTTGCCGACATTTTGAAAGAACCACTTTCCGTCACGCTGATCGACCTGTCGAAGGAGATCCGCGTTGGCCGAATTGAGAAGCAGATCGAATCGCCCGTCGCGATCCCAATCGACCGCCGCCAACTTTCGCCGACCACTTCCGCCGGCTTGCTTCGCGTTTAGGCGAAGAGGTTCTCCTTTCTCGTCCATGAGGACCCGTTTTCCGGGCAGAAGGAGAAGCTTCCCATCGCGCGATGCTCGCTCGAAGAGGGAAAGGTAGCCCTCATGATCAAGCATGATCAAGTCGGGGAGCTTGTCCCCTGTTGCATCGTAGACCACCGGCGTCGTTCGCCATTGCGTAACCAATTCGTTTCCGGTCGGCTCCCACCATGTCCAGGCCGGTTTGGGGGCAGGCCCTGGCCAGTCTACCTGAATCGGTTGCGCTTCGCGAAGCGTTGGGTTGGTACGAGTGCCGACGTTCTCCAGCCAGCAGACTCGGCCCCAGATCGAATTGAAGACGATGTCCAGATCGCCGTCGATATCCCAGTCGGCCACCGAAAGCGTGGTGTATCCCCACTTGGCTTCGCATGGCCCCTGAATCCCGCCGTTGGGGCCGGCCATCACACGAAACGGCTTTCCCCCCGCTTGTAACAACTGGGGCTCTTTCCAGGATGGCCGAGTGACTCCCGCGCCGCTGGTATTCTCGAACAGCGTGAACGTACCAGCGGTGCAGCCTGCCACGATGTCGAAATCGCCGTCGCCGTCCCAGTCCGCTCCCACCGGGTTAGCCAACGCCCCGCACTTGAGCGTCTCCGCCTGCTGACGAAAGTATTTTGGCGGAAGGAACAGCGGGGAATGATTGGTACCGTGCCGGCCGGTATTTTCGACGAATGCGACTCGGCCATCTTCATCACCAACGACCAGATCCGTGTCGCCATCGGCATCCCAATCGAACGCGACGGGGACGATCATCTGCACATTCATCGCTAGCCGATGACCCTCCGGATCGACCAGTGTCATACCCTTGGCATAGGTTGGCTTCGTTCGAGTTCCTCGATTCTCGAAATAAGTGAATCCATCAAGGAATTCACCGCAGACAAGATCGAGATCGCCGTCACCATCAAAGTCTTCGAAGTTAGGAGATGGACATCCATAGACATCGATCGGCTTTCCGCCAGCTTCTATTTTGACGGGCGACTGATATCGCGCAGCCTCGTTGCTTCCTTCGTTGCGAAGAAGGTAGATGAAGCCATGCAAAGGACCGTTGGTCCATTGGCCGGCCGGATCAAACGCGTTGTCCCATCCGTAGTCGCTCCAGTCTTCGATCCCGACCACGAGATCGAGAACATGATCGCCGTCGAAGTCGGTGAATCGCCATTGATCGTGGCGAATTCCCCCGGCGCGTGTTCCCTTGGCTTTGCCTCGGGCGACGTGGATGGGAAGCGAGACAGCAAGTTCGTGTCGTTGGTTGAGACCCTGATGCAGGAAGTCGGGATATTCAAATCTGGGCGACAAAACTCGAAGCGTGCCGTGGACGTAGCTGGGCATCACGTAGTGGACGGTTTTGCTTAGTCGCCGAGCAGGCTTAAAGACTGGCATAGGTTGCTTGTTGGTTGGGCCCGTGACATTTTCGAAGAGCCAAATCCCATTGGAGGGGACGTCCGGACACGAAACAAAGAGATCGAAATCGCCGTCACCGTCGGCATCGGCTGGGATCGGCCACGCCCAAAGACCGACACCCAGGTCAACCACCAAGGAAGGATCTCGATACGCCAACTTTTCGAGGTCGCCCGCGAAGGACGCGCTGATCGACGCGACATAGATCCATCCAAAGATAGAGAACATCGTGGAGCCCCCCCGATCGAATAAGAAACATCCGACGTCGACCGGCCTTGGCCGACCTTGTCGACGATGAGCCTAGTCGGTGTTGGTCGTGAACGCGAGTCGGGAGTGCACCATTTTTTGGGTGAAAGGGTTAGTGCCCGCAGGGGTCGCCGTCATGTTTGTCACCGGCGCAGTCGGTAGGTAAAAGGTATCGCTTGAGCTGTTTGATGTTCAATAGGCTGCGGACCATCATGCTGGGCATACCACGGCGAACGAAGATGCCCGAGGCGATTTGTCTTCGGCCGGGCCAAAGCTTTTCGAAGAATGATTCGCCTTCCGTGCAACTATCGATGATTGCCATGTCGCTGAAATCCCGCCTTGCGTTCTGCGCGGTGAGCACCTGTTGACAGATGCCGACCTTGTATTTGGCGAGTTCGGGATCCCATCCAAGCTTGAAGGCAAAACTGGTGTCCGTCGACAACAGGTGAATCGTCGATGCCACCACGCGTTCACCGACGCGAAGCTCACAAACGCGAGCCTGTCCTGCTTGAGAAAAGCTTTTGAACATCTCGCGAAAGAATGCTTCCTCGGCCGGGTTCTCTCGGAGAGAGACATGGCGGTCGTGCTTCCATCCTTTATCTTCAAGATCGAGAAATCGCTCGCCTGCCGCGATAAGCTCGGCTGGGTCCGTGACGACGGTATGTTCAACAGGCCCCAGCGACGCCAGTCCCTTCATCGCGGACTTGAACGCCTTTCGGCGTTTGGAGGTCATGAAGGCTTCCATGTCGATGTCTTGGCTCGTCTCGATCACCGCGCGGGAGAACCGGCGGTACTCGACCCAGTCAAAGCCCGCCCGACGAGCACCCTCCAACAGATCTTGCCAGTTTGGCGTTTCGACGATTCGATACAGCATCTCGATACCGAGATAGCCTTGGCTTGTGATCGAACGAAAGAAGGACTCGATGTCATGCACTTCGCACGTCGGTGTCACGACGAAACCCGTCATAAACGAGTGAATACTTTTGAACGCACGCAAGTGAGGAAACGGAGCCCGCGTGCTGAAACGACAAGCATCTGCGACCATCAGGATTGCCGGCTCGGCAGAAAAAGGCTCGGCAGAAAAAGGTTCCCGGGTCATCACGATGAATGGATCTCGGCCTTGGTCGAGATGCTGAAGAGCCGGCCCCACAAATCGAGGCGAAAGATACGCTTTTCCCGGACTGCTTCGATCCACCAGCTGTTGCCAAGCATGGACGAGATCTTCTGTCCGATTCTGCCAGCGGACCCACTGGTGTTGAACAGTGTCAGACGAGACAGAGGGAGTCGCTCTGGGGGGCCGAAGCATCGAGCTGGTGCTGGGATGAATCCCTGCCGAGTGGTCCGACATGAGATGCGTGTCCAGCACGGAGCCTACCTCGATCGATGATGGAATGATCGCGAGCTCGATGAATACCCATCTCGGCGAAGGGAGGATGAGCAAGACTCAGAGCGTGACGAAATATAGGACATAGCGAGCGACTTTGGTTCAACAGCGCGTTTGCATTCAGAGAAACCGGTAGGAAGAGTCCGCACGAGAGATCATCGCCCACAGATGTCGGCAACGTGTGCTAGGTTCTCACTTCGAAATCGAAGGCAATCACCGAATCGATGTGAGGCAGAAGCGCGTCTCGAACGACGACGTGTTCGGGATGGGGCAAATAGACGTCACGGGCCGCCGGGCTCTCGAATGTCACCAAAAAGCCGTGAGTGTAGCTGGCATTCATTCCCTCGGGGCTCTCGTAGGGGCCCGCTTCGATCCCAACAATCCCCGGGATCCGCCCCTTCATCTTCAAAATGAGCGAAAGGAGATCGTTCGCCTTCTCGGTCGTTGTTCCCTCTTTGAAGCGACAGATCACCATGTGGCGAACCAGACCCATGAGGAAATCTCCTTTCAAGATGATCGGGCACGACAAAACAGACTCGTTTTTACCCTCGTCGACCGAATGGTACACTCGGCAAGATAGCTGATTGGGGCCGGCCGGGTAGAGATCGCCTTGCTCTAAACAGCGAGGGGCTTTAGATTTCCCCGCAGAACGAGCGGCGAATCCGAGCCGATCGGGAATGGGATGGAGCCCGCGAGGATCTGATGAGATCCTTTGCGAGGATAGGTCGTCCATAGAACAACAGCCGACCACAGGATAATCCAGACGAGAATAGGGACAAGCTTTCGCCAATCGCGCAAGCGTGGAAGATCATCATGACGTCGGACGACATAGCAACCTCGGCTACCGCCAAACGGCGACTCCTCACGGGAGATCGTCCGACGGGCAAGCTTCATCTCGGCCACTATGTCGGCAGCATCGCCAATCGCGTCAAGCTTCAAGATGAATACGACTGTTACTTCTTGATCGCCGATCTGCACATGCTGACGACCAAGCCCGAGAAGGAAGCGATCGATGCTCTCCGGGCGAACGTTCATGACATGGTTCTCGACTATCTTGCTTGTGGCATCGATCCGAAAAGATCGACCATTTATCTGCAGTCGGCCATTCATGCCGTGTATGAGATGAATCTTTTCTTTGGGATGCTGGTGACACTCCCCCGTCTTTCGCGATTGCCCAGCATCAAAGAGATGGCCAAGGCGGCCATGATGGAAGACGAGTCGGTCCCCTTCGGTCTGATTGGATATCCCGTCCTACAGGCGGCCGACATCTTGATGCCTAAGTCGCATCTGGTCCCCGTGGGAAAGGACAACGAGGCCCACATCGAGATCACTCGCGAGATTGCTCGGCGATTCAACTTTCTCTACGGAGATACCTTTCCGGAGCCGGCTGCCATGATCGGCGACGTGCCGACGTTGCCGGGAATCGATGGCAAGGGAAAGATGAGTAAGAGTCTCGGCAACGCCATCTTTCTTTCGGATGATCCCCCGAGTGTCGCGAAGAAGATTCGCTCGGCTTACACCGACCCCAATCGCATCCGTGCCGACATCCCCGGGAACGTCGAAGGTAATCCCATTTTCTCTCTGCACGATGCGTTCAATACCAACAAACAAGAGGTCGAGCAGTTGAAAGCGAGGTATCGCGAGGGAACGGTCGGCGATGTTGAAGTCAAAGAGAAATTGATCGTCGCCCTTGAGGCGTTCCTATCTCCCATTCGTCAGCGACGGGCCGAGTTTGAAAGAGAGTCCGGCCTCGTTGAACAAATCATCTACGAGGGAACGCTTCGCACGAAAGAGATTGCCGACCAAACGCTGGCCGACATGAAGAAAGCAATGGGGCTCTCAGGCCTGTGGAACAAAATTAGCCGAAAGGCCAGAGAACGAATGGAGAAGAAAGGGTCTGTTTAAAGAGTCACTTCCCAGACCCATGAAAGCGGAGAGGATGGCATGGACGCCAACATCAAGCTGATCAATAGACCCAAGCGTGGCATTATCGTGATTCCCGCCCGACTCGCTTCCACCAGGCTTCCCAACAAATTGATTCTGCAAGAGACGGGGCAGCCGTTGCTTGCGTATGTAGTTGGTAACGCTCGGCGAGCTGTGGCGATGTCCGATGGGCAACTGCAAAAAGTCGTCGTCGCCTGTGATGATGAAAGGCTGGTCGCGATCGCCCAGGAGGCAGGTGCGCAGGCCGTCCTTACCGGGGAACATCATCAGTGTGGCACGACGCGCATTGCCGAGGCGATCGAAAAGCTGGGCCTGTCCCATGGACTCGACTTTGTCGTCAACGTGCAAGGAGATGAACCCGAACTCGACCCCCGCGCGATCCTCGATGTCACCTCGGCATTGCTTTCCGACGAAAATGCTGACATGGCGACTCTTGTGATTGCGATGCCCGGCGGGACCGAATCACATAAGGCCAATCCGAATGTGGTGAAGGCGGTTCTGGATGCGCGTGGCCGAGCGATCTATTTCTCGCGTGCCGCGATTCCATTCGATCGACAACCTACTCCACCCCATCTGCCGAGCTGGTATCATCATCTGGGCATCTACGCCTATCGAACTCCTTTTCTGATGGAGTTCGCCTCGTGGCCGGTTTCGACTTTGGAACGTCAAGAAAGTCTCGAACAACTTCGCGCGATCGAAGCCGGGCGCATCATCGCTGCCCGCGCCGTTCCATCCGCGTGGGCCGGCAAAGGAATCGATACACCCGACGACTACCAAGCCTTCGTCGAACGATGGGGCAGACTAGTTGCCTAACTGGTTAGCAGACGTCTCCGTCGAAAGGAGACGCCACTTCTGTTGCAGAAACAGAAGTGTTGACGAGATTCTTCGATCGCGCGCGTTATCGCTTCAGCTCATCGAGCGCGTCATTGATGGCGTCGAGCGCTTCCTTTTCGAAATCGTCGTCGTCATCTTCGTCGTCTTTACTCTCTCTTCTCGGCCGAGCTTTCTTCGTGTCGGCACCTGACCAATCGAGGTTTCTGGTCATGACCAGGGTTTCCGTCCCGTTCCCCTTTGGCTTCATCATGAGGGTGAGTCTTGCTTCACCCTGAGTCAATTCAATGATGGCCGATGTCGCTCGGATGAGTGGACTCGCGGCAGACTTCCATCCCTTGCCTGCAAAGGTTTTCTGAACCTCTGCCGCCAGTGCCGGGATCTTTTGCTCGCTCTGGAAAGTGATCTGCTTCACCAGAGCCTTGTATTGGATGTCCTTCGCGCTTGCTGGCAGCGGTAGATCGACGATTTTGAGGGTCGGTACGATCTCCTTCTCTCGGCTCGGCTTCTTTTTCGCGGAGAAGTCGTCGTCGTCCTCATCCTCGTCGTCCTCATCGTCCATTCTCTTTTCAAGCGGGCTTTTCTCGTCGTCCTCCTCCTCTTTCGCGGTCATTTCTTTGATCGATTCTGCGGGCAAGGGGGCGGCGAATTTCAGATCGACGGACCATTTCTGCCCGAAGGTATCGAGTTCACCCGGAGTCGTCACCTGTCCTTTCGCATTGCCCGTCGACATGTCGAATTCGTTCATGGCGATCTCGCCTAGCGAGGTAAAAGGGGACTTCGCGTGAGCCGTGTGCGCGATCTCGCATCCGAAGATCCCCCCATTCTCATTGACATGCAGAATGATCGCGCTGCCGTATTCGCCGAAGACGGCCTTGGTTTCTGCTTTGGAATCTTTCGGGTGTTCCTTCTCGGTGAAGAGGATGGTGATCGCCCGCTTACCGTTGAATTTTTCATGATGCCTGACGGAGATGAACTGAATCGACGCCTTCTTGCCGTTGCCGACAAATTCACCTGTCACCGTGGGTTTCACGGGGGGCTCGATGGCCGGCTTCTGGCCTGAAGCAGGGAGCGCGTCTAAAGGGACTTTGAACTTCATCGTTACCGACTTCGCGAAATCTCCTTCATCCTTAAAAGTCGCGTTCCCCTCTATCGATCCTGGCGAAATGGTTGCTCCGCCGACGATCCCTTGAGAGCTAAGGAAGACGCCTGACGTGTTGCCGTTTGAGTAACTTCCGGACAGCGAGAGGAACTCACCCTTCTCGTTGAGCGCCGCCTTCAAGTAAGGTTGATCGAGTTCCTCGTCGTAGTTTTCGTCGACCCGCTTTGCGCGGACTTTCTTCAATACGCTGGCCGAGACAGGAGTATTGGTAGCCAACACGACGAAGCGGCGTTCGCCGTAATAGTCAGCGCTGAAGGCGACGAAGTGCTTAAAACTCGTTGTCCCATTGCGGACCACCACGCTGGCGACGTTGCTGGTATCAGCGGCTTCCATCGAAACCAGGACGCTTCCGAACATCCACAGAAAGATCGCTCGGACTTGGTAGGACATCGTTTATGATCCTCTCGTAAGGGTTCGCCAGCCTCATTCAATCAATGATCCACATTCTGTGAACGAGGGACGATCAGATTTTCCGAAGGCGCAAGAGCTTTTCCAGTAAATAGACGCACATGTACAGAAATTGTGACACCCTTGGTCAAAAATGGACGTCCATAGGTGATCCGGGTTTCGCAGATAAGTGGAGCGCTGCCATCGCCGGTGCCCACGAGGAGAAAACTTGACCACGCCCCTTTCAACGAGGAGGACTCACCCGCAATTGAAAAGTCGTTTGGCAAGATCGAGCGGGAGGTCGAAAAATCGCACGTCGATCGAGTTACACGGAGCCTTTTTCCTCATGAAACTTGCGACGGGAATTCTGGGCAGGGGATCGGACCGTCCCGATGGACGGGGGGAGCCTCCACGACTCTGGGCGATGACCAATCGAGCGTGATGAAGCAAATCTTGCGGCAACCGAAGTTTCGCCTAAAATTAAAGGAGTCTGGTTCACTGATGAGACTCTGCCGGTAGTTCGGAGTGACTTGGGCGGGTTTTCTCAACAGCGGGCTAGGGACTTCCATTGATCCCATTTCCGTCGACCAACATGGGATTGTTCCGTGCCGGCCCTTTGTTCCCAAGTTTTGGTCCCAAGTCGACTGTAACTCATGGAATCCGTCTGAATCTGGACTCAGTGAATGGCTTTGACCATCATCAACAACAACGCCGGCGAAACCAGCGATTCGCTGTCGATGCTTCCCGTTGTCCCTTTGCCGCCGATCAATAGCCGAAAGCCGCTGCCGATGTCGGCGGAAGAAGCCCGTTCGCGCGGGTGGGACGAAATCGACATCGTCTTCGTCACCGGCGACGCCTACATCGATCACCCAAGTTTTGCCATGGCAATCCTGGGTCGGGTTCTCGAAGCCGCTGGCTATCGCGTGGGGATCGTTTCGCAGCCAGACTGGCGAAGCTGCGAGCCCTGGCGGATGTTCGGCCGACCACGACTGTTCTGCGCGATCAGCGCTGGGAACATGGATTCGATGATCAACCATTACACCGCGAACAAGAAAGTCCGCAACGACGATGCCTATTCGCCGGGAGGGCGGATCGGCTTACGGCCCGATCGAGCCACTTTGCCGTATTGCCAGAGAGCACGCGAGGCGTACCCGGGTGTTCCCGTGATTGCCGGTGGGGTCGAGGCATCGTTGCGACGACTCGCTCATTACGATTACTGGAGCGATACGGTCAAACGCTCGATCTTACTCGATAGCAAAGCAGACCTCGTCGTCTTCGGGATGGGGGAAGAGTCGATACTCGAGATCGCCCGCCGGCTTGATCAAGGCGAGTCCGTGAAAGATCTTCGCGACATGCGCGGCATGGCGTACGCGATGGGCGCTTCGGAAGCTCCACCGACCGACGTGCTTGTTCTGCCGAGCTTCGAAGAGGTCAAGGCGGACAAGCTCGCCTTTGCCGAGGCGACTCGGATCTTCCATCACGAAACAAATCCTTACAACGCCCGCCGACTCCTCCAATGGCACGATCGTCAAGCCGTCGTCCAGAATCCCCCGCGATTTCCGATCTCCGAAGGATCCATGGACCGG
Source organism: bacterium (assembly GCA_019753235.1). Taxonomy (GTDB): domain Bacteria; phylum Planctomycetota; class Planctomycetia; order Kolteriales; family Kolteriaceae; genus JAIELF01. Next base: position 114,315 of record JAIELF010000037.1, read on the forward strand.
ATCTACTCGCTTCCCTACACGCGTCGGCCTCATCCAAGTTACTCAGCAAAGATTCCCGCGTTCGAGATGATTAAGGATTCCGTGACGATCATGCGCGGGTGCTTCGGCGGCTGTACATTTTGTTCGATTACCGCTCATCAGGGGCGAATCATTCAATCGCGTGGCAAGGAGAACATCCTTGCCGAACTCCGCGAAATGACAAGCGATCCGGACTTCAAAGGGACCGTCTCGGACATCGGGGGTCCGACCGCGAACATGTATCAGATGCGCTGTTCAAAGCCCGAGGTCGAAGCCGTCTGTCGGCGACAGTCGTGCGTGCATCCGACGATCTGCAAATTGTTGGGCACCGACCACGGACCGCTGGTCCAATTGATGACGGAATCGCGCGCTCAGCCGGGAATCAAAAAGGTGCTTGTCGCAAGCGGCATTCGGATGGATCTGGCTCGGCGATCACCAGAGTACATGAGCGAACTGACTCGACATCACGTCGGCGGCCGACTCAAGGTCGCCCCCGAACACACCGATGCGGAAGTTCTCGATCACATGCGCAAGCCCAGTCCGGAAGAATTCGTGGAGTTCGCCAAACGCTTCAAAGAGGAATCAAAGAAAGCCAACAAGAAACAGTTTCTTGTTCCCTATTACATCGCCAGTCATCCCGGCAGCGATTTGGCCTCGATGATTGACTTGGCGATGTTTCTCAAGCGAAGTGGGTATAAGCCCGACCAGGTACAGGATTTCATCCCGGCACCGATGGATGTCGCGACGGCCATCTATTACACGGGAATCGATCCGTTTACGAAGAAGCCGGTCTATGTCGCCAAAAAGATGCGCGAGCGAAAGTTTCAGCGGGCCCTCATGCAATTCTTCAAGCCCGAGAATTACTTCGAAGTTCGTGCCGCTCTGTTGGAAGCGGGCCGCGCGGACTTGATCGGCGAAGGTTGTGATTGTCTGATTTCGGCAAAGCCCCCGGGGGAAGCACTTCAGCGCCGTCGTGAGGACGCCAATTCTCGTTTTCGCGGCGACTACGTTCACACGATTCCGCCTGCGGAGAAAAAGAAAACGCCTGGTAAGAAATCCCGTCATGCCGATCAGGCACCCGGATATCGCCCCGGTCGCGAAAGCATTAAGCGACCGAAAAATCCGCCCGAATGACGCTCCCGCTTAGGTCGGCCCAGATTAGGGGGATCCCCCAAATCAGCCCGAAGGCCTGCGTCGACGCAATCCCTTTCTCGGGCACAAGCACACGTTGCCGTTCTAATTGCCCTTCAACGAACTCGCTCAACCACCCGCGGCAAACAACAGTCTGTGGATCGTGCCGCAATGAAAAGCACAAGACGTGGTGAGTCCGTCGGCATCGAGTTGAGAGATGACCGGGCTCCGAAGCATAAACCGATCCTCTTTCACCATCGTTGGTCTTCTCGTCAACGGTTTCCAAGTGATCGAGACGACTCGGCTTGGATAGTCTGTATTTGGGTCCGTTTCTGTTCTTGATGTGGTGACGGCGCAGCAAGTGAGATTGATTTGTGAACTCGAAAGAGCCGACAACTCCGTGATGAAATATCTCCGTTCGCCTGGACTGTCCCGACCAACGTGCTGATCAACGATTCAATCATCTCAACGGCCAAGTAGAAACATCATCGTCCCACGGAATACCTACTGATCTTCACCAAACAAAAGCCGCCCGCCGCGGCAGAAAGGGGGCGAATTCGCTTGCGAAACGTCCTCGGTGATTCGGTCACCGGCGGCTTTTCCTGCGCGATCATCAATAAACGAAAATGGGTGAAGTAACGTTATACTCCCTGTGGTACTTTTTCCCGGCCAGCGGTTTTGAAGACTCCTCGCCTAGGGATTTCCGGATCGATCTGTTGTCGGCGGAGTTCACCGACGGCGACATGCGGGCCGTTAGCGAACCTGTGATTCGATCAAGGTTTGCGTCGCCTGATCGGCGGCGAACATGTGCTCGACCCGCAGCGACGCAAGAGTGATGTCATGCGGCGTTCCGAACGTGGTAAACATGCTGAAGAAAGCAATTTCTCCCAACGGCGTTGCGTACCGTGTCGTCAAGACTGGTGCCGTTGGCTTACTCCAGTTCGTAGGTAGAATCTTATCCCCGAAACGCTTCTTCAACAAATCCTCGAACGCCTGCACTTTGGGGGCGAGCCCCTGTCGAGCCGCGACCTCGTGACGAAGGTGAACCAGCGCCGCCGGTCCAACCTCATCGAAGTTAATCATATGCTTCGTGAAACCCTCGGGATGGGCGAGCAAGTCAAGAAGATTGCTCGGTGTGGAATCCAGCACGTCCTCTGCCCAGGGCATCAATGTAACTGCCAACCATCGAGCACCGCGATTGTGTCGAAGCAGATTCCAGTCTGCGTCGATGACAAACCCAGGCATTGGATCATGCGAGCGAAGCATCGCTTCAATCGCGTGATTCGCTTGCTGCATGGCGGGATCGGAGAATGTCTTCGCGGAATAAACAGGAGCAAAGCCTGCGTCGGCCATCACTTGGTTGAACACAACCATGGGAGGCTCTAATTCTCTCAGCCAGGCTACGAGTAAATCGCGGCTGGGCCTAGCCCGACCGCTCTCCACGAAGCTCACATGTCGCTGAGACACGCCCAGTCGCAATGAAAGATCGAGTTGACTGAGCCGACGAGCTTTTCGCGCCAGCCGAAGTTTGTCCGTCAGATCGCATGTCGATTCGCGCATGTCGGCATTACACCCGGAGAAAGAGAGACATCAATTACCTCGATGGTAATTGACGGAATTACCTCGATGCTACATAGTTCGGCTGGCGAAAGCGAAAGGAGCCTGTCATGCATCGCGTTCTCATCGTCGTTACACTCGTTCTGTTTGGCGCCCTCACCGCCGTCGCACTTTACCAGCACGGTTTCTGGGGCATCCTCGCGCCGCATTTTCAGTCAACGGGCGCCGGGCAAGTATTCGCAGACTTGGTGATTGCGTTGGTACTTGTTCTGACTTGGCTATGGCGGGACGCCCGAGCAACGGGCCGAAATCCTTGGCCTTGGGTTGTTGCCACATTGATGTTGGGCTCGTTTGGACCATTGGTCTATCTTCTCACTCGCAAATCGCTGAACGATAAAACGTAATCGACTAGCGCGGCATTTTCGACCCAGAACCGGTCCACGGAGAACATCACCGCGATCGGCATTGCTCCTACGAGGCCACGAAGGCGAGGGTTGTTCTGGTTCGACCTAGGATGGGCGAGCCGTCGCCAGGAGTGACATCTTTATGTCACGAAGCAGGGAAACCACAGCGAGTAGGATTCGAACCTACGACAGATACATAATCAAGCCTTTGGACGAGATGCTTTGCGTCAGATAGGGTGACCCACTTCCCCATTCTATTCCCCATCGAAATCGGGAAACACCGGCAAAGGCTTTGCCAGATAGGCCTGACCGCCGTCAGCGTCCACCCCGCCAAAGACCTCGACGAACTCCTTCCCGACCGCCGGGCCGCCAGCAAAACTCCAGCTCCCGAACCCCATCAACTCAACGTGCCGAGAATCTTGCCGCAGGGGCGTGGTTGACCGGACGGTCTCCCATGTTCAGCAGGCGGTTCTCACGCTCATTGATGCAGTGTGATCGGCGGTTGGTTGACGGCTCTCGACCTCACAACGGAAACTGTCTGGCAGGCGAATGAACTGGCAGAAAAGCAGGAGTGTCGGTGTCCCAGTATTGGTTCCGGGAGATGGAGCTGCCCGCTGGGCAGGTCAGCTCAGGAGGAAGCGGGAGCGACGGAATCGATTTTGGATAAACAACTCATGCCAAAACTTCGTCGGTCCAAACCTGGAACAATTGGAGCTGGTTGACGCCGAATGTCGTGGTCAGCGCGACGTCGGCAGCGTCACGACCCCGAGCCATCAGGACCCGTCCGATGCGCGGCGTGTTGTTTCGCGCGTCGAAAGCATGCCACTGACCACCCAAGTAAACCTCGAACCAGGCGCTGAAGTCCATCGGCGAAGGAACGCGCGGAACGCCGATATCTCCAAGATAACCCGTGCAATACCGAGCCGGGATATTGAGGCATCGGCAGAACGTAATCGCCAGATGCATGTAGTCCCGGCAAACGCCGACCCGCTCGCGATATGCTTCGAGCGCCGTTCGATTGGCGCGGGCCTGCAAGTAATCAAAGCGGATATGTCGGTGGACGTAATCGCACACCGCTTGCACCAGCGACCACCCCGCCGGGAGTTTTCCAAAAATCGCCCAGGCGGTGTCCCGCAGTTCGCTGTCGACTTCGCAATAGCGGCTGCCAAGCAGGAACAAGAGAACGTCACTCGGGAGGTCCTGTACCGGATGCTGAAATGCGTTCCACACCTGCACGTCCGGCAATCCATCGTCATGGACGACGGCATCCCCGCGAAATGTAACCTGTCCCGCCGGCACCACCGTTCGCCCGCAGTGATTCCCATAAATGTCGGTGTAGTCTGAAATCGGAACAATTGGATTCACAACCAATCGCTGCGTCTCGCGGAGAGTGTGGGTCCGAGACGGGTGGAGGCACATCATCATCAGCACTGCGGTCGGCTCGGCAAACGTAAACGAAGCTTCAAAACCAACGCGGATAATCATGTTTCCCTAACTGGGGATCCCCCATGTTCGCTCTCCCGCCAAGGGTGTAAGCCGAAAACTCTCCGATGGCTCCCGTGAGCCATGAAACATCCAAGCTACCGACCCGCTCTCTGAGACTCAACGGTTTTTCAGTCAATGCTGGGATCCGTTTGCATTCCTCTTCCAGACTGCCGAATTGCACTACCCCTTTCGATCGATCACGCGAAAACGTACGAAAACATGGACTTAGTGGCGATTGGTTGGTTGAAGGTTCGATAGGGCATACCACGATAACGGAAGGTGTTTAGGGCCAAATTCGCAGGGTTTTGCCGAACGGCTTTTGGATCTGCATGTTCTACGTTCGAGTCCTAGCGGGGCAGTTTCTTCAAAAGTCTAGGCTGAATCAGCGTTTACGTTACCTGTCGACGTTCGACAGTGCGGCCCAAAGCGGAACGAAAGGGGTAGTCCATACCCCTTTCCTATGCAAAGGGGTTGCACATGCCTCGAATCGGGCACCAATACCGGCTTCACAAGGCAAGCGGCTGAGCGTTTGTCGCCCTGGCCGGCAGCAGATCGGCTTGATCCTCGGGATCATGTTGCCACGCGGAAAAAAGAAACGGCTCACCTCTAAAATGGACCTAAACATCGCATAAACCTGCTCAAGTGAATCCTATTTTTTCTTGCACGAAAGTCATCTTGCCTCGACAATCACGTCACCCTGGCGTGGTGGGGCGTACCAGACTCTAGGCAAGAAGAGAATCACTTATTGACGTTCGCGCAGGGAAAGCCACCGACGGATTTTCAAACGGGGCCAATTCTCCGTGAGCGGTGTCACCTAGGGGAATCCTGGCCCCTTGTCGGCGCGGCGAGCGGCTTTTGACTCGTGAACATCTATGGATGTTCATTCACCTCATGAACTAGGAAATTGCTTGCCGGGAGGTGTCTGTTTTCTGATGGAATGGCCTCCTTTGCACGGTTATCCGGACGGGTTCGGCTCACGGCATTTCGGTTGATTTTCTTCGCCGATCTGGCTCGAGAAGTGTCGGCTTGGATATTGACGTTGCCTCTTTCGCTCGGGAGCGTTGTCTATGTCTGCTTACTCGTCGTTAAATTCGTTGTTTCGTCGCCGATGTTACCTCAAGAGGAAGGATCGAGGCCGATCCCTTCGGTTAGAGCTTTTGGAAGATCGAACTGTGCCGGCGGTGATTTTGTGGGACGGGGGCGCGGGCAATAACCTTTGGCAGGATCCGCTGAATTGGTCGACCGACTCGCTCCCAGGGGCGACGGATGATGTGCAGATTGTCGGATCGGGATCGACCATCCAGCTGTCGAGCGGTTCGGCCAGCGTTAGCAGTGTTGTCTCGGATCGATCGCTCAACATTGCTGGCGGTTCGCTGACATCGAGCACCGTGCAAGTGAATGGAAGCCTGACTGTCGGTGCCTCGGGCGCGATCAATAACGCGCAGATTTTGCCTGGGACAGGGGGGAGCGTCTCGATTTCAGGCGGCACATTGGCGAGTGTTGTCTTGAATGCCGGCGCAACGGTTTCGAGCGGCACGCTCGACAACGTCACGTTGGGAGCGAGTTTGTCGTCGACAGGGAGTTTCACGATTCGCAATGGTCTGAACCTAAATGGTCAGACTTGGACCCATGCTCCGACAACGGCAACAACAGTGACGTTCATCGGGAGTCAGTCCATTACCGGCGGGGGAACGATCCTGCTCAATAGTGCTTCAGCGACAACGACGATGAGGGTGAGCGGCGGCACGTCAACGGTGCCGGTTCAGGTGACGATCGCATCCGACGTAACCATTCGGGGTACGGGAACTACCACCTTCTCTGGTGTGACTCCATTCGATCGCTGGATCAATGCGGGGACGATCGCGTGCGAAACGACCTCTCGAACGTGGACGATTTCCAATCTCGACAACCAGGGAGTGATCCGCTCGACCTCGGGGACGGTCTTGGTGTCGACTGGTTGGACCAATACTGGAACGCTCGAAGCCAATGGCGGCACATTGACGCTCGGCAGCGGCACCAATTCGTGGTCCAACGCTGGCACGATCAACGTGATCAGCGGCGTATTGAACCTGGGCGGCTCCATCAATACGGCGAACCTGGGAAACATGATGCGGGCGGGGGCCGATGCCGGAACGGTCAACATTACTGGAGTTTTGACGGGCAATCTTGCACTGAATGAGTCGACGGGGACATTTAATCTTGTTACTGGCGGTACACTGAAGGATAGCCTCTACACGTCTACCGCCTTGAGTGGACCGCCGGTGCTCAACGTCTCGGGAGGCACCCTTGATAACGTTACACTTGGTAAGAACCTGACCTCTAACGGTGGCTTCACTGTTCGGAATGGTTTGAATCTGAACGGTCAGACTTGGACTCTTTTCGGGTCGAATGGGGTCGCCGTGACGTTTGTTGGGACACAATCGATCACTGGCCCGGGGACGATTGAGATCAATTCAACGTCGGCGACGACCATGATGGCCAGTGGTGGCAGCGCCTCGTTACCGACTCAAGTTAGCATCTCGGCCGGCGTGTCGGTTGTCGGCACCGGAAGAGCAAATTTTTCTGGTTCGAGCGCTTTCAGCCGCTGGGTCAGCGCCGGAACCTTCATTAGGAATGCCCCAACGGAATGGAACATCCTTAACTTTGATAATCTTGGAACCCTAATCTTCAGTGGCGGAACGACATTTCTCGGTAACGGCGTCAATGGCTGGACGAATGGCGGTACGATCGACGTTCAGGGGGGCACTCTCTACCTCGGAGGCGAAATGACTCCCGCCAGTGTCGGAGTTTTCGTACGGACGGGGGGTACTATCAACATCGGCGGAAATTGGACAGGTGACCTCGCATTGACCCCCGCCATCGGGTCGGCCACCCTTTTGGCCGGCGCTTCTATAATTAACAGCAGGTACTCTTCCTCCGGAGGCGCCATTCTTAATGTTACTGGCGGTACTCTCGACAATTTGACTTTGGAATCTCCGCTGACATTATCGGGATCGATTTCTGTTCGTAACGGTCTCAATCTAAATGGCCAAACCTTAGCAATTGATACGACATCTTCGTCAACGGTGACGGTGACTTTCCGCGGAACTCAGTCGATTATGGGCCCAGGTTCCATTCAGCTGAATGCGTCATCGATAAGGATGGAAGTGGCCGGTATCAACTCTAGTACGCCAGGACAGACGACCATTGGCGCGGGTGTGAGTGTGGGTGGGAGTGGAAATGCCATCTTCAGCTCACCAACGACGCTCGACCGCTGGATCAATGCCGGAACGATGGTTACGGAAGGAATGTTTCAATCATGGACGATTTCCTATCTGGACAACCAGGGGACGATTCGCTCGACTCGAGGTACAATCACCCTGTCCACCGGTTGGACCAATACAGGAATCCTCGAAGTCAATGACGGAACGTTTTCACTCAATGGCGCGTGGTCTAATGCCGGGACGATTAACGTTGGCACCGGCACGTTGAATCTCGGGGGATCGGTCAACACTGCCAATCTTGGGAACTTTACCCGGTTGGGGAACAACGTCGGTACAGTAAACATCACTGGGACCATGACAGGGAACCTCGCGCTGAACGCTCAGACAGGTTCATTTAACCTCCTGAATGGAGGTACTCTCAGGAACATGACCTACTCAAGCACCGGTGGACCCGTTCTCACCATCAACGGTGGAACTATTGACAATCTGACTCTTGGATCGGACCTCGTCGCGACACAACCTTATACCATTCGCAATGGCTTGAATCTTAACGGTTGGACGATGAGGAACACTGCTTCAGCGACGACGATGACGTTCGTGGGTACTCAATCCATCGTCGGTCCGGGAACGATCTTCAACAACGCATCGACGACGACGTCAATGGCCGCCGCGGACACAAACATCCAGGTAACTATCGGTTCAGGAGTGATTGTTCGTGGCGGGACAAATTTTGCAGGCTCCACTTCCCGCTGGATCAATTCCGGCAGCGTTATCGCTGAATTCCGTACCGGGTCGATCAACGGCAATTTCGACAACTACGGCCTGGTTCATGCATCCCTGAGTAACATCTCTTTCACCTCGGGCGCCAACTACGCTCAGTATGCGGGTGAGACGCGGATCGAAAGTGGTCGAACGTTCGGTAGGAGCATTAGCGGAATTGCAACGACTATCAACGGTGGGCAACTGACGGGTTTAGGTACCGTCGCTGGGAACCTGGTGAATGGTGGGACAGTCTCGCCAGGCTTGGGGACCACGAATGGCATCCTTTCGGTCACGGGGAGTTACACGCAGCTTGCTGCTGGCAGCCTGGCCATGGACTGGGGGCCGACGGTCGTGGATCGCTTGAATGTTGCCGGCGCTACAACGCTTGCTGGTAACCTTGTTGTCAATGTGAGTGGCTTCATTCCAACCAACGGCTCGGCCAATGTCGCTGTCAATGGAGTCTCACGCAGCGGTACATTTGCGACGGTGATCGACGGCAACGTGAACGATCCCGTCACTTGGTCTGTCGGCTACTCCCCGACCTCGGCCACGGTTACCGCTGCGAGCCCGACCCTCTCGGTTGGCGGTCCTTACGCCGTCGCGGAGGGGGATTCGCTGACGCTCGATGCTCTCTTATCCTCGGACATCGATCCGTTGCAACCTTTCACGTATGCATGGGATCTAGATGGGGATGGCCAATTCGATGATGCCCAGGGCCGATCGCCGACCTTGACCTGGGCCGATCTGGTGGCTGTTGGACTTGCTAATGGACCTGCAGCGACGAGCATTCGCCTTCAGGTCATTGACAACAACGGGTTCTCTTTCACCGGGGCCGCCACACTCACCATCAACAACACGCCGCCGCAAGTGTCGGGGACTGTTCCGCTCAATGTTCCTTTTGGAACGAGCGTCTCCCTGGCACTCTCGGCGAATGACCCCTCGCCGGCCGATCAAGCGGCGAGCTTTACCTATGACATCGATTGGGATGGCAACGGCATCTTCGATCAAACGGTCGTCATGAATAGCGGGCCGGTGAGCTATCTCTATCCAGACGTCGGGACGTACGCGATCAAGTTCCGCGCGACCGACCGTGACGGCGGCGTCAGCTCGATCAGCTCGGCGACCGTCAACATTTTCGGCTACATGCTTCGACCCAATCCCAACAATCCGTTGACGACCGATCTGATTTGGTCGGGAACCAGTGGAGCGGATTCGGTTCAATTCGAACAGACGGCGGTTGATCAGATTTCGCTTCGAACACTTCTTCTCAATAACGCTGCCGTCAACACGCAGCAGACGATCAATGGCGTCACCGGTCGCGTGGTGGGTTGGGGTCAGAAGGGGGCTGATCAACTCGACGCCTCCTTGGTGAGCGGGTTGCCAACGGAACTTCGCGGCGGCGGCGGCGCGGATACCATCCTTGGGGGCGCGGCAGACAATATTCTTTACGGTGATAGTGATGGTGGCGAAGGAGGGAGCGATTCGATCGTCGGTGGGTCATCGGCCGACACCATTTATGCGGATGGGCCCGAGGGAAACGGTGACACCATTGATGGTGGCAATGGTAACGACAGGATCTTTTCCGATCCCATCGAAGGGGCCGAAGGAGGGGCCGATACTGTCCAAGGGGGTAGCGGTCAAGATCTGATCGAGGCCGGCATCGGCGATGACACGATTGATGGTGGTACAGGCAACGATGTTCTTGTTGGCGGCGCGGGCCTTGATCTTCTCGCTGCTGGCGACGGCGAGGATATTCTGATTTCCGGAAGCATTTCGGAGAGCTTAACAACCAACAACCGCGCGGGCTTGATTGCCGTCTATAGCGCGTGGCAACTTCCCGGTACAACGTCTGATCGCAAGACGAACATCGAAGGTGGATCTGGCTCGACCTTAAATCCCGCGTACACTCTTGTGGCGGGGACAACACTTTTGGATGACAACAGTGTCGATACTCTTCTGGGCGATGCCGACAGTGATTGGTTCCTCTACGACTTCGCTACCGACCTAGCCCCTGACTTCAACCCTAGCATCGATCTGCTGACCAACGTGTAGCAGAGGTCCGTCTTTGATGTTGACCGGGATACTCAAGGTGGAGCAAGCTAACCTCGTCTGGTTTGATTGACACCAATGGCACGCGGCGAAGGTAACATTGATCGACCGACCGCAAGCTGACCTACCGCCCGAGGCGAATTCGCTCGACGGGGAACGGAGGGAGGTTCTTCCCGACGCCTTCTAGCGTGCGTAGACTTCCCGGGGGAAAGGGGGAGGTTACGCCATATATGAGCGCAACAATCGGCTCGGAAGCAAGACGCCCCTGGTTCGCACCGATCGAAGACGGCGACGCCTACCGACGCGCTGGAGGCCGACGTGCCTACAACGCCCGCCGAACGTTTGCGAGAGAGGCCCGCCTACGTCGCATCGTCGAGATGATGCACCGCCTACCGCGCGACATAACGTCGCTACGCTTTCTCCCCTGGGGCTCGCAACAGAAACTTGCCGATCGCCTGGGCGTTCATCCTGGCACGATATCACGCGACTTGAAAGCACTTCGAGACGAGTCGATCGCGGCCCGAGGGGCGGAAGATCGAGGGTAGTGGCATCGCATCTCTACCACTTCACGCCCCCAAACCATGCCATTCACTCTTTGCACACGCGACCGATAAATCGATAGGGGTATAGCTCGCGGGTCCTTCCTGGGGTTTGAAACGCTGCTTATACCGGCGGGATTGGTTTCACTGATCTTGCGGCCACTGGAATCGTAAACGTAGGTCGATCGGCGATTCAGCCTGCGGGCGACGATCTCTTCGGGTCGTCTCTGGCATCATACTCATACTCGGCCACGGTTGTCGAGTCTGAGGCTTTGATCACTTTTACGAGCCGGTTCCAGGCGTCGTAGGTGCAGGTGAACGAGCTTGATGGCATGGCGGGCTGCGGCATGGTGGTCATGTTGCCGGCGGCGAGGACTTTTCGCAGATAGCGGAAGGGGTCGAGGTTGAGTCGTCGGCAGGGGATGGTTCCTTGAATACGTTCAAAAAGGTTAGACAATGTTAGGGCAGGCCTTGAATCGCGGACTTCAGGGGTCGCCTCAAGTCCTTGACCCGTAAGGCAAGCCGAAGTGGCGGAATGGCAGACGCGCCGGATTCAAAATCCGGTTCACCTGACAGTGAGTGTGGGTTCGAGTCCCACCTTCGGCAGTAAGCAGGGTAAGTACTTACGGCAATCGAAGCGGTGGGAGTTCTTGGTGACGCTCGCCGGAATGTTACGTGTCCTGTAATGGTTAGGCGAACTGCTCGGTATCCTTCGAAATCAAATCGTCCACGTTCCGACAACACGCCACCGGAACCTCATCTGAGAGGAAGAATCCTGTGATAGCTTCTGTCCGATTCTGGCTGATCGCGATCTTGACAAGTCTCATCTTGACTCCCTGCGATAGCGCCGATGCAACCGACGCGAAGAATATCTGGGAGACAACGATCGTCAAATTCGAGGAGCAAGACCGACAACAGATGCCGGCAGAAGGGGGAATCGTCTTCGTGGGGAGTTCCAGCATTCGGCTTTGGGATCTTGAAGAATCATTCCCTGAATGGAAAACGATTAATCGGGGCTTTGGCGGTTCGCAAGCTTCCGATTCCGCCTACTATGCTGAGCGCATTGTCGTGAAGTACAAGCCTCGGCTTGTCGTCTTCTACGCCGGCGACAATGATCTTGCTCTCGGCAAATCGCCCGAACAAGTCCGGGATGACATCGCTCGGTTTACGACGAAAATCAGAACGTCGCTTCCCGATTGCAAGGTTATCCTTCTTTCGATCAAGCCGAGTGGAAGTCGCTGGAATCTTCGTAGTAAACAGTCGAAAGCCAACGAGCTCATGAAAGAGCTTGCCCTGTCGGATCCGCATCTTCAATTCATCGACGTCGGTCGGCTTCTGCTTGGCCCCGACGGTCGTCCGCGAAGTGAACTCTTTTTGCCGGATCAGTTGCATCTCAATGCCGACGGCTATCGGCTTTGGGCACAGGCTCTCTTAACCCATCTGAAAGAATGAGATTCGCGTCGGCAGCATACGCTGGCCGATCGATGAATTGCCGAACCTGCGGACGCATCGGAAGTCAGGTACTTCGAGCACCGAGGTATCAAGGGACTAGCCATACAAAAGGCTTGAGAATTCGCATCTTTGCGGCTTGATGTCTGAGCATTTATACCCACTAGAGGATTCAAACAAACGCAAGAATCTAAGGAACAATGAGCATTTTCAATCGAGCGGCGCAGAATCCGGCGCACGGGGTATGTCGGGTCCACAACTGCAAGGAAACGGGCCGATCGACCCGGAACTTGCCCGCGTCGTCCAAGCCTGGGCAGAACTTCCCTTGGCCTTGCGGTCAGGCATCCTCGCCATCATCGAACGAGCGGGAACCCACTCGTCGCAGTTATGACCAGGCGCCCCCAACCGGTGTGACCTGCTCCACTGACCTGCTCTCTTAAATCGCAACCATTTCTGAGTGGAACAGAAAACTGAGCCGAGTCGCTTCGAACTATTCGATACCCGAATGTCGATTTCTTCCTCAGACGATCAATTGTTTTGAGAGTTTGGAACAGCAGGACCCAAAACCAAGCGTGAATCGACTGGATGTGATCGGCTGTTAGAAAGTGCAGCGCGGGGCGGACAGATTTCGCAGCGCTCGTTTGAACAGGTTCTGGACCTTGCCGGCGGTTGAAGGGGAGCGAACGGCATACATTATCGAGATTTCTTATTCGCCGACGCACACAAGTGACATTCAGCAGAAGATTCTGTTGCAGACGAATCTGTCGGGCAAGGAGCCGCTCGGTGTGAGTCTCTCGGCGAGTGTGGTGGAGAAGCAAGTAAGATCGAAGAAGTTAAAAGATTGTGAACCGTTCCGGTGAAGGATATTGCCGGAACGGTTTGCGTGTTTAAGGAGCGTGTTGAAAAGGTAGGCAGTCACGTCGCGAGAAGTGTTCTCTCTAAAGATCGGACGCTCGGGCTCGGAGCCAGTCTTCCTTTCTCACGGTTCTTTTGAGGAGACTGCGTTGTTTTTGGTGTGCTCGGGTGCCGTCGCGAGATTGAGATTGGTGGGTGCGGACCAAAGACGAGGTGTTTCGTCTGATAGTTGGGACGCCATAGCAATGATCTCTCCGTTTTGAGAAACAGCAAGAATGGGGCCATGGGCAAACCTGGCGGATGAAACATACTGTTGACTTCGGAGATCCCAGATGAAGATGTTTCCCATACCGTCTGCCGAGACAAGCGAGGTGTCGTTTTCAAGCCATTCGATCCTGTGGACTGCCGTTTGGTGACCGACGAAAACGTCCTTGCCAGTCCAGTCGCTAAGGTTCCAAGTGCGAACGGTCCGGTCGTCGGAAGCGCTGCAAAGGAATTTGTTGTCCGCAGAGAAACGGACCGAATTGACGACGGCCGCGTGTCCCTTGAGTGTGGCGATCTGCTTTCGCGTGCTTATGTCCCAGATCTCGATGTCCGGCCCGCGGTTGGTGGCTAAGAGCCGACCATCCGAAGAGGCCGCTAAGGTTCGATGCGTGTCGGTCCCGGCGTTGCTGTCGAGACTGAAAATGAGTTGGCCCGTGGCGGGGTCAAAGACTCGGATCTTAGCAGTCGCTGTAACAAACTGATTGCGAACGGGGATCCAAGTCATACCGCGCGTACTAGGACCGATGTCGACAGCTGCGAGCTTTTGGTGGGTTTGGCTGTCAATTAAGACTATGTGACCGTCATTGTCAGTAATGGCCCACCAACGACCGTCGGGCGAGATCGCTGCAGCAAGAATACGCACTTTCAAATCGATGGTGTGATCCTTTATTCGTCGCAGGCCTTCGATTTTTTCGCGAGTGACTGTACCGTCCAGGGCGAAGTCAAGTAGGTCGCCGGTCATTGGATCGAACGCCAGCGAGGCTGTCTCCCTTCCATGACGTGGGGTCGACTGTTCCAAGAGCGATAGTGGATTAGGAATGAGACGGATGTTTCCGTCGCGGAATCCGATCGCCAGAAGATCTGTTTCACGATGGAAGTCGATTTTCGAGATTCTGCCTTCCTCGAAGAGTTGATAACTCACGTCCTTGCCGCTTCTGGTGTCGACGATGCAGAGCCCTCCTCGAACATCACCGATGGCCAAGTAGTCATTGTCAATCCATGTCGTGGCGAAGACCGTAACGTCGTGGTCGGTGGTCCGGTGAACAACAATAAGCGAACAATCGGTCCTGATAACAGGGCCAAGTTCCTCCGGCGTCGGCAGACGAAGAACCCATGCCGCGGGCATCCCATTAGTTGGATCGGTTGCTTGGCCAGCGATGCTGAGGCCGTCGCGGGATACTGCGAGGGCCGACTGCAGCTTCCAAGGTCCGAAAGCTCCAGTTCCAATGAAGCGCTGGGCGAGCTCGGCGACGCTCTGAAATCCTTGGACTCGACTTCGACTGGACTTTCCTGGGTCACCCCAGACGGCGGCAAACGGGGTAGAATCGTTCATTGCATATCCAACAATCAATGAACCGTCGCCGGAGATCGATTGCGGCCGAAAAGCGATGTCTAGTTTGGGCATGGGGACCAGTCCAAAGCCGTCTTGTTGAGTCCATCGATATGGGACGGTTCGTCGTTGAAAGATACAGCTTCCTGTCAAAGTAGAACCATCGGCAGTAAAGTCGGCCATCGTAAGATCGGACCAGTCGGATGGATGACGGAGGGGAAGAAAATTTGAAAAGTTCCTAACGAACTCAAGATTTGGATCCAGTGGGTCTGCATTCTGCCCGATCGAAAACGATCCTGTGTCGGAAACGGCGAGGAGTTTTCGATTGGGCGGGGTGTGAGATGGAACGGGGAAGTTGGTAATGACCCGGTCGGAGATATCCCAATGGATCATGTAAGGACCGCGATCTCCGTCCGAGTGACCAAAAATGGTGGCTCCGTCGGGCGTGATGGAGACGGCCTCGCTGAAGTGATCTCCACCCGGAATGTCTCCGATGCCAATCATCCCGGTGTCTTGGCTCCAGTAGAATCCCTCCTGTCCGCCCTCGACGTCGGTTTGGCCGATGACAACCTGGCCGTTCGCAGTGCATTCCTTGCAAGAGCTGTTGCCGGAGGGGCCTTTGAGGCTACCGAGAAGTGTGAAGCCGGTCTCCTTTGTCCAACGGAACGCTTGCCGGGCCGGGCCGTTGACGATGTCGCCCACCACGATGGTGCCGTCATCTGATAACCCCTTGACGATCACAGTCGACCCTGGTTGCGGCGATTGGATGGCTTCAAAGAATGATCGTTGAACAATCGGCGGTTGATGAACGTGGTTCTCGTTGATAGCGACGATGAGTGTCGTGTTTCTGTTCCAAAGTCCGAGAGCTATTCTTTTTGAATCCGGGGAGAAGGCTGCGCAGGAGATCTTACTGCCCACGAGAAAATCGGTTCCGGGCTGGTAATTCTCGGTCGACCAAAGCTTCAGGTGGCCGTCCTCGGACGCGGAAAGTAGCCAACGACCATCGGGTGAGTACTCGATGCAAGCGGCGACGCGGGCGTGGGCTCGGATGAGCTTGATCAGTTTTCCATTGTTGACATCGACGATGGAGACCTGGCCCCACTGATTGCAAGAGGCAATGGTTTTTCCGTCGGGCGAGAATGCCATGTTTTTGATGCCGGGCGTGATGCGGGTGAGGATTCGGCTGTCGGATCCGGTCCATTCTCGGATGGCTCCATCGTCGCCGCAGGACCAAAGCTTGCCGGTGAGAGGCGAATGCCGGACGGCGGAGGCATCGCCGAGGTGGACCGATGCTTCGCGGACAAGCTTGTTCGATGCGGTATCCCAAACAGCAACTGTACCGTACTTCAAGCCGCCGACGAGTTCTTTGCCGTCGGGGGAGAACTCGATGTCGATTACCAGATTGTTCTTGACGGGGATGACAACGCCCGGCCGTTTGATCTGATTCCAGAGATAGTACCATGGCCACGACCGAAGGTCGTGTCTCGCTGTTCTGGGGAGGTATCGCTCGAGGATAGGCTTGATCAAGGCGGTGTTGCCCTGATTTAACGCCTCTTGAGCATAGCGCATGTCGGCGGCATAGAGCAAGACGTTGACGCGGTCCGCCTCGGCTATGGCGGATTGCTGAGCTTGCGAGGCGAGTTCCAAGGAACGACGAACTCGAGTGTTGCTGATGGACAGTACCGCCAACAGGGCGATGAGGCTGAAAGTGATGAGAGCGACCGATAATGCCGCAAGCGGTCGGCGCTTCATCCACCGAATCATCAACTCGATGGGGGTCGCGGACCGAGCGTGGATCGGCTCTCCCTGAAGGAAGCTGTCGAGCTCGTCCGCCAGTTCTTGTGCCGAGGAGTAGCGATCGTATTTCGATTTGGCGATCGCCTTGGCGACGATGATCGAAAGATCGAGCGGGGTATCTCTGCGGACAGTCCGGAGATAGGGTGCTTCTTGGTTGAGGACCTTTTGCAGGATGGCTGATCGAGATTCGGCATGAAATGGAGATTGACCGGCGATCAGCTCGAAGAGCAGGATACCCAGGGAATAGACGTCGGTGCGTGTATCGACATCCTTGTGTTTGGCAGATGCCTGCTCGGGGGACATGTATTCGGGCGTGCCGAGCAGGTCGCCGGAACGGGTATTCTCCACATCTTCATCGAGGACCTTTGCCAGGCCGAAATCACAAAGCTTGACTTGCAATGTGGATGAGCCCGTATCGAAGGAGTTTTGGACCAGTAGGACGTTGCTGGGTTTGATGTCGCGATGGATGACGGCTTGGCTGTGGGCATGAGCGACGCCGCGAGCCAAGTCACGAACAATGGTGGCAGCGACCCGAAGATCGACCGGTTTTTGTAGATTCTCTCGCCAACGATGAAGGTTGGTTCCTTCGACATATTCAGAAACGAGAAACAAGATTGGACCACTCTCATCGACCGAAAAAACCCGAACAATGTTTGGATGGTCCAGTCGAGCCGAGGCTTCGGCCTCTCGAATGAACCGGCGCCGGACGTCGGCATGGACCAATGACTGGGGATGCGGGACCTTGAGGGCGACCTTTCGGCCAAGCTGAGTATCGGTAGCCAGCAAAACAATGCCGGCGCCTCCGCGCCCGAGTTCTTTTTCGATATTGAAGTGGCCGAGGCTGCGCGGCAAGCCAGCGAAAGAATCGTCAGTGGATAATCGGCTGGAAAGGGCTTCGTCGAGGTTCTGTCGGCGACGGACTCGATCAAGTAGGGTTAGGCAGTCGATCCAAGGTTCGAGCCCCTCGTTGTCTGTATCGGCATCGTCGCCCTCAGCGAACTGGGTGAGGGATTCGGGCGACATCGTAACAAGTCTTTCGTGGAGCTTCGCGAGCCGATCGCTGAAGTCGTCATCTTGTTTCGGTTCTAGTTCCATATCGATCATCATTACCTTGTTGATGCATCATCTCAACGGGTCGACGTTCTGATGGGTGTCCGGTTCGAATAGGTCGTTGGCCCTCTTGCGATCCCAATGGCTCGAACCTGTGGGATGCCTTTCGACTTGGACGCGATTGCCGACTGGTCGAACTCGTGTGGGCTGCATGTCCGATCCCGTCTTGGACGATGTTTGGAAACAGTTTTTGCCGAGGGCTGTTTCTGTCTTGTCGCAATATCTGATAGGTGGATGCTTTCGGTCCGATCCGCACCGAAAAGTCGAGTTTTCGATTTTTTCTAAGCTTGGAGCCGCGTTCGCAGTTCCTTCATGGCAGCGGCCCACCGTTTTCTTGCCCCGCTTTCGGATAGTCCGATTTTTTGGCCGATCTGTTCGAAAGTTAGGAGATCCCAGTTTCGCATTCCGATGATCGCTTGGTCTTCCGGAGAGAGTTTCGAGAGAGCCGATCGAACACGCTGATCCTCTTCGCGCGCCATGACATAAGCGCTCGGAGTTCCGTCCGCTGAACAGAGGGTCAGATTGATGTTGTCACACGCCGATCGGTCGAGTGGGGTCTCGCGAGTGATATCGTTTCGCTGTCGGCGGAACTGGCGGGCGGCATCAGCCAGTCGATTGCCAAGGATCGTGGTGAGCCACGCGAAGAGTTCGCGTTCGGACGTTCCCCTAAAGTTATCAAAGTCTTTGATTGCTACGATGATGGTTTCTTGAACCAAATCGCTGGGAGCCGCCTTCACTCGCAGCTCGCTTCCGACGGCCTTATTGGCGGCACTGAGCAAATAGAAGCGAAAGGTCTCGATGATCTCGGCGGGCGATAGGTCTTTCCAGCGGTCGCAGAGTACCTGCTTACCGTAGTCAAGGCGAACGTTTGGGCCAGTAGTATCGCGCTTGTCGTGCATGGCCTGTTCCGGAGGGCTATTGATGTTCACGCAGGTAAAGCCGCTGGCGAGTCGACCAGCGGAGCTGATTCGCCAAGCGAACCTAGCCCCTAGAGACCGCAGCAGCCGGCTTTTGATTTCTGAACATCTGTAGGAGCTCGCTCAACGATAGCTTACTTGGTGTTCCGCATCATACCAAGTCGACATTTCCCAGATGGCTACTGAGCCAAGATTCGTCAAAAATACCGACCCGCTCTCCGAGATTCAACGGTTTTTCGACTGCCGGCGGGCTCGGTTTGCTCTCGTTTTCGACCGGAATCTGCGCTATGGCAGCAAAGTGACGACTGGCCTTCACGTACGTTTTGCTGTGTTACTGGGCAGCGTTGGGAAGGTAATCCTGCGATTCGTCGGCCCGCAGTAAGTTACGATCGATCGGCTAGAGACATGGCAACGGCGGCAATCGTCGCGAATGCTGCACCCGGTCGAGGTCTAACAACACCCGGCCCCGTTCATCGTCCCTCGTGGAAGGTGGGCGGGGTTTTTGTCTGCGATAGCACTGAGTGCTTTTGCTCGAAGGGTCCTTCCTGGGGCTGGAATCGCTCGCCATACCGGCGGGAAATGCCACAAGACGCAACAGAGTTAGTTTTCGCAGGCGATCGACTTCTTCGCGGCCGATCCTTCGGCGCAGTAAAACATCGGAACGGGTAGGCCGAGGGGTTGCAAACCTTTGGCCGAATTGATCGGGTAGCAGGGCAGTTGAAGGCCGCTCGAAGTACCGCCGGTTGAGTGTGAGAGATCGCTTCGGTGTTTCCGGCCGGAGCCGGTTAGAAAAGACCATTAGCCTGCCCAGGACACGCCCTTTGCGCCAAGAAGCTTGGGAGAGGAGGACGAGATGTAAGTGACAACTCTGAAACCTTTCAGCGG
>JAIELF010000019.1 GCA_019753235.1 bacterium
AAGTCTCTGGGAGGATGCCGATCGCGATGATGCGCGCTCGGTCAAAGCGATCTTGGATGGACGCGGGTCGCGTTAAGTTCGCGTACCACTGCTTGCCGATGGTGATTGCCAATCAGATGGGTTGGTGGATCGGCAATCCTGTTGACTTCTCTGTCCTTTGGAACGGCGGCGCTGAAGCGACCGATATCTCGATCGATATCGATGCCGACGCGATTGGGTTCGGCCGACTGCCGGCACGGGATTGTATCCGTTCGAACTTCGGTGAGGGTGTGATCACCTTTAGCATTCCGTATCTCTTTCGGACGCCGACGGGCGTGAACTTGTGGGTTCGGGGTCCTGTGAATCATCCGAAGGACGGGGCTCAACCGCTGGAAGGAATCGTGGAGACCGATTGGGCTCACGCC
Organism: bacterium; assembly: GCA_019753235.1. Taxonomy (GTDB): domain Bacteria; phylum Planctomycetota; class Planctomycetia; order Kolteriales; family Kolteriaceae; genus JAIELF01. Next base: position 405 of record JAIELF010000019.1, read on the forward strand.
ACGTTTACGATGAATTGGGTCATCACTCGGCCAAACGTGCCCATCGTATTTAAGGCAGGTGAACCGATTTGCCAGATCTTCCCGATCGAGCGTGGGTTCGTGGAGAGCTTTCGCCCCATCGTTTGCAGCATCCAAGATGCCCCGAGTCTGGAGAAATCGTATTTGGCCTGGCACGATGGACGCGATCAAGTCATTGCCGATCTTCGCTTGGGTGGGTCATCCGTGATGGCGGACGAACCTGGTCAGCATGAATACCTGCAAGGGGTCGATCCCACCGGATCCAGTGTTCTCGATCATCAAACCAAGCTTCATCTGCGCGATTTCATTCGCGTCGATCCGCCCAGCGAGGATCCTACGTGACCTTATTGTTGTTCCGATGTCCGAATCTCGCGTGATACGACTAACAGGGCCGATTCGTCGGCAAGTCCCAGGCCTCCGCTGCTTTGATGGGCGGACATTATTCGGCAAGTAATCAGCGCATTCCGACGGAAATTGCCATCTACTGCAATGTCTTCTAAGGGCATAAAAAAATAGACTTACGACTAAAAAATGGTGTTGAAGGCGAATGCCGATGTCACAAAACGGGCGATGGAGCGTCTATCCATCGTCGGTGTGTCACGGATCCGGTTAAGCCTCTGGTTCTTGCCGGTATTGACAATCCCAGCGTGAATTTTAATAATCGGGCGTGGATGGACATAGCCGTCCTTTGACGGCCGTTCGTCTACCCCGACAAGCCACTGGTCTATCCCACCACTTTTCCCACCGAGGAGGTCCTCCATGTTTCACCGACGTGTCCTCATGCTTGCCAGTCTTTTGGCGCTTTTTGCACCCATTCGAGGGGAGGCGACCGTTCTGACTCTGTCTCCCTCGGCGGATACCAGGATCCTGGAATTCTTCCCAAGCAATCCATTTGGCGATGACGTCATCCTGTCGGTCTTTAACAACTTTGGCAACGTGCAACGGACGCTGATCCAAGTCGATTTAAGTGCCATCCCGGCAGGTCAGCAAATCAACTCCGCGACGTTGACGCTCTTTGGATCTCGAGCTTTTGGAGACAATGTTGATGGCAGAGCCATGGATATCCATGCCGTCACCACTCCATGGGTCGAGCAAGCGACTTGGCTCTTCGCGTCGAGCGGAACTCCCTGGGGCACGGCCGGCGGGGATTTTGATCCCTTCGTTTATGCCACTTCCAATGCAAATCCCCTAGAGTTCAACCCCGTTGTCTGGGACATCACCACACTTGTTCAAGACTGGTACGATGGGTCCGTCGACAATAACGGTCTTCTACTCAAATCGATTGCGGGTAATGGTCTGACTTTCTACTCGACCAATGCCCTAAACCCACAAATCCGTCCCCTCGTCTCCATCGAATATGCCCCCATTCCCGAGGCGAGCAGCACGTTGCTCGTGGGAGCGGGTCTGCTGATGTCGCTGGGAGTCGCTTATCGCTCGGGACGGGTTCGTTCAACGAGCTAATAGCGTGTTGAAAAAGGGGGACAGGCACCTCGCGAGGCCCGTTTTCCCCGGAGGAAATGACGTGGGTGCTTGGAGCCAGTCCCCTTTTTCAACGGCCTGCTAACGATTTTCGCGCCGGAGATGCCGCTGACGACCGAACCACCGGGAGGCGTGTCGCCAGCGAATTCGCCGCGTGCTGCCGCATAGGTTGGCTCATGTTTGGCGAAGATCAGTCTTGATCTTTGCGCCGAAGAGGCGACTTGCCTCGGCTCCATCCCTACGTCCGTCCCTCCAGAGAACCTCGACCTTCCAGGAATCGGTGTTGATCGATGCCCTCGTTTTCGACTTGAGTCTCACCGTGAAAATCCAACCGGAGCATGCACCATGAAAACCGTTTCGTCTTACTCGTTGTCCCTCTTGATTCTGCTATTGGCATCGCAGGTTGTTTCGGCGCAGCCCCAGTACTTTGCCGATCAGCCCGTCAATAAACGATCGACGCTTATCGGCATTGGTGGCGACGTCATCACGGACAAGGAATTCGCGCAAATGGCCAAAGGTCTGCTGATGACCAATGGCAACAGCAATGTTCGGGGGGCGACGTTCTTATTTGCCCAATGCTACAGCGGCGGCATGCTCGACGACTTGAACGACACCTTCGGCACCGAGGTAAGGTGGGTCGGTGGGTCGGCCGCTCGCTACGACGAGCTTTCTTGGGGCCAAAGCAACTCGACACCAAACGCTCTGGATTTTTGGCCCAAAGCTTTCTTTCAGGGGCTCGACGAGGCGACTTCCGAAGAAGAGATGATTACCTACATCAACTATGCTCGTGACAATGATTACACGGGCCCCAACGGAACCGGTGCGGAGACGCCGCAATCGATCTACCGAAATGGCGGTCAATTCATCAATCATCACGAATCGATTCCCGCCGCCAGTGGTGGTCATAACGCCATCCTCTGGGCGGGCAAGGCAAATGGGATTCGCCACGTCAATGACATCAAGGGAATGTATTCCAGGCTTGTGGCCGACTTCCAAGCGACTGGCGATCCTTGGTCGATTATTGTTCTCGGGGATTCGTCCGATTTGGGCATTGCCGCACTCCCGGCGACGAAAGCCAATCTCGCTGCCGCGTTCGAAACACTCGAGGGGATCCAAGGACCCAACGACAACTTCCTCTTCTTCTCCAGTAACCACGGTGGATCGGAAACAGTCATCATTTTCGACCCGACCGTACTCGGCGTCGGGAACTTCTTGAACTCACGCTTCGCTCTGTCACGAGGGGAAATTGACGGCATGCTCGGTACGGACGACGCGGTGCCGGGCATCCTGCTCAATATCGACAACCTTATTGGACCGGGGCTGAAGGTCTCCATTGATGGGATCGTGCTGGATGACCCGTTCGAGAAGCGCGACCCGTCGGGCCGACCCTTCCTGTGTATCGATCCGAGGATCCTCAAGCGGATTGGGCCGGACTTCGAAATTCGTTTCGAAAACCTGACCGGTGATCGCCTGACGATCAATGAAGTCGCCTTCAGTACAGGCGCCATCACGAACGCGATCCCCGAAGTCGATGGGTTTCTTCTCATCGGCATCGCGACGCTCGGCTTTGCCGGCAGCCGCCTCTACGTTGCTCGGTATCGCCGATCCGTGCAGGCCTCGTAGTGTTGACGAGCCTTGCGGGCTCGCTGAGCTAACAAGAGGGTTTCGCGCTGTAGTCTTCGTAGGGTGGGCTTGGCCCAACATTTCTGCCTCGATCGAACGTTTGCAAGAGGCGAAGAGTTGTTGTCGAACGATCGTTGCCCCTTCATCACACGCTTGCCTGCGAGGGAAGCCGGTGCGGTGGGCAGTGGCCCACCCTATTTCATGATGAGCCCCATCGAGGTACGCGCGATTCGTAGGTCCTGGGCGTTTGCTGGATCGGATGAGTGATTGTCAGTCGCCAAGCATGCAGACAGAGTGGTTGATTCGATACCGCGGCCGTCTGCATCTCTCCCAGTTCATGGCCCGGCAGGTACATTGTCTCTCCTTGAATGGGCCAACCGAGATACCAAAGGTGGACTCGGATCTGATTCGTGCGCCCAGTCAGAGGCTTCACCCGCAGTAGCGATGTTCCGTCTGTCATCCGAGCGATGACTTCGAATTCGGTCCGTGCTCGCTGCCCATCCGTCGGATCAACGATGCGGGCACCGTGATGCCCTCCCAGGGGGGCGATGGGCTCGTCGCATGCGAACCGATCTTGCGGCGGATGCCCAACAACTCGCGCCAGATACTCTTTGTGAACTTCGCCTCGCTCGAATTGCGGCTGAACTCGCCGAGCGAATGTGGCCGTGCGAGTGAAAAGCACAATTCCCGACGTATTCGCATCGAGTCGATGGGCCGGCCTGGGCTTCTGCGGAGAATAGACCTGACGCAGCATCCACTCGAGCGTGTTGCGATGATAGCGACCACTCGGATGCGTCGGAAGCGGCGCGGGCTTATCGATGACGATGATTGCTTCATCCTCGTCGAGAATCTCAACGTTAGGGTTGACGGCCGGTTCGACCTGTCTCCTTTCGCGCGTGTAGTACCGTTCGCCTGGATGAACGATCTTCTCGGCAGAGACCGGCAGGCGATCTCCATCGACGATGTTTCCCTGTCGACACTGCTCGAGCCATTCTTCCCTCGGAAATTGGCTCAGGCGATGGGCGATCGTCTCCAGGATGGTTCTACCGTCGTCGCGAGCATGAATCTTGAATGGACGGAAATTGTCCTCTGGGATCGAGCCCGGCAAGGGGTCGGTGATCTTCCGAAGCCGATCACGGCGTTGTTCGAGATGACGTTCGCGAATCTCCTCGTCGGTTCGATAACAGTGAGGACAAGAGACGCCCGGTTCTGATTTGGGGTCGGCTTGCTCGTCGGGCGTGAGGATGCTTTGGCACGCATGACAGAAGCCATGCCCCGACTCGTCGAGTTCCGGATCCAACCCGATTCGTTTATCAAAGACAAAGCACTCGCCTTGAAAATGCTTTCCGCCACATTCTTCGAAGTACCGGAGGATGCCGCCATCGAGCTGAAGAACATTCTTGAAGCCTAGGTTCAGCAAGTACGGTGCGGCCTTCTCGCAGCGAATCCCGCCCGTACAAAACGTGACGATCGGCGTATCCTCGGTGGGGCGAGCGAGCTTCTGGGCAGCATCGGGAAATTCTCGGAAGTGTTCGATTCCGATCGGGACGGCCAGGCGAAACGTACCCAACGCGATCTCAAAATCGTTCCGTGTATCCAGCAGAATGACCGGCCGGCCCTCATCAAGCCATTGTTCCAGTTCACGGGGCGCGATACGGGGTGCGGGCCGACGTGCAGGGTCGATCCCCGTGACCCCGAAGGCGATTATCTCCTTCTTGATCTTGACCAGCATACGGGTGTAGGGCTGTTCCTGACTGTGACTTACTTTGGGAGTAAGGCCTTCGAGTCCTGGCACCAGCCGAAGCCGACCCAGTAGCCGGTCAACCTTGTCGGCCGATCCTGCGACGAAGAGATTAATCCCTTCGGTGCTGAGAAGGATAGTCCCCTTCAAGCTCCAACTTTTGCAGGAGAGATAAAGCTCCTCGCGAAGTGGTTTCAGTTGTTCGAGCGGGGCGAACAAGTAGGCGGCAATATTCGTGACAACAGGCAAAGGACTTCCTCTTTCGGAGCCGATCGTACACGCCGGGCCGACCATTATGATTTCGTCATCGGTTCCCGACATGGTCCGACGTGCTCGCGACATTGACCAAGGGCCGACGCTGCCGCGCGAATCAGCCTCGGTGGGCAAGCTGCGGACGGCTTTTCCGACGCGAACATTGGTGTATTCTTAGCGACTCGGCCGAGTCGATCCCGGCCCGACGACTCTCTTCGAACGGCCAGGTGGTGATTTAGCGCAGCATCCCTGCCGACGTGCCTCTCCTCTGGGCAATCGGGCCACGGAACAGGTTTTTTCGATGCTCAGACTGTGTCGCAAATCTCTTGCATTGTTCAGCTTGCAATCAGTTCTCATGTCGGCCCATAAAATCCGGCATAACTGTTGCATCTTTGTTGCCGCACGTCCCACTGACAGTAAGGCCGTGGATAGGACCCGAGTGGGACTGCCCAGATGACATTGTCGCTGCACTTGGTGGATTCGACCACCGGGAAAATCGTTCAGACCTGGCGATTCAAAGGAAAGGACCGGGTCGTCATCGGGCGTGGATTCGATTCTGATATTCGCCTGGCGGACAGTTCCGTTTCGCGATTGCACGTGGAGTTTGTTTTCGATCAACAGCGCGGGGGATGGATTCTTCGCTCGCTTGGCCGAAACGGGACGCACATAGAAGGCGAACCGGTGAAAGAACGGCTCATCGGCGATCGAACGGTTTTTCGATTGGGAAGTTCGGGTCCGCAGTTCCTGGCGGCACTCGATCAGAAAACCGTCGGTGATCAAGATACTTTGATCGGCGAGATCGACGCCGGCGGTCTTGAGTGTCTGGTGGTCAACGAACAACAGAAAGCGGAGGAAGTTCGGCAAATTGTCGAAGGGGATCGTTTTCAGCTCCTCAAAGAGCGAGCCAAGCTCTTGCGAAGCCTGCAGAAGACACCCCCGACGGAGGAACTTTCTCTTCCGCCGAGCGACGCACAAGCAAACAACATTCAACCCAAAACTCTTCCCTAGAAAGTGACGGCGACGTGGCCAAGACGATCTCGGTTCATTCGTTTCGCGGTGGCACGGGTAAATCCAACTCGACGGCGAACCTTGCCTCGATGTTGGCACGTCGAGGTTTCCGCGTCGCTGTTGTCGACACCGATATTCAATCCCCCGGCGTTCATGTTCTCTTTGGATTGAGCGAAGACAGAATCACCCATTGCCTGAATGATTATCTTTGGGGAACCTGCCAGATCGAGCAGGCCGCCTACGATGTAACCTCGGCCATTGCCGATGCCGATTCGAAAGAGCCCGCCACGGGACAGATCTTTCTGGTTCCCGCCAGTCTCAAGTCGGGGGCGATCGGTCGGGTTCTCAAAGAGGGATACGACGTCGGGTTGCTTCATGACGGGTTTCGCCGACTGATTCAACAGTTGAAGCTCGACTATCTCTTCATCGATACTCACCCCGGTGTGAACGAAGAGACTCTTTTGTCCATCATCATCTCCGACCTGCTGATTCTCGTCCTGCGCCCGGATAGTCAGGATTTTCAGGGAACATCAGTGACGATCGAACTGGCGCGGCGATTGGAAGTCGCCAATGTCTTGCTGATCGTCAACAAAATCCCTCCGGGCATGGATCGTGTTCAGCTCAAGCAAAAGGTCGAGTCGGCATATTCGGCCCAGGTGGCGGCCATGCTTCCGCTCAACAATGAAATCGTCAACCTGGCGAGTTCCTCGATCTTTGCCATTAAGTTTCCGAACCATCCTTTCACGAGAGAGCTTGAACTTGTGGCCCAGGCTCTGACGGAGTAAACCGACATGCCGGACGAAACGGTGCCGTTCCTTGATGCGCTTCTCTCTCGCATGAAGTCCGCGGCTTCTCCCTTGCGCGACACGGTCACCGAGCTTTGGGAAAAGTATCGCCATCTCGACGACGGGAACGTCGCCAGCTACATTCCCGAACTCGCCAAGGCCGACCCGAAATGGTTCGGTATCTCCATCGTTTCGGTCAACGGACAGTCCGTCGACGCAGGCGACTTCGAGCAAGAGTTCACCATCCAGTCGGTCTCGAAACCTTTCGTCTTCGGGATGGGGCTCGAAGAATTTGGTCGGGACCATGTTCTTTCGAAGATCGGCGTGCAGCCGATCGGCGAGGCATTCAACTCGATCACCCTTGATGAGGCTTCCAACCGTCCTTTCAATCCGATGATCAATGCCGGCGCGATCGCCGCTGCTGACCTGATCGCTGGCAAGGACTTCCCGGCACGGGTGACTCATCTCATCGATACTTTTGGCCGATACTGCGGCCGACCCGTTCACGTCAACAGTTCGGTCTATGCGTCCGAACGTGCCACAGGGCATCGCAACCGAGCGATCGGCCACCTGATGCTGAACTTCGGCATGGTCGGCGAGCGGATTGAGGAGACTCTCGATCTCTACTTTCAACAGTGCAGCATCATGGTCAACTCGCATGACCTTGCGGTGATGGGGGCGACGCTGGCCCACGGTGGCGTCAATCCTCTGACGGGCGTCCGTGCGATCAAAGCGAGCTACGTGAAGGATCTGCTCAGCGTGATGCACACGTGCGGCATGTACGATTACGCCGGCGAATGGGCCTACCGTGTAGGCATCCCCGCGAAAAGCGGGGTCGGCGGAGGCGTCGTCGCGGTGGTACCAGGACAAGTCGGGATCGGTCTCTTCTCCCCCAAGCTCGACGCCAAAGGAAACAGTGTCCGGGCCATGAAGGTCTGCCAAGACCTCTCCGAGAAATTCGGGCTCCACATTTTCGAGTGTGGATCGGCCGAGCGCTCGATCGTTTCTCAACTTTCGCCGGTTCGCTCCGGATAACCGCCTCGCGCCGACCGGAGAGATCGCGTCGCTGAATACCCTCGGAGTTCAGCGATCATCAGCGGTTCATTCCACAGGCTCGAAAGACTGACCCCGATGAGGTACCGCTCGAGGAGCATGTTCCAGGCATCGCTGATTCATCGGACCCTCGACTTGAATCGCACTCTGTGAAATCCTCTCTGTTGCCGATATTCTGTCCGTTCCTTCGCAAGAGAGACCGGTTCCACTTGTCGGCCCGTGGCCAAGCCAACCCGATCTTGATGAGTGTGATAAGGACCGTCCGTGACCCGAGAGACTTCTTGAGTTGCCGACCTAGTCGAATCTAGTGGAAACGCCGCCTTGCTTCGACCAGCGAGGCGAGGACTTGTCTTGTTCCAGAGAATGTTCGCCGGCCGTGCATGACGACCATGTTGTCCACCAGTGCGACATCGCCCGCTTGCCAAGGGACATCGAAGCAGAGTTCGTTGGCTCGCCGCGTCACCCAATCAACATCCACTCGATCGAGCTTGGCTCCGTCGCCGAACGTGATTGCTTTACTGGGGTCGTTTCGTTCGTCTTTCCATCCTTGAAATGCTGCGATCAACTGATTGAAGAACGACTTTCGGTCATCCCCTAAATCCTCGACAGCGGGCAAAATGGGCGTGGTTGCTCGCAAGCAATCGCCGTTCTCCCAAGTCCAGGAGTATCCGAGTCCGCGAAGACGGTCTTGTGCCTCTTCCCTCGTTCTGGCTCGAAGGGTGCTTTGCCAACTTCGTCCCATCCCCGATGCCGGGTCGTCCGTGGAAGGCATCACGTTGGAATACTGCAGTCCCTTCGTTTCACAATCATGAGCAAAGAGGGGACGCTCCTTGACGATCTCTTCCCAGAGGACATCCGACCGACACAACGGCGTCGCCCCCCCCTGCTCGGCCGCCTTCTGACAGTAGAAGAACAACTTCGTGGGAAAGACCGGGGTCTGTGCCATCTCATGATGAAGATGAATGGTGACATTCGGAGGGGCTTCATTGGCGGTAAAGACGCGAGCCGTCTTGTTGATGCGGACCGCGTTCGAGAGGGATTCGAGATAGGGAAAGTTCTCCTTCCCGAATGCCGAGATAAAGGCGTCAAAGTCTTCGGGCGACCGGAGAGGAAATCCACGGAAGAGAATCGCGCCACTCTGGCGTGTCTGGTCGAGAAGTGATTCTCGATGCTCGGTTAGCCACGCCACGCTATCGGTAAGCGTTGCCGTGGACTCTTGACATTCCATCACCCGAGGAAAATTCGAGTCGGCATAAGTCTGTTGGTTCGCAAGATTGATTTCAATCACCTGCATGACGACTCTCCTTCGATGCTTCCATCGATCTATTCATAGATCGGGACGAACGTGTGGAACGCTTTCTCCGCAAATACACCTGGGTCATTGAAGCGTCTTCCACGATCGAGTTGATCGAGACTGCTCATCTCGTCCATGGAAAGCTCGAAATCAAAGATCGCGATGTTCTCGACCAGACGAGCTGGCTGAGACGATTTCGGCACCACGCAGGTACCCCCTTGCACTCCCCATCGGAGTAACACCTGCGCGGTTGTCTTGCGATGAGCCCTCGCGATCTGTTCCACTAACGGATGAAGAAGCAGCGACTCTTGCGGGTCGGCCATTCCGAGCGTGTAGTACGACTGTGCCCCCAAGGGCGAAAACCCCGTCACCATGATTCCCTCGGTATGGCAATAGCGAAGGAGCTTCTCCTGCACCAAGTAGGGATGGCGTTCAATCTGTAGAACCTCCGGCCGAATCGAAGCGTACGAGAGAAGGTCGCGAATCAACGAGCAGTTCATGTTGCAGATGCCGATGTGCCGAACCAACCCCCGGCGAACGAGATCCTCCATGGCTTGCCAGGTTTCCGCGAGGGGGACCTTGGCTGAGCGCATTCCCTCGTCGGGGCGAATCGGATCGTGGAACCATCCGGGCGGATACCGTTTCTCAAAGTCAATAAACGCGAGCGCAATCGGAAAGTGAATCAAGTACAGATCAAGCTCGTCCAGACCCAAATCGCGGAGCGTCCGCTCGCAGGCCAGCGGAACGTGCTCACGACGATGATAGGTATTCCAGAGTTTCGATGTCACCCATAGGTCATCGCGAGTGCAGAGCCCCGCGTCTATCGCTCGCCCGATCCCCCGCCCGACACCGGTTTCGTTGCCGTAATCACAAGCGCTATCGAGATGGCGATACCCCAATCGAATGGCCTCGACAACGACTGACTCCACTTGATCGCTCTCGATCTTCCAGAGTCCCAGGCCAACGGTCGGCATGGCACTGCCCGAGGCAAGCGTTGCTTCGGTCGAGTCGTTCATGATTTCATCTCCTGCATGCGACTTCACGAATTTGTCCGAGTGATAACAGCGTGTTGACGGATGAACTCATTTTGGCAGCGGCTTTCCTTTTGTTTCGGGCAAGAAGAGTACCACGATCAAGCCGAGCAAAAACAGAAGCGAAAGCAAGCTGACCGCCTGCCCCACCCCGAGTCGAGCCTTGAGTTCGCCGGACATCACCAGAATCGGCGCCGCCAGGAGTCGTCCGCCGTTGAAACAGATCCCGACGCCCGTTGCACGAACGCGATCGGGAAAAAGCTCGGGAAAGTAGACGGCAAAGCCGGCATGCATGCTGATCGTCAGCATTCCGTACAGAGGCAAAAGGAGGAGTAGAGTCTCATAGGATCTGGGCAGAAAACAGGTGATCGGCACCATCACGAGCGAGAGAACCTGAACGATCGCGAATGCCGAGCGTCGGCCGACGCGCTCGGCCAGTGGTCCGAAGGATAACAGTCCGATACCGCTCCCAGCCGTCAGCACAAATCCGTACGCGAATTTGGCAGACTCCGCAGCCTCGGCTTTCGATCGGCCTAGCTTCAATAACAACTCTTGAGCGAGATCTTGTCCCGCGACCGTTACGCCCCAAAAGGTCCCCAGCCCCACCCCCGCGAGCAGGACGCCTAACAGTGCATGCCAGCGCCAGCGCGGGTCTTCCCAGATTTCGCGGAACGTGCCGCGAGCAGGCTGCATGGCAACGCTTTCTCGCCAGCGGGTCGGTTCTTCAAGTTGACTTCGGACGATGAATACAAGCATCGCGGGGAGCACGCCGATGACGTAGGCGAGTCGCCATTGATCCACGACCATCATTCCGACGACCGCCGCCAGCCAGGTTCCGAGGACGCTGGTTGCATGAAAAATGCCCGAGGCGCGGGCCCGGGCCGCCGGCTGAAAGACCTCTGCCACCAGGGCAGCGGCGACAGACCACTCTCCTCCGACTCCCATCGCGACCAGAAAGCGAAGGACCGCCACATGCCAAAGTTCAGTCGCGAAGTAAGTCAGCCCAGAGAAGATGGAATAGACGAGAATCGTCACCGACATGATTCGCTTGCGCCCAAAGCGATCGGCCAAAGCGCCGAAAACGATTCCGCCGATCGTTCCACCGAGAAGAAAGACGGCCAGAAAAATATCACCCCAACGTCGCTTCGCGGCTTCGATCCCCTCTTGCCCCGCCAACAAGTCGGTTAAGAGGTCGGCCCGCGTGATGTTGAAGAGCTGACCTTCGAAGGTATCAAAGACCCAGCCCGCCGAGGCAATCGCCAGAACCATCCACTGATAGGTGGTGACGTCGGCATACCACCTTCGGGTGGTGAAGGGTTGGCTCACGCGAAGAGTCCTGTCAAGCTTATCGGCATGTAGGTGCGAAGAGACTCCTCTGCTTTCAGACACATCGCCATCGACCAGCGCCCCTCTTCACCCGTGCAACCGACAACGCCATTCCCTTGAATCGCTTCCACGAATCGACCAACCTCATCGACCAACTCGTAAACTTCGCCGGAGGGCTTATCGATGGAAATCTGCTCAAGACTCTCCCCTCTTTGAAGGTGGAGATCAAACGTCGGCGCGAACGTGCGATCCATGGCACCGCTCCACTTCGCCCAGATCGCCCCGTGCTGGCCGGTTACTTTGACCGTTTGATGATGCTCCCAGCCGGCCAGCGACTGACTGATGACGGCATAGCCCCCTTTTTCAAACGTGACCATCGCGGAAAGATTGTCGAGAAGTTCCGGATGATCGAGGCGACGATGACTTGCCTGTGCATAGATGGAAGTCGGTTCGCCCGCCGATGCCATGTACCATCGAGCCAAATCAAAGAAATGGATCGGCTCCTCAAGAATCCAACTGCCGACACGGTTGATGTCGTATCGCCAGCCCCCCGAACCGAGCCGATACGGCCTGCGCCATAGCTCGATTAAGCAGTAAATCGGTTGACCGATCGCCCCTTCGTCAATGAGATCTTTGACTCTTCCCCACAGTGACGAGAGACGAAGCTCGTGCCCGACCGCGAGGAGCTTACCCCTCTCTCTAGCCAGTCGCACAAGCGCGGATGCCTCGCTCAAATCAAGGGTCATGGGCTTCTCTAAGAGAAGATGTCGACCTGATTCGAGAACCTCGCATGCGACGCGGTAATGGAGATCAGACGGAAGGACGATATCGACGGCATCGAGATCCTCTTTTTCGAGCATCGCGCGATAGTCAGAATAAACTTGCACTTGCGGATACTGTTCTCTGGCGCGGACAACGCTTTCGTCGGAATGCGCCGCGATCGAAACGAGCTCGGCACCCGACACTTCGTGAATCGCGCGGGCATGGTGCTGGCCCCAGGCGCCGAATCCAATCAATCCAAAACGAACTTTCACGGCACAACCTTTCTCAATCGCTCTTAAAAACACAAGACCGGCTCGCCGAAAATGAGTCGAATGGCCAGCGATTCACGGACGCGATTAACTCATTTGTATCGAGAGGTCGTTCTATCGAAGCGGACCAAGCATCATGCCGCCGTCGCACGTGATTGTTTGTCCGGTCACCATCGGCGAACCCTCGGCAAGGCTGACGATCGCGCGTGCGACATCGTCGGGGTCACAGACTTTCCCGAGTGGAGCACGTCCTTCCCATCCTTTCTTGACCGATTCGTAGGCGTGTCCGAGTCCGTTCTCCAGCCATCGGCCCGTGATGAATCCCGGCGCGACCGCATTGACACGAATCGTCGGCGCGAGTGCCCGCGCTAGCGACTGTGTCATGTTGATGACCGCCGCCTTCGAGGCACAATAGGGGATACTACTCCCCTGCCCGGTGAGGCCTGCCGTGCTCGCGACATTGACAACTTGACCGTTTCTCTCGGCAAGTCGCTCACGAGCGGCCCGCACACATTGAAAGACCCCCAGCACATTGACTTCAAAAATTCGCTGCCAGTCCTCGATCAACACCTGGTCCAGTTGATCATGCGGGATGAAACGGGTGACGGCAGCATTATTCACCAGTAGATCAATGCCGCCAAACGCATCGACGGCCGACTCCATCAATCTCTTGCAATCATCGTCACTAGCCACATTGGCCTGCACGACGATCGCTCGTCCGCCGAGCGACGCCACTTGATCGGCTGCTTGCTGTGCCTCTGTTGCCGATCGGCTGTAATTGATGACGATGTTCGCCCCTTCCTGCGCCAGCAGCCGAGCCGTCGCATACCCCACGCCTGTCCCGCTTCCCGTGATGACAACGGTCTTCTCGGACCACTTCCCCATGATGGGCATCCTCTCTATGGTCGATCCTATTCGTGCTGACTGATGCTGGCATTTCGCGCGCCGTTCGTCAACAATGTCCCCGCAGTGGGGTGATCTTTTCGAGAGGGGGACCGGTCGCATGGTTGTTCGCACTTCTTTCCTTGCCGTTGGCATTTTGCTGAGCGGGTCTCTTTGTCGACTTGCTGCGCAGGAACAACCACTGTTCCGCCCGGTTGCCGAGAAAATGCAGGAGTTCGTTGACTCGGCCGACTTGGCCGGCGCGGTGACCGTTGTGATACACCGAGATAAACTGGTGCATGCCAGTGCTGTCGGCTGGGCCGATCTGGACGCGAAACGGCCGATGACGCTCGATACGTTGTTCTCGATCGCGTCGATGACCAAACCCATTTCCGCCGTCGGTGCGTTGATTCTCTGTGATGAAGGAAAGCTTTCGCTGGATGAACCGATCAGTAAGCATCTTTCCGACTTCGCCAAGCCTCCTCATGATACGGTGACACTTCGGCACCTCCTGACTCATACCTCGGGGATCGTCGGCAACCAAATGGTGACCCAGTCTATTGCCGACAGTGTTCAGACACTGGCCAAGCAGCCGCTCGCTTTCGAGCCAGGCAAGCAGTGGACGTACGGGCCAAGCATCACGGTCGCGGGGCGCCTGACCGAGGTCGTCGCCGGTGTTCCTTATGAAGAGTTCCTCAGGACGCGGATTTTCGAACCGCTTCAAATGACGAGCGCCACCTTTCAACCCGTGGGCGATCGCGAGCGGCTGGTTGCGAAGATCTACAACAAGGCCGGGGATAAACTGACCGTCACCAACAATCTCTTCCTGGGGCCGATCGAGAATCGTCCTCCGAACCCGTCGGGAGGCCTGTATGCATCTGCTCTGGATGTTGCCCGCTTCTATCGGATGTTGTTGCATGGAGGAGAACTCGATAACAAGCGAGTTCTTTCGGAGAAGCTTGCCCGCGAAATGACGACGCCGCAAACAGGAGACCTGACATCGGGATTCGTACCCGGCAGTCAGTGGGGGCTCGGCGTCGGCATCGTGCGGGAACCGGGCGGGGTCACCGCGGCCCTTCATCAGGGGACCTTTGGGCATGGCGGTTTGTATGGCACCCAAGTCTGGGCGGATCCCGTCAATCAAACGATCTACATTCTCCTCATCCAGCGAGTTGGTCTGATCAATGCCGATGCGTCCATCTTCCGCAAAGAGTTTCACAACCTCGCTGCGGCCGAGATTGCCAAGATTAAGAATTGAGGCCGGACGAATATCGGGCAGAACGATCGGTCACGCGGCCGGTGTCGATCCTATGAACGCTACCAACCCCACGATGGTGAGTAGGGCAGCAAAGAAAAACGCCGCGCCTGGCAGATAAATCACAGAACTCTCGCTGGTGAAGTAGCCGAACACTTGCGTCATCATCACCGGGCCGATGATGCTTGTGACACTGTGCATGCTCGATATCGTCCCTTGCAGTTCGCCTTGCGCATCGGGCGGAATGCGTCTTGACATCATGGCGTTGATCGATGGAAACGAAAGGCCGGAAAGAGAAGCGATCGCCATCCAGAAGAAGAGCATCCAACCCGCCGTCGCGGATCCATAACCGATATACCCGATGATCGCCGAGCTAAATCCGAGGATCACCGCTCGGCGTTCGCCCAGTCGTGGAATGATTTTCCCCGTCAATCCCCCTTGGACGATTGCCGCCAGGAGTCCCACGAATGCCAACGAAAGACCGACATCTCGCTCGGTCCAATGGAATTTCAGCATGGTGTAGAACGACCACGTGCTGGTCAGCGAGTGATGCGCGAGTTGCCAAAAGAAGAGCGTGACGACAAGGCCGAGAATGGATGAGTAGCTCATCAACTTTCGAATCGCTCCGAAGGTATGAGCTCGATGCCAATCGAAGGGTCGCCTGTTCTCGGGAGCCAATGACTCCGGGAGAAAGAAGTACCCGTAAAACAGATTGGCAAACGCGAGAAAAGCGGCAGCAAGGAAGGGAGCGCGGGGACCGATCATCCCCAACAACCCGCCGATCGCGGGCCCGAGAATGAAGCCGATCCCGAAAGCAGCCCCGAGCATGCCGAAGCTTTTGGCTCTCGTCTCGGCAGGGCTGATGTCAGCAACATACGCCATCGCGGGTCCAAAACTGGCTCCCGCGATACCCGCCATTGTTCGACCCACGAAGAGCCAAATCAGCGTCGGTGCCCAACCCATGATGAGATAGTCGATCCCGAAAACCGCCAGCGAAATCAGCAGGATCGGTCGCCGACCGTAGCGATCGCTCAGTCCACCCATGATGGGGCCGAAGAAGAACTGCATCAACGCGTAGGCGAAGGCAAGCCAACCACCGATCTGGGCCGCCCGGCCTAGACCTACGCCGGTCAATTCGACAATGAGTTTCGGCACCACAGGGATAACAATCCCGAAGCCAATCATGTCCAGAACGACGGTGATGAAAACAAAAAGGATCGCTCGGCGGCGGGCTGCGTCTTCCAAAGTCTACAGTCACCCTGGTTACGGTACGCTCGCCCCACGAGGGCCAAAGAAGGGACCAATCGCCCCTTCGCGTCCCGTCTTGATAGCCGACCAGAGAAGCGGAAGAAGGCAACCCGGCCAGATTTTGCCTCGCTCTGCTCCCACCGTTGCCATGCCGATCCGTAAACAGATAGAGAGGTGTCCCAGAGGACGCCGGCGCGTCGACTGGAGCTTCTCGTCAAACAGCGTTTGCCCGAGAGGACGGTCGCGACCCCTTTTCAAGGATTGAAAAGAGAAACCTGCCGAGAAATCGGCTGGTATTCGACCGAGAGTAGAGCGGGCGCTCGTCGGCGTGTATGATCGTTAGATCGCCTCGCCGGGCGAGTCGCGGGGCCGTGCCAACAAGTTCCATCTCATGAACAGGCGAGATCATCTCATGCGTTTGAGTCTGCTGACGGTATCGATCGGGAACGTCATCCTTCTATTCTCGATGGCTGCTTCGTCGCATGCCCAAGGGTTGCGGCCCGTGCGAGTCGAATTTCGACCCGGCGACCATCTCTGCATCGTCGGCAATACCTTGGCCGACCGCATGCAGCATGATGGTTGGCTCGAGGCTCTGTTGCAGGTTCGTTTTCCAAAAGAGCATCTCGTGATTCGCAATCTCGGGTTCTCTGGGGACGAACTCGTGACCCGTCTCCGTTCCGCCGGCTTCGGTACACCGGACGAGCATTTGTCCTTTTCCAAAGCGGACGTCATCTTTGCATTTTTCGGCTACAACGAATCGTACCGCGATGCTGCCGGCTTGGAAGCTTTTAAGAAGGAGCTGGCCGACTTCATCACCCACACGTTGGCGCAAAAGTACAACGACAAGACCCCTCCGCGTCTCGTGATCTTTTCTCCGATCGCCCACGAGAATCTCGGGAACCCGAATCTGTCCGATGGCGTTGCGAATAATCGCCGACTCGAACTCTACACCGCCGCCATGAAAGAGGTCGCCGCCGCTCAACAAGTTCCCTTTGTCGATCTCTTTCATGCGACCGGCGATCTGTACGAAAAGATTGACGAGCCTCTCACGATCAACGGAATTCATCTCAACGAACTCGGGAATCGATATGTCGCGACGCTGATCGATTCGACTCTCTTCGGACCCGCACCGACCGGCGGAATCGACGAGGGATTCGTCGAACAGGTTCGGGACGCGGTCAAAGAAAAGAACTTCTTCTGGTTCAATCGATACCGAACGACCGACGGCTTCTCGATCTTCGGCGGACGAGCGGATTTGAAGTTCGTCGGCGGACAAACCAATCGAATCGTCATGCAGCGGGAAATGGAAGTTCTCGATGTAATTACCGCGAACCGCGATCAGCGGGTCTGGGCCGCCGCCGAACGACAGCCCTTCCAAAACGATGACAACAATACCCCGCCGTTTATTGACGTCAAATCAAATAAACCCGGTGATGGGCCCGGCGGAATCCATCTCTTTCTCGACGGCCAACAATCGATCGAGAAGATGACCGTCGCCAAGAACATGAAGGTCAACCTAGTCGCGTCCGAGAAAGAATTCTCCAACATGATCAACCCGGTGCAGATGTCCTTCGACACCAAAGGTCGGCTCTGGGTGGCGACTTGGAATACCTACCCGCACTGGAAGCCGAAAGAGCAAATGAATGACAAGCTCCTCATTGTGGAGGACGATAACAACGACGGTGTTGCCGACCGTGTCAAGACGTTTGCTGATAACCTGCACAATCCGACGGGCTTTGAATTCTGGGGCGGCGGCGTCTTTGTCGCGATGGCGCCCGATCTCCTCTTTTTGAAAGATACCGACGGAGACGACAAGGCCGATGTTCGCGTGCGCGTGCTGAGCGGTTTAGATTCCGCCGACACGCATCATGCCGCCAACAGTTTTACGCTCGACCCCATGGGAGGGCTCTACTTCCAAGAGGGGACGTTCCATCACACGCAAGTTGAAACACCTTACGGTCCGCCACAGCGATGCGCCAATGCAGGCGTCTTTCGGTACGTGCCAAGGACGCAGTCGTTCGAAGTGTATGTGACGCACGGCTTCGCCAATCCGCACGGCCACGCCTTCGACGCATGGGGCCAGGATTTCATTTTCGACGGAACCGGCTCGCAGCCCTATCACGGAGCCCTCTTTTCCGGCCGACTCGATTTTCCGCAGAAACATCCGAGCCCGCCGCAGGTCTATCAACAGCGGACCCGCCCTTGCCCCGGCGTCGAAATTCTTTCGAGCCGACATTTCCCCGACGAGCTGCAGGGCAATTTGCTTGTCGGTAATGTGATTGGATTCCAAGGAATCCTGCAGTACAAGCTCGCCGACGATGGAGCAAGCTTTGCCGGCACCGAAGTCGAGCCGATCGTCGCCTCCACGGATCCGAACTTCCGACCTTCCGACTTGGAGATGGGCCCCGACGGAGCTCTCTGGTTCACCGATTGGCAAAACCCCATCATCGGCCACATGCAGCACAACTTGCGTGATCCGAATCGAGACCGCATTCATGGCCGAATCTATCGAATCACCCATACAGGTCGGCCGACGCTTAAGCCGATCGTCCTGGCGGGAATGCCGATCGATCAACTCGTTGCTACTCTTACCGAACCCGAGGACCGAACTCGCTATCGCGCTCGAATTGAACTCTCTGGTCGGCCCTCCGACGAGGTGATTCCGGCCATCGAACGCTGGATCGTGTCGCTCGATTCTTCTTCGCCTCCGTTCGAGCGTTATCAATTGGAGGCTCTTTGGATCCAAGCCAGCCACAATCGGCCCAGCATTTCGCTTCTCGAAAAGGTCTTAGCATCTAAAGATCCGCGAGCCCGGTCCGCCGCCATCAAAGTTCTTTGCTATCACCGCGACAAGGTTCCCAACGCGATCGACCGTCTTCGACGTCTGGTGACGGATGACCATCCTCGAGTTCGCTTGGAAGCGATCCGCGCCGCTAGCTTCTTTGACGACGCCCGAGCCGTCTCGGTCGTCTTGGCCGCCGCCTCGCAGCCTACCGACCGTTTTATCGATTACACACGAACCGAAACCCTTCGAGCGCTCGAACCACTGGTGCGTAAAGCCCTCGTGGAAGGTGTCACGGTTGATGCCAGTACTGAAGACGCACTCCGCGTGATGCTTCGCAGCGTCAACACGAGTGATCTTTTGGCAGCGCAGCGCAATCGTCTGGTCTACGAAGAGCTACTTCTTCGACGGGGCGTCTCAGAGGAGGTTCGTCGGCGTTCCTTGTTCGCATTAGCGGAAGAGACGAAACGGACGCCGGTCGCGACTTGCTTGGCCGCCATGGACCGAGTGGATGCTCCCGGACCTGACCGAGATGAAGGGGTTGCTTACGAAATTGCTCGGTTGTTGTTGTCGTTTCCTGGTGAGACCATCGCCGCCCAGCGAGATCGCCTCGAAGAGATCGCTCAGAAGGGACTTTTGCCGCTCAATCGCGAAGTCGCGCAGGCAGCCCTCATTGCCGCCGATGGCAAGATCGATCGGGCGTGGGCAAAGGCATCGACGTCACTAAAGTCGCTTCGCGATATCGTGAACGCGATGCCGTTGATCAAAGACCTTTCTCTACGAAACGATCTCTTTGAAAAGTCGGCCCCTTTGCTGACATCGCTTCCCGAATCGCTTTCGGGAGAGAAGGATGATTCAGGAACGATCCGCGGGCGATATGTTCGCGTCGAGCTTGTCGGCAAGCGAACGCTGACCCTGGCGGAGGTCGAGGTCTACGCTGATGGGCAGAACGTCGCGCGGGCCGGCAAGGCGACGCAAAAGGACACCTCCAACAACGGCGATGCCGCCCGTGGCATCGATGGCAACACCAGTCCTGAATTCGGTAAGCAGGGTCAAACTCATTCTGCCGAGAACACGCTGAACCCATGGTGGGAAGTCGATCTCGGCGAGGAGAAGCCGATCGAGACCGTCGTTGTCTTCAATCGCCAGGATGGATTCCTTGGCCGTCGCCTTGATGGTTATTCGGTGGTGATCCTTGATGCCAACCGCAAAGTCCTCGCTCGACGGGACAACCTTCCTGTGCCCAATCCTGCTGCCAAGATGGAGTTCGGCCAAGGGGATCCCAAACGGAGTCTCCGGCGAGCGGCGATGATGGCGCTGGCCTCGGTTCCCGGTCGAGAATCAGCAGCGTTTGCCCTGCTAGCACCCCAGCTATCCGATGAATTGGATCGACCCTCCGTGATGGAAGCTCTGCTCAAGATCCCCTCGGCCGCCTGGCCCAAGGATCAAGCCGGGACGATCGCGGCCACGACCCTTGCGTTCCTAAGCAGCCTACCTGTGACAGAGCGGACGAGTCCTGCCGCTCTCAATGCGCAGCAAGTCGGCGCGACCGCCGCCAGTCTTCTACCTGCCGATGAATCGCGCGCGATCGGAAAGAAGCTTCGCGAGTTGGGGGTTAACGTCATTCGCCTTGCCACTATTCCCGACCGTATGCTTTACGACAAAGAGATGATCGTCGTTGAGATGGGTAAGCCCGTCGAAATCGTCTTCGAGAACACCGACATCATGCCGCACAACTTGGTGATCGGTCGGCCCGGATCGCTCGAAAAGATTGGTATTGCGGGCGAACAAATGGCGACAGAGCCCACCGCCGTCGAAAGGCAGTACGTCCCGAAGTCCGATCAAATCTATGTTTCAAGTCGCCTCTTACAGCCTCGCGACCGCCAACGAATCTCTTTTATTGGCCCGCGCGAAGCAGGCGTCTTTCCGTTTGTGTGCACGTATCCCGGCCATTGGCGGCGTATGTATGGCTCGATGTATGTCGTCCCCGACATGGAAGCTTATCTGGCCCAGCCGGAATCGTACTTAGCTTCGCAACAGATCAAACCCGTGGACGAACTCCTTCAGTTCACCAAGCCGCGACAGGAATGGAAGCTCGATGACCTGGCTCCGAGCCTCGCGGATCTCTCCAAGTCTCGATCCTTCACCACGGGCAAGCAAGTGTTTCAATCCGCCAACTGCGTCGCATGCCATCGTCTTCAAGGCGCGGGCTACGAGATCGGTCCCGATCTTGCCAAGATCGATCCCAAGCAGACCCCGGCGGACATCCTAAAAAGCATGTTGATTCCATCCGACAAGATCGACCCCAAGTTTGCCACACAGGTGATCGAACTCGAATCAGGCAACGTGGTGACGGGATTGATCACCGAGGAAAACGACGAGATCATCAAGATCGTCGAGAACCCTCTCACCAAGTCCGACCCCAAGGTGATTCGAAAATCGGAGATTGAAAGCCGACAAGCCTCGGCCACGTCGATCATGCCGCTCGGGATGGTGGATCGGCTCACACGAGAGGAGATCCTCGATCTATTGGCCTACGTTGCCGCCGGCGGCAAAGAGGATCACCCCATCTATGCCGAGGGTCACCACCAGCACGGCGGCCATTGATCCATCGGCGAAAACATCATGAATACCAGGGGGGCCCTCGTTAGTCGGGGGCACCTTTTCTGTTGATAAATCGACTCGGCGAAGGTGTACTTGACCCCGAATCCGCCTCTGACCATAATGTGAATCATGATTCATGTTTGGACAGCAGAGGGATCAAAGGGCGATGCCGAACCGGATGACACTTGTTTGGACGCTGGTGGCTGTCACGGGCACCATTGCTTCTGGACTGCATGCCCATGAAGAAGATCTCGGGCCCGATTCAGAGCGAAAAAAGGATGTTCCGCGCGGCACCGTCACCGAGAGAGACTTTACCAGCACGAAAGTCTATCCCGGCACCTATCGGAAGTACTGGGTCTACGTCCCTGTCCAATACACCAAAGAGAAGCCCGCTTGTGTGATGGTGTTTCAGGATGGTTTTCAGTACGTGATGGAAATGGGCGCGCGAGCGCCGATCGTCTTTGATAATCTCATCCATCAAAAGGAAATGCCGATCACCATTGGGATCTTCGTCAATCCGGGGGTCTTCCCTGTCGGATCGGATCGCCCCAAGCAAGAGAGCAATCGAAGCGTCGAGTACGACACTCTCAGCGATCAATACGCTCGGTTCATACTCGAAGAGATTCTTCCCGATGTGGCCAAGGATTACAACCTGACGCAGAACCCAGAAGGTCGCGCGATCGCGGGATTAAGTTCCGGCGGAATCTGTTCCTTCACCGTCGCGTGGGAACGCCCCGACGCCTTTGGGAAGGTTGTCAGCCACATAGGTAGCTTCACCAATATTCGCGGCGGACACGTTTACCCTGCCCTTATTCGTAAGACGCCGAAGAAGCCGATCCGCATTTACTTGCAGGATGGTTCGGGCGATCTCGACAATTCTCACGGCAACTGGCCACTCGCCAATCAAGAGATGGCCGCCGCCCTGCGTTTTGCTGGCTACGACTATCAATTCGTATACGGCTCGGGGGGGCACAACATCAAGCACGGGGCGGCCCTTTTGCCGGAAACCCTTCGGTGGTTATGGCGAGATTATCCCAAGGAGTAGAATCGCAGGGCTTATGATTCGCTGGCAACACTCCACATCGACAACGACACCCAAACAAGCTCGAAGCCAAGCGCGCCTAGAACGCATTCTTGATGCGGCCGAGCATGTCTTCGCTCGCGTTGGATTCGAATCCGCATCGATCGCGCAGATTATGCGGCGGGCTAAGTCATCCGTCGGTGTCTTTTATCAGCGATTCCAATCTAAAGAAGAACTCTTTGGCGCCGTCGTCCAGCGATTCACCGACCAAGCGATCAATACCGCCGACGAACTTTTTACGTCGGCACAATATCGACCGACGACTCCCACGGAATTGCTTCCACAGGTCATGCCATTGCTCGTCTCGGTCTATCGCGAAAGACGCGGATTACTTCGCGCGATCTTGCTTCGTGCCAGCGTCGATCCTTCTATTCATGCCCAAGCACACCGGGCTGAAAGGCACATCGAGCAGCATTTGGAGCGATTGATTTTTCCAGAGGGAAATAGATCACCCGACCGACGAACTCTCTTTCGACTCGCTTACCAGATGCTCCGCAGCGCGCTGAACACCATGATTTTGTTTGATGTTCCGGAGAAAGCGGGACTCCATCTGGATGATCCAGATCTTGAACGACATCTCACTCTCGCATTTCTTCGATTGATCGGAGAGAGGTGTCGCGATTTGTCTTTTTCGGAGAAAAGACCCTCCGCACGCCAACCCAACGATCGACTCTCGTTTAAAAGGAGATCCTCATGAGTGCCTCCGTTACCGCACCGTCCAGCAATAGGTTTGTCGCCTATCTCATGGACTACGCCTCGTATCACAAAACGCCCGGCAACAAGATGACGCATCATGTCGGGATTCCGATCATTGTGGTGGCGATCGCCGGCGCCCTGGCAAAAGTTGTTCTCGGCGACGATCTGGTTCCGGGTTGGATTGGGCTGGATCTTGGCCTGGTCGGTTGGGTTGCCGCCACTTGCTGGTATCTTTGGCTCGATCCGAAGATCGGCGTTCCCAGTAGCCTATGCTTGCTCGCCTGTTACCTGATTGGAAAGCAAGCCCCTCTTTGGTTGTGCGCCGTTCTCTTTGTTGCTGGATGGATCATTCAGTTCATCGGGCACATTAAGTATGAGCACAATCGACCCGCCTTCTATAAGAACCTGGAACACCTCTTGATCGGGCCGGTCTGGATCTTTGGCGCTTGGTTCCGCTTCATCCCCAAGCAATTGCTACACTAGGCCCCGAAAAATCATTGTTAAGGAGTCGGATCGTGAGAAACGCCGTCAACATGCTGGGATGGAACATTCTCTTCCTCTGCACAACTTCGCTCGCGGCCGACCCTCTTTCCTTGCACACTCGTTTGCGAATGGAGACGTCGCCCGGCAGCGGGCGATTTCACACCGTATCAGGAAAGGAGGCTTGGGACCCCACGAAGACGGCGATCGTTATCTGCGACATGTGGGATAAGCATTGGTGCGCGGGGGCGACGCGTCGTGTTGCCGAGATGGCGCCTCGCATGAACGATGTCCTCACCGCCGCCCGCGAGAAGGGCGTCCTCATCATTCATTGCCCCAGCGACACGATGGCCTTTTACAAGAGCGCCCCACAAAGAGAACTAGCGCGGGTGGCTCCGAAGGTGGCCGGTCATTCACCGATCCCGGATCGCTGCACTCTCTCATGGAAAAACGAACCCGCTCTTCCGATCGATTTCTCTGACGATGGTTGTGACTGTACGCCGACGTGCCAGCACGGCTCACCCTGGACGCGACAGATTGATGTCCTCAAGATCATGCCCGAAGACGTGATCACGGACTCGGCCGAGGCTTATTACTGTATGCGGCAGCGCGGCATCGAGAACGTCATCATCATGGGCGTGCATACCAATATCTGCGTTCTGGGCCGCCCATTCGGAATTCGGCAGATGGTCAAACAAGGCCAGCGAGTTCTGTTGATGAGAGATCTCACCGACACCATGTATAACTCTCGATCCTCTCCTTTTGTGAGTCATTTCACCGGCACCGACCTGGTGATTGAACACATCGAGAAATACTGGTGTCCCACGATCACCAGCACCGATTTTCTGGTCGGCGTTCCTCATCGTTTTCAAGAAGACAAACGACCCCATCTTGCGGTGATCATGGCCGAGGATGAATACGACACTGCTCGCACGCTGCCGGAATGGACGCTTCGCGACCTAGGAAAAGATTTTAAGCTGAGCTATCTGTACTCCGACGACGCTAGTCCTAATGATCTTCGCGGCATGGAGATCCTGGACGAAGCAGATGTTGCCCTGATCAGCGTTCGCCGACGATTCCCTACCCGCGAACAACTCGCGCCGCTTCGCCGATTTGTATCTCAAGGAAAGCCCTTGGTCGGAATCCGGACCGCCAGTCACGCCTTCGCGTCACGCGATCCTTCGCAGATTCCTGCTGGGCGAGATTCGTGGCCCGAGTTTGATGCACAGGTTTTCGGGGGTCATTACACGAATCATCACGGCAACAAAGGAGAGCCTAAGACTTTCGTTCAGATCGTCCTAGGTCAGCAGAAGCACCCTATTCTGCACGATGTATCGAGCGATGAATTTGCCGTCCCGTCTTGGCTCTACAAGACATCGCCCGTGGATCCGAAGGCGACCATTCTCATGATGGGTCGAGTCGAGAAGAGAGATCCTGCCGAGCCTGTTGCGTGGACGTTCGTCCGCGCCGACGGCGGAAGATCGTTTTACACTTCGCTTGGGCACAAGGACGATCTTACCATCCCAAGCGTTCGACGAATGCTGGTCAATGGAATCTATTGGGCTGCAAGTTTACCTGTGCCGACCTCGCTTCGAGACCCTAAAGCGTCGACGCTCCACTCGCCCGTTCGATCTCCCATCGAGAGCCTTCTCCGGCAAGTCCGTGGCCGACTCGAAGAGAAAAGTGTTCCGCAAAACACTCCATAGGCAACTTAAACGGGGCGATCCTAACGCAGCAACTGTTCCATTTTGGGCCTTAAGAGATCGGCATAGTGGCGATGACCCTTTGGCCCCGGGTGCCGATCAACCTTTGATGCGGTGAGAAAACCGACGTCGACTGGATCAAACGAGATATCAATCGATTCAATCCCATTCTCTTGGCACCAAGCCAGCGTATCGCGCGCGTCCGGCCAGATTCCCGCGAGCAGGAACTTGCTTCCCCGAAGCCGACAGAGTTCGACGATAGACTGAATCACCTCGCGGGTGATCGCTGACTTGTTACTGTTTTCGAGTTGTTGGCCGGCGTATACGTTATCGATAAGATCGACGAGCGCCCACGAGCGCTGGCCCGGCCACTCCCGATAGCGGAGCCGATCTCGATACACCTCGATCGAGCCATCGCTTGCCAACCGGGCGAAAGGCATCCAGACATCACTCATGAAAGGATTCAGTGGCGCAAGCTCTTTGCGACGAACTCGAAGCGATACATTCCGAATCTCATGAAATCCCGCAAAGGCCAGGACCACAAGCGCGGGCGGCGGCCCGGCCTTCATCATTTGATGGCACTGTAAGTATCCCTGAACGTTGTTACCCGACTCGATACCCAGATTCGTCACCCGGTAAGTCGGAAAACTTTCTTGCAGAAGATAAGGGAAAGTCTCCTCATCATTGACGCCGAAGCCGTGCGTGAAAGAGCATCCCGAAATCCAAATCCCGCGTTCGAGAGATTGATTGTCGGCCTGAACTTGGGGAGGAGCCGAGATTCGATGATGCTGATCGTCATGCGTCACCGTGAATCGGAGATCGGCGAAAGTAACATCCAATCGTCTACCTGCGTTCACGAAACCCAGTATCTCATCAGCTTCAAGCAGCTTTCCACCCGGCTCGACTCGAATGTTTCCAATGTACAGGCGACGAATCGCGTCCGGATTGAATGGCTCGAAACCCATGAAACGCAAAGCCAATTCCGCTGCTGCCAGCGACAGCAGAAACGACACAGCCACCCCGATCAGAATGATCCTCCACCGCCGCACTCTCGTCTCCTTCAAACCTTTCGATGCCAGACACCTCGCTAGCAGTTCTCTGTTCACGCCAGCGACAACTTGCGGAACGAACGGGCTTTGCTCGTGATACTTGCCTTCGCACCGAGCCGGTAACAACGACCGAGAATCAATGGGGAGGATCGTCATTGATCTTCTCCACGGACCATCCACCCAGCACAGCACTCTGACCATCTACATCCAGGCGCAGAACAATCTGCGTAAACTTCGATGCGTCTGGACTAACGAGATCCAACCACCATGCCCCTGGCTCGACTTGGCGACCCTCGCTCGCCTCCCCCTCCCAGAGCCGATCCGCATCGCGAACGAATGCTTGTATCCCTCGAACGCGTTCATCGGCCCGCAGCTTGATTCGATACCGAGCATTCTTCTCAGCAACAAACCCTCCCCGCAGGAACGCCTCCGGACGAAGAGCACCAAGCGTCAACTCGACTGGTCCTTCTACCGATCGCGTGACACGGACATCAACGCCTTTGGCGCTAGGGAATGGTTGTAAAAGCAAACTTCCCCCTCCCAGCCAACACTTTCGGTAAGCGGGATTCTCGGCAAGGGTCGGCGATCGTTCGGGCGCGTCCTTTCTTTTGAGATAAACAATCCAAGGTCGAGTAGGACCATCCAACCAAGGAGGATGAATCGCCTTTGGCGACACTGGGATCTCGACTCGATCGTAGAACGGAAGCCAGTCTTCCATCAACGGGACATAATAATCGTAATCGTAATATCCCATCAGCGATTCCGTCAGAACAACGTCTGGCATGACGGAACCAGGCTTCACTCCGTAGTCGGCACATTCAAACTTTCGATGAGGATAGCGATAAAGAAGATACATCTCCTCACCAACAGTTTGAACAGTCCCCTTATGATTTTGCTGCGACTCGATAACATCCATCACTTGATCATCGCTGCGGGTGAAGATGGAGCGAAACCCCGTGAGCAAATTGCTCGAATGAACCAGTGAATCGACATTCTGCGGGTAGATTAGTCGGAGGGGATGACAAACAATCTCTGTGACAAGGACCATCCAGAGAATGTACTTGGTCCATTTTACATCGAAGAGTGCGATCGTCGCGCCCAACAAGATCTTCGCGCTCGGCAACAAGAAGCAAATGTATCTCTCTGCATAGACGGGCAGGAATCCGCAGAAAAGTATGGTAGCTACAGAATGTATGCCGCACAGAAACATCATGGGCGGGCTCAAGACGATCTTGCTTGGCTCAGACGAGAACTCCTTTTGTCCACGAAGATGCCCTGTCAACCAAGCAATGACAAAAGCGGGCACAATAATGATCATCGGATAGAGGCACATTTCGAATCCGACAGCATAGTCTTGCATCCGATGCAAGACCTTGCTCAAGCCGAACTGTGGACCGCTATGAATGCGATTGACATCTGAAAAAAATGTTACAGTTCCGATCTCGCCGAAGAGTTTGAAATTGATGTAAATCAGCCAGGGTAAGCTGACGACGAACGAGCCCAGGTACACAATCGCGACGGATGTCAGGCGATGTCGATAGGGCCGACCTAAAAGAAGGCTCCAAATCGTCAGCGATAAGACATGCATGATTGATGAGATGTAGTTGCAATAGAAGCAGAGAAAATGCGCGATGACCAGGTAACCGATCCCTCGATTTCGCTTTCGACAAACGACCTCGTGCGCACCCAAGAGGAACAAGATCTCCGAGAGATGAAGAATGACATAGTATCGAGCGAAACGGGCTTGTCCAATGTAGACTGCGGAGAGAGCGTACAGAAGAATGGCGAGCCAAGCCGCCTCAGGCGAAAGAAGTCGCCGAGCAAGAACCATGAACAGAAGCAGACCTCCCAATGCGATCAACGCGAAAGGAAATCTTGCCGACCAGCGAGTAGGGCCCAAAAGCTTGGCCGAACCGGCCAGGACATAATCGTCTAACCAGGGAGTATGGATCCAGCCGCCGTCTTTACGCAACCAACCAAAGATGAATGGAAGAATCCGCGATCCATCATCATCAACCTTCGGCCAACCATGCTTGAGGATGGCGTTGGCCTGCACCGCCGTCTCCGACTCATCGGGGAGAAACATCCCGCTCCCCAGTCGAACGAAGATCATGGTCGAGCAAATCAAAAGAAGAAGAATCGTTCCTCGACTCCAGAATGGGAATCGAGCTGCTTCCACGCGTCACACCCTCCTCGTTCTCTGCAACGCCGGCACGTGCTGTTCCACGGCGGCGAGGGCTAAAGATGCTTGATAGAGATGCCCAAGATCCAACGATGACGCGATCGCGCGGGGCCATTCCCCCAGTCGCGAGTTCCTGCTCCTGATTTACACCTTGCTAACAACTTACAAGAAACGTCCCCATCCGGACGTGGGCCGAGGGACAACAAACTGCGACCTACGAATGGAGTAGTTCACCGGGGAGGGTTTTCTGGCACTCGGTTGGCTTCGACACTGCTGGTCGAGGGAGGTGGGGTTCGAGCGGGCCTGTCATCGAAAAGGACTCGGTACCGGGCCGACTCTAAGTCTTCAAACTGCCCCGCCCGAACCGACCAGAGAAACGCGACGACGGCGGCCGCCGCCATGAGCAACGCCACCGGTATCGAAACGTAGAGCACGCTCATCGCTTGGCTCCGTAGGCACTCGTGCAGAGAGACATCGTGACCACCGTAAGGGAACTGGCGGGCATAAGAAGAGCCGCGATCAGCGGATTGATGATGCCCGCTACCGCCAGGCTCGCCGCCAGTCCGTTGTAGAAGATCGACGCTGCCAGATTTCTCGATACGACTTTCATGGTCTTGCTCGATCCGTCGATGAGATTGATCAGAGGCCAAAGCCCTGGCTCAGCAAGATAGACAAGCGCCGAGTTCATGCTGGCCTCGGCTCCGCCATGAACCGCAACCCCGACGCTGGCGGCGGCGAGCGCGGCACTATCATTGATCCCATCGCCAACCATCACCACTCGTTGACCGACTTCTCTCGAACGAACTTGCTGAAGTTTCTCCTCTGGCGAGAGCCCGCCCATGATGTTTTTTGGTTCGATACCCACTTCGCGAGCAACCTGGGCAACACTCGCCGGATGGTCGCCAGAAAGAATTCCGACCTGCCAACCCCAGGACTGAAGTTGTGCGACGGAGGCACGAGCGTCCGATCGAATCTGATCCCCCATCCCGATTGCCACAACAACCTCACCATCCACGCCAACGACGATCGGCGTCCATCCCCGCGACGCGAACTCTTCCCCCGACTCGCGAATGCCTGGCTGCCAATTCCAACCCAATTGATCCAGTCGTCGCGTCGATCCAATCTCGATCCGTCGGCCATCCACGACTCCCGATATGCCACCTCCTTGCCAATGACGTACCTGTGTCACCACTGGCCATCGATCGGAGCTTCTGCATCTTCGCTCTATCCCCTTTACCAAGGATCGTGCAAGGGGATGGCTAGATTCCTGCTCGATGGCGGCAACCGCTTCTTCAAGATCGTGGGGCCCGACCCATTCGCGAAGCGTCAGCTTCCCCTCCGTGAGTGTGCCGGTCTTGTCGAGCCAAATTCTTCCGGGCTTGGCGAGTTGCTCGATCGCTTGACTTCCTTTGATTAAGATCCGACGCTTCGCCGCGCGCCCTTGCGCGACGGCCAGCGCCAAGGGCGTGGCTAAGCCTAGAGCACAGGGGCAAGAGACGACCAGAAGCGCTACCACTCTCTCGAAAGCGGTCTGCGAGGATACTTGGTAGCCGATGACTCCGGTGATGACGGCCACGATTACGACGATGACCACGAAGTAACCGCTCGCGCGATGTGCCCAATCCAACGTCGGAGCGCGCAGGCTTGAATCGGCTTCGACAAGGCCCGCGAGCTTGCCGACCCGGCTCTGACTCCCCGCCGCCGTCACGCGAAGCTGAATCACGGCAGACAGGTTGTTTGAACCTGCCGTCACGATGGATCCATCATTCACTTCACGCGGATCCGCCTCGCCTGTGAGAAGAGACTCGTCAAGATGTGATTCGCCGAGGGTCACTTCGCCGTCGGCCGGTATCATCTCGCCGACTCTGACTTCGAGAATGTCCCCTTGTTGAATCGCCTCGACGGGGATGGTCTCGACCCGGCCATCAAGCCAACGATGTGCTTTCCGAGGAGTAAGCAGACGAAGAAGCGAGACATGCTGCGCGGCCAGTCTCTGACCACGCGATTGAATGAATCGCCCCACTAGAAGGAGAAAGACAAGCACCGAGAGTGAATCAAAATAGAGATCGCCCGTGCCTCGTATCGCATGAATCACGCCACCGACACCGCCCACCCCGAGCCCGAGTGCCAATGGTATGTCAAGATGCGGCGTGCGCGACCGAATCGCCCCCATGGCACCTCGAAAAAAGACTCGGCCCGGGCCCAGCAACGAAACCAGACCTACCAGTGTGCTGGCCCATCGAAACAGGTGGGCATGCTCGACGGCCATCCCGCTGAACTCGCCAGCGTAGATCGCTAATGCCAGCAGCATGTTGTTTCCCGAACATGCTCCGGCAACCGCGAGCCAACCCAACTCCTCGCGAGAAGATCTGTCGTGAACGGCCTGCCAAGTCTCCGGCGATACTGGGTGCGCCGTGTATCCCAATTCATCCAGCGTCCGTGCGACGGCCGACAGGGGAGTCGCCTCAGGCCGCCAGGTCAGTTGCACCGTCGAGCGAGCCAGATCAACACGAACATCCACCACCCCAGGCACAATGGAGGGGAGTCTTTCGATTAGCCAGACGCAAGCAGCACAATGAACCGAGGGAAGATAGAACTCGGTTTGACAGCCCCCTGACACCGCGCGCACATAGATCTCGTGAAAGGTGGGATGATCGAACTCCTCGAAGCTCGATTGATCGGGCCGAGCGGCGGCGCTTATTGTCGAGAAAGAATCGCGCAGTCGGTAATAATCGTCGAGACCGCATGCCTGAATGATTCCAAAGGCCGACCGACATCCCCCACAACAGAACGCGTGGTTCTTATCGTCCCAGATGATTTCTGATGTCAATGGCGTGTCGCAATGCTTACATAACGCGTTCGCATCGGGCTCCGCCGATGCCGAGTCGAGAGTCGTTCCTGGCGTCTTACTCAGCATGGCAACAGGGCATCCTTTCGCCGGGGAGGGATTCGACGCGGAGCCGCTCTTGTTCGACGGTCCTCTTGACCATCCCGCTATCCTTGATGGTCGAGATGTTGGCCTCGGCACGGACGACGAGCGTGAATGTTCCTGTTGCGATGAGTAGAGATGCCGCCAGCGCCGGAAGATAAGCTCGCCATCGACCTGCGATCGGCCGCATCCCTAAGGGAATGATGGCCAGCGCGGGTACCGTTCCAAGCCAAAAGGCGGCCATAATCAATGCCCCGCCCAACGGGCTTCCCGAACCGGCAGCGGTAATAAGAAAGGCATACAACCACCCGCACGGCAACAGCACGGTGAGGAGTCCGATCCCCCACGCGCGTGCTGCCGGCCGCCAATTTTGAATTCGACGATGAATCGCTTCGAGGGGCCGCTGTAGAGCACTCTTTCTCGTCGCGAGAGAATGGGATCGACGAAACCAAGCGACGAGTTTGGCCATTCCAACCATGACCATGCAGGCGCCGGCTCCGATCGCCGCCAATCGCTGCCAGCCGGCCAGTTCACCTCCCCAATCGATGGCTTGGCCGAGCCCGCCGATCAAAGCACCGAGGGAGAGATAGCCGATCAGTCGACCCAGGTGATAGTAGCTCATTCGGCGAGCCAACTCGGCGGCGCTTGCCGGTCCCATCGAGGAGAGGACCGCCATCGGTCCGCACATCCCCGCGCAGTGGCCGCTGCCGAGAAAGCTTGCGACCACCACCGCCATCAACATCGATTCCACTACGGTCGCTCCATCAGCTCTTGCTGCAACGCTGTCTGCCAATGATTCGCACCGCGATCTGCCGAGAGACGAACCTCCCAGATTCCATGATGCCGAAGAGGAGCAATGCCTTCGTAACTTTCCGGCGTCGCGCCCTGGACGAGAGTCACGGCATGAGTCTGGCTGGCCCGCGCGTGATGGAACACAAGGGCGTTGATCTGATGGACCTCGACCGGTAGTCCGGCCGAATCGGTGAGTGTGACGCGAATGTTTCGACGACCAAGCATGTCCGCAACAGGATCGATGGAGAGTGTCGCCTTCCAACCGAGCTTATCGCTGGCGGCTTGCGTCGCTCGCTGACTGTCCCATGCCATCGCGCCCTGATGATAGTCGGGGACGACAGCCCAGGATCGATCATTGGTGGCCAGGAACGCCGCCAACCCGCCGAGCAGAACCTGCAGCGTCAAAAACGCCACGACGATTCCTCCCCAGATCCATGCCGACCGTCTCTCTACCGATCGATCGGCCCCAGCAATCGCCATGTCATTCTCCTCTCTCTTTCGCCAGTTGCCGATATCGTCAGCTCGGTCGCGCGCGATCCCTCTCGGAAGGATTCTCTCGGGGCGAGGACCAATAAGGATTGAGCGACTGTTTCATTTGGTGCCAAGCGGACATGATCGATACCTCCTTCGAAACGAACCGCGTCGCCCGAAGAGATCCTCCAACTCAGATCAAGCGGTTCATCGGTCCGATTGACTAACTTCAACTTCATGGAATTTCGAACGTCGCCGGCCTCCGTCAATGTAAAGGGAGTCCCAACCTGCCGGAGCATCGTCGCGTCAAAAGGAAGCCTTTGTGTCAGCATGTAGAGAAACGTGCCGAACACCAGCCCTAGCACAACAGGATAGACGATCAATCTCGGACGCCATTTGGGACGATCACTTTCTGATCCGCGTTCGAGAGAAGACTGTGACGAGTAGCGAATCAGACCTTTGGGGCGATGCAGTCGCGTCATAATCTCATCACATGCGTCGATGCATTGGGTGCAGTTCACACACTCCATCTGCAAACCTTGCCGGATGTCGATCCCCGTGGGACATGTCCGGACACACGCTCCGCAATCGACACAGTCGCCCTGCGCCGGCGACGGGGCTGGGGCTGGGGCTGGAAGAATGGCGAGATCTTTGTGCACCTTACCTCGCGGCTCACCTCGCTTGTAGTCGTAAGCAACGATGAGCGACTTTCGGTCGAGAAGAACGGATTGAAATCGACCGTAGGGGCACGCGATCAGACAAAGCTGTTCGCGGAAGAAGCAGAAGTCGAACAGCATCGCAATGGTCGTGCCGGCCATGATTAGAAACGGAATCGGGTGCTCGGTGGGGGATTGTCGAACCCAGTGGCTGAGTCGCTCGACTCCAACGAAATAGGCCAGAAACGTGTGCGCCAAGCCAAACGCTAAGAAGAGATAGACCAGATACTTTGCTCCGCGCCGCCAAGGCGAGAGAGCTTTGCTTGGCCTGCCGCCCCGGCCGGCTGTCCCATCAAACAATCTCTCGATGGGGCGAAACACCAGTTCGAGATAAACCGTCTGCGGACAGGCCCAGCCGCACCAGACGCGACCAAAGAGCGCCGTCATCAGAAAAATCGTCAAAAAGACGCTCACCATGAAGAGGGCCAATAGCAGGGTATCGGTGGGGAGAAATGTGAAACCGAAGAGAGTGAATCGACGAGTCGCCACATCAAGAAGAATCGCGGGCTTTCCGTGGATCATGATGTGAGGGAGCGAGACAAACAGCGCGATCAGCCCGTAGCCGACGATGCGTCGTCGATGAAGGAAATACCCTTTGCTGAGCGACGGGAACAACCAGCGACGCGAGCCGTCTCGCTCGAGTGTCGAGAGAACGTGTTCTTCTGGGGCGAGAGTATTAGGCATCATGGTGGTTGCCTCCTTCGGCTTGGACACACTATCCACCTGTCTTGATGGGCTCGGCCGGTTTTGTCTCGGCATCGGCAGTTTCCCAGGGACCAATTCTCTGACCGTATGGCTCTTTGCCTGCCATGGATGGTTTCGAGCCTCGCATTCTCGCGACGTACGCCGACACGAGCACGAGTTCATTGGGATGGAGACGATTCTTCCATGCTGGCATCGCCTGAGCCGCCGCCCCTTCCCCAACCACTTTCGCAATGTCTTCGAGATGAATCACGTTCTTGTAGAAGTCATCGGTCAGATTGGGACCCACCAGACCTTGACCCTCGGCACCGTGGCAAGAGACGCAGTTGCTCTTATAGACCGATTCACCAACCTTCAGCCAGTTGGACTCCCCCATGTATTTTCCGATCGTCGCACGATCGGGCTTCAATTCGCCAATCTCGGCAAACTGCAAACGAAGATTGGCCGACACGGCTGCGTTGTAGTCGTCGGCAACGGAACGCCCCTCGACGCCGGTGTGGTAGAAGAAGAAGTACGGGCCCGAGAACAGGATGCTTGCCCAGAAGAGAAACTTCCACCAGCCCGGCAGCGGGTTGTCGTACTCTTGGATCCCGTCGAAACTGTGTTCGCGAACCTGTTCGTTATCCATCGACATGCTCTCCCCTCCGGATGCCCTCTTCGAGTGGGATCGACCGATACGCGTCGGCCTCCCGGTCGGTCATGAAGTACGCCCGCAATGCCACCCCGGCAAAAACCATGCAAAACAGCACGAGAGCGACCTCGCCGCAACGCGAATAGTCAAGCCATTGCATCACATCACCAACCACCGCTTGCCCCCTCCTTCTTGAGTTCCACGCCCGCCGGGACAATCGCTGGACCAGTTGCCGGCTCCGCATCTTGCGCCACGGGAGTCGCGTCCTTTTTGGCGCCTTCCGGACTCGCCGGGGCCGGCGGGGGGGCGAACAAATCGATCCCGATCCGCTGCAGGTAGGCGATCAGCGCCACCGCTTTGGATCGCTCTAACCCATCTGGTCCGTTCTGATTCTTAATGTCGGTCGCGATTTTCAGAGCCTGCTCGCGCGCCATCGCCTCGGCTTGGCTCAGTTCCTTCTCGTAGGGGACACCCAGATACGAGACTGCTTGGACCCGCTCTTGAATCGTCTTGAAGTTGAGTTCTTCGGTGGCCAAGTGCGGGTAGGCCGGCATGATCGATCCTTCGTTGATCTCGCGCGGATTCAGAAAGTGCCGAAGGTGCCATACCGAGGACTGCCTTCCCCCTTCGCGGGCCAGATCGGGGCCAATCCGCCGCGATCCCCATTGAAACGGGTGATCGTAAACAGACTCGCCTGGCTTGGAGTATTCGCCATACCGTTTGGTCTCCGCCAAGATGGGTCTGATCATTTGCGAATGGCAGTTGTAACAACCCTCGGCTACGTAGATATCGCGACCCGCCAGTTCGAGCGGCGTGTAGGGTTTGACCGTCGCGATAGTCGGAATGTTCGAGCGAATCAAGAAGGTCGGTACAAGTTCAAAGAGCGACGCGACGACCACCGCCAGAATCGTCCAGACAGTGAAGACGCCCGCCAATCGCTCCCAACGTCGATGCCAATCCATTCGGGTAAAGATGTCCAGCGTCTTGGCTACTTCGAGGACGCCCTGCAATTGAGAAGGGGGTAACGGAGGATCGACATAGTCGCGAGAGAGCGCCGGCGATTCGTAGACAGGAACTTCATACTGAGCAGGCCGCATCTGCCAGGTCTTGATGAAGTTGATCAAGCCCATCACGACGCCGGCCACAAACAGACTTCCTCCGCCAACACGAATCCAGTAGAGCGGCTTTAGGACGATGGTGGTCTCGACGAAGTCGCCGTACATCAATCGGCCGGTATCGTCGATGGCTCGCCACATGAGTCCTTGGGTTAAGCCTGCGACGTAGATCGGCACGATGTAGAGCAGAATACCGACCGTGGCGAGCCAGAAATGCCATTCGGCCAGTTTCTTGCTCCACAGGCCGCTTGTCTGGAAAATACGAGGCAAAAGCCAGTAAATCATGCCGAACGTCATCATGCCATTCCACCCGAGTGCGCCGCCATGCACGTGGGCGATGGTCCAGTCGGTATAGTGTGACAGCGCGTTGACACTCTTAATCGACAGCATCGGCCCCTCGAACGTCGACATGCCATAGAACGTGATGCCGACAACGAAGAATTTCAGGACCGGATCGATGGTGACTTTGTGCCAAACTCCACGAAGCGTCAGTAGACCGTTGATCATCCCGCCCCAGGAGGGCATCCAGAGCATCACCGAGAAGATCATCCCCAAGGTCGAAGCCCATTCGGGCAGCGCGGTGTAGTGAAGATGGTGTGGGCCGGCCCAGATGTAGATAAACACCAGCGACCAGAAGTGAAGAATGCTGAGCTTGTATGAGTAGACGGGCCGATCGGCGGCCTTGGGAAGAAAGTAGTACATGAGCCCTAAGAACGGCGTGGTCAGAAAGAACGCCACCGCGTTGTGGCCGTACCACCATTGCATCATCGCATCTTGCACACCGGCGTAGACGGAGTAGCTCTTAAAAAGGCCGGCCGGCACCACCAAGCTATTGAACACATGCAGCACCGTGACGGCGACGATGGTCGCGATGTAGAACCACAAGGCGACATACATGTGGCGCTCGCGACGCGTGAACAGTGTCATGAAGAAGTTGGTGCCGAAGAACCCCAACCAGACGACGGCGATGGCAAGATCGATGGGCCACTCGAGCTCGGCATACTCCTTCCCCTGTGTCAGCCCCAATGGCAGAGTGACGGCCGCCGCAACAATGATCGCCTGCCAGCCCCAGAAGTGTAGATAACTGAGGACGTCACTCCACATCCTTGCTTTGCAGAGTCGCTGCGTCGAATAGTAGACTGCCGCGAAGATCGCGTTACCGCCGAACGCAAAGATCGCCGCGTTCGTATGGAGAGGCCGAAGCCGACCGAACGTCAGAAATGAGAGACCGAAGCTCCAATCGGGAAGCACCAACTGCAGCGCGACGAAGAGGCCCGCCGTCGTCGCAACGAGAGCCCATACGACGGTCGCCAACGCGAAGAGCCGAACGATTGCATCGTCGTAGCTGTAGCTTTCCATTTTGAGGTCACGGTTTGACACGCCCGTTGACATCATCCCGTCACTGACCATGCTGGCTTCCTTGTGAGAACGATCTCTCGATCTTCCGGCGCTGCTTGCTTGATGCTGTCTTGTTCACCTGCATCGAAGACGAAACAACGTGAGACAATATCAAGGCAATGCCTGTGCCGGGATTCGCCGCGGCGCGGCGCACGTTGCCGCACCCCACCACCCGGGCCGTTTTGTCCAGGCAATCGCGACAAATCGAACGTCGTCGCCGAATGACCGAAGCGAATCACTTAATGGAGTGGACCAACCCTCGGCCCATGCGCGCGTATTCGCACACTTGTCAGCATGAATCGCACACCAGGGCCGCACACATTTGTGCGGCGAAGATCGTCGAGAACGTCACTCGGGTCCCGCCAGACGAGCGAGTGCTGGGAATCGTTGAAGAGCAGAGAGATGATTCTGTGTCGAAGGAGTCAGCGTGGGGATCGGAATGAATCAGTTGGGAATGGCTGAGTCGCTGTTGACTTCGATCTGATACTTCTCGAGCAGTCGATAGAGAGCTCGCCGACTGATCCCGAGGGCTCGCGCCGTCCGGGCCTTGTTGCCGGCATGTCTTTTGAGAGTGTCGGCAACAAACATTTTGTTGAGCTGTTCCAGATCGAGCTCGGCCGGGCTGGCGATCGGGGTTCGCTCGACGGGGCCACGCGAGATCTCCGGAGGAAAGTTCTCGATCCGGATGACATCATCCTCGGCCAGAACCTTAGCGCGTTCGATGGCGTTCCTGAGTTGCCTCACGTTGCCCGGCCAACTGTACTGCACGAGTGCCGGCAGCACATCGGGGTCGATCCGCCAGCCGTTGCCCACGAAGTGATCAAGCAGAATCCTGACATCGCCCGGCCGCTGCCGAAGCGGCGGAAGCTGAACGGTCAGGACGTTGATGCGATAGAAGAGGTCTTCGCGAAATCCGCCTTTTTGAACTTCATCTGCTAGATCGCGATTGGTGGCGGCGAGAAGGCGAACACGAACACGTCGCTGCTTTACCGAGCCGACCCGCCGAAGTGTTCCATCTTCGAGTACTCGAAGAAGTTTTGCTTGCAACGACGGAGCCAACTCGCCGATTTCATCAATGAAAAGTGTCCCACCGTCGGCAACTTCGAACAGGCCAGGCTTGCTAGTCGCCGCCCCAGTAAAGGCGCCCTTTTCATGGCCAAACATCTCGCTTTCAAGGAGCGTTTCTGGAAGGGCCGCACAGTTGACGATCACCAGTGGCTTATCGCGCCACGGGCTTGCTTGATGAAGCGCCCGCGCGACCAGTTCCTTGCCTGTACCGCTCTCTCCCTGGATCAAAACCGCTTTGTCGGTCGGGCCGATTCTTTCGATCAGCCGATACAACTGGAGGATGGGCGGGGACTCTCCGATCATCGGCGAAGAGTTGGTTTGCTGCTGAAGAGCCACCCGAAGTTGAGCGTTTTCCTGACGAAGCCGACTTCCTTCGAGAACTCGATCAACAACGGCTTCAAGCTCTTTGAGCCGGGCCGGCTTGGAGATGAAATCGGCAGCCCCCAGCTTCATCGCTTCAACGGCGTTCTCGACCGTCCCTTTGCCCGTGAGCATCACGATGGGACACTCTGCCCCGGCAGCGCGAAGGCTCTCGAGCATTTCCATCCCGCCAATATCGGGCATCACCATGTCAACAATCGCAACATCGTAGGATCGACCCTGAATCCTTTCGAGTGCTGCTCGGCCGTCGCCGCAATGATCGACGCGATAGCCGCACCGCGAGAAGTACCGGGCCATATCGTCGCGAAAATCGGCATCGTCATCAACAATGAGAAGATCGATCTCCCGAGACACTCCGTTCTCAGTCATGATCGGCTTCCTCTCCATCCAGAGCCGTCGGCATCAAGCCATCCGCGACTTCGTCCGCGAGACTTTTGATCGCCGCTTCCAGTTCCGATCGACCGACAGGCTTTCGAAGCCGCGAACAAAGTTCCAAGGTGGTTTCGTTCTCCGATGCGCCGCGAGCGTATGCCGAGATCAAGATGACCGGGACCATCTGTGTTTGTCGAATCTGTTGGACGGCCGCATCGCCAGAAAGTTCGGGCATGCGAATATCGGTGATAATCAAATCAGGATGTTCGCGATGATACGCCGACAGCAACTCGACGCCGGTGCGGGCGCTCGCGACCACTTGGTGCCCCAGCCGGGGAAGTATTCGTTCGAGATACTCGCGCATGTCGGGCTCATCGTCGGCAACGGCGATGCGAAGCGGCCGGGCTGGCCAAAGCCGCTTGCCTCTCCCCTCCCCCGAGGGAATCGCATCGTGCGGAAGCGGCCACTCGGGTTGGGGATTCATGGAAACCTCACGTCATGGGCACTGTAATGGCAAAGCGAGCCCCGGGCTCGTCGGCGTCCACCCACGCCATCCGACCGCCGTGGGCATCGATCAACCTTAGTGCAATTGCCATTCCAAGCCCGGTCCCTTTCGTCTTCGTGGTGAAGAAGGGCTCGAAAGCATGTTGCCGGGCTTCGGGCGATAACCCTGGACCATTATCCTGAAAATAGACCGTGACTCCCGCTCCAACCCCCCATTTGCTGGAATGATTCGCGGATTGACACCATGCACGAATCCGCACCGGATCGGTACACGCTGCGAAACTATTCTCCAGAAGGATTCGAAAGACTTGCACCATTCGAAATCGGTCCAAATCCAGGACGATATCGGTTTCGTCGGGAACAATCTCAAGCTGAGCATCTCGGCCTGCCCGAAGCGTCGCGATGAGTTCCCAGGCCTCTTCGAGGGTGCTGGACCATCGACACGGCTTACGCTCGAGCCGAACGGGAGCGGCATAGCCTTGCACCTCATCAAATAGCCTTTGCAGATCGTCTTGTGCTCGCCCCAACCGCGCCAGCAACTCGAGAGCGGAGGGATTTTTGTCGATGTCGAACTCTAGAAGCTCGGTACAAGCCCGGATCCTCTGCAACGCGTTTCGACTTTCATGGGCAAGGCCGGCAATCATCTGCCCGATGGCCGCAAGGCGCTCGGCCTGCATGGCTCGCATCCGCCGCTGTTCGGCATTCGTGATGTCATGCACCAGCCACACTTCATCCGATTCCGAACGAAAAGCGGTCACTTCGATGAGACGCTCTTGTCCATCTCGACGCCGAATCGTTTCCGAGCGAACCGTCACCGAGCCGGGACGCTGGCGAAGTAGCGACTCCTCAGGAGCGACTCCTTCCTCTCCTTGCTGAACGACAATGGATCGCCAATCGGAGAGCCCCTTTAGCTCCCCGCGATCATAACCGGTCATTCCCTCAGCAGCCCGATTGAGATAGAGCCGGCCTTCTGCAAGGTAAATCGCCCCTGCCGGGAGCCGATCGACCAACCGCCGCAATCGTTCTTCATTCTCGTGGCGAAGTTCATCGGATCGCTGACGTTCAAGGGCTGTTCCAATCACATTAGCCACGGACTGCATGAAGTCGCCATCCATCGGACCCAGAAGGCGCGGCTGAGAGAAATGGACCCCTAACACGCCGAAATGACCCTCTCCTGTCACCAGCGGAACCCAGATCGAACTCGACACCGAGCCTCGTGCCGCCAGCAACGTCGGTTGAAATCGGCTTTCGCTGGCCCAGTCTTCACAGGCCACGCTGCGCCGACGAGCCAGCAGATAGTCGAAGTCACTTCCCGGCCGACTATCCACCGCAAGGGCGCCGACCAAACCGCTCGGCCAACCGTACCCTGACCGCAAGACCCATCGGCCCGGCAATGGAGTGCATTCAAAGACTTCACTACAGGTGGCGCGGAAGCACTCCGCCAGCAGCACCACCACCTGGTCCAATAGATCCCGCACCAGCAACCCACTCAGGGCTCGCTCGCTGATCTGCGCAATGACACGCTGTTGCCTCACACCCATTTCGTCTAACGGACGCTGACGGGATTGGTACTCGGTTTCGAAAGCGTCTTGAATGATGGCCAGATCGAGATCCAGCAGTTTTTCGACGGACACGAGCATCAATTGCAACTCTTGGCTTGTTCCCATCCAGGCCGATCCGATCGCGCCGAGGATTTGGGTTCTCAATCGAGAGAATGCCGCATGCACGAATAGTTGAACGAGGCCAATATCAACATGTCTTTTCCCAATCTGCCAGCGCCGGCGTACGTAGGAGTCATCGTAAGGGCCCGTGAACGCGTCACGGATCCAATGACGAAGACTCTCTTTCAGACGCTCGACTTGCCGATCCCCCCCGGTAATGACCGCAACGGTTTCTGGATGTCGGCGGATTTCATTGTAAAAATCCTCGACGATTTCCTCGGTCCGTTTCATGACCAGTGGAGCCGCTTGCCGAACGCGAGTCTCGTCCTCGGCCGACCAACCGACATACCGACGGAGTTGGCGATACTCCGCATCGATCTTCTCTAACCCCATTCGCTTACCCTGCTCGCTTCCTGTTGGCCCCGGTGTGCGATTCGGAGCTATTCTGACCGATCATTGTCCCATGTTCGTGCGAATCCGCACATGCATAATCCCAAGGAAAAGACTCGGTTTTAGGTTCATCTCCTTACCTGATCCGAATACCCGATGCAATCATGACGTTGCATCGCCGCTCGCGAGTCCGCAAACGATATTCCGGTCTTTCGAACAAACTGTCTTCCTATGTCCGACGATAACTGCCAAGTCGGGAAAAGCAGGTTTCCTGACTGTCGTGAGACGTCGACTCCTCCAACACTATTATCAGGGCCGGTGACTTTCTCTCTTGCCTGTCGGGTCCAGAGGAAAGGGTGCTGACCAAAGACTAGCGATAAGGACACCAAACATGAGACGCTTTTCGAGAGTGGCATGGGCCTGGACCGCGTGCCTCAGCAT
Source organism: bacterium (assembly GCA_019753235.1). GTDB lineage: Bacteria > Planctomycetota > Planctomycetia > Kolteriales > Kolteriaceae > JAIELF01. The sequence goes on from JAIELF010000019.1 coordinate 42,579, forward strand.
CGTCGGCTCGATCCGCGCCGAGCTTCTCGACGAGTCGACCGACGGCAACGCAACCCAAGCGACCGCGACGCCGGCCATCACCGATGGCTCTATTACGCAGACAATCGAAGATGGCTCGGCAAGCGCCGTCACCAGCTGCACGACATGCATGACGACGCCACGGACCGGCTTTCTCCGTAGCGACCACGCCTTCGACGACATGATCGTGCCGATTAGCAATCCGGTGTTCAACCTCGATCCCCGTTCTTCGACGCATGCTCGCCTTCTCTTTGTCAACAACTGGACACCCAGTACCCATCTGGTCGCCCCAGACGATTCGCTTCAGGTTTACGCCGGCCAGGTGAACCTCGCGCTGACCGAACGGCTCAGCTTTATCGCTCAGAAAGATGGTTACGCCGTCGTCAATCGCGGGCCGCTCGGAGATGGCTTTCTGAATGTTTGCGCGGGGCTCAAGTACGCGTTCATTCGTCGTCCCGAAGATCAACTCATCGTCTCGGGCGGATTGATGTATGAATTGCCGACCGGTGAGGCGGCTGTCTTTCAAGGATATGGAGCGGGGATCCTGACGCCGTTTATCTCCGCCGGTAAAGGCTGGGGCCGATTCCATTCCATCAGCAACTTTGGCTATTCCGCGGGGCTCGACCAGAACCAGAACTCTAGCTTCCTCTACCTTTCGCAGCACTTCGACTATCAACTCACCAAGTGGTTTTATCCCGTCGCGGAACTCAACTGGTTCCACTACACCAACGGCGGCGACCGGGGCTTGCCCGCGGCACTCGGCGAAGGAGATGGCTTGATCAATTTCGGCACGAATGGAATGGGGGGAGCCGACTTGCTCACGCTGGCCTTCGGTGCTCGCATTCAGCCGACCTTCTGGTTCAGTATGGGGGCGGCTTATGAATTCCCCGTGGGACCGCGAGAAGACTTGATTCAACAACGGCTCATCGTCGACATGATCTTCCGCTACTAGACCCAGCTGACGATCAACCGATGGAAAGCTCCCGATCGATGATTCCATGAGGCTCGCCGGCGGAGCACCTTCGGGTGCTCCGCTTCGCTTTTATGTCGAGGGAGGATCCTGTTTCTCGAACCGAACATGAAACGGGTTGTAGCTGACGTGATAATCGTACGCGTCATATCGCTCGTTCTTTTTGAGCCAACCAACAACGAAATACGTCAGCGGGGTCGCGAGAACCTCCACGCCGACTTTCAACATGAAGTTGTTCAGAAGAACCGTTACGATTTGCTCGGGGCTCCACAATGGATCTCCCCAGAACGCCAACGGATAGAAAAGAAGAGAGTCCACAAACTGACCGACGATCGTCGAACCGATCGTCCGAGTCCAAAGCCAGCGACCCTGCGTGAGAATCTTCATCCGTGAAAGAACCACAGAGTTGACCAACTCCCCCGCCCAGAAAGCCACCAGCGATGCCGCCACCAACCGAGGCGTGCTCCCGAATACGGTTTGCCATTCTGCCTGACCGTTCCATTGAGAATCGGGAGGAAAGACCAGCACCATCCAGGCAATCAAAGCCATCAGCAGTTGCGTCGAGAAGCCGATCCAGACGGCTCGCCTGGCACCGGCATAGCCGTAGACCTCTGTCAGGACGTCCGCGAAAATGTACCCGAACGGAAAGACCAGAATCCCCGCGCCGAACTTGAAGCTGTCCAGGCCGATGGCGCCGAGGAAATCCTGCCCCCAGGCCCACCCGTTCAAATTGGCCACCTTGCCCGCCGCCACGAAATTGCTCGCGAGCTGAACCGTGACGTAGAACGCCACGACGATGTCAAAGTAACGAAAATTCCCTAGCCGATGCTGATCGCCGCCGTCCCGCCATTCAGAAGTAACCATCCGCTCGGCTCTCCCAGTTGAGACCTTTCCGTCAGCACTCGACACGGGCGACGCCGTCGCCCCCCGATACGGTATCGATTACCCCCACAGCCGTGTCGGAAATCTTCTCATTAACCCACCCTGTCCCCGTCTGGGCCGGCACACGCTGAAGCAAATTAATGCAACTGCATTATCCATAGAGACTTGAGAGATCACGATGGCCAGGTCGAAGTAGATCTTCGAAAAAAACATTGCATTAAAACAAGCGCTTGATACGATCAATGAAACGTTTGTTTGAAATGGGGTCCCGATGAGCCCGAACGACGATACCAAGTCCCGACTTCTCGAGGCAGCCGGCCGGGTCTTTTCCGAAAAGGGCTACGACCTGGCCACTGTTCGGGAGATCTGTTTGGGGGCCGACGCGAATGTGGCTGCCGTCCACTACTACTTTGGCGACAAGAGTCGGCTCTACATCGAGGCGGTTCGTGAGGCGCAGTGTGCCCGGGCCGAGGATGTCCCCATTCCGCAATGGCAACCCGAAATGAGTTCGGAGGACAAGCTCCGCGACTTCATCAAGACGTTCCTCACGCGATTGTTAGGCAAGGGGCGACCCGATTGGCATCTGGGGATCATGCTTCGCGAGTTGGCACATCCGACGCAGGCCTGTCACGAATTGGTTCGCGACTACATTCGCCCGATGGCCGATGTGCTGAAAGTGATTCTCGATGATTTTTTGCCGGCATCGATGCCGATGGTTCAGCGCCATTTGATTGGCTTTTCGATCGTAGGCCAATGTCTCTTCTACTACGTGCACAAGCCCATTATTCGTGAACTCGTCGGAGACGAAGAGTACCAGGGATATCACATCGACCTGTTGGCCGACCACATTGCCCGGTTCACTCTTTCGTCTCTACAGTCTTTCACGACGAGCCCACCACCGGTCCCTTTACCGGAGACCCCTGCATGAATTGGGTTGCTTGGAAAATGCTGAACGGGGATCGCGCCAAGTACATGGGGGCGGTCTTCGGCGTGGCATTTGGAACGCTACTCATCGCGCAGCAGACATCGATCTTCGTCGGGCTCATGCGGCGTACAGCCAACCAGATTCTCGATGTGCTGCAAGCAGAGATCTGGGTGATGGATCCCAAAGTCGAGAATGCCGACGAGATCAAACCGCTTGCCGAAACCGATCTCTACCGCGTTCGAGGAGTCGAGGGAGTCGACTGGGCCGTCCGCCTGTACAAGGGGCAGGCACGTGTCCGCGTTGCCGGCGGTAACTTTCGACAAGTGATTTTGATGGGGCTTGATGACGACTCGCTCGTCGGCGCACCGATCCTCATGAAGCAAGGAACGATCTCTGATCTGCGGATCACCGACGGCATCATCATCGACCGAGCGGGCTACGAATATCTTTGGCCCGGCGAGGAGCCACGATTGGGCAAGATCGTCGACATGAACGATCGGCGGGCCGTCGTGGTCGGCATCTGCGAGTCGGCGGCGCCGTTTCAAACATTTCCCGTCCTCTTTACTCGCTACAGCCGAGCGCTCGAGTATGTTCCTCCGGAACGAAATCGTCTCTCCTTCGTGTTAGCGCAGCCCAAGCCTGGCTACTCCACGCAACAGGTTTGCGACGCCATCGAAGAAAAGACCGATTTGCTTGCTCTGTCTCGCGGGCAATTCATGTGGCGAACGGTCGGCTACTTCATGCGAACAACGGGCATCCCCATCAACTTCGGCATCACCGTGGCGCTTGGGTTCGTCGTGGGAACCGCGATCGCGGGGCAAACGTTCTACCTGTTTATCCTGGAGAACCTTCGTCAATTCGGTGCTCTGAAAGCGATGGGGTTATCCAATGGCCGATTGGTGGTGATGGTTCTGATTCAAGCGATGGTCGTCGGCCTGGTTGGCTTCGGAATTGGCATGGGGATGACGGCGACGTTCTTTGAGGCGACCAAGAACATCACCAACCTGCGCGGGATGCACGTTCCATGGTGGGTCGCCCTTGGGACTGCCGGCGCCATCACCGTGATCATCTTCTTCGCGAGCTTACTGAGTATTCGTCGCGTGATCGTGCTCGAGCCGGCGGTGGTGTTCCGAGGTTAGCTCTACCGAATCGACAGAATCAACCGAATGGACAGAATCGATCGAATGGACAGAATCGATCGTAAAGGAGAGACATGCATGATCGCCAGCGCCGCGGTAGCCGTCTCTTGTCGACAGGTGGTGAAGGATTTCGGCGACGGGGATAGTCGCTTAAGGGTATTGCATGGAATCGATCTGGATGTCCTCGAAGGAGAGATGACGCTTCTGGTCGGACCCAGCGGATGCGGCAAAACAACACTGATCTCGATCATCGCAGACTTGCTCGATCCGACCGCTGGCGAGATCGACCTGTTCGGTACTCGACAGTCTCGCTTACCCCGCACCAAACGAATTCAATTTCGCGCCCGTCACATAGGCTTTGTGTTCCAGCAGTACAACCTGCTGCCGGCCTTGACGGCGCACGAGAACGTGGCGGTTCCGCTTTTGATCAACGGTTGGCGACGATCGCAAGCTCTCGAAAAGGCGCATCTGTTGATCAACGAAGTCGGTTTAGAGTCGCGAGCCAGAAACTTTCCATCGCAGCTTTCCGGCGGCCAACAACAGCGCGTCGCGATCGCGCGGGCACTCGTTCATGGCCCCAAGTTACTGGTTTGCGACGAGCCGACCGCTGCCCTTGACGCGACCACCGGGCAAGTGGTGATGGAACTGATTCGACGAGTCGCTGTCCAACCGGGGCGAGCGGTGATCGTGGTGACGCACGATAGCCGAGTCTTCTCCTTTGGCGATCGAATCGCTCGGATGGATGACGGTCGCATTGTTGATGTTCAAGAGGTTGAACCCGCGCTTGCCGCGCCGCATGAACCCAGGAGCTAGGCCCATGAGTCGATCACTGATTCTTCCGATCATTGCCGCGGGCGCCATGCTTTTTATGGGCTACCACCTTCTCATCAGCAATCGCGAGCCGGCGATGCAACCGCCGCCGATCATGCCGGCCAAATCCCCGTTCGGCAAGACCCTCGCGGGAGCAGGGATTGTCGAAGCGAAGACCGAGAATCTTTCGATCGGTACGTTGGTACCGGGGATCGTCGTCGAGCGTGCCGTCGAGGTAGGACAGCAAGTCCAGGCGGGCGACTTGCTCTTTCGCATTGACGATCGACAGACACGCGCGGACTTGAAAGTGCGGGAGTCTCGCTTGGCCGCTGCCGAGAGCAAACTCCATCGTCTCCATTCGATGCCGCGCCCTGAGCAGATTCCTCCGAGCGAAGCGAACGTTGCTCGGTTCCGTGCCGAGTTTGCCGCGGCGCGAGATTTACTCGATCGAAGCGAGAAGCTCTACACCGCGCGATCGATCGGCGAAGAGGAATTGATCCAACGAAAGCAAAAGGCCAGTGCCGCCCAAGAGGCGCTCAGTCAAGCCGTTGCCGAGGATCAACTCCTCAAAAAGGGGGCGTGGGAAGAGGATATTCACGTTGCCAGTAGTGACGTGGACGAGGCCCGAACGCTGGTCGATCAAGCCACCATCGAACTTCAGAGATTAGAAGTTCGCGCGCCCATCGCTGGAGAAGTGCTGCAAGTGAACGTTCGGCTGGGCGAGTACGTGGGTACGCCGCCGGGCGAGGCGCTCGTGGTTCTGGGAAACCTACAAGCACTGCGGGTTCGAATCGATGTCGATGAGTCGGACATTCCTGACTATCGGTCCGGGATGCCCGCGCGGGCGTATGTCCGGGGCAACAATAAGTCCGAGATCCCGATGCACTTCGTCCGCGTCGAGCCTTTCGTCGTACCGAAGAAATCCCTCACCCGCCGAGCCGGCGAACAAGTCGACACACGGGTCCTTCAAGTCATTTACGAGATCGATAGCCGAAGCATGCCGGTTTTCGTGGGCCAACAGCTTGACGTTTTCTTTGATGAAGAATCGCCCGCTTCCTCAAAAGCTTCGAGTGTCGCCGACAATTCCGCGGGGCCAGGCCTCTCGCCATAATCTTCCGATGACATACCCCTGTCGAAGGGGTCAATTCCGCGTAAAATAACCGCGAGAGGAAAGAGCGTTCGACCGTAACGGTGACAGAAGGTTTGTCGATTCCGCATGCTTTGCGGAGATCGATCTCCCCTTCGGTCTAAAAAGAGATCGGCTGATTCCTCCTCTGTGCCTCGGCCACGGGGTACTCTCGGAGGGGGGCCATCGCGCTTCGCGGACGAACGCCAGATAATGGCCGACGAAGATATCCTTCGTGCTAGGAAGGTCTCGGCCCCCCGCTGATGGACCAGCCAAAACGGACTCTTTTAACTGCGTGCCCGGTTCTACTTGATGCTTATCCTGCCGCTTGCGGATTGGATTCGAGCATCGACTGGCCGGTCGACTGGTCTTCAACGACGGAGGCTTAAGCAACAGCGATGAACTCAGACCTACAGCACTTACACGAAAAAAATAGCATCGCTTTTCATCGAGCCGGGATCTATGCGGCACTGTTTTTCGCGTCGGCCTTCCTGGCGATCGTCTCGTGGGAGGCAGGCTATTGGCCGATCACGATCCTGTTTTGGTTGGTCATCGGCCATCTTGGGCATGTGAATCTTTTCGTGCTTCATGAGGCATCCCATTACCTCTTGCATCCCAATCGATACCTCAATGAGATTCAGGGTATTTTTGTCGGCACCTTCAGTCTGGTACCACTCTCGTCGTATCGCCATGTGCACGGCCATCACCATGTTCATCTCGCACAAGAAGGCGACATCGAACTTTGGCCCTACACCGATCCCCAAACGTCGCGGCCTTTTCGAACGTTCGCGGCAGCGATGGAACTTCTTCTAGGTTACATTTGGACGCCTGCGGTCTTCCTTCGTGGCTGTATCGTGTCGAAGAAGCTTCCCCCGGGGGTGAAAACCCGGCTCTTTCTGGAGTATGGCCTTTGCTTTGTTCTCTGGGCGTTGATCTTGTCCGCGACCGCGTACTTCGGAGTGTGGAATTGGTTTCTGGTGGGATTTCTTATCCCCTCCCTTTTAACGGGATCGATGCAGACGGCTCGTCGATTCATCGAGCATATGGGTCTCTACGGCGACACCGTCGATACCGCGACCCGAACGATCCATGACCGATCGTTGCTTGGACGATTCTTTTCCTTCACGATTTTGAATGGGGACATCCACGGGCCGCACCATCTGCATGCGAAGGTGCCGCAAAGCCACTTGCCGCAGGCGCTCGAGATCGACCTGCGAGAGGGGCTCTTGACACCGACCTCCGTTTATCCCAATTACTGGTTGGCCACCAAGGACATGCTGCGCGAACTTTCCAATCCGCGAATTGGCAAGCATTGGCTCGCACAAAAACAGCATGTCGATCGTGATATCGCATCGTCCCGATTAACCGCTGTTGATGGCTAAAGGGACTGAGCCTGGCTTTAGGATCATCTTCATCAGAACTTCCCCACCCCCGAGGAATTCGATGGCCTCGGTGATGATTCGGGGCCTGGCGTCGGGTTTCACGACCGGACGAAGCCAATCGTTACGGAAGCTCTGCAACAGTGCCGTCGCGATCGCCTTCTCCGCCTCGGGCGAATGTCCCACCGTTTGAAACGCCGCCAGAAACATCTCTTCATCGCTGTCGTTGCCGAAAAGAACACGACGCGGCGGGTGGCTGGGATTGTGCGGATTTGCATCCGAGTTGTCATACGTCCCCTCGATCGTAATCCTTGTGCCAGCCGGCAGCGAGATCGGCTCGCGATAGACGTAGCTATCCTGCCAATAGAAGTTCCAATTCTTAATCCAAAGCAAAGGGACCGTTTCGCCCGTGGGAGGGTAAGCGGTGATCTTCATCTCTTTGCCGATCAAATGCATATGAGGTAACACCGATGTTAACGTCACCGCGGCGGGAAGTGTGATCTCTGAACCAAGTTGATGAGTTTTTTCACCGGCGGCTACATCGATCATGAATGTCCCGAGGACGAGCGGCACTCGCGACATCCTTTGTTCGCGGTCGTGTTCGTTCTTCGCAAAGTAGAGCCCGATACGAGATCGATCTTTCTCGACTTTACCGCTCGGATGGAGATGCAATTGCAGCAGCAGGTCTGCCTTCTTCGGAATAGGGTAGCCGATACGATCGGGTAAGAATCGTGGCGTCATCCCAGGCGTCCAGAATCCAATCACTCCACTGACGGGAATCCCCGGCGAGCCGAACGTTGTGTAGCCCGGCTCGGGCGACTTCGCGTCCTTGGCGCGGGCCGCCCCCATGGTGTCGTAGAAGACGACCGCATGATGAACGACCGCCGAGTTCCCAGGCTGAAACTCGAATCCTATGAGGGTCTTTCCCTCGGTCATATCCAAGGGAATGACATAGTGTTGAAAGAGATCATCGCCATCGGCAGGAACTTGCACTTCGAAGGGGGACTCGATCACGAGATCGGGCTCGCCCAATCGCCAACCCTTCGGGAAGTTCGGTATCGCGGGTTCGTCCGCCGAATCTCCCGCGAGGAGCCCATCATCGACCCACCGCTGCAAAAGATCTCGCTGATGAGAAGTCAAAACACGATTGCCTAGAAAATCGCCATGCTCGGTCCCCGCGAGCCAGGGAGGCATCAGCCCTTGTTTGACAACTTGGGCCAGGAAACTGGCCCGTTTGACACAGTCCTCGTAACTCTCAAGAGAGAAGGGAGCGACCTCCCCCGCGCGGTGACATTCGGTGCAATTCGCATGAACAAGGGGAGCGATGTCTCGGCGATAAGTCACTGGTCGATTCGTGATGCCGACCCGTTCGATCCGACAACCGACCGGGGTAGTTTGAACGAGATTGATCTGAGAGGAGTTTTCATGGGCGGATAGCGTTCGGTCGACGGCATCGATCAGATCGCGTCGGCTGGGCGTGAGTTGCCGACGACCCAAGTCGCGATAGATGTCGTCGATTCGGCCACGGTAGGTGAGTCGCTTCTGCGCGTCTAAAACGAAGGCTTCCGGTACGTGCGTTGGAACGAGTCGCGATGCAAGTTCGCACGAAGCATCGAAGATCACCGGAAAGCGAATGTCGAACTCTTTGACGAACTCTTCACAGCGAGCCCGCGTGAGTGTTGGATCGGAAAAGACGCCGTAAAACTCAACACGGCGATCCCCCCAAGTGGCAAAAATGCGGTGGAGTTCGGGAATGTATGCTCGGGCAATGGGGCATTCGGTCGAGAGAAAAACGAGCACTGTCGCACGCGTTCCCTCTGCCTCACCGACCATGTGAAGTTGACCGGTGAGATCGGCCATCCGAAGCGACGGCCCCGTCAAGCCGACCACTTCTTGACCAAGACTGACCCCGGGCAAGAGAGTCAGCCAACCAGAGAAGGCAAGAAGCAACCCATAGCGCCTTCGACCGACCGGTCGAAGGGGGCACGCCCCCCGTAAGGACAACATGGTATTTCTCCGAACTCAGCAAACGCGACGTGAAATCAGTACCACGCGCCTAGTCCAGAGCGTCTTCTCGTAAGACTCACTCAGGGCATTGGCGTTCATCGGCCACCGGCTTTTCCTCCGACGCCGGCTCCGATCCCAATCCATCACTTCCCTGCTCATTCCAATCGCTGGCTCTCTTGGCTAAGTGAGCCAGACGACGGATGGCGTTCTCATCCCATCGACTCTCCTCCGACGGACTGAGAACCCCTCGCATCGCTACATCCACCAAGTCGTGGAAATGTTCATCGACGCTTTTCTCTCGACGAGCGAAGTAACTGGCAAACATCGTCCCATACAGCATGTCGCTGAAGACTTTGATGATTCGTTCGACGGGCACATCTCGAACCCGGCCCTCGCGAACCAGAACATGAATCAATTCACGCCAAGGGCCGACGTTCCGCTCGAGATGCTGAAAGTACATCGACTTTCGGTGGTCCCGAAAAACCGCTCGCTCCTGAATGAGTAACTCGACGACGTGCGGGTTTCGACGAAAGAAAACCAAATAACCGTAAACCGCCAACGTCATCTGTTCGAGCGGGTCCATGCTCGATAACGCGACTTTCTGGACAAAATCGTCCATCGCGTGCATCGCGTCGTCGACCGTCGCCAGGAAAAGATCCGCTTTGTTCTGAAAGTACCGGTAGATGGTCCCTTTGCCGACGCCAACCCCTCGGGCCACGACATCCAGATCGGTCGCTGCGTATCCATCCTGAGCAAAAAGCCGACCCGCGACCGCCAGGATCTCCTCCCGACGCCGCTGCCGAAGCTCTTCGTCTACCGGCCGACCTGGACCACTTGCCCGCTTGGCAACCATCACCCACCCTCGCTCTCCGTGCCTTGTCCTCTCCCCCCCATCTTATGATCAGGACGAGAAAACAAACCGGACGGACGAGTCAGTCTGGATCATACCGAGATAATCGACCAACGCAAGTATGAACTTCGCAATTTCTTTGACTGGCCCGTCATCTAATGATCGGCATGGATCAAGCCTCCGTCGCTCACTGATTGTTTGAACGTCTCTGGTGTTGTCTGAAAAGGGGGATTACCTTGCGTCCCAGAAGGTGGCGGTTCTGATGGATTAGGCAGGAATGGACCGATGGCCTTGGGCTCTGCCTGAGGCATTTTCTCTCGGCCAACGTAAGAGGTCAGCGCCGACCTGCCTCGGGACGGGCGGGCCCCTCGTTTGTTTGACAATGATGAGAGGAATCGGGCCATGTCGGAGAAAAGCACCAATCCTCGAAAGGTTCGATTCCTGGCATTTCTCGGCTGGCTGATCGTTTCCCTTTGGTGCGCGACCCTGCGGGTGCGAGTTCGGCTCCCGCAACAAACAAACGGGTTGCCGATGGACTTGACCGAGCAGAGTTTTGTCATGGCCTTGTGGCATGATTCTCTGCTGATCCCGATGTGGCTGCTTCCTCGCATCAAGCTGCGGCCCGCAGTCATGATCAGTAAGAGTGGCGATGGCGAATTGGTGGCACAAGTGGGAGGACGATTTGGCTGGAGAGTCGTGCGAGGTTCCTCTTCTCGGGGGGGCAGCGAAGCACTCGAAGAGGCAGCCAATCTTTATGAGCCGAAAAAGCCCTTTCAATTCCTGTTCACGGTCGACGGTCCTCGCGGGCCTCGTCGAGAATGCAAGTTCGGCGTGGTGGCATTAGCGGCCCGGCTCGGCTTACCCGTTCTCCCGGTGACGGTCCGTTTCGAGAACGCGTGGTACGCGAAGAGTTGGGACCGGATGGCCATTCCGAAACCCTTCAGCAGGGTTGAAGTTCTCATGGATCACTTCGTATTGATCCCTTCCCCCGCTAGCCGAGATGACCTCGAGCAGTCGCGTCGACAGGTCGAAGAGACAATGCATTCGGTCGAGCTCGGTTCCTCCAATTCAATCACTACCGAACACACTTCGCGCGCCGCGTAGATCGTTCGATCGGCAGACGCCAAACCGATTCCAACAGCATAAATCCAGCAAAGTCTTCCTAAACCTCCACGTCTCCGATTACGCCGGTTAGCGAAGATGATTCGCTGGTAGCGGTCAATCGAGCGATAGAACCGACCAGCATCCCTCCTTTTCGTTCGATCGATCACATCCGTCAGGACGATACCGCTGGTGGTAATCGGTATCTTCTTCCTGACGGGAGCATTCCCCATGCGGCGTCTGGCGACTTGTTGGGCCATCGGTTTCTTGATGGCGCCAGTTCTTTTCGCGCAAGGGACAAGCAATCCCGCCATCTCAGGACCGAAGACGAATCGGCCATTCGAACCGAGTCCGCCGCTGGAACCTTTGCCCGTAAACCCTTCTGGCGTGCCCGGCGACGTTTCGTCACCCGCGACGTTGCCGAGCCCGCCGATCAACTCGCGAGAGATCACCACGGAGACCGCTCCCGTGGAGATCGTCGAGGGGAACATATCGGCATCTTCGCTGAGCGAATTCGAAGCGGTCGCGATCGAGAATCATCCCGAGATTCAAGCAGCCCGGCAAGCGGTCGCCTCAGCGCGAGGACGCGCGATCCAGGCGGGCTTGTACCCCAATCCGTACTTCCAAGGCGGTGCGATTCAGTGGGGTGGGCAAGAAACGTTTTGGGGTGCCAACTTCGCACAAGAGATCGTCGTCGCTCGGAAGCTTTACTTGCAGCGACAGGCGGAGTATCAGGCTGTCCGTCAAGCCGAGCAAGATCTTAGCCGGGTTCGCTATCAGGTCCTTCGGGATGTTCGTGCCGGCTTCTACGTGACTTTGGCCCTACAGATTCGAGTGGACGCGTTGAGCCAACTCGTGAAGATCGCTCAGAAGTCGTTCGAGTCGGGTCAACGGCTCAAGATGGGGGGCGAAGGAACGCTCACCGATGAGTTACAGCTCAAGATTCAATTCCGTCGAGCGATGGCGGGCCTGGCTGCCGCCGACGCGCAGTTCAAGGCAGGGAAGAACTCGCTGGCGGCTTTGACCGGAGTTCCCGATCTCCAGATCGATCGCCTGGAGGGTTCGCTCAGCGACTCGCTTCCGGACATGGAATATCCGCTGGTTCGGGCAGGGATGTTGGCGGACAATGCGAACATCCGCCGAGCCGCGATCGAGATCAATCGGCGACGTTACATTCTTCGCCGAGCGGTTGTTCAGCCGATCCCCAATCCGTCGATTCAGGCAGGTTATCAATACTACGTCGGCGGTTACGGCAACGGGTCGGCCTTAGGGACGCAGAACTTGCCCCTCTTAATGGTCACCTTTCCGGTGCCGGTCTTCGATCGGAATCAGGGGGCGATCCGAGAAGCCCGCGCGGAAGTGTCACGGGCGTCACTGCTCCTACGCGACACACAGAACGATCTGTCAGCTCGAGCCGCGGACGCGATCGGCCGACTCAATGCTTCGAGCGAGTTGGTCAAGGAGTACGAGAAGGAAATCCTACCGGCCGCCAAGCAGACGGTTGAATTGGCTCAAGCGGCTTATCAGGGGGGTCAGTTCAGCTTGCTACAGTTGTTGCAGGCCCAGAGAGATTTGGTGGATGCGTACTTGGGTTCGATCGATGCCCAGTCTCAGCGCTGGGTCGCCGCCGTCGACATCGCGCAGCTTCTGCAGGTGGACACGTTCCCGCCCGCCCCTTGAGACGGTTGGGAAGACTCAACCCGAGCCAATCACCGGGAAGAGAAGCGCGTGATGCTCGAAGAGCCCCCAGTAACCACGGAAGAGAATGTAAGGCGTTAGGAAGATCGCGCCGGCATAGACCAAGCCGAGCAGAAAGCTCAGCGTCCAGCAGACGGCTCGTATCGGCCATCGCGCGATCGTGTTTCTTCCCATCCCACGAGCGACCGCCAAGCTCCAGACCCATCGTCCCAGCCCCAAAAGCACCACAAACACAATCGCGGGCATCCACCAAAGACCCTTTGCGAAGGGTTCAATCAGCAAGAGGTAGAGCGGAATCCCCGACAACAACCAAACCAGCGACGCCAGCAACATCGCGACCGGGGCACGTTTCCGCAGTAGGCGAGTTTCGCGCAGCTCGCGAAAAACATTCCATCGATCTTCGACCGCGAGTCGCACCTGCATGATCGGCAAGTGCAGCGTGCACCAAGCCAGAAGAATTCCCCCCACGATGCCGACGATTGGAACACTTGGCCCGGCCCAAAGCATCAAGCTCGGCAATATCAACCAGGCCATCGTCCCGAGATAGCTTCGCACTCCCAGCGACAATACCTCTTGCCAACCCAACGACGAAAGCAGACCGGTCGCCTGCGTCAGTCGCTGTCGATACCAAGAGACTCGAAACATCCCGCGAGCAAGGAACCCCAGATTCGCCAGCGGTCGAAACCAATACAGCGATTGACCGCCCCGAAGCAGCACAACGACCCATTGAAACAGCCAGATCAAGAGAAGGATCTGGCCTCCACGGTGCCAACCCAACGCGTCCGGGGAACCAGGGGCAATGACGCCGGCATCGGCAGCGGATTGCCGAACGATCCAAACCGGAATGTACAGCAATGCTCCCAAGGCGCCGATCAAGCCGATCCGGCCCGCGAGCCGCAAGCCAGGCATCCCGTGCCAGATTCCAAAACGAACCGCGCGTCCCTGCGCGTACACCAGGTACCCCAGAAAGAAGACCGAGAGAACGGGAAACGTAAGCGAAATGGCCAGCAGAATGACGAGCGAAACAACCCGGAACAACGTGCCAAAGATCGCCCCCACCCAGCGGGCCGGTCCGGTCCATAACCTTAAAACAAGCGGGGCCCGGGGAGAGGCATCGGACGGCGACGGGTCGATGGATTCGGGAATCGACCGGTCCATCGCTCGGCCTCCATTGGAACGCTTGATGCGGATACTCCATCGTAGCGTATAATCGGAGCAGGAAGGACGTGCGATCGACTTCCCTGCGGAGACCATCTGATCATGCGTCTCTTTTTTACCACCATCGGCTACGCCATTCTTGCGATTCTCATTGGAGCGGTCACTTGGTCAGGCTCGCGCGTCCGCCGGCCGTCCGACCAAGCGTCGGTGGCCGCGTCGCCAGCAAACAATTCGATCGACGCCTGTTTCGAAGCACTCTGGAAGGAACAGAAGACTCTCCCCTCGGCAACCGTGGATGATCTGACCTATGCTCGTCGAGCCGCCCTCGGGATTGTCGGCGTCATCCCCTCGCTCGAGGAGATTCGCTGGTATGAAGCGCAGCCTGCCGAGACCCGGCGAGAGGCGTACGTCGAACGACTCCTTGCCGACCGCCGATTCGCGGAGACTTTGGCCGATCGTCTGGCTCAGGCGTGGTTGCCGACAAAGGTGGGAGACAATTTTGTTCTCTATCGGCCCTTCCGATTCCGGGCCTGGTTGACCGACCAGATTGACGCCGGCGTTCCGTATCCGACCATCGTTCGACAGATGCTTTCCAGTGACGGGCTATGGACCGATTCCCCTGCCGTGAACTTCATCACCGCCTACGGCGCGAAGCCGGAGGAACTGGCCGACGAAACGGCTCGGAGCTTTCTCGGCCTTCAGATTGGATGTGCTCAATGTCATGATCATCCGTTTGCGTCATGGAAGCAGACCGAGTTCCGCGGGCTAGCGGCGCATTTCGGACGGACCGACATCACTTTTCGAGGTATCGATGATTCTGGGGATACTTTTCGTTTCGGGGCAGAGGGAGATGCCGAGGGCCTCCTGGTGCCGGCCGCGGTTCCCTACGGCAAGAACCCTTCGCAGCCGACTCCGAACATGCGGCATCGACTGGCACAGTGGGTGACCGAAGAGTCCAATGATCGCTTCTATCTAGCGATTTCCAACCGAATCTGGGGAATGATGATGGGTCGGCCCATCGTGCAACCTGTCGACGATCTCGATGCTCCGCATTCGGTCCCCGGTTTGTTGGAGGAGTCTGCCCTGCTCTTTCGCCAGCATGACGGCGATTTCCGATCTCTGTTTCGCGCGATCGCTTGTTCCCGATCGTTTCAAGCGACATCGTCGCTGGGGGAAGCAAAGGCTTTGGAATCTCACGAAGCATCTCTGGCGAGCTACCCGCTCACGCGTCTGGACCCGATGCAGGTGGCGCATTGTCTCTCGCAAGTCGCGTCGCTTCGGACCCTGGACAGTCAGACGGGCGTCGTTCGACGGGTGATTGGATTCTTCGACAATCAGAACTTCCTCGAATACTTTCGAACGGAAGCCAACGACGAGAGCGGCACTATGTCGCAACGGCTGATGTTGATGAACGACAAGCTCGTCCAAGAGCGAATCGCGTCGGCGCTAGGCTCAAGCTCCGAAGGGATTTCTCATCACGCATCCAATGCGGAGCAAGCCGTCGAGCTTGCGTTTCTGGTCTGTTTGACCCGCCGACCTCATCCGGACGAAACAAAGTCCCTGGCCAGCATGATCAAAAGAAGCGGAGATCATCTGGATCCGGCCGACGTAGAAGATTTGCTTTGGGCACTGGTCAACAGCAGCGAGTTTCTTTTGCGACACTGACCGACAATTGATCGTCCAGGACACACGCTCGCCATCGGCAGGCAAGCGGTGCCCAGACGCGTGAGGTAACACACGATCATGATGACCCGGCGAACCTTCTTACGATCAACCTCGATGGCGCTGCTGGGATCGGCCGCCTCGCACGCGATCGCTCAGGCAGCCATCGACGGAGTGGGGCGCCCAAAATCATTTGTGCTGATTTGGCTCAACGGGGGGCCCAGCCAGCTGGAAACGTTTGATCCTCATGCGGGCACGACGATTGGTGGTCCAACCCGCGCGATCGAAACGTCGGCTAAAGGAATTGTTTTCGCGGAGCATCTTCCGAGATTGGCCGAGCTTGCTCACAAGATGACCATCCTGCGGTCGGTGGTGAGTAAAGAGGGGGATCATTCGCGCGGGCAATATCACTTGCGGACCGGCTTTCGTCCGGAGCCGTCGGTGTTTCATCCGACGCTGGGGGCGATTGCCGCTAAGGAACTCCCTGTCGTCGGTCTCGATTTGCCTCCCTACATTTCGATCAACACCAACGACAATTACACCGATGCCGGCTATCTCGGGGCAGACTTTCAAGCGTATCGCATCGACGACCCGGCTCGTCCTCCTCGCAACCTCCGTTCGCCCGTCGCGGATGAACGTCTGAACCATCGTCGACAAATGCTGGACATTCTCGAAGCGCGGCATGGACGACCGAACGAACTCCCCGAGGCGGTTCGTCGCGCCCATCAACAAACCGATCGCGCGCTGCGGATGATGGGCAGCTCGCAACAGTCGGCTTTCGATCTATCAAGTGAATCTGCGTTGACGCGCGATACCTACGGACGAGACCCATTT
The DNA here is from genome assembly GCA_019753235.1 of bacterium. Classification (GTDB taxonomy): domain Bacteria; phylum Planctomycetota; class Planctomycetia; order Kolteriales; family Kolteriaceae; genus JAIELF01. The sequence goes on from JAIELF010000019.1 coordinate 59,138, forward strand.
GGAAACGGTTGCCTTGCTGCTCGTCGACTGCTGGAGACCGGCGTCCGGGCGGTCGAAGTCACGCTCGGGGGATGGGACACTCATGCGACGAATTTTGATGCTCATGCCCGCCAAGGAACAATTCTCGATCGCGGGCTGTCGGCCATGCTAAAGGATTTGGAAGATCGTGAACTGGATCGCGACACGCTTGTTGTTTGCGGAGGAGAGTTCGGCCGAACGCCTGAAATCAACGGGCTCGACGGTCGTGACCATTGGCCATACGGTTTTTCTGTCATGTTGGCGGGAGCGGGGCTGCCCGCCGGCGTGGTGCTGGGACAGACCGATCCACAAGGGGGAAAGAATCCCGTCGATCCGATCACGGTTCCGGACCTCACCGCGACCATCCTGACTTTACTTGGCATTCATCCCGAAAAAGAGTTCATCACCCCTGGCGGCCGGCCGATTAAGCGGAGCGATGGAAAGCCGATCGAAAGACTACTTTCGTCATTGACATGAACCTTCCCTCTCGCAAGCCTTCCTTTCCAGTATCGTGATGCCGGCCAACCTCACTAGAACGATCGTGACGATCAAAGGGCACGGGAGTAACGAAAGATATGGATCTACCGCACGGGTTTCGGTTTGCCGGTCGAGCAACTGGGATCAAAAAGAATCAAGCGAAGAAGGACTTGGTCCTGATCATCAGCGACGTCGATGCCGTCGCGTGCGGAGTGTTTACGACAAACAAGGTTTGTGCCGCCCCGGTTCAGGTCTGTCGAGACCGACTTCCCACCAAGCGTGCTCGCGGCATCATCATCAACAGCGGCAATGCCAACGCCTGCACCGGGGAACAAGGTTTGGCCGATGCCAAGGAGATGACCGCATCGGTGGCACGGCTTCTGTCGCTGGATTCGGCCCAGATTCTTGTCTGCTCGACCGGCGTCATCGGCCGACCCCTCCCGATGGCCAAACTCCGCGACGGTATTCCACCCTTGGTGAACGACTTGCAAGACGACGAAACATCGTTCGAGTCCGCCACCCTCGGGATCATGACGACCGACACTCGACCGAAGACGGCGTTCCGCTCGATTCGAACGCCCGAAGGGGAGATCCGCATTGTCGGCTTCGCGAAAGGGGCCGCGATGATCGGACCCAACATGGCCACCATGCTTGCGTTTATTCTGACCGATGCCGTCGCGTCGGCGGACGATCTACAAGTCCATTTGCGACGCGCGGTCGATCGCTCGTTTCATTCGATCAGCGTCGAGGGCCATACCTCGACCAACGACTCGGTCATTCTGATGGCCAATGGCGCGGGGGGGGCGTCCGCCCACGCGGCCGGCGATGCGTTTGCACAGGCCCTCGATGAAGTGGCGATGGATCTGGCGATGGCCATTGTCGACGATGCCGAGGAGGCGACGCATCGCTTGACGATTGATGTCAAGGGGACGCGCACGGAGCAAGAAGCTCGGCAGATCGCCAAGGCGGTCGCGGATAGCCCGCTGGTCAAGACGGCGGTCTTTGGCAACGATCCCAATTGGGGGCGAATCTGCAGCGCGGCAGGCTACTCCGGGGTCGATTTTGCGGAGACCGACTTGTCCTTGCGAGTCAACGGAACACTTCTCTACGATCATGGTATGCCGACCGCATTCGATCCCGTGGCCGAGCACGAGAGGATGAAGGCCCGACGAGAGGTCGATATCGAACTGATCTTCGAACTCGGAACCGCCGGCTGCCGATTCTGGAGCTGCGACCTCTCGACCGGCTACGTTCGTTTCAATGCCGAGTACACGACCTGATATTCCCCCCGTACTTCCGATCATTTCCGGTTGTTTCGACCAAGGATCCGTGCGGAAATGAGCCCCTCCTTACGGAGAACTGGGGATTGCGGAATGTTTTCCGCTGGCCATTGGTCGCCCGATTCGTGAAGATTCATCTCCAATGCGGGATGGGCGTCGCCATGAGGACGCCCCACAGACCTGTCGGCCGCTCGGTCGACGTACGACCAGGGAGTTATTCATGTCACAGCGATCTTGGCTGTTTGTCCTGAGTTGCATCGCGCTGATTGCGTCAGCCTTCACCTTCAGTATTCGAGGTGAAGTTGTTCAAGAGATGGGCAAACAGTTTGCCTTCAAACAAGAGCAGAACGGCCTGGTCGATAGTGCCCGCTTCTGGGGGATGGCCGCCTCACTCTTAGTAGGGGGATTCATCTGCGATGCGATCGGCATGAAGCGGGTCATGTTTCTCGCGTTCTTCAGCCATCTGGTCGGGACGCTGGGGATGGTCTTCACGCCGGCATTCGACGGCAACAGTCAACAAGCCTTGTATTGGTTGTGCGCGTTCTCGTTCATCATGGGATGCGGAAACGGCTTTACCGAAACAGGCATCAACCCCCTCATCGCGACCCTCTACCCCAACGAGAAAACGCATTACCTCAATATTCTTCACGCCTGGTGGCCGGGCGGGTTGATCATCGGAGGGATGATCGCTCTTATCGCCGGCCGAGGGCTGAATCTCGATCTCGGCTTCACGCATGTGAATGTCGCCGGACAACACTGGGTCTGGTGGCAGATTCTCTTACTCATCGGTGTGCCGACGATCATTTATGGTCTGATGCTGTTGCCCGCTACCTTTCCCAAGACCGAACGAGCGGCGGGGAATGTCTCGACGGCAACGATGATCGGGCAGGCCTTCCGTCCTCTCTTTCTCATCTGGGCCTTCTGCATGTTGTTGACGGCGTCGACCGAGTTGGCTCCGCAAAGCTGGCAAGCTTCCGTGATGGAGAAGACCGCCAATCTGGATGGGACGCAGATTCTCATTTATACCTCCGGCATGATGTTCATCCTTCGCCATTTTGCGGGCCCCATCGCCCATCAAATCTCTCCCATCGGGTTGCTCGTTGTTTCGTCGATTTTGGCTGGAACCGGTCTTTATCTCTTAAGCTTCGCCAATAGTGCCGCCACCGCTTTCGGCTACGCGACGATCTTCGGCCTGGGCATCGCGTACTTCTGGCCCACCATGTTGGGGGTTGCCTCCGAACGATTCCCGAAGGGGGGCGCCATGATCCTCTGTTTGCTTGGTACCGTGGGAAACGCCGCCATCGCGCTGACCATTCCGCAGATGGGCAAGATCGTCGACATGTATTCGACCAGCGAGGTCCGAACGCTCGAATCGGATACCAAGCTGGCTGACCTGATCATTAAACAAGACGACGCTGGCAAGGATGCCTCTTTAAAGCTGGCTGTCATTGATCAAGTGAAAGCTCGGCTCAAGGATCCGAGCGCCGCCGTCGACGAAGCGATCAGTTCGCTCTCGCCCGAGCAACTGGACAGGCTTCAAACTGTTGCCAACAAGGCGCAGAGCGTCGGGTTTTCGATGGCATTTCGTTGGGTGAGCGTCTTGCCTGCCGCCTTGGTCGTCATCTTTGGATTGATTTGGATTTATGATTGGTCTCGTGGCGGCTACAAGGCGGAAAAGATCCTCTCGGCAGAGGAAGAGGACGAACTTCTCGCCGGCGGAAGCCAGGGGCCTACAAGCTAACCTTGGCCTGCGATGGAGAGCAGATACTCTTCCCACCGGGCGACCGATTGATCGAGGGTGAAGTGTTGCTCGGCCCGAACGCGACCGCGCTGGCCGAGCGCCTCTCCTTTTTTGGAATCCCCAAGCCAGTCCGCGATCGCCGGCGTCAGATCATCGGTCGCCAACCAACCCGTTTCGCCGCCGATCACCAACTCGCCTGCACCTGGGAAGTTTCGGCTAATCACCGGATTTCCCGCCCCCATCGCTTCGAGCACGACGTTGGGCATCCCCTCCCAACGCGAGGTGATGAGCAGCCCCGAACTTCGGCGATGCCAGCCGAGCGGATCATCCGACCATCCGACGAATCGAACGATATCGCAAAGACCATGGTCTTTCGCAAAAGCCATTCCCTTTGCCCTCTCGGGGCCGTCCCCGACCAGAACTAACTTGGTGCGGGATGCCGTAAACAAGGGAGCCAGCGGCGCGGCCCTTCGGAGGGCAGACATGACATCCTTTTGCTTTTCCATGCGACCCATCCAAAGGAGAACACGGTCGGATTCGGTTAATCCGAACGAAGTCATATGGATGGGGTGAGCCTGGTCGATCTTCGTCAAATCAATTCCGTTGGGTATCGTGCATACTCGGCTTCCCGGCACGGCTTGGCTTGTGCGATCGGCGGCGTGCTGGCTGACGGCGACGTAGCGGTCGCCTCGTCGCGCGGTCCAGCGATCGGCCCAGAGATGCCATCGGCTTCCTTCCTCGGCCACGCGAATGCCGTTGACGTGCAAGACACCTGCTCGGCGCGCCGCCCACCGCCCCAGGATATTCGCATGAAAAAGAAACGTCACCAGGATGTCGGTCTTCTGTTGGGACAACCGCTCCCAGAGCCGACGTCGCGCTGCCGGGACATCCCAAATGGAACGCATCCCGAGCGTGCCCACCGGGACGCCTGCCTGCTGAAGAGTTTCCGCGAGTCGCCCGGATTCTTGGAGTGATACGACTTCTACTCGGAACCGATTTTTGTCCAGCCGACACGCCAGTTCAACAAGGGCTTTCTCGGCCCCGCCGATATTCAGTTCGGTGATGCCGAGCATGATCGACTGGGGACGATCGGGAAGGCCAGGCATTCAGGAAACTCCCCGTGAAGCGGAATGGATTTCACCTACAAAATTCGAATCATGCGAGTCGATACCTTTGACTACGAACTTCCGCTCGACAGGATCGCGCAGAGGCCGGCCGAGCCCCGCGATTCTTCTCGACTTCTCGTCCTGAAACGGTCGGATCGTTCGATCGAGCATCGCACTTTTCGCGATCTGCCCGAGTATCTTTTTCCGCCCGATGTTTTGGTGGTCAACGATACGCGGGTGATCCCCGCCCGATTGTACGGCAAACGAGAAGAGACTGGTGGCCAATGGGAGGGGCTCTTTCTGACCGAGACGCCCGAGGGCTGGGAGATGATGACCCAGACGCGCGGCAAACCGAAGGTCGGAGAGCGGATTCTTATCGACGGGGCCAATTGGTCGCTCTCGCTCGTCCGGCGAACAGAATCCAATACCTGGATCGCGCAACCGTCGGTCCAGGCGCCGGCGTGGTCGCTCTTGCAGACAGGCGGGCATACGCCACTTCCTCCCTACATCCGCAAAGGAGTTGATGACTCTGCCGACCATGACCGCTACCAAACGGTCTACGCGGAAAAGCCGGGCGCGATCGCCGCCCCGACCGCGGGCTTGCACTTCACGCAGACCTTGCTCCAAAAGCTCGAACAGAAAGGTATCGAACGCCGACAGGTCACTTTACATGTCGGGGCGGGGACGTTCGTGCCCGTGACGGCCGAGGAGACCCGCGATCATGTCATGCACGAGGAATGGTGCGAAGTCTCGCCTGCGGTGAGTCAATCGCTGGCTCAGATTCAACAGCAGCAAGGTCGCATCGTGGCAGTAGGGACGACGGTGGTTCGTACGCTTGAAAGTGCGGCCGCCATGACAGGCGAGGCGTTCCCCGAGGCAGGTTATGTTGGCTCGACCAATCTTTTCATCACACCGCCTTACACTTTTCGCGCCGTCGATGCCCTGATCACAAACTTCCATCTCCCCAAGTCGACCTTGCTGATGCTGGTAAGCGCCTTCGCGGGAACGGACTTAGTGATGGAGGCATATCGGCTAGCCGTCGAGCAAAAGTACCATTTCTACAGCTACGGCGACGCGATGCTGATCTTGTAATGACATAAGGGTGTCACGCGCCGGCTATTGTTCGCATCACTTTTTTAAATTGCGGCAAGCTTCGCTCTATCACGTCCCGATCGACAGCGTACGAAAGGCGAATGTAGCCCGGACGTCCGAAACCTGTTCCGGGAACGCTCAACACTCGTTCCGCCTGCAGCAACTTGACGAAAGCGACATCGTCGGCGATTGGCGTTTTGGGGAATAAAAAGAACGCCCCATCAGGCTTGCAAACCGACAAGCCCATCGAGAGAAGCGCGGGATAGAAGAGATCTCGATTTTGCCGATAGGCATCGACATCGACCGAGGCTCCCAACACTTGGGCAACCGACTTCTGGATGATCGCGGGAGCGTTGACAAAACCCATCGTCCGAAGACAAAAAATCAAACCGCGCAAAAGATCGCCGGCCTCCGGAAAATCAGGATGAACGATCAGGTAGCCGATCCGCTCCCCTGCGAGTCCAAGATCCTTCGAGAATGAACTGATCCCCAGCGTGGCCGCATAATGAGGCATCACGGCCGGCACGGAGACGCCGTCATAAGTCAGCATGCGATACGGTTCGTCCGTGATCAGAACAATCGCCCGACCGATCTCCTTGCTCTTTCGTTCAAGGAGTTCACACAGACCGAGGATCGTTTGCTCGGGATAAACTCGGCCGGTCGGGTTGTTGGGAGAGTTGATCAACACCGCGCGGGTGCGCGGCCCGATCGCGCTTTCCAACCGATCGAGATCCAAATCAAACTCGTCGGTCGTCTCCACCATTCGACAGGTGCCGCGCGCGTGCATCACGTAGAAGCGATACTCGGCGAAAATCGGCACAAAGAGAATGACTTCGTCCCCCGGTTCGAGCATCGCCCGCAGTGCGACGTTGATCGCCCCGGCCGCACCACATGTCATGACGACATGCTCGGTGGGAACGAGAACGCCTTCGCGCTTGCCATACCAATCGCCGATCGCTTCGCGCACGTCAGTAAAGCCGGGATTGGGCATATAGCGATGCAGCCCGAGCGGCGGGTGAAGGGCCAAGTCGGCCAGTGCCTGGGCGAACTCGGGAGGAGGCTCGAGGTGCGGATTTCCTAACGAGAAGTCATAAACCTGGTCGGCACCAAACTGTTGACGAAGGCGATTCCCCTCCTCGAACATTCGCCGAATCCAAGAGGCAGATTCAAGACTACTCTCTACCTCCTGATTGAGAATACCCAACGGATCACTCCCTTGATTCAGCTTCTTTGCCAGCATGGGCCAGGCCCAACGATCTATGCCGGCCCGACGGTCGCTCGGCCGATGCTGGCATAATGAAATCCCAAGCCGGCCATCGACGCAGGATCGTAGAGATTTCGGCCATCGACGACGATCGAACCGTTCATCAACCGACGAATGATCTCGAAGTCGGGATTGCGGAACTCTTGCCACTCCGTGACGATCGCCAGGATATCCGCCCCCTCGACCGTGCCGTAAGCCCGATCGCAATAGGTGATCTGGTCGCCGAAGATCTGCTTGACGTTATGGAGACTCTTGGGATCGTGCACGCGAACATGGGCACCCGCGTCGAGCAGTTGACGAATCAACACCAGCGAGGGGGCTTCGCGAATATCATCCGTGCGGGGCTTAAACGATAGCCCCCAGAGGGCAACCGTTTTGCCGGCCAATTCGGGGCCCGCCATCTCTTTGATCTTTTCAAAGAGGCGGGATTTCTGATCTTCATTGACATCATCGACGCTTTCCAGAAGGCGTGGCGAGACGCCATGCTGCTTCGCCAGCGCGATCATCGCGCGTATATCTTTGGGAAAGCACGACCCGCCGTAACCGACACCCGGAAAGAGAAATTGAAAACCGATCCGGCTATCGTGCCCGATGCCTATCCGAACGTCGTTGATGTCGGCATTCATCCTTTCGCAAAGGTTCGCCATCTCATTGATAAAGGAGATCTTCGTCGCCAGCATGCAGTTGGCAACGTACTTTGTCATCTCCGCGCTTTCTGGCGACATGACTAAGAATGGGTGATTGGTCCGCAGGAACGGTTCATGAACTTTCTTAAGCCGCTGCTCGGCCAACTTGCTCCGCACGCCGACGACGACGCGGTCGGGCTTCATGAAGTCCTCCACCGCATAGCCTTCCTTGAGAAACTCAGGATTGCTGGCAGCCTCATGAGGAAACTTCGACCCGTCGTTGATCCGAGCTTGCAATTTTGAATTTGTGCCGACAGGAACCGTACTCTTCACGACGACGATTTTCGGCTCCTGCGCCGTCTTGCGGATACCATCGACCACCGACCAAAGCGCGGTGAGATCGGCGGCCCCGTCATCCCCCTGCGGCGTCCCCACCGCAATGAATATCAATTCTGCCTTGTCGATCCCCGAGGCCAGGTCAGTCGTGAACTGCAGACGTTCTGCCTGAACGTTGCTCAAGACCAGTTCCGTCAGGCCAGGCTCGTAAATCGGGATGATCCCGTCACGAAGTCGCTTGACCTTTTCTGCATCAATGTCGATGCAAGTGACCCGGTTGCCGCTCTCGGCAAAACAGGTCCCCGAGACCAAGCCAACGTATCCGGTACCGATAAACGCCAGTTGCATGATTGCCTACCCGCTGCCAATCGAAATGAGACGTCGCCCGCCTAGTATACGGCTTATCGATTCGTTGATGAGAGAGCCTAGCATGCCGAGCCGACGCTAGCTGAAAATGGGCGGGACTCACCGAGCCGGCGACAGGGAAGTCTCCTCGCGAGGATCGATTTAACTTGCCGATCCTGCCCGAGAATCCTCTCTCAGCTTGCGGAATAGCATCTGCGCCTCCGCCAGCGAACGACCCGCCTCTAACTCGGTGAGCGACTCTTCCCAGCGATTGTTGCCCCCTGCCGTCCCAAGCATCTGGTCCACCTTGGCGGCCGCGTGCGGGAGGAAAGGCTCCATGAGGACGCCGAGCGTCCGAATCACTTGGAGACAAACATTGATCGTGGTACCGCAGGCGGCCAGGCTTTCTTTTCGCTGCGACCAAGGTTTCTTGCGATCGAGATAGAGATTGCCCGCCCGCGCGAGGTTCATCATTTCGGTCAGTGCGTTCTTGAAACGAAAACCCTCGATTTCCTGAGCGACCTTGTCTCGCTGAGCACGGCATTCGGCCAGCATGGCTTGATCGATCTCTTCTCGATCTCCGACCTCGGGGACTTTCCCCTCGAAATACTTATGAGCGAACGAAACGTTTCGATTGACGAAATTCCCCAATGTCGCGACCAACTCGCCGTCGTTCCGGTCGAGGAAATCCTCGGGGCTGTACGCCGTGCGGGCACCCTCCGGCGCAATGGCCGTGAGGTAGTACCGAAGTGCATCGGGATCGTACTCTTGAAGAAACTCTTCGATCCAGACGGCAGTTCCTCGGCTCTTGCTAATCTTCTCTTCTTCGGCCCCGGGAAACTTGATGTTTAGAAATGAGTTCGCGACGACTTGATGAGGCGGCTGAAAAGTCCCCTCGGCCAGCAGCATCGCGGGCCAGATCAGCGCATGAAAGACAATGTTGTCCTCGCCGATAAAGTGAATGATTTTCGATTCGGGGCTCTTCCAATACTTCTCATAATCGGAGGGACTCCCCCCTTCTCTCTCCAGCAAACTGGAAGTGAAAGAGACGTAGCCGATCGGAGCATCAAACCAAACGTAGAGAACCTTACTAGCAGCATCCGGATCCTCCAGTGGAACGGGTATGCCCCAAGAAAGATCTCGCGTCATCGAACGCTCGGGGAGCCCTTCGCGAATCTGTCCCAGAGCAAAATTGACAACCGTCGGTCGCCAGTCGGTCTTCGAACCAAGCCATTCCTGCAAAGGCTTCTCGAACCGGGATAACGCCAGGTACCAATGCGTGGTCGAACGGATCTCGGGGGTCGTCCCAGAAAGAAGGCTCTTCGGGTTCTTCAGCAACAACGTCTCGATCGTTCGACCACAGTCTTCGCACTGGTCGCCGTACGCTTTGTCCGAGCCGCAATGATGACAGTTCCCTGTCACGTAGCGATCGGCCAGGAACTTTCCGACGACGGGATCGTAAAGCTGCTTCTCCGTCTTCTTGGTAAAAAACCCTTTGCGATGAATCGCGAGAAAAAAATCCTGGCTGATCTGATTGTGGCGTTCGACAAAACCAGGCGAATGCGTGCCGCCGTAAATGTCGAAACTGATCCCCAGACCGCGAAAGGAAGCCTCTTGGGACGCGTGATACTTGGCGACGATCTCCGCCGGCTCGATCCCCTCCTTTATCGCGGACATCTCAATCGCGCCGCCGTTATCGTCGGAACCGCAAATGAAGCGAACATCCCGATTCCGTAGCCGAAGGTAACGTACGTAGATATCGGCCGGGACATACGCACCGGCCATGTGCCCGACATGCAGTCGACCGTTGGAGTAGGGCAAAGCGGCCGTCACTAAGTATCTGTCGGCCATGAATGGCTCCCACGAAACGTTCTTCCTTGATCGAAAGGGGATGACAACCCCAAATCGATTCTTCCTTTTTCGTTCCGGCAGTATATGGATGCCAGCGGAAGTAGTCGGCCCACCGTGGCCCCGGGTTTGCCCCAGGTCGGCAGATACTCTGTCCAATGGCTCCAAGGTCGGCCAGCCGTGGACCAATGGCGCGTGGCCTTGTTGTAGGCGGCGTTGTTAGAATGCTTTGGCAGAGCACATCGGGCCCAAGTCGACTGAGCGGGGCCGGCTCTGAAACCAGTCGGCAGCGATGTCGTGCATTGATTATTCACTGCAAGGAGCCAGTACCGTTGAACTCATTTCTTTTCCGCCCGCACCCCCCACGTCTTTAGCACTGTCAAGCATGCTCGTTTTCGTACCTGACTGGCTATTGATTTTGAGGATTCATCCATGATCGAACGGCTTCGCGGCAAGCTTGATGAAAAACTCGAGCGGCATCATGAACTGGAACAGCAAATGGCCGACCCGGACGTCGCCGCCGACAACATCCGCTATCAAGCAGTCGCGCGTGAGTGCAGCAGCCTCGGTAAGCTTGTCAGCCGATATCGAAAGTACGTCGAGATTGAGAAGCTGCTTGTCAGCGCAAAAGCGATGCTCAACGATGCTGACTTGAAAGAGGTAGCCGAGGAGGAAGTGACGGAACTCTTGCCGAAACTAGCCGAGGCGGAAAACCATCTCATCGACATGCTCTTGGTTGATCCGGAAGAGGACCACGAAAGCTTGATCATGGAAATCCGCGCCGGGACCGGCGGCGAAGAGGCGGCACTCTTTGCCCGCGACCTCTTTGAAATGTACAGACGCTTTGCCGAGACCAAGCAGTGGAAGGTCGAGCTGATCGACTTCAATGTCTCCGAACATCGAGGATACAAAGAGGTCTCTTTCAGCATCTCCGGCGAAGATGCCTACCGAGCCCTTCGCTACGAGAGCGGCGGGCACCGTGTGCAACGAGTTCCAGAGACCGAGCAACAAGGGCGCATCCATACGTCGGCCGCCACCGTCGCCGTCATGGCGGAGCCTGAAGACGTCGAGATTGACATTCGGCCTGAAGATATCGAGATGGAAGCGACTCGATCGAGTGGCCCCGGCGGTCAACACGTCAATAAGACTTCCAGCGCTGTCCGCTTGACACACATTCCCAGCGGGCTGGTCGTCTTTTGTCAGGATGAACGAAGTCAGCATAAGAACCGCGCCAAAGCGATGCGGCTTCTAAAGAGCCGACTCTTCGACATGCAGATTCGCAAGGCCCAACAAGAACGCGACGCGCTCAGGCGTACGCTGATCGGCTCGGGAGACCGTTCCGAGCGAATCCGAACGTACAACTTTCCGCAGAATCGTTGCACCGATCACCGCATCAACTGCAACCTGAATCTAGAGCCGGTGATCGCCGGCGATCTGAACAAGCTCGTCGAATCGTTGCAAGAGTACGATCGGAAGCAACGGCTGGATGGATTGGCCGAATCGCTTTAACACCACATGGCGGGGTTTCCACTCTGAACACAGCTCGCGACGACATCTGGAGCATCGGCCAGCTTCTCACCTGGACGACCCGTTTTTTTACCGAACGAAAGATCGACTCGCCACGTCTCGATGCGGAAGTTCTCTTAGCCCATGTCCTGTCATGCAAGAGAATCGATCTTTACGCTCTGTTCGACGCGGAAGTGATTCCCACCGACCGCGTTCGCTTTCGAGAACTCGTCAAACAGCGATCGCAGGGTCGGCCGGTGGCTTACTTGGTCGGCAAGCGGGAATTTTTCTCGATGGAATTCGAGGTCGACCCGCGAGTGTTGATCCCTCGGCCCGAGACGGAAGTTCTGGCGAGCCGTGCTCTTGCATACCTTCCCAAGGATCGGCCCAGTCGATTCCTGGATATCGGCACGGGTTCGGGCGCCATCGCGATTGTGCTCGCCTCGCACCGGCCATCGGCGACCGGGGTTGCCATCGATATCTCACCCGACGCTTTGAACGTTGCTCAGCAAAACGTCGCACGCCATCATCTAAGCGACCGGATCGAACTACGTACTGGCGGGATGCTGGCGACGCTTGCACGCGACGAACATTTCGATGTCATTGCAAGCAATCCTCCGTATGTTCGCGAAAGTGAGTACGCATCACTTCCGAAGGACGTCCGCGATTTTGAACCGAGACAGGCGCTCGTGGCAGGTGCCGATGGACTCTTTGTATTGGCGGATATTGTCGAACATGCTCCCGAGTATCTTTTGCCGGGGGGCTCGCTGCTACTCGAGTTCGGAATCGATCATGCCCAACCGATGAAAGATCGAGTGCTGGCCGACCCGAGGTATCTCTCTTGCGAGATCGTTGCCGACGATACCCGCACTCCCCGCGTTCTTGTGGCGAAGACGCGACCGTCGCCATAAACGACTTGAGCGCGCGAAGCCGAGAGATCTTCTCGGCTAGGGACGATGGAATTCTGAGCCTCGATCGTCATCATCTTCTGTGCAGACGTTTACCTCTGCGTGGTTCGTGATCCCTTGCTGACGGCGACAAGGAGAGAAAGTTATCTTGGATCTTTTCGTGGCGCGATAGCGCCGATTGATTCGTTCCTTCGCTTGGCGTCGCAAGAATTTTTCTGAATCGTGCCTCCTCGATAAGCGAAAGCTTGCCAACGTCCTTCTTGTCGGGTATAGATCGACTCACTGCGATCTATTCGCAGAAGACACGGGGTAGCGGCGAAGCGGTTGTCCTTGGAGGATTCCGCTGAGCGCTGGGAGCCGCTACCTCGTGTTCTTTCTCTCTCCCTGGCTTTCTGCCCCTGCGTGGATCTTCGAGCGTTGGCCGACCCGGGCCGGTATAATCGTCCCTATGGGAGATGGCGATCCCACCTCGCAACGAATCCAAGCGAGCCCCGCTTGACAGAATGCAGCCTCGTTCAGCAAGGCCCGACGCAATTGGGCAGGAGAAACTCGATCGATGTCCGACCAGGAGACAAGAGAACCGTCGCCCGCGCTGTCGATGGTTCGTCCTGGTTGGTGGGATTGGAAGGGCTCGCGGATCTGCCTTTTCGACGTCGACTCGGAACTGAGCGCTCTTCACTGGGCATTTTTCGACGAAGTCGGGACCGGGCCCGCTCATTTTCTTTATCTCGCGGGATTGCGGGCGGCAGTGGCACTCGTCTCGTCGCTGCCGACGGCGCGGAACTCGTTGGCGTTTTTTACGGATGCTCTGGAGGCTCTAAAGACGAGAGGTTATGGCTCGTTTCAGATCACCGATAGCGACGCGGTGGCCGACATCATCGAGATCGACGCGACCGACACCCTCGAAGCCTGGGCCTATCTCCGCCGACAGAGCACAGCCCCTGCCCCGGTGTGCAATTACACCCGCGGGCTTCTGGCAGGCATCGCCTGCATCGCCCACGAACCCGTAGGGAGTCCCACGCACAATATCGTCGCCTGGGAAACGCGTTGCCGATCGATGGGGCACGAGCATTGCCGATTCGTCATCGGCCCGGCGCAAACTCTTGCCGCCCGAGGCCACAAAAATCCCGATGAACAAAGGGCGCCCCGGTGGTCTCTCGAAGACCTCAACAGTCAGCTACGTGTCTCTACCGATCAGTTGCGCGAAGTGCAAACCCAGCTCTCGGAACGACAGCAAGCCTACGAGAATCTGCTCGATAACATGCTCGATCCGCTTCTGGTTCTCGACGAGAAACAATCGGTCGTGTTTTTCAACCTCCGCTTCATCGAAACAACTGGTCTCACGGGAGACGAAGCCCTCCGCATGAACCCGCTTGAGTTGGTTCATCAGGACGATCGGCCCGCCGTTGAAGAGGTCTTTCGCGATCTCATCGATGGCAAGAATCGCTCGGCAACGATCTCATGTCGAATTCCCAATCGTCAGCGGACGACGATCGTCGAGTGTTCTGCCCGGGCCATCACCGGGAGAGACGCTCGGCCCGCGGTGCAAGTCATTTGCCGGGATATCACCGAGCGCGAGCAAGCCCGGCTTGATCTTGAGTCGGCCAACCGAAAACTGACTCAAAAGCAAAAGGTGGCAGACAATGATCTCCGTTTGGCGAAGCTTGTTCATGAGAGTCTCCTCCCGAGGCCGCTGCGAACTGAGAGCGTGATGGTCGATGTTAAGTACGTCCCGGTCGACCGCGTCGGAGGGGATTACTGTCACTACACCATGCTGGAAAACCGCTATCTGGTTTTGACGATGTGCGATGTTTCTGGACACGGGGTGGCGGCGGCCTTGTTGGCCTCGCGCGTGAACAGCCATCTCAGTGAGAAGCGCCTCATTGATCCTGATCCCTGGGCGATCACGCTGGATATGAACGAGTTTTTGCGGCGGAGTTTCGGCGACACGGGGATGTTCGTCACGTTCCTAGCGGTGACCATCGATTTGAAGACGTTCTCGGCCAGGATCTGTGGTGCCGGCCATCCAGGTCCCATTCATTGGAGCAAAATACGCAGCCAGACTCATTGCATCCCAAGCCAGCACTTACCGGTCGGCATCCTCGAAGACTTTCATCGCATACCCCACTTCAACACTATTCAGCTCGAAGCGGGGGATCGACTTGTTCTCTACACCGACGGCGTCACGGAGATGTCGACCGGTTCAGCCCAATCCTTGCGGATCAGCGGGCTGGAGAAACTCGTTTCGCAGGCAAGCGACATTCCATTGTTCGGCCTGGGGGATTGGATCCTTCGCAAAGTCACCGAGCCAAGCCCTGTGAAGCCACACGACGACATGACCCTCATGATGGTGGAAATGAAAACTCCTCTCCGCTCGCGATCGGAGTACTCGCTGGGAACCATCTGATACTTTAAATTCACCGGAGGAAGGCGGACCAAGAGTGGATTGAACCATCAGACGGATTGGTAAATCCGAACGGTCTCGCGACCGATCGCCTGCCAAGAGAATCTTTCGAGGACATCCTGTCGAGCAGCGAGTCCCATGCGATCGCATCGATCGGGATCCGACAGAGCATCGCTGATGGCCTCGGCCAAAGCAGGGACGTTTTCGGGGGGCACCACCCACCCCGTTTGACCGGGCCGAATCACTTCGGGGAGTCCACCCACCGCCGTGACGATTGCCGGCTTGCCGAAAGCCATGGAAGAGAGCAGAACGCCGCTTTGTGTGATGTTGAGATAAGGCAAGACGACGACGTCTGCTGCCATGTAGTACTTCCAGGTGTCCTTGTTAGAGATGAACTCAAGATCGGCGCGGTGACCGATGCCACGACTCTGCAGAATCGTCATATCAGGAGCGTCCGCCGGTCGAGCGGGCCTACCAGCGAGCAGCAGAAACGCCTGCGGAACATTTTGAACCACCATCGGCATCGCTGACACGAAGAGATCAAGACCCTTGTACGGTTTGATGCTGCCGAAATTGAGAGCGACGCGAGCGTCCGCAGAAATACCGAGTGCCGCACGCGCCTTTGCTCGATCGCCATCGGCCGGACACGCATCTGCTTGGAGTGGCCCGTGCGGAACGACATGAACCTTTCGCACGTCGATCGCGGGATATCGCTCCAGCAGATCGCGCCTGTTGGCCTCGGTATGAACAATGAGAGCATCACAGTTTTGGTAGACTCGACCCAGGCCTGACATGTCTGCCGCCCCTTCGTAGAGTGGCTCGACATCGTGAACCGTATGGACGACCTTGATCCCTTTCTTCTTGAGCTTCGCCACCAGGGATCGATCGAACATCGGCAACCGACTCCACTGGAGATGGACCACATCAGGCTGTTTCCACTCACCACGATCGATGAGGCGAACAAGACGACGATGGTCCAGAGGATAGCGGAGCGCCCGGTAAATCTTTCGGCTCGTCGCCCCAAAGCGATCCCACCGATCGGCGCCGGGGAAATAATGAAGTTGAACATCGATCTCCGGCGGGATTTCCAGGTCGGGGTCGTACGAGAAGCGAGATGTAACGAAACGGACGCTGGCCCCGTGGCTGACCAAGGCAGACCCAAGGGCCAAGGAGTAGAATGGAGTCAAGTTCGCTGGATCGAGGATCCAGACGTGAAGGGGTAGCTCAGGCGATCTACCGGGCATCTTCGACTCGCTTGCCGGTCACTTCCGCCGCCGCCACCGAATCGAGGAGCATGGCCGCCAACCCGCGGGTCGCCTCGTCGAGTGAGTCGAGGGCTCGCTGCAGTTCATCGGGATCCTCCCCCGCTGCCGCCACCGCTCGCACGCGATCCATCGCCATGCTGATGGCCGTCCGCGCGGGGCTATCCAGACGGTCCGCCGCGTCGCGCAGTCCCTTGTCGGTCGCGCGGAGATTGGTGACCGCCTTATTGCGAAGTTCGATAATTCGGCGAGCGGCAAAGTCTTCACTCGCGTTCTCAATACTATCCCGAATCATTCTTTCGACCTCGTCGCGCGTCAGCCCCGAGGAAGGTCTGATCTCGATGGACGCCTGTTGATCACTCCGAAGTTCCCGAGCCGACACCTGCAACATACCGTTGGCATCGAGCAGAAACGTCACATCGATTTGTGGCAAGCCGGCAGGCATGGGAGAGAGTCCACTCAATCGAAATCGTCCCAAGCTTCGGCAATCCTTCACCAACTCGCGTTCACCTTGCAGAATGTGAATATCAACACCCGTCTGGTTGTCGGCAAATGTCGTGAAGCGTTCGGTGGCCTGAACAGGGATCGTGCTGTTTCGGCCGATCAATCGACTGACGGCCCCGCCCATCGTCTCGATCCCCAGTGATAACGGCGTGATGTCGAGCAAGAGAACCTGCTCGGTCGCCCCGGAAAGAATGCTCCCCTGGACGGCGGCCCCCGCGGCCACGACTTCGTCCGGATTGATCTCGGTGTGAGGTCGACGGCCGAAAAGCTTTTCGACCCGTTCGCGAACGAGCGGAATTCGAGAAGATCCCCCGACCATCACCACTTCGTCGATCTCCTCGGCTCGAAGGGCTGCATCGCGAAGCGCGCTTTTGCAACTCGCCATCGTCCGTTCGATCACCGGATTGATCAGATTATTCAGATCTTCCCGCGACCATTCCTGTTGCCAAGCTTCACCCGGCACAAGTTCCACGTGCAGGGTCGCGGACGTTTTGTCCGAGAGATCGATTTTGAGCTGCTCACACGCATCGCGAAGCTTCTGTTTGAGTGATGGCTCTAGGGATGCCAGGATTTGATTCTGCTGAGCGCAGGTTGCCTCCATCAGCAATCGATCAACGTCGTCCCCGCCGAGATGCGTGTCGCCGTGCGTGCTGAGAACCTTGAAGACACCCGATTCGATCCGCAGGATCGAACAGTCGAAGGTTCCTCCACCAAAGTCATAGACCGCCACCAGCCCCTCGTGCCGGCTCTCGAGTCCATACGCGAGGGCTGCCGCCGTCGGTTCGTTGATGATGCGAACGACATCCAGCCCAGCCAGTCGGCCAGCATCGCGCGTCGCCTGTCTCTGTGTTTCATCAAAGTAAGCTGGGACAGTGATCACCGCTTTTCTGAAGCGACGCTGCGCTTGCCGATCAGCCCGGCGAACGACTTCGCGAAGGATCATGCTCGAGAGGATCTCAGGCGTATGCTCCTGGTTTTCGATCCGAACGTGTAGCACCGACCTTCCATCAGAAGAGGGTCGTTCCACAATCTGATAAGGAACGAAGGCCAGGTCCTTCTGGACATCAGCCAGGGTTCGTCCGATGAGACGCTTGATGCTGTAAGGGGTGTGGGTGGGATCCGCAACCCATTGAGCGCGGGCTTGTGCTCCGACGACCACCGAGCCATCGGTCGAGAAATGAATCACGCTTGGAACACGAGCGTCGCCGGCCTCGTCGCGGACGAGTTTCGGGCGACCGTTCTCCATATACGCTGCCAGACTAAAGGTCGTCCCCAGATCGATCCCCAGAATCGATTCTGGACTCGCATCGGAGCCGCCGCTTCTCAAAATCGTGAGCGAACCTGACGACATCGATCGCCTATTGCTTGAGAGTTTCCCATGTAACCTGTCAAAACACGCTTAGATCATTGTCGGCCAACGACTCCGCTGGGTGGGCCGTCCCAACGTCCGCCCGCCTTCTACTCTCTCATGAGATACGAGCCTTGCCCTTGTCAGGGTGAGTGGGGAACGATTACGAACGCGACAGTTCTCGGAGGAGTCCATCGCGGTACTTCACCGTATTCAACAACTCGCGAATCTGGGCAAGTTCGTCAGAAGCGGGCTTCCCGCCGCGCGACTCAAGCTGACGAAAACAATCTCCGATCTCGGCGAGCGTTGCTGTCCGTTCTTGTTCCAAACGGTCGGCAATCGCTTCGAATTCGCGTTCGCCAGCCGTCCCTTGCTCCTGGGCTTCCTCGATCTCCATTCGCAAATCTAGGATTGATTCTAGAAAGCCACGGGGCATGCCGCGATGCACGTTGGGCGTGGCCCCGCCAAGCAAGTGAAGTAGGTACTCCGCTCTTTTTGCTGGATCCCGAAGCGTGGCGTACGCATCGTTGAGAGCAGCGGACAATTTCAAACTGATCTGTTGATCGGTCGTGCCCCGCGTGGCATGAAAGTCGGGATGCAGTTCTCGGCTCCAGGCGAGGTACTTCCGATCGATTTCCTCTCGAGAGAGCTCATAACGCATCGGCAACCCGAGCCGATCGTAATGAGTCAGAGATTTTTGATCGGGGAAGATGGAGTGACAATGAAGACAACCGATGGGCGTCTCGAGTGGCTCTTCGCAGTTCAAACACCGGGCAGGCTGCCCGATGGGTTCGTTGACTACTTTCATCCTTGATCCTCACTCCCAATCGGTGGCTGCATTCGTGCTCCTTCGGATCGCCAGCCGATGAACCGACGTCAAAGAGCCCGATACCCTCATGAAGGGACACTCGCTCTAGTGACCGGCGGATTGAAAACTTTGTCGTTAATGAAAGCGAGCATGGGTCGCCAGTCAGCACCACTCCAATTTCTGATTCATGGTGACGGCAACAAATTCATCTTTGCAGGAACTTGATCCGTCAAGCTGCGAAGAGACGCCAGCATCAAAAATGGAACCATGCTGGAGACTCTTCGCGAGCGAGGCCTGCTGCCGAGTCAGGTAATCGAACCCAACTCGCCCGCAAGCCCCGCCGTCGAGATCCGCATGATGGGCCAACGTCAAAACAAAGGTACCGGCATGTCGTCACGCAGCCGGCAGCGAGAGACTTTGCCTATCGCGAAGTCTCTTGCTTCTTTGTTCCGCGCGATGATTAGGCCGAGAACGAGCTGCCGCAACCACACGACTTGGTGGCGTTGGGGTTGTTGAAGACAAAACCCCGCTTCTCCAAGCCGTCGTAGAAGTCAACAGTGGTCCCATCAAGGTAGAGATCGCTTTTGCGATCGACCACGACCTTCAAGCCGTGATACTCGTAGACGTCGTCGGCCAATTCGTCCTGCTTGGCGTCGAAGGTCAGGCTGTAGGAAAAGCCGCTGCAGCCACCTCCCGAAACACCGACGCGGAGCATGGTGCCGGCAGCCATGTTTTGCTCGCCGATGATCTTCAGAACTTCGGTCGCCGCTTTTTCACTTACCAACACTGCCATGGTTTCAACCTTTCTTGATTCTCTGGAGATCCTAGAGAGACCCTTTTTTCAGGCCAGCTTGAAGACCGAGCCTGATGCTAACCTACCCTTCGATTTTCGGGCAACCGCGAGTTGCCTCGCCGATACTTCACCTCGATGGTCACGACCCCTTTTCGCTTGAGGCGGTCGGTGCCAACTTGGTCTGTTTCTCTTGATAATCTTTTAGAGCGGCCTTGATTGCATCCTCGGCCAACACCGAGCAATGAACCTTCACCGGCGGCAAGTTCAACTCCTTGACGATCTCGGTGTTGCGGATATGACCCGCCTGTTCGACCGTCTTACCCTTAAGCCATTCGGTCGCCAGGCTGCTTGAGGCAATCGCGCTACCACAACCGAAGGTTTTGAATTTCGCTTCCTCGATGACGCCCTCGTCGGAAACCCGAATTTGCAGCTTCATCACGTCGCCGCACTCGGGGGCCCCTACCACGCCCGTCCCAACCTGGGCCGAACTCTTATCGAGGCTACCGATATTGCGAGGGTTGTAGTAGTGGTCGAGGACCTTGTCGCTGTAAGCCATCTTTCTTCTCCTTTTTCGCTCGGTTTATTCGACCGATGCTGATCCGGGCCGATCTTTTCCTTGAAACGGAATACACATTAATGATGAGCCCACTGTACCGTCGAGAGATCAATCCCTTCCTGAGCCATCTCGAAAAGGGGACTCATCTTGCGGAGGTGATTGACTGCTTCAACCACCTTGGCAATGGTAATGTCGATCTCCTCTTGAACATTGAATCGACCGACACCAAAGCGAAGACTGGAATGAGCCAGTTCATCGCCGACTCCTAGCGCCCGCAATACGTAGCTCGGTTCGAGACTCGCCGAGGTGCATGCCGATCCGGAACTGCAGGCGATCTCTTTAATCCCCATCATGAGGGCTTCGCCTTCCACATAAGCAAAACTGAGATTGACCGTGCCGGGCAATCGCAGGGTCGGATGGCCATTCAATTCGACATCGATCAGTTGCGAAGTGATCCCCTGATGCAACCGATCCCGGAGGGTTCGACAATGCTCGGTATCCTGTGCCATTTCTCGATGGCAGAGGGCGGCCGCCTCCCCCAGACCCGCAATCAACGGCACCGCGAGCGTTCCACTTCGCATACCCCGTTCATGGCCGCCACCATCCATCATCGGATCCAAACGGACGCGTGGGTCCTTTCGGCGAACGTAGAGCGCGCCGACACCCTTGGGACCGTACATCTTGTGACCACTCATGCTTAAGAGGTCGATTCCCATCGATTCGACATCAACAGGGATCTTGCCAACAGCCTGGGTCGCATCGGTGTGAAAGATCACCCCTTTCTCTTTGCACAACTTACCCAGCTCCGTCATGGGCTGGATTGTGCCGATCTCGTTATTGGCGAACATCAGGCTCAACAAGATAGTCTTGTCGGTCATGGCCGACGCCACTTGTTCGACGCTCACCAGCCCGAATTTATCGACCGGCAGATACGTCACCTGGAAGCCTTCGCGTTCCAGCCGCTTGCAAGGATCGAGCACGGCTTTGTGCTCAGTCATGCAAGTGATGATGTGGTTCCCTTTTTTCTGATACATGTGAGCAACACCCTTGATGGCCAGGTTGTTGCTCTCGGTGGAACCGCTGGTGAAGATGATTTCTTTGGGACTCGCGCCGATCAGCGAACCGATCTGCGATCGAGCCTCGTCGACGGCTTCCTCCGCCTTCCAGCCAAACTCATGGTTCCTGCTGGCGGCGTTGCCGTAGATCTCGGTGAAATACGGAAGCATTTTTTCTACCACGCGCGGATCCGTGCGAGTGGTAGCGTTGTTATCCAGGTAGATCGGAAGCGTGACCATTCTGCTCATTCTCCATCGTTAACGTCACCAAAGGAGACTCGCTGCGCCCCAGGTCTTCCAGCGTCGTCCCTACTAGAACCGCAGCCATCCGCTCATGCACCACTCGCAGCGGACCTTTTACCGGACAAACATCGACCAGCCCGCAAGCCCCTTCGCCATCCTCGCGAGCACAACTCATCAGTTGAAAGGGGCCGTCCAGTGCCGAGATGATCTCATCCATCGTCACTTGAGCCGGATCCCGAACCAGCTTGTAGCCCCCGTGAATGCCACGATGGCTTTCGATGAAACCATGATGACAAAGCTCTTTCAGGATGTTCGCCAGGAACGGCCGGGAAAGGTTGTACTGGGCCGCCACCTGCCGAGCGCTAAAGCCCTCCTTGCTCTTCATCAGGTGAATCAATGCCAGGATGGCGTAATCCACCTTTCGGCTGATGAGAATCATGTTGCCCTCACTGCCCAAGAGCCGACCGTTCGTCCCGATCCTCGGAACCAGACTGCCTGGGCCATCTGCATAATAGTATTGACTCAGTACTATATCAATCAACTTTCTCGTCAAACGTGAGAAAGTCTTCCCCAGGTCGGGCGACTCCAACGAGTTCTGTCATGGAGTATAGAAAGCCAGCGGCATGGGCGCCGAGGGGAAAGCGGTCCTTAACTTTCAAATACTCCATCGTTTTGGGAGGGAAATGACTTCTTCCCTAAAGAGGCCAGGTAAGCAAGTGGTCGGAGGGACAGAGGCAAGCGCGTAAGGTGGAGCAAAACCACTCGGCAGACTGCTTCATTTTCCACAAAGTGTCAGGGAGATCAAAAGAATGCGAGATCTGATCAGAACGAATCGTGCGATCGGAGAGTACGCGGTTCGATCCGATCGACAGACCCGACTACGGGTTCGTTTCCGTCGGTGCGGCGGGACCTGTTGTCGGTTGGCCGGTGATCTGGTTGTAGATCTCTTCTCGATGAACAGGAATGTTCTTCGGCGCTTCGATCCCGAGGCGAACCTTGTCCCCTCGAATTTCGACCACCGTCACCTTAATATTATTGTTGATGACGATGCTTTCGTTGCTCTTTCTCGATAGAACTAACATGAGAGCATCCTTCCCCGTTCAACCGCTGCTTGGTTGCCGCTCCGCGCTACTTTTCCGTCGACACCATTGGTCAGGGTTGACAGATCTATCACCATCCAGACCTCTCACGGGGATCGTTCCACTCTTGGGGAACAACCACTTAGAGAGTCTCGGCGCTAGACGCTAGGAACCCGTCCAACTCTAGTGCCTGGCCGGTCGATCCGTCAAGCCTTCTGAAATAAATTGGGCAAACAAGTGAAGCCCGCAACGGCATAACCGCTATCAGTCGCATGAACTCCCACGTTTCAGTCCGTGTGGAAGATACCTCGGTTTCCGGCCATGCACCCCGCTACCCATTCCCAGCCCCCATGACGATATCCGGATCAGGTCATCTCAATTCGATGGAAGTTGGCCGGCCCGGCCGCGACGGAATGACTCTTGTCGAAAATGACGCCGGCAGGTAAGCTGTAAGTAGAAGAAACGTCGTCTGTTGTGAAGATTATGGCGAGCGACGACGAGCCTTCGGCCGAAGTAATGTCGGCGGAGGATGGGCGATGTCTTTTCAGGGTCTCAACATCATTGGTTCGTTCACCGCTGGGACTAATTTGGTCCAGGGGCAAGCCAATGCCGATCGCCAGAGGGTGGACGCGTACCGATCGTTATTGAAGGGCCAAGTGGTTCAGCGAAAGACCGACGGGACGGCGGACGATCATATCGAGATTAATGCCGCCACCGACCGAGTCACCATTGGTGACGCCCCCGAAGAACGACGGGCTCCCTACGGACCCTTTACCCCGCCGAACGAGAATTCACGCCCCGGTGCCGACCCGGCCACGGAGGCAGAGGAAATGGCGCCAGAGATGCTGCCAACTGATCGGATCGACGTCATCGTGTGATCCCGATCATCCCCGATGTTGTGCGTGAGCCGTCCCGGGTCAAACCAGTTCTTCGCTCGCTGCCGGCCGCTTCCCTGGGCTATGGGGAAGATTGCTCTCCCTTTTCATTGAAGAAGAATCGGGCACGCGCCATGCTAGCCGATCTCATCCAGGCGAGCCTGGGCGGCCTTCGCCTGGGCAGGTGCTGGGCCGGCAGCGAGGATGCTTTGACAAATCTTTTTCGCCTCGACTTTTTTGTTCTCGCGGATCAGATTGCCTACCAGGCGAATCCGCCCTTTCATGATCCGCGCTCGACCCCGCTCATCGACCGGCATGGTCTTATCTTCCAGGATCGCGACGATGACCGGATCGCAGGCCGGGTCGGCCTGCTCGGCAAGAGCCTCGGCGGCGGCCAATCGAACGATCATGTTGGGATCTTTCGTCCCCTCGACGAGGGCTTCCAGGACACCTTTGCCCTGCCGCTGGCCCAACGCGTTCATAACCCCTGCGCGAAACCGAGAGCCGATGGCATTCTGGGCGGCTTCGACCAAGGCCTCCGTCGCGGCAGGTGTGGGAATACGGTCGAGTGCAAACCTGGCCGGCTCGCGCAGTTCGAGATCGGCGATCAAGGATCGCAGCGTCGTGGCCTCGGCATCCTTGCCGACTTCGCCGAGCCGACGAGCGATTTCCGATCGCGCCGCGACGCCGTACTTACCTCCATTGATGACAGCTTCGGACAATTTGGCCGCCACCTTGGCGCGGAGTTCTTCGTTGCCGGGCTTGGTCGCTTCGCCGAGAATTCCCTGCAGAGCGAGCTTGGCCTTGTAGATTTCTTGTTCTTGACCGGTCGCCAACTGATCGAGCGCCTGCTGCAATGCGTCCACCGCGTTATCTCCTGGAATCTTTAATTGGTTTGGTGTTGTTGTGATCCGCCTTGTGAAAACTCAAACTTGCCAAGGAGCCCGCATCGGCTTGCGGACCAGTCGACTGGCAAACTCGTCGTTGACGAAGTCTTCCTTCACAGGATCCCATTCGAGCGGGCGACCCGCCTTAAGGGCGATGTTGCCGAGATGACAAATCGTGCACGAGCGGTGCCCGATCTCGACATCGCAGATCGGCCGTTCTCGCGTTTGAATGCAATCAAGCCAGTTATTGTGGTGATGATTGCTCTTATAGAGGCGAGTATCCGACGTTTTGAATTCTGTTTTGAGGATCTCCCGGTTGGATGCCTCGATCTTCCCTCGGGAAACAAAGATCCATCCGTTGGTGCCCGTGAACTTGACGCCGTTTTCGCCTTGGGCGTGACACGTAAGGACAACACCGTTGCCATAGGTGTAGGTGATGTCGAAATCGAGGACGGTATCAAAGGGGCCGGTGTCGCTGAATTTTCCTTGTGCTTGCACTTTAACGGGCCCCGAGCCATCGGCACCAATGCCCCACTGGGCAATGTCGTTGTGATGAGCCCCCCAGTCGGTCATTTTCCCGCCGGAGAAATCAGAGACCCAGCGGAATTCATAATGAACCCGATTGGGGCAATAATCCTTGTATGGCGCGGGCCCGACGTAGAAGTCCCAGTTGAGTTCGGGGGGCGGTGTGGCGACCGGCTTCCATTCGCCGACGGTGCCTCCGCCGATATGCGTGTCGACTGTCTTGAGTTCACCGATGTAGCCGTTACGAACCAGTTCGCACGCCTTTCGGAATCGAGGGTCCGACCGTTGCTGGCTTCCTGTCTGAAACACTGTTCCGTAAGTGCGAGCCGTCGCGACCAGCTTCTTTCCCTCATCGATCGTCAGGGTGAGGGGTTTTTCGCAGTAGACATCTTTGCCCGCCTCCATGGCGTATCGCGACGTGAGGGCATGCCAATGGTCGGGCGTAGCGATGAGAACCGCATCGATATCCGTTCGATCGCAAAGATCGCGATAGTCCTCGTAAATTCCGACCTTCTTCTGGGTCTTATTGTAGACGTCGATGGCGGCTTGATCTCGCCTGGTCTGATCGACATCGCAAACCGCCGCCACTTCGACTCTTTTGTTCGGTAGAAGCATGCTCGCCAGATGGTGTCGCCGACCGAGATCCCCTGTCCCGATACACCCGATGACGACTCGATCGCTTGGAGCCGGCCGATCGGCCGAGGCGAATGCCGTCGCTGGGATGATGGTGGGCGCCACCGCCAAACCCGCTGCCGATCTCTTCAGAAAACTTCGCCGACTTGTTCCGCTTGGTTCACTCACGTCTGACTCTCCACCCGCTTGGATGCGAGACTCGGATCCGCCACCGAGTCCTCGAATGATATTTCCCTGGACAACCCGCTCTTTCGTTGACCTTTGCCGGGACACATCGATTCAAGGAAAAACCCTAGAATCGAGCCCCTGACCTTCGGCGAAAAGAGAAAGCCTCATCAACGTTCCGAGAGACTTTGCTCTAAAGGCAACGGACACTAGATTGGCGGTCCGCTGTGCAGCTTGCAAGCAGAAAATGAAAGCTTCCTAACAGGGGATGAATTCGTCGAAAAAACGGGACCGCTTTATGCGGGAACAGGATGGAAGAAGCCAAACCGATAGAAGGCCGACAGAAGGCGTCAGCGAGCGATCACGGTTTCGAGAGCGGACTTGTAGCAGTGCGGCGAGCCATCGCACCATGCAAGCTCTCGAGCGCGATCGAGATGTATCTGTTGCCGATCTGGCTCGTTCCTTAGTCCCGCGAGTTGAGCGAGCATGATATGGGCATCGACCTGCACGAGCCTCCCTTCGGTTCGCTCGGCCATGCGCAAGGCGACGACCCCTTCTTTCTCCGCGCGATCACTTTGTTGACGAGCACGGTAGATGCTGGCCCGGACCAAACGGAGTTCGGGATCGAATGAGACCAGGTTTCTTCGCCAGAGAATCCTTAGCGTTGCGTTGGTGTGATCGAGAGCTCCCTTCAAAAGGAGAGCGGACTCATCACTTGAACTGGCTTGCTCGGCCCGCGCGACCAGGACTTTGGCGATCGACTTACCCGCGCGGATGGCGGCGATAGGAAATGCCTCGAGGTCGACGGTAGTCGGTTGAGCCACAACCACGGCTCGCTCGGCAAACTCGGCAGCCTCTTCGAGCCGATCCTGGGCCAAGCGAATCTCCGCCAGCGTCGCCAGGCACGCGGCAATGTCGCTGGCCTGTCGCCAGGACTCCGCCACTTGCAGGGCGGTCTCCGCCTCGGTGGCCGCCTCGCCGCGCATTCCTTGAATCAAGAAGAGTCGCGCGAGCAGTTCTCGACCCATCCCCCAGCGAAGCTGCTCGCTTGACTGGTGACAGAGTTGAACACCCAAATCAATCGACTCGAACGCTTGCCGAAGACGACCCGCCCGCAGAGAGGCCTCTCCTTGCAGAAAGAGATCGACGTCGGCCGTTTGCCGAGTCCGCCAGGCATTCGATCGATCGACGGCAAGTTGAGCGACATCGGCGGCATGGCTTGGCTGCCCCTGCATGAGCAGGATCTCCGCCATTTGACGAACGGCGGCGGCGTTGGAACTCCCCTTGTCCATCATCGGGGGTGAGGAAAGCCCGTCGGGGAAAAGCGATCGATAGAGCTGGGCCCCCAGCGAGAAATCCCCGTGCTTGTAAAGGACCCACTTGGCCAGGTAGTCGCGAAAAAAATCGCGGGCTTGATCAAAGCTCCCCGCCGCGGTCAAGTGGTGAAAGCGTTCGACAAGAGGCGCCAACCCCGCCACCAGATTGGGGTCGGCATACGACGCCAGCGCCGCCCATCGGGTCTCCATTTGCGTGTGAATCGCGGCCGGGTCTGCCAAGCGTTCGTAGCTCGCCGATCGAACAAGACCATGAAGCTGAAACCGTTGCCGATCAGGCGCCGCGAGCAAGAGCCCGCGTTCGACTAAATCGTCGAGCACGCGGTCCAGCTTGACTCCTAGTCCGACATTGCTGATCGATTCAAGTGTGGTTCGATCGACCGTCCCACGAATGGCCGACAGTCGAGAGATCAACTCGCGAGCGGGTTTAGAAAGCGCACCGATCGCGGCTCGGACAACTTGATGGGGATTCTGATTCTTCGCGATTTGTCCGTTATCGATGACAGAATTGACCTCCCCTTTTGTGTGCGGGTCGGCCATCGCCATGCCGATCGAAACCCGGATCGCCAAGGGGCGATAATTGCAGATTCGCGACAGCACGAGTTGTCGGGTTCGTTCCCCTTTCACCCCAGCCGAGTTCATCCACGAGACACATTCATTGGGATCCAGCCCCGTCAACTCCGCCAGCTCAAAAGTCGAACCCGAATTTGCGGGTACTGTTTCTACCTCCGCGGGAATATGCCGAGTGAGAACCAGAACCCTTCCCCCTTCGCGGACGGCGGCCATGCGGAACAGAAACTCCGCCGCCCAGGGATCGGCACATCGACGTTGATCAAGGTCGGTGGCTCCAGAGAGCCGATCGCTTTGGTAATGAGCCGAGGTGTTCGCGTAGGCATCAAGGTTATGCTCGAAACCATCGAGGACGACTAAGATCGATCGTTGGGCCAACTCATCCACCACGAAATCGATCTTGGCCGAACGCGATCCGCCGGCAGCGGAGACCTCTCGCCCACCGGCAAGGAAATCGACCAACTCATCCAGCATGGCCGAGAATGGGGCATGGGCCTCTTCAAACGACCACCAGAAGACACCCTTGGGGCGATGCTGCTCGGCCAATTGACTGGCAAGACCTTTCTCGGGACCTTGTCCCGGAAGAGTCAATGCCATCAGATCATGATGAGCCCACAGCCATGCAAGTGCCGACTTGCCAAACCCGCCACGACTATGCAACACCAGCACGCCGCTGGTTCCAGACCGGTACCAGTTGGACAACCGTTCTCGCTCTCGAACACGTCCCACCATCGGCTCGGCCGGCAAGAGATAGGGCTTTCGAAACCGAACCGGGACCGTGGGGCCTTCGGGGGGGACAGGGTTCGGAGCCGCGGGCGTCTCTTTCGCCTTGGTCGACTCGGCAGGTAGGCGCGGCGAGACCTTCTTTGAAGCCGGACGGACGATCGGTTTGTTGATGCTGTGAATCATCCATCCCATGAAGGATAAGAAAAGCAAAAGCCAAGGAATCAGCCGAACCGGCACCACCCAAGCGGGTGTTTCCTCGCCGTGGAATCCGACGCGAACTCCCAGTTCCACCAGCACGACCAGGAGAACCGACGCCGCCGCTAAGATGGCGATGCGTCGCGAGAGATCCTGGTGCTCCTGGATGGCGCGCGGCAATGAAGTCTTCGTTACGTCGGCCATGCCTAACCTCGAATTTGACCTCGGGCCGCGCAAGCGCGGTCATCCATCAACAAGATCGGCCCATGCCGATTTTGACGAAGTGCTTGATGAAACTATGCGTCGCGTTTCGAAGCGATTCTTCTAATGTTGAGAACCGATCAATTCGAGGAAGGTATCAAGTAACAAGATCGCCTATCAGCTCGGCGGCGGAAATCGCGTGCGTCCATTTGCCGAGATAACTGACCAGTGGCGGACGTCCTGGCCAGGTATGCCCGCCATTTTCAATCGTGACGATACGAGCCGAACTTCCAGGCAATAACGAATCGTAGTCGTCGATGAGAACTTGCAGAATGGGGTCCACGGGATCGACGATACGCTGTTGACGAAAAGGTGCGGTGCTCCCCAAGGCGTTCAACCATCGCTGCAGCATCCCGGGAACAGGCGGAAAATCAATCGGAACATCTTTACGAGCGGTTCGGCCCCCTTCATAGGGGACGAATCGGTCGCGCGTACCGTGAATGTGGAGAAGCCGAAGCGGGTGATCGAGCGTGAATTCCCCGAAATCGGCCATGCCCGCGACGCCGGCCACCGCGGCAACATGATCACCGGCCCAGCGAGAGACCGCATACGCCAAGATCGCTCCGTTGGAAAATCCGCTCGCCACGACGCGCGACCGATCAATGCCAAACTCCTCGGCCACGCGGTCCAAGGTATCTAACACATACGGGATCTCTGCCGAGCCTGTCACAACGGCCCGGGACGTATAGTCAACCAACCAATATCGGCCCCCCGTCCGGTCGAGGCGACCACTGGGATAGGCAACGACAAACCCACGCCGATCGGCCACCTCACTTAAACCCGAAAGTCTCACCATCGCGTCGGCATCGATGTTTCGACCATGAAAAGCCAGGACAAGCGGCCAGCCATTCGTCGGCGGCGAACCCGGAGGAACATGCACGATCGTCGGTCGCGATTCCCCTTCCCAGGTCGCCTCGATCGTGTGGGTCCCGGCTGGCGTCATGCGATCCTTTCCACAGGGATGATGGCTACTCGTCCCAAAGATACTGAAACAGAAACCACCATTCTGCTTCCTGAATCTGCTGACAAACGTGCTCTTCGGGCGAGCTCGTCCCGACAACATCTCGAACTCGATCCACGAATTTTATGGGATCGAATCGGTTCCAACCCAAAGACTCAACCAATCCAGCGGTGGATAGCGAATCAAAAACCGGGTGCGGGCCGACTTGCCGAAACCAGTACTTCGCGTTGGAGAAATCCCCCTCCCGACGATGCATGATTCCATGCAGAAAACTTCCCTCGGGAGACTCAAGAGACTGACTGATCGTGTGCGACGCGTCGAGATGATCATGAAAGAGAAGAATTGCCGATCGAATCGCCTCCGCCGACGATCGCGAGAGAGAGCCCTTCGATTCTTTCAACACTTCCCACGTACAGCGAGAAAGAATCTCGGCGCTGGGCTGATCAGGAGAGCCCGCGGCCAAACTCACGATGCCCTCCCGGCTCAGGAGCGGGGCAATCTTGCCGAAGTTCTTGGGATCGGGGGAGAGATCGTGCATCGGCAACTTCCCCCTTGATTAATGCTCCGCTAACGGAGTCCCAGCTCTCGAAGTTGTTTCGGCTCGACTTCGGCGGGGGAGCCCATCATGAGGTCTTGGCCTCGCTGTGTTTTGGGAAACGCCATGGTTTCGCGAATGCTGTCGACGCCTGCAAATTCCATGACGCATCGATCGATTCCGATCGCCATCCCGCCGTGCGGCGGCGCTCCATAACGAAGGGCTTCGAGGAAGAAGCCAAACCGCTTCTCTTGCTCTTCTTTGTTCATGCCGATCAGCTCGAAAATCTTCATCTGCTTTTCATGCTGATGAAGTCGAATCGAACCCGAAACGAGTTCTTCGCCGTTAAGGACTAAATCGTAAGCTTGCGCGCGAGCAGCAGCAGGATCTGTTTCCAACAGAGGCCAATCTTCCTCCAGTGGCGCGGTGAAAGGATGGTGCATCGCGATGAAACGACGCTCCGTCTCGTCCCATTCAAACATCGGAAACTTTATCACCCACAGAAACCGGAGCTCGGCCGGGTCGTAGAGTTTTAAGTCCTCGCCGAGCTTGTTCCGCAGAGCGTTCAAAGGGGCATGCGTTTTCTCGCGGGCGTCCGCGACGAAAAAGAGAACGTCCCCTGCCTCGGCCTGGAGTTGATTTCGAAGCTCCGCTTGCTGAGCATCGGAGAAGAATTTCGCGATCGGCGACTGAAGCTTGTCCGCTTCGACCTTCATCCAGGCGAGCCCTTTGGCCCCCTGCTCTTGAACGAACGCCGTCAGTTGGTCGAGATCTTTTCGGCTAAACTTCTCGGCCGCTCCCTTGGCATTGATGCCTCGGACGCAACCGGCACTTTTGAAGACGGAGAACTCGGTCTCGTGGGCGAGCTTGGTGATGTCGACCAGCTCGAGCCCGAACCGGGTGTCGGGCTTGTCGACGCCGTAGCGTTCCATGGCGTCATCGTAGTCGAGCCTCGGAAAGGGGCCGACCAGATTCTTCCCCATCACTTTGTTCGCCAGATGAAGAGTCATCCCCTCCACGACACTCAGCACGCCGTCCATGTCGACGAATGCCATCTCCAGATCGAGCTGAGAGAATTCCGGCTGGCGATTGGCACGAAGATCTTCGTCACGAAAACAACGGGCAAGCTGGTAGTACTTGTCATACCCGGCCACCATGAGAATTTGCTTGAGCAACTGCGGCGATTGCGGCAGCGCGTACCAAGAACCGGGATGCATTCGGCTAGGGACGAGGAAATCTCTTGCCCCTTCGGGGGTGCTGCGAGAAAGAATTGGCGTTTCGATCTCCAGGAATCCCTCGCTGTTGAGGTACTCGCGCATCGCGGTCACAATCTGATGGCGCAGCATCAATATCCGCTGCATCTTTGGCCGGCGAAGATCGAGAAAGCGGTATCGGAGCCGAATGTCTTCGCTGGCGGGCTCTTCTTCGGTCCCAATTTCGAACGGAGGGACTTCACTTCGATTGAGGATGATCAGCCCACGGGCTTTGATCTCAATGTCGCCGGTGGGGATCTTTGGGTTGCGTGCTTCGCCCCGGTCGCTGACGATGCCGGTCGCAGAGACGACATGCTCGGCTCGCAAGCTTCGGGCGAGCTCGTGCATGGTGGGGTCGAACTTGGGATCGAAAACGATTTGAGTCTTCCCATACCGATCGCGTAGATCGATGAAGACCAAGCCGCCGTGGTCGCGATAGTTCTGTACCCAACCGTTAAGCGTCACCGTGCTGTCCGCGTGTTCCAGCCGAAGCTCACCGCAGGTATGAGTTCGTTTCCAGGATGCCATCGCCCCCCCTTGTTTCGTTCGGGCTCATGCCGCCCTCGGCCCGCAAGAAAGCCCCCCCCTGACCAAGCCACGTCAAAGGGTAAGCAGGAACGGGGTGGTGCCCCGGTATGGGCAACTCCCTTTGCGGAACCTAACCGAATCGGCCGTTCGTTTGCGTGTTGTATAGAGCCCCTCGGGGCCGGCCTAGCGACCTGCGGGGCAGGCGAAGGGGTCGATGGAAAGGTCGCGAGGCAGTCGCGGAAGGTTCATCAAGAAAAAAGGACGCCCGGGCAGCTCTCGAGAAGCCACCCGGGTCCAAGGTTGCTTGGTAGAGATTCCCCTGCTCTCTTCCGCCTCCCTGGCGACTTTCCCTCGAGTAGCCGAGTTGTGATTGCGCTCGGATCGAAGCAAAGACCCGTGCCGTTGTGAGTTTCCTCACCCATCCCATTCGGAGCGAAACGTTTAGGCTCCGCTGAAAACTATCTCACCCCAGCATGACCGTCAAACTCGTTACAATCGATACCGGCTTATTTCTCTATCCGGTCGAAATAGGAGCGTACAAATCGCGTCCGCGGAACGCATCCGGTCGGGTGATCACTTCTGAATATCGAGGCTGACCACTCGTTCGCCGTTGAGATCGGTCACGATATCGACGTGCCGAGGAATCTCTTCTCCCTTGGCGGGCATCGTCAACGTGAGAGTCACTAACTGGACGGTTTTCGCTTGATCGTCACTCCGATACTCGAGCAATCCGTCGGCATTGTCGACGCGTACAACTTTGAATGGATTGGGGGCCTTGATCATGACCTTCCGTTCGATCGTCTGCCCAGGAGTCATCGTCCCCAGACGAATCGACGCCGGCGAGACGACGACATCGGCCTCAATCTGAGCCTTCGCCTTGACCACAATGATCGGAGTGGAGGGGTCATTGGTGTGAACGCGAATGGTATCTTCAAGCGTGCCCGCTGGCGCCGTGGGCAGCAACTTGATATCGAGCTCGTAGCGAACCTTTCCCTGCTCGCGAGCGACTTCATGCACTTCGGTGGTGAAGTGTGGATTGCCGAAATCGAGGTCTTTGACCTGCCAATCGACCGGCCCGGAGTAATCGAGATTCAAACGCTTGCGAGAATCGCTCCCTTGCGACAGGATTCCAAAATCGATCTCCGTCGCTTCGGTGCCGAGCTTGCCTAGGCTGACGCAGCTTACCCGCAGGGTGACTTCCGATCGCCAGGGCCGATCGAAAAGGACGTAGATCGTCACCGCTTTGGAACCCTGGAAGCCCGCCGTGTCCATGGTTGCCGTCAGCACGGTCGATTCGCCGGCCGGGATTCGGCCACTGGCGGCAACCGCCGTCGTGCATGAACAAGAAACCCGGATGGACTTGATGCGAACTTCCCGAGTTCCGGTATTGGAAATTACGAATTCATGGGAGGGCTTTTCTCCCCGCTCGACGCTGCCGAAGTCGAAACTTCGCGCGGAAAACATTTCATTGGCCCAGCTTGCCGCCTGACCGGTAACCGGAACCACGACGGCCATCAACAGCGCCAGCACGCTCGATCGAATCATCGAGTGCTCCTCCCTCTGTCTCCGCGAAATCAGCGGTACGAACGAACTCCTGCGATGAGGAATCCGATTCCCGGCCAGTCGCGGTCGACGTCTCTTTTTCGCATGGGCTTCGTGGCGGGGTTTCAATCAAGGGGTGTCAATCAAGCGCGGGGATCCACCGTGCACGATGCTTGGATCTACTATCGGAGCATTGGCGGCTGACGGATGACAGGATACACTGCCCGAAGACGTCGAAAGCTTTACACAGTCCGGGAAATCGCCAAAGCCCGCATCTTGTGAAAAGTTTGTCTGATCTGACGACCCTATCCCCCCCTGTGGGTGAGTGGGGCCAGCCGCGAGCAGGCCCGTCGACAAGCGTGAAATTCTAGGACCAGAGGGTGCCCCGAAGACGATGACGATTCAACCTTTCGAAATTGGTGTTTGCAGTTGGTCCTTGCAAGTCAAGTCCGTTCCAGAACTTGAAGCGTTTTGCCGGGAACTCCACCTCGATGTCGTACAGATCGCGTGCGGCGACCCGCACCATGCATCTTGGGAAGAGGGGGAAGATATGCCGGCGGCGGCCCGGAAGTCGGGTTTGCGGATGTCGGCGGCGATGCTCGGCTTTCCCGGCGAGGATTACACGACGCCCGCCACCATTCAGAAAACGGGAGGGCTCGGCGACCCGGCCCTTCGGCCCGAGCGGATCGAGCGGGTTCGGTGGGGAGTCGAGCGAACCATTCAGCTCGGCCTGACGGATCTCTGTTTTCATGCTGGCTTTATTCCGCCAGTAGGGGCCCCCGAGCGATCGGCGTTCCTCGAAACGCTTGCCCAGGCGGCAAGCATCGCGCAGGTGAAAGGAGTCCACATCTGCTTTGAAACCGGTCAAGAGCCGGCCGAACTGCTCAAAAGAACGCTTGAGGAGATCAAGGCGCCGAACATTCACGTCAATTTTGATCCCGCCAATATGCTGCTGTACGACATGGGTGATCCCATCAAAGCGGTCGAATTGCTTGCGCCTTTCATCCGCAGCGTCCATGTCAAGGATGCGAAACGGCCGCGGATTAAAGGGGAATGGGGCGAAGAAGTTCCCTTGGGGCAAGGGCAGGCGAACATCCCGATGTTTGTGAGAAAATTGAAAGAGATCGGCTTTGCCGGCCCGCTGGTGATCGAGCGAGAAGCAGGTGATCAGAAGGGGCGACTTCGCGATGTGGCCCACGGAGTCCGGTATTTGAAGGAAGTTCTTTCCGGCATCGGGTCATGAACCCGCGGAGCGTTTAGGGGAGCTTCTTCACGCGGATGTTTTTGAATTCGACCAGCGTCCCGTGTCCTAGAAAGCCAATATGCCCGCTGGTTCGCTTAAGGCCGGGATGCTTTTTGAGGGTTGCCTCATCGGTCACCGTAGCGATGTCGCCATCGGTGATGACGTTACCATTGAGCGTCACCTTCACTTTGCTCTCGTCGCAAGCGATCTCCATCGCGTTCCATTCACCGGTCGGCTTCAGCGAACCCTTTTTCGCCGCGAACACATCGTACACAGATCCGCAATACTGCGCGGGCCTAAGGGCGAGGTATTGAATCGCGGGATCGTCGAGAACCTGAACCTCCATCGCGACGTAGGCAGCGTCTCCTTCGAGCGGGGCACGAATCCCGACGCCGTTATTCCCGCCGGGGCTCAGCTTGAAATCGAAGCGAAAGACGAAGTTCGCGTACTCATCGTTCGTGAAACAGTTGCCGCCACCATCGGCTGGGCAGATAAGGACGCCCTCTTTGGGAACATAGCCTGGACCGACCGGATGAACGACATTCCAGCCGTCGAGCGTCTTACCGTCGAAGAGAGAAACGAAACCCTCTTCACCGGTGTCGCCCGCCAGAAACAAGCAGACAGCCCAAAGAGAAACGATCATCGCAACGGTCTCCTATCGGCAAGCATCGGCAAGAACAAAAAACACGACAGTGATCTCCCGTAAGAGGGGATCTCTGCCGATAAGGCCGAGGGACACCCGCGTCTCTCGGCCAAGAGCCGACTCGGGAACGAAAAGGACGTACGAGCTACTTCTGCGGGAAGAGGGTCTGCATCTTCATGGCTAGGCCCATGTCACCGCTGATCTTGAGCTTGCCCGACATGTAGGCCATCGTCGGATTGAGTTGCCCGTTGGTCATGGCAATGAAATCCGTCGACGACATGTTGATCGTGATGTTGGGGCTATCATGCGTCCCTTCGCCGGTGCTCAGGCCGCCATCCTTGATCTCTAGAAAATGGGTCGACGGTTCTCCACCCGACAAGTTGACCTGGTAGACCGCGCTCAAGCCGCTGGCGGCTGACGCGTTGAATCGACCCTTCATTGCCTCGACGGCTTCCGCCACATTGCTCGCTGCCATAACTCCCTTTCCCCCAAACACAAGCTGACGCTGATATCAACGAGTTTCCGCCGATGGAACAAACCTCGGCACGCCTTTATCCTTAGAACTCTCTGCGAGGGGCGGCATGGTGAAAAACAACGCCCTCGCGGGAAATTTCACCTCTTTCCCAGCCGGTGCGAAACGCCCCTAGCCACCCTCGCTCGGCGGAAGCGTCTGCCCGGGGCGCCTGCCGAGGATGGGCCGTTCCGTCGAAACGATACCTTTGCGAATGGCGGAGTTGACGTTGTAAACCTCGATATCGTTGGTCAGATAAATCTCGCCCGTGGCAATCCGAGGGTGTCCCTGTTGATTCTCCTCTTTGAGAAAACAGTACAGCGTTCGGCCGTCGTCAGGCTTGATCTGAACCCGCCAGCCCGGTTCGATGACATAGAGTCGACGCTCTTCCATGGTTGGCCCTCTTATCCTCCGACCTTCTTTGGCAATCGATCGGTCAGACCGCGTCCCTGTTTGCCCGACAAGCCTGACTCGAATCCATCCCATATGGTACAACGAGATAGGATCGCAGTCGGATCGATTTCGAGGGTAGCCTACTCGAAGCCAGTCGGCAAAGGAACCCCATGGCCATGGTGACCCTGACGGTCGAGAACTACGTGAAGGCGATCTATCAACTCTGCACCGAGTCGCAGTCTGCCAGCGCCTCGACAGGCGCGGTCGCGAAAAGACTGGGGGTCTCGCCGGGCACCGTCACCAGTATGCTCCGAACGTTGGCCGAGTCGGGTTTAGCCAACTATCAGGCTTACGAGGGGGTTCACCTTTCAGAGGCGGGCAAAAGACTCGCCCTTCGCGTGCTCCGTCGGCACCGCCTGGTCGAGCTTTTTCTCGTCCAGACCCTTGGGCTGACCTGGGATGAAGTTCACGAAGAGGCCGAGCATCTCGAACATGCCGTCAGCGAGTCACTGGTCGACCGGATGGATGCCTTTTTGAAGTATCCCGATCGCGACCCGCATGGCGACCCGATTCCTCGGTCGGACGGTTCGTTTCCCGCCGCGGTTGGCTCCGAACCACTCACGTCGTGCGAGCCAGCCAGTCAATTCGTTTTGGAAAGGGTGATCGAACAGTCGCCCGAGTTTCTGCGATACCTCCGGGAATCGGGCCTCTCGATCGGGACGTCGGCGCATGTCGTCGAGAATCATCCGCAAGCGGGAGCCATCGTCGTCCAGACGCCTCAGGGGAAATTCACCCTGGGGCGAGAACTCGCGGACAAACTTCTAGTTCGCAAACGCTGAATCCGACTCGCTCGATACAAGCCCCGCGGATGGAGCATCGGTTAGGCAGCTTGTCGGCCAGCGGGGGCGAGTTTCCGGGAGGGCGACGTTCGCCACATCACCAATCCCGGTAGTACCGTCAGCGATGCCACGAGGGTGACGCTGCATCCCACGAGCATGATCAGCCCCAGGCTCTGCGCCCCGCGATGCGACGAGACCATCAACGACCCGAAACCAAACATGTTGGTCAGGGAGGTGACAAAGACCGCCATGCTGGTCGAACCGATGGTGCTGCCGGCCAATCTTGGCTCGTAATATCGATGAACCAGATGAACGCCGTTGTCGACGGAGATTCCAATCAAGATCGGTACC
This sequence comes from bacterium, assembly GCA_019753235.1. Classification (GTDB taxonomy): domain Bacteria; phylum Planctomycetota; class Planctomycetia; order Kolteriales; family Kolteriaceae; genus JAIELF01. The sequence continues at coordinate 96,707 of JAIELF010000019.1, forward strand.
GCGATGAACGTTACGAGGTTGAAGTCTCGACCAGTGATTCCCATCCATCCCAGCGTCCAGAAAATCGCCAAGATCAACGGCGTCATCGCCAACATCGTTTTCGCGATCGACCGAAAATCAAGCCAAACAATCGATCCCACCGTCCCCAAGGCAAGAAGTGACGAAAGAAAGAAACTTATCTTAAGGTCGTTCACAGTCCCCATGTGAATCACAGGAAAACCCGTCACGTCGGGCTCAACCGTGCGAATGTCATTCACGAACTGCGTCAAATGACCAAAGTCCCAGATGTTGTGATTCGGATAGACCATGACGAGGAACTTCCCGCCTGGCGACATCAACATGGGGCGAACCGATTCAGGAAGTGCCTCTCGCAGAGGAAGCTGATTCCCTTGCACGATTTGCCGCATCGCCATCGCGCAGCGTGCATGAAACTGTTCGATCTTTTGACGAGTCTTCGCGACCAGAGCCGGATCGCTGGACCGAAGCCCCTCGATGAGTTTCTGTAGATCGGCACTGGTTCTGCTCAGCTTCGCGCCTGCCTCGGCCGATCGGGCCTGAGCGGCCGGCTGCAACAAGACAAGCGTCGTCCTGAGTCCCTGGAGAGTGTCGGCATCCCATTCGCGGAGCCCCTTGCCGTGCGAGGGCAATCGAATCTCCGCCAGATCGCTTCGAAGCGATTCACGCTCGGCGGTCATGGGCGCGATGACATCCATCACGGAATGGGCTCCGCTCACGGAGGTGAGGCCTCGAGCCCGGTCGACGATGCGCGGAACGTCTGCCAACTGATCAACGGTGATCGCTGCAAACAACGTCGAGTCGCCGTCTTCCAGAACTCGCTTTTCCCATTGAACGCTCTCTAAGCCTGGCGGCTGAAGCGTCAGCACGTTGTCTTCGAATCCCACCCGGGGAACGAGCAAGATCCACCATGCCGTTGCCAGGCCGACCCCCACGATAAACCCCGGGCCGAACCAACGAGTCGGTATCGGCAGTTCGAGGGCAAGCACCGGCGTGGCCCCCTCGGCCGAACCAAACAAGCGATGATGCAACATCACCATCGATGGGAAAACCAGCGTCATCGCCGACATGCAAAGAAGGACGCCTGTGCCCGCGATCAATCCCAACTGACTGAAGCCCGGCGAGTTGGTCAGCAAAGCCGTCATGAATGCCGCACATGTCGTCAGCGAACCAGTCACGTTGCCACGCGTCACCGCCAGGAGAGCCCGCCGCATGGCGGTCTCGGCAGGGAAGAGACGACGTTCCTCTTGATAACGCATCAACAGATGAACGCCGTAGTCGATCCCAATACCAACGAGGATCGGCGTGAAGACCGCCGACAGCAACGTGAGTTCCCCGACAAGCAGCGTCGTCAGCCCGAATGTCCAGCACATGCCGATAGAGAGACTCGCGACCGCAAAGAGCGGATAAAGGAAACCACGCATCGCCACGATGAAGGCAATCGTCACCAAAAGCGTGGAAAGGATCGTCGCCCGCGTCATGTCTCGGCTACCGATTACCATCTGATCGGAGAGCAATACCTGCTTACCGGTCAGGCCGATGTTTTCTCCGGGAAACTCGTTTCGGACTTCGTTGAGAACTTCTCGGATGCGGTCGATCACTTGGTGCGCGATGTAAAGCGATTGATATTTCGGTTCGCACAGAACCCGAAGAAAATAGAGCTTTCCCGAGTCGGAAGTGAGGAATTGTCGGTCGGATTCACCGCGCAATAACTTAGCAAACGTTTGACTCGCTTCGGAATCTTCGAGCGAACCGCTGACCGTGTTGAGTAGAAAAAGTGCTGCTGAGCCCAGACGATTTTGCTCCTCTTCGCTCATCTGAAGCGCGCGGAGCGCCAGATCGCTGAGCATTTTCCGAGCATCTTCCAGCACCAAACCGGGCCCTTCACCGCCCAGCAAACTGGGAATTGCCGCCGCGGTATCCCGAAGTTGACGAAGGTCTTCCACAGGCATGGCTCGGGTCGCGATTCGGAGTTGATCCTCTGGCCCGATCGAGGCATGTACGCCCGCCAGATTCGGCACCGTGAGAAGCTTTTCGTGCAGCCGAAGAACACACTTCTTTGTCCGAGCCTGATCCTGCCCCGCCGTGACCACGACGTAGATACAGTCGAGATCGCCGAACTCTTTCACGAAATCCTTATGATCACGCAGATATTTGCTGTTCTGATTGGCCAGCTCATCAGGGTTGGCGTTCCAAACCAGGTACTTTGCCGACCCGATCGCCCCCGCAGCCGCCAACACCAAGGCAACCGCCAAGATTGCTGCGGGCCGTCGTAATGGCCCCGCGGCCATGGTCCGGGAAACCAAGTCCAGCATGCTCATCATCCCTGATTGCGGAGCCTTCTCAGGCCCGTGACCAACCGTTCGTTACAAAGTCCCTTCACCACACCGAAACAGGCGATCGCCCACAGGCAGATTCCCTTCCCGGCTCCACCAAGTGAAGAGGTCTGTACTCACAAATGCCCCAGCCACCCCATTTACCGCTACCTAACGACCAGATGGCGCTATTCCTGCCGCGGAAAGAACCACGGTGGGTAGGCCAAACTAAGGGACTCTCCGTTTCGCGCGAAGATCGATAATCGCTAGCATCGGAACGACCCGGAAAGTGCCGGCTTCTAACGGGAACGACTAGCGGACTCGGGATCGAGTCCCCGCCAAAGGGATCCGATGATGAGCATGACCGAATGGTCCGCGAAACACGAATTCGTCATCAGCCACCGTTGTCACACCTCGAAGAAGTTGGCACAGAGCGACGAAAACGCGGAACAGCACCGACCGAGCACCTGGGTCTCCCATCACGTCGCCGACGTTGATTTCCAATCTGTCTTTCCGGGCAGGCAAGGAGACCCATATGGGTTGGGGAGGATGGTTTCATAAGCGTCCTCGCCCGGCGCCTGCTGCCGTTCTCTTAGGATTAGAAACACTTGAAGATCGACTGACGCCCAGCGGAACACCGCTCTTGCGAGGAATCGAACCGCTACAGGATGCCCGGACACTCTCGACTCCTGACGTGGTAACGACATCGGCGCCGTCGAATGTTTATCCCTGGGGAACCGCCATCGACTTAGGGACTGGGTTCTCCGATGCCACCTTCATCAGCAATAGCTCGCTCCAACTCGAAAACTTCGCCCTGCGAACCAATGGGACATTGGTCCAGCGAAGTCAAACGACCAGCGGCGCCTGGTCCAACTGGCTTGTCATCGGGACGGAAATCCGCAGCTTCTCCGTCGGACGACATGCGAATGGTCGACTCGAACTATTCGTGATCGGCCGAGATAATGCCCTGTTTACGCGAGTCCAAAGCCGGCCCGCTGGCGCGTGGAACGGATGGATCCGCCATGAGGGGTCTTTCAGGGATGTCAGCGTCTTTCAGCATCAAGATGGTCGCCTGGAAGTCTTTCTCATCGGCACCGCCAGTGCTCTATTTCAGCGGATCCAGAACGCTCCTAACGGATCTTGGAGCGGCATCAATCGTTTAGGCGGCTCATTTCAAAAAGTGAAGTTGGCCCTGCATGCCGACGGTCGAGGTGAAATGCTTGGATTGACCACCAGTGGACAACTGGTCTCGCGATCCCAAAATGCGGTGCGCGGTTCATGGACAGCGTGGCAAAACGTTCGGAACAGCGTGGTCGATTTTGATTTGCTGCGTGGCGCCAACAACCGACTGGAAGCATTTGCCGTCACGCAGAGTGGCTCGCTGATGCAGCGATCACAGACCGCCCCCAATGGCTCCTGGGGGAACTGGGCTTCGATCGGTTTCGGCATCAAGCAAGTCGATGCGGTCGTCAGTTCCGACGGAAGACTCCAGCTGTTCGGTCTGAATAACGCGGGCAAAACCATGGCCCGATCGCGCGTCCCGACGACAACGGCCTGGTCGGCGTGGGAAGATCTCGGCTCGACGCGGCGGATCCTTGCCACAGCCTCGGGGCCACAAGGCCAAGTCGAACTACTCTTTCTCGATACGCGCGGCCGAATGATCGAGCGGTCTCAGATGGTATCTCTACCGATCCCCGATTCCACGCGGGCGTGGAACCTAAACGCGATGCGCGCTACCGAAGTCTGGAGCCGAGGCTTCTCGGGCAAAGGGATCATCGTGGCCGTCCTCGATACCGGCGTGGACATCAACCATCCCGATCTGGCCGGGAACATCTGGACCAACACCAAAGAGATTCCAGGCAACGGCAAGGACGACGACAACAACGGTTTCGTCGACGATCGCAACGGATGGGACTTCGTTCAACAAGATAATCGGCCCGAAGATTTGAACGGACACGGGACGCACGTTGCCGGCACCATTGCCGCGTTGAAGAACGGATTTGGCGTGACGGGCGTCGCGCCGCAGGTGAAAGTGATGCCGGTCCAGGTTCTGTCCAGCACCGGCAAAGGGTCTAGCTTCGATATTGATCGCGGCATCCGTTATGCGGTGGATAACGGAGCCCGCATCATCAACATCTCGATTGGGGGAAACTTTAACAACGCCGCGGTCGTCGATGCGATCAGCTATGCACGATCAAAAGGCGTTCTCATCGTTGTTGGGGCCGGCAACGACGCGGAGCAAACGCCGAGCTTCCCCGCCATCTATAGCCGACAGTTTGACAATGTTGTGTCGGTCGGTTCGCATAACTCGGCCAGCGTCCAGAGTCCGACAACCAACCATGTTGGCACCAGCCGGGCTGTTCAGGTCGATGCCCCCGGCGAGCAGATCTACAGCACGGCACTTTCCGCTGGATACCGCACGATGAGCGGCACCAGCATGGCGGCCCCGCAGGTGTCGGCTCTGGCGGCCTTGGTGTTGTCGGCTAACCCTAACTTAACGCCAGGCCAACTTCGCAAGATCATCGTCGACTCGGCCGATCGACCGATCTCCAGCAGCGACTCGCGCGGCGGCGTCGACGCCGTCGCCGCCATCGACCTCGCTCTCTCCAGCCCGTACCTCGCCGTCTAAGCTCACCCCAAAACTCCACAGATCAGCCGAAGCACGCCGTTTTCGGAGAGACGGGAGCAGCGGCCGTCGTGCCGGAAGTTCTCTCTGCTGCATGAAAGCGGGCACATGCTGAGCAGCCTCAGAAAACGGAACTATTTCGAGGTCAATTGCATCAGTTCCGGAGAATCGCGGCGTGTGCGCTTGACCTCGGAAACTTGCCAATCAGCCCATTCTTCTCGTGCCTGAATGAGCTCGCGAGGATCAAACGGCTCTCCGCCCGCGAGAACCTCTTCGTAGTCCGCAGGGCGAAGAGGAAAACGTTCTCGGGCAGATGGGTTCGGGTTAATCGTGCGTTGCAACACCGCCAATCCTGCACGCCAATAAGAGAAGCCGAACTTCGCTAAATCGAGATACCGATGATTGTAAAGGAACACTTTGGCGATCGTCATTAGTTGCAGCCAGAAAATCTCGCGACGACTGAAATTGACAAACTCAAGTACATTGCTGATACGCATGTTGAAGTCGTCCCAATCACACGAAGTGAGCCGGTACCCTCCTTCGTTGGCAGCAGCTAATCGCGATATCTCCGTGCCGGGAAACGGCTGCATCGTGGAGACGAAGGGGATATCGGGATTAAGCGCGATCGCCATCTTGATGGAATTGTTGATCGACTGGCGAGTCTCGTTGGGATGGCCGATAATGAGCAGCATGCCGAACTTCACACCGGCACGACGCGCGGCGTCGGCCGATGCAAAAATCATCTCCCGCGTGGTTCCCTTTCCGATGCTACGCAGCGTCGAGTCATCGCCAGTCTCGACGCCGATATCCGCCCGATCGCAGCCGGCCTCCTTCATCTTCTTAAACAATTCGTAGTTCACGAATCGCGCATGGGTCAAACAGTCCCACGAAAACGCACGTTGCATGCCACGTTCGATCATCGCGTCGCACATCTCCGCGGTGCGCGGCATGTCGACGGTAAATATCTCGTCGCCGAATCGAATTCGACCGGGTTTCGCAATCGATAGGATCTTCTCGATTTCCTGTATCACTAAATCAACGCTTCTCTTGCGTGCGACGCGACCGTTATGATTCATGCAGAACACGCAACTAAACGGACAACCCCGCGTTGTTTGCACAAAGTACTCTGACGCCGGAGGGAGCATATCCCAGGCAGGAATCGGAATCGAATCTTGATCGAGAATCCGAGGGCGAGAGGGGGTCTGTCGAATGAGCGAGCCATCGCGATACGCCAACCCCAAGATCTCTTCAAAGGAAACACCTTCGCGAATCGCATGGCATAATTCCTGGAAAGTGATTTCCCCTTCGCCCGCCACCACGACATCGAATCCCGGAAACTGCCTCAGCGTCGCTTTGGGAAGCGCCGTCGCATGGGGCCCGCCCACGACAGTGGTTGCGTTGGGTAAGAAGCGCTTAATACAAGTCGCCAGATACGCCGCAGGTTTGATCTCGGTGGTGAATGCCGTCAAACCAACCACATCGGGCTCGAACTCGGCAAATCTTTCGAGAGTTTGCTTAAAATCCAGCCGTTCGAACTTAGCGTCGAGAAGACGAATTTCAAACCCCGGAAACTGCCGCAACCACCCTGCGAGGAAAGCAAGCGCATTGCGTGCATACGGAGGGGCGAATGTGTATGGCTCGGCCATGGTGGTAGCCGGTGGCGTAATTAGCATGACGCGGAGCGGGCGATTCATGAACTTCCTCACCTTCAAACTGACATTGCAAATATCCTTCGAATGGGACAGACTTAGTACGATCTTGTCCACCGTTTCTACAGAAGTCAACGGTTTTCCGAGCAACGGCTCGAACGGTCCGGGTGCCACTGGGTTATTGCCAGTGCAATTGCCCTTCATCGAAAACACTTCACCAAACATTAATCACAAAAAGCTTCGTCGCTGTCTGCTGGAAAGCCAATAGGCAGAAAGGAGCCCTCCCCTTACATCCCCATCTGATAGTCGCCGCCGAACCAGGGATCATAATCTGTCTCGAACTTATTCAGCCAACGGATCAAGGCCGCAAACTGGAAAGGATACCGGTGCGGCTGAGTGTACACCGCGCGAGCTTGACGAGCACTCTCGGCAGGAACGGGATGGACGGGTCGACCGGTCGAGTAAGCCTTCAAGTTGACGTTGCAGGTTCGCTCCATGTCGAGCATGTCGAGCAAGGCCTGCTCAACCGTCCCCCCCGCGGTCAACAGGCCATGATTCTGCAACACCAACGATCGCTTATTGCCGAGCGCATCGGCGATACCTTTGGCGTAATCCTGATCGAGAACGACCCCGCCGTACTCCGTGTGGAGAACATGATCTTCAAAGAACGAACAACCGACCTGATCTAGCGGTTCGATCTCGATCCCAAGCGCGCTGAAGGCGGTGCCGGCCGGTGGGTGCGTATGACAAGCGCAGTGAACGTCAGGCCGGGCATGATGAATAGCCGAGTGAATGCAGAAGCCGGCGAAATTAATCATCGGCCCACCGTCCACGATCTCGCCGTGATGATTCACCAGGACGAGGTTGTCCCCCGTCACTTCGTGAAAGTACTTGCCAAAAGGATTGACCCAAAAGTAATCAGGCGCGCCCGGCACCCGCAAGCTGATGTGGCCGGCAATCCCATCGTCGAGCCCCATTCTGGCAATGATGCGGTATGCGGCCGCCAGCTTGACACGCTCTCGCTTCGCTTGTTCCGTATTGGCCAACTTCATGACTCGCTGGCGTTCATCTTCATCCTTGGATACTTCGGTATGACTGATCGACATTGCTGTGGCCATGACCATCCCCCTTTAATCCCGGTCGACTCGCCCTCACTTAGACTAACCAGCCGGCGGACCTCTTCCCAGTCCGTTTTGTTCGTTGCCTTGCGTCTGTCGAAGCAAAAAGCGACGATGAGCCCAGCAAGAAGCCAGGGGAATCTCTATGAACCCGTCCCGCCGAGAACTGCTTGGCTGGTCGGCCCTGGCCAGTCTGTCGCATGTTGTTTCGCCCACGACGCTCTGGGGAGCAGTATGTCCATCCGAGGAAGTTCAGTCCGAAGGATCCGATTCGATTTTTCTGCAGGAGAACTTCGCCCCGGCCCGCGAGGAAACGACCTAGACCGATTTGAAGGTGCTCAAGCAATTACCTGCGGATCTTATCGGCGTGTCCGTTCGCAACGGGCCCACTTTCCACGCGCACCCCTTAGACAATACGATGAACTCGGAAGGGACGCGCATCTCGCGCGACCGAAAACCAAACGGTACGGGCAGGGAGATCGTAAGACCATGACGACACGCCCGATCTCTCTTCCCCGTCGGCGACTTGTCCGATGATGATCGACCCGATTCTTCATCTTGTCTTCGTTATCGCCGTCGCGATGGCTCTTGGAATCTTCAGCGTCTGGACATACCCACGAGGAACGCCCGGCCGAGCAATCCTGTTGAGCTTACGGCTGCTATGCATCCTCGTTGTCACTTTTGTGATGCTTCGACCGAGCCTGGTGTTTCAATCGGCGGATTCGACTTCGTCAACGCTCGTTTTTCTGGTGGATCAATCTCGCAGCATGTTACTGGCCGACGAGGCCGCCAGCCGGAGTCGCTGGGATGCCATCACAAAGGATATTCGCGATTCGCAAGATCAACGGGACTCATTGGCCGATCGATTCAACATCCGCTGGCTGACCTTCGGCTCGGCCGTGACCGAGAAACCTCTTGATGACATTTTGCAAGCCAAGCCCGATCAAGAGCGGACCGCGCTCGGCGAGGCTCTCGAAGAGGGACTCCGTCAGGCCGCCCGAAGTCGCGTCGCTGGCGTTGTGGTTCTTTCCGATGGAGCCAACACGGCGGGTCTCTCGCCTTTGCAAGTTGCTCGGCAGTTTCGGTCGGCACGTGTACCGATTCATGCGGTGGGTTACGGGCAAGAGGTCGGCACGTCACAATCCAAAGACCTCATCGCCCGCGCGATTCGGTCCAACCCAACTGTTTTTGCGAAGAACAAGCTCGCCGTCGGCGGCGAGTTCGATGTCACTGGCATCGGAACATCCCCCGTCAATGTTCGACTCTTGTTCAATGGAGCCGAGCAATCGCGAGGGGAGTTCAAAGGTGCCGAGGGTGCCGACCGACTTTTGACAGATCTGGTCGGAACCCCCATGGCCGCCGGCGATCTGAAGATCACGCTGGAAGCGAACTCCCCCGGTGATCCGCAGACCGCCAACAACTCGATTAGCACCTGGGTCACCGTTTTATCGGGCGGCATCAGTGTTCTGGAGATCGAAGGAAAGTACCGGTTCTGGGAGCCGAAGTACGTTCGCTGGGCGCTCGATCAGTCTCCTGACATCGCACTCGAACAACTCTTTCTTCTTGAACAGAACGGCAATCGAGGCTTCCCGGACGAGTTGCTGGAACCAGGACGGGTCGATGTATTCATCCTCGGCGATATCGCCGCACGTCAATTCACCGCCGATCAGCTCAAAAAGCTGGTCGAGAGAGTTCAGTCGCAGGGAGCTGGCCTCATGATGATGGGAGGTTACGAATCGTTCGGCCCCGGGGGCTGGCACAACTCCAAGGTGGCAGAGATTCTTCCCGTCGTGATGCGACCCACCGACATTCAACAAACAGGTTCTCAATTGATGATGCCGACCGAGACGGGCCTGCGTCATTTCATTCTTCGCCTCGGGTCCGATGCGGACGCCAATCAAAAGGCGTGGAGTAGTTTACCACCCCTTGATGGCGCGAGTTCCTGGTCGAGCTTGAAAGCCGGCGCTCAGTTGCTCGCGCAATCGCCGGAGAAAACGCCGCTGCTGGCAGCTCAAGGTGTTGGTGCCGGCCGGACGATCGCGTTCGCGGGGGATACAACTTGGCGTTGGCGTAAGGATAAAGAACGAGCATCGTATCACGCGCGATTCTGGCGACAGCTTATCCTTTGGCTCGCGAAGAAAGAGGACGCGGGCTCGCCGACGCTCAAAGTGTCGCTGGCCAGCAGGCGCGTCCCCGTCGGTCAAGGGCTCCCCATCGTCGTGCAACCGATCGCGCCTGATGGGGCATCCATTTCCCAAGCAGAATTGAAGGCACGCGTCACCACAAGTACCGGCGGAACCATTCCCGTTACTCTTTATCCCCAAGGAAACGAATACGTCGGCACGATCCGTGATCTCAAAGAACCAGGAGACTTCACGCTTGAAGTCGAGGGCAAAACACCCTCGACCGACCTCGGAAAAAGCAGCGTTAAGTTTCTAGCCTACGCCGAGGATGCCGAGTCTCAGCAAACCGCCGCCGACCATGGTCTACTCCGGTCCATCAGCGAAATGACCGGAGGATCGTTTTTTCGCCATCTCGATCTCGACAAGCTTCTTCGGCAGATCGCTCAAGAGGATCTCCCGGCCCCTGAAAGCAAACAGAACGCGACGCCGCTCTGGGATCGTTGGCCTGTGCTTGCGATCTTTGTTGCATTGGCCACGCTCGAGTGGAGCCTTCGCAAACGCTGGGGACTCGTTTGAACAGCACTCTCGCATCACGCTGCCGGCCGAGCGGATTCTGAGAAGGCTAGCGACGCCCACGCGCATCTGTATACTCCCGACATTACCCAGAATTGTTTCGCGAATTGAGGCGATGTCCCGGACCCTCGCGAGGAGAAACCATGAAACAACGTCCATCGCGTCGAGAGATTCTTGAGAGGTTTCGCTCGCAGGTCGCCGACGGCCGGCCCATCATCGGCGGGGGGGCCGGCACCGGCATCAGCGCCAAGTGTGCCGAGGCGGGCGGCATTGATCTGATCATCATCTACAATTCCGGCCGGTTTCGCATGGCCGGTCGAGGATCTCTGTCGGGACTGATGCCGTACGGAGACGCCAATCAGATCGTCGTCGACATGGCTCGAGAGGTTCTTCCCATCACGCAAAAGACGCCTGTGCTCGCGGGCGTTTGTGGAACCGACCCCTTTCGCGAGATGGACCTATTTTTGCCCGTCATCAAATCGCTGGGCTTCGCTGGGGTTCAGAACTTTCCCACGGTCGGCCTGATCGACGGCGTGTTTCGGCAAAACCTCGAAGAGACCGGCATGAGTTACGACCTGGAAGTCGAGATGATCGCCTTGGCCCATGAGCTGGACCTCCTCACGTGCCCCTACATCTTCGACGAAGATCAAGCGATTCGAATGACGGAGGCGGGCGCCGATGTTTTGATTCCGCATATGGGATTGACGACCTCGGGAACGATCGGGGCGAATACGGCACTCACTCTGGATGAATGCGTCGAGCGGATCCAAGCGATGCGCGACGCTGCTGTCCGTGTCCGCAGCGATGTTATGGTGCTGTGTCACGGCGGTCCGATCGCGATGCCGGCCGACGCTCGCTATATCCTTGAACGGACACGCGGGATTGCCGGCTTCTTCGGAGCCTCGAGCATGGAACGATTGCCGACCGAGCCGGCCATCAAAAAGCAGGTCGAAGAATTCAAAAGAATGCCCCTTCGTCCATGATTGGCTCCGCACTTTGTCTTGGAACTCGTCTTGGAACCCCTTAAAGAAATCGGCGCTCAAATGAATGAGGAGGAGATCATTTCATGCTAACGGTGGAAGAAATCCTGGTGCAGTTGGGTGCACTTCGCAAAGAGTACCAAGACGACGAAGAGGATCCGACCTATCAGGCCCTGCATCACGCGTACTTGTTCATCAGTTACAAGATCGGAGATTTCAGGGCGTACGTGGCCGAGGCAAAACGCCTCGAAGAAGAGGCCGACTAGAAGGCGGGCGATGCCTCTAGGTCGACCGAACCTGCAGTTTTTCGTGCATGGCAGCAGCCGCCTCGCGCCAATGATCGAGCGGCTCAATATGGACGTATCGCTGAAGACCCAGAATCGCTTCCTCCCGATGGCCGAGCTCCAAATGCGCGAGCGCCATCCCGAGTTGAGGCAATCCCCAGTTCGGATCACAAATCGAGGCCACCCGGAAACGTTCGAGAGCCCCGGGGACATCCATCCGCAATAACGTCAGCACGCCCAGCGAATGAAACGCCCGCGCGTCGGCGGGATCAACGATAGTAGCGTGATCGAAATGGCGACGCGCCTCCACCAGCATACCCTTGTTCGCGAATGCCCAACCAAGACGACGCAAGAGAGGCCCGCCTTGATCATGCGAGCGAGCATATGCCAGATAATCATCAAGCATGTCTTCGAGTTCTTCGCGCTCACGGAAGCAGACGGCCACGCCGTCCAGAGCATGAAACAGCAACGGCGAATCCGTCATGACCTGCTGATAATAGCGCGAGGATGCTTCGTGGTCGCCGGCGTTGGCATGAAAGAGCCCTAAGAGAAGCCGACGGACGTTTTCGTAGATTCCGGTGGCTTGAACACAATCGAGCCAACGAATCGCGGTGACAAAGTCGCTGCGATGGGCATGCACCGTCGCCAGCAATGCAGACGCGGTCTCTCGCATAAAGTCGACATCGAACGCCTGGCGAAAATGCTGTGACGCCAACGATTCCCGATGGAAATCGAGGTAGAGCCGGCCAAGCTTCAGATCCACAAGGGGGCGATCAGCGGCGCTGGGATGCTCGCTTAGGATCCGTTCGCGTTCCACTTCCAGAAGCGATTCATCCTGAAAGACGATTCGCAGGCTGCGTTCGACCGAGACGAGGTCAGGGTTGATCCGCGTGGCCCCCTCGAAGGCGAGTTTGGCCTTCGGGAAGACTCGCCTTTGAAGTTGCAAAATGCCCAGCGTTTGAAGGATTCGCCATGAATCCGGAAATCGTTCGACGGCCCGTTCCAGGACCTCGATCGCACGGGCCTGTTCCCCCTTGCGGTCGTAAACGTGACTGAGATTGATCACCGCTTGCTCATCGTGCGGGTCGGCGATCACGCTCTGCAAGGAATGATCAATTGCTTCATCAAGGTCGTCCGAATCGCACAGATGGACGATCTCTCGTCGAGCCTCCGCATATTTGGGATTGAGCTCGATGGCGGCCGTCATGAGCCGATACGCATCGTCCCGTTTCCCCATCAAGAGACAAACCCGAGCCAAACCATAGTGCAAGTCGGGATAGTTCGGATAGAAGACCACCGCCTGCGACAAAAGCCGATACGCCTCGGGGAAATCCCCCTCATTGATTTTCAGCATCGCCCAGCGAACCATCGAGCTGAGATGTTTCGGGTTGGCTTCGAGCGCCAGGGCAAGGGCTTTCTCTGCCCCCACAACATCATCCTGCTTGAGGCAAACAAGAGCATTCATGTAAGAGATTTCGTCGGTGGGCCGAAGCTTCATCGCCAGATCAAGATGCCGACGTGCCAGTCGAACATCCTTCAGAAAGAGATACTGCTCTCCCAACAAGAGGTGCGCTTCAACACTCTTGCGGTCGATATCGAGAGCGTTCCGGGCAGCGCCGATCGCGTTGCCGTGCTCTCCCATGCGAGCCAGCAAAATCCCCTCGGCGAGGAATGATTCGCTGTCATCTCGGTTAAACGAGTTCAATCGCCGGCATGCCTTAAGGGCAAGCTTGAGTTCGCCTCGATCGGTCAGAATCCGGACCTTTAGACGAATGGCTTCCATGAATTGTTGATTGATGGAAAGAGCTTCATCCAAATGCGAAAGAGCTTCTTCGTAGCGACCAAGAATGAACAAACGACGAGCGAGCTGAAAGCGGAGATCAGGCCAACCGGGATGCGCGTGGACCTGCGCTTCCAGTCGCTCCAGCGACTGAGGATCGCGATGCTCGAGCGCGGCCTTCAACTCTGCATCGACTTCGAGCGACGCGCTCGTCGGGTACTCTGCTAGATTGGAGATTGTCACAGGTCGCCTCGTCCTACTGATGACCGAATCCTCGATTGTTCCCGGTTCCACTCATCCTTGGTGGAGCACTCGATCCGTTACGAGAGCGCCCGATCAAAATGCAATACATTCGATCCAGGCTTCACTCCCGGGCATGTCCTCTCGCGTGAAAGTGTCCTCGATTTTTTGAGCAAATGGAGTGCCCACTCTTCATCGCTTTTTGATGCTAATGCCCCTTCTTCGTCAGAACCGTCATGACGGTCGCCGCCATGATTTTCATGTCGAGAACCGGGCCCATGTTTGCCAAGTACGTCACGTCGTAGAGGAGCTTGCGCTGGGCCGAGGTGTGATAATCACCCGACACCTGCGCCAACCCCGTCAAACCCGGCTTGTGCAGACTGCGAAGCGAGTACCAAGGAATCGTCTCCGCATAGATGTTTTGAAATTCCGGCCTCTCCGGACGGGGACCGATGATGCTCATGTCCCCTTGCAGGATGTTCAATATCTGCGGAATCTCATCGATTCGCAGGACCCGCATGATTCGGCCAACCTTCGTGACGCGGGGATCGTTCTTCTGAGCGAGGACGGCGCCACTTTTCTTCTCGGCATCGGCGACCATGCTGCGGAACTTGTAGATCCAGAACGCCTTGTTCCCCTGACCCAGTCGACGTTGCCGATAGAGGACAGGCCCACGACTTTCGAGCGGAATGAGGATCCACATCATCAGGAACACAGGTAGCGTCGCGAGCAAACCCACGATCGCCAGTCCACGATCGAACACTGCTCGCCAAATCGTTCCCGCAAGTTTCTTGCCAGAAGAGTAGACCTTAAGCAGCGGAACCTCTTGCACAAACAACAGGTCGATATCCTGTGCTACCGCAAGTGGGACTTGTGCCCGAACATAGACTTCGCGCACGGTCGGGAATTCATCCAGAAGTTCGATGATCGGCGAGGCGTACTGTGATTGATCGGTCAGCACGACCAGGGTGTCCACGGGGCGAGTACGAAGAACAGTTCGCAAGTTTTTCGTGGTACCACAATGTTCGATGTCGAGATTGTGGAAATGGTTCGCCGTCCTGAAATCGTCAATCACGCCGATGATTTCAAAACCGTCAGCATGTTCACGTGCGAAGCGCTGCAAAGCGCGAATCGCGTAGGTGTGCCCCCCCACGAGCAAGGCTCGTCGCTTTTGATCCACTCTGCTGAAAAAGCTGGGAAACAAGAGTCTGAGGTACCAGAGTAAAAACATGCTGATCAGGGCACTGACGAAAATGGCCTTTCGTCCGGGAGCAAAAACATCGATCGCCACCAATGACAAAATCAAGTAGCTCGTCACCAGCGTCCCATGGATGAGCGCTAAAAATCGAAACGATCGCCAAGCGCCCCAATGACGAGGCATGGCGTAGCCGTCCGAAAGAATCAAAAGCGGAATGAGAATCAACAAGCTTGTGAGCAAGCAGGGCCAAAGTTCATTGAGTCCGGGGCTCTTATACGCGGTTTCGAAGATTCGCTCGAGCAGAGGCAGGCAGACGATCGCCAGCAAAAACGCGCAACCGAATCCCAGAGTATCGAACAACATCGGTACAACAAATGGTCGGCGCTTCAGCATGCTTCTTCGCTCGTAGGGTAACTGGAGGCCGAGAGACCTAAGGACGCATTGTGCGTCCGCAGGAGTCTGCTTGGAGCCTCGCCTGTCAACGGCAGAAGAACCGATCGCTTTGCTCTTGGAAGAGCCCTCGGCTTTACGGGGAGGTTTCTCCCGAGGGAGAAAACGAGAAGCCGATTCAACCTCACCTTTTCAGGGGGTCACAGGGGGCCGAAAGAGCGCGACTGGCTGGGGAGGATTCCGCCGATCCTGCCAACAGCCGCACCACAACAACGTGGCAACAGCCGAAGGCGGGCTTGATCGCACCAAACGGGCCAAGCCTTTCAGTGCTGTTGAACTCACCGCTCAACGGCACCCGACAAACTTGACCACGCTAATATAGGTCACCCTATGCCGGTATGACAATCAAATAAAGGGGGTTGATGAGACCTTCACAGCCCCGTTTCTCGTTGACATGAGAGCGTCAAACCGTCGAATTCGCTCGAAAAATGAGCACTCACGAAGCAAGGAGAGGCACCCGCTACCGGGTGAAATCGATTTGAGACGATGGTGGGACATCGTGACGCATGCAGACTCCGCCGAATCCGTATACCAGAACATCCCCGGGCTTTACAAAGACGAAAATCTCGAAGTCGCGCAAACCTAGAATCAGGCGTACGCGGCGGTGAATGGAAATAGGCCGGCACATCATCTACGACCGAGCAGAAGTTCCTGGGGAAGAGGCTGGATGAGAGGAACTTAACCACTGATCCCATTGGCCGTGATCGGTGGTATCGACCCGCTCTTCGACCGCGCATTGGTGCAGAAACTCTTGCAATTCGAGCAAAAAGTCTGAGTCCATGAGTTCAGGAGATCGCGACAAAGAGCGATGCAATTCGCGGTACACCAACTTCAGGTCGGCCAATGAATGGGCGGCTGCCACCGCTTCCCCACGCTTCACAAACCCCATGTGCGGACTCCTTCTGTGACTCCTCTCCATAATAGCACTGAACAACTGCGTTATCAATAAGCGTGGGCGGAATCGGCCATCCACAAGGGCTTACATAACCCACTCGTCCATGAATGCATGGACCGGCAGGCCCAGGAGTCGATCTTCGTCCGAGCAAAGATTCAGCAACTTCTTCACGCGACGCTGTGGGTAGCGGGTCGCCAGGTTGGATTCAAACTTCTTCAGTAGCAGTGGAATACCTTCGCCGCGCCTTCGACGATGGCCGACGGGGTATTCGACTTCGACATTTCGTGTCGATGTACCGTCATCGAAGAAGATCTGGATGGCGTTGCCGATCGAACGCTTTTCGGGATCGAGATAGTCCTTCGTGAATCGAGGTTCTTCGACTACTTCCATCTTGAGCCGAAGCCGATCGATGCGCGGGTCGTTGGCGGCGACATCTTCGTAGTGCTCGGCGGTCAGCTCGCCGTGAATGAGTCCGATCGCCACCATGTATTGGATGCAGTGGTCCCGGTCGGCCGGATTGTGCAACGGCCCTTTCTTATCGATGATGCGGACCGCGGACTCTTGCGTCTTGATGACGATCTTTTCGACCTCGTCAAGGCGTTCGACGATCTCCGGATACAAGATGATGGCCGCTTCGACGGCCGTTTGAGCGTGGAACTCGGCAGGGTACGAGATCTTGAAGAGGACGTTTTCCATGACATACGATCCGAAAGGCCGAGGCAAAGAGAACGGTTTGCCCTTGGCGACGACATCGTAAAAGCCCCAGGTCTTGGCCGTCAAAGCGGTGGGATAACCCATCTCGCCTCGCATGGCGAAGAGAGCGTGTCGAACAGCCCGGCTCGTCGCATCGCCGGCCGCCCATGACTTTCGGGAACCAGTGTTTGGAAAATGCCGATACGTTCGCAGCGCGCCGCCATCGATCCAAGCATTCGAGATCGCGCTCAAAATCTCGTCTCGACTCCCTCCCAGCATGGCGCTCGCCACAGCCGTAGAGGCCATCCTCACCAAAATCACATGGTCCAGGCCAAGCCGATTGAACGCGTTTTCGAGAGCAAAAATCCCCTGGATCTCATGGGCTTGAATCGTTCGCATTAAGACATCGCGCATCGTGATGCTGGGGCCCGCACCGCGTCGACTGACGTAATCGCCGACGGCGAGGATGGCACCTAGGTTGTCGGACGGATGTCCCCACTCGGCGGCCAACCAAGTGTCGTTGTAATCGAGCCAACGAATCATGCAGCCTATGTTGAAAGCAGCCTGTACCGGATCCAGTTCGTATGCCGTCCCGGGGACACGTACTCCGCCGGGCAAGTTTGCTCCGGGCACGATCGGCCCCAGCAACTTGGTGCATTCCGGAAATCGAAGGGCCAACAATCCACAACCCAGACTATCCATCAAGCAGTAGCGCGCGGTCTCGAATGCCTCGTCGCTTTCGATCGCGGTATTGAGCACATAGTCCGCCATCTGACACAGGACTTCATCGGGCGCGGGCCTGTCGCTAGGAATATGACCACCCATGATCGTTAGGTTCCTTTCTTTCGTTGCCGAGGTCGTATGGAACGAACCGCCCGAGTTGGATCATCGCAAGGCAGTTGGGTTCGGCCGTCTCTTCAACGGTGTATTCTGCTTTAAACAGTTGCCCCGGATCGTTGCTCGATGGGGACGTAGCGCAAAAGTTCGGGGCCCGAATAGTCGGCCGACGGTCGAATGAGACGGTTGTTGGAACGCTGTTCGATGACATGCGCCGCCCAACCTGCTGTCCGACTTAAGACAAAGATCGGCGTGAACATAGGCGTCGGGATTCCCAGGAAGTGATAAGCACTTGCCGAGTAAAAATCGAGATTCGGAAAGAGCTTCTTCTCCTTCCACATCACCTGTTCGATTCGCTCGGAAACCGAATACAGCCGACGATCGCCGACCTCTTCGCTTAGGCGGGCCGACCAGCGTTTGATGATGTCTGACCGCGGATCGCTAATGCGATAGACGCGGTGGCCGAACCCCATGATTTTTTCTTTCTTCTCGAGTGCCGAGTAAATTCCCTTCTCGGCTTCGTCGGCGTTGGCGAATCGCTCGATGAGAACCATCGCCTCTTCGTTGGCTCCGCCATGAAGCGGGCCGCGAAGCGTACCGATGGCCGAGGTGATCGCCGAATAGAAATCGGACAGCGTCGATGTCGTGATGCGGGCGGCAAATGTCGATGCGTTGAACTCATGCTCCGCATAAAGAATCAGCGAAGCATCCATCGCCCGCCGAAACGTGGCTGAGGGCGTTTTGCCGTGCAACAAGTGAAGAAACTGGCCGGCGATCGATCGCTCGGAACTGGCGACATCGATCCGCTTGCCATGATGGGAGAAATGGTACCAGTACAAAAGCATGCCGGGAAATGCCGCCAAAAGCCGATCGGCCACGTCTCGCTGCTGAGAGAAATCTCCCTCTGGCTCTAGACAACCCAACGCCGAGCAGCCAGTGCGAAGAACATCCATCGGCGGCGTCGACGCGGGGAGTTCCTCGAGCACCCTAGCAAGCGGTGCCGGCAAACTTCGCCGCGCGATCAGGTGATCCTCGTACGACTTCAGTTCCCCTTTTGACGGAAGACGACCTTCGAGCAAAAGGTACGCGACCTCTTCAAAGGTCGCCTGTTCGGAGAGATCATCGATCGAGTAACCTCGGTAGGTGAGTCCGACCCCCTCTTTTCCGACGGTCGAGATCGCGGTCTCGCCCGCGACAACTCCCGCCAAACCCCCGGTCTTTTTTGCGTCAGCCATGATTTCCTCTCGCAAACAGTTCATCCAGTTTTTTTTCGTACGCGTGATAGTCGAGGACGCGATAGAGATCTTCTCGTGTTTGCATCTGATTCACTACCCCCTGCTGCGTCCCCGCTCGACGTATTTCATCGAAGACTCGCAGCGCCGCCAAGCTCATCGCTCGGAATGCCGACAGTGGATAGAGAGCCAAACGAACCCCGACCTGCCGAAGATCATCCAAGGTATAAAGGGGAGTCTTGCCGAACTCGGTCAGGTTCGCGAGCACCGGCACCTTTACCGCCTGCGTGAAACGGAGATACTCGGAGCGATCGGCCAAAGCCTCCGCAAAGATCATGTCGGCTCCCGCCTCGACATAGCGACAGGCTCGATCGAGTGCAGACTCTATCCCCTCGACGGCGTGCGCATCGGTCCGCGCCATAATGACAAAGCTTTCGTCGCGGCGAGCGTCGACCGACGCCTTGACGCGATCGACCATTTCATCGGCCGAGACAAGTTCCTTGCCGGGGCGATGGCCGCACCTTTTGGCTTGCACCTGGTCTTCAATGTGGACAGCCGCCACGCCAGCCCGTTCCATCTCTTGAATCGTCCGCGTGATGGAAAACGCGCTTCCGAAGCCGGTGTCGATATCGACCAGCATCGGCAAGTCGACGGCTGCGTTGATTCGGCTGGCATCGGTGACGACATCGGAAAGGGTCGTGATCCCCAAGTCAGGCAAGCCGAACGAGGCGTTGGCTACCCCTGCCCCGGAAAGGTAGATGGCTCGGAAGCCGGTCGCCTTGGCCAGCATCGCCGAATAGGCGTTGATCGTACCGACCACTTGCAGTGGGTTCTCCTGCGTGATCGCCTCGCGAAAGATAGCCCCTCGGCCCACAAAGATTCTCCTGCTGACCTTGCGTTGTCGGCCCCCCATCATCAACAAGGAGCGTCCGTCAAGTAATCTATGCTGGCCAGGCCCCGCAGGCCGGTCGAAAATGCCCAGCGTGAAACATCCCAGCCATCCCCCTTTCTCTCCCGCGGAAACAGTGGGATTGCCTTCTCTGCCAGAAGACATTAGGTTGCTAACCTTGGAAGAATGTTCTCATCGACGCCAGACCGGTCCATGCAAATACTCGACGAGCGGGAAGGCTCGCTGGTGGGTCGGTCGGTGAATAAGAGGCAAAGGAGTGCCAGGACGTGATCTCACGTTCGCTTCGCGTCGCGCTCGTTCATGATTGGTTGACCGGGATGCGCGGCGGCGAGAAGGTTTTGGAAATCTTCGCCCGCCTGTTTCCCGAGGCCCCCATTTACACATTGGTTCACGACAAAGGATCGGTCTCCGCCGAGATCGAAGCTCACCGCATCGTGACATCCCCTTTGCAGAGGATCCCCGGCGCTACTCATCGCTATCGCCATTTTCTTCCAACGATGCCCTGGCTGATCGATCATCTTCGGATAGCGCCGACCGATCTGGTATTGAGTTGCAGTTCGTGCGTTGCCAAGAGCGCGATCGCTCCGCCGGGCGCGATCCATGCGTCATACATTCTTTCGCCGATGCGATACATTTACGATCGCTACGACGACTACTTTTCTCCCCGTCGTTCGGGCCCTCTTACCCGATGGGCAATGCGGTCGGTTCGTGGTCGACTTCAACAATGGGACCGTGCCACCAGTAATCGCGCTGACTCGATGGTGGCGATCTCTTCATTCATTGCTGATCGCATCAGACAGGTTTATGGCCGATCGGCACCGGTCATTTTTCCGCCCGTCAACACCGATCGCTTCGCGCGATCGATGGCACCACCGAAGGATTACTACCTGATGGTGACGGCTCTTGTTCCGTACAAGAACGTCGACTTGGCGGTGGATGCGTTCGGGCAGCTCGATCGCCCGCTGGTGGTAGCCGGCAGCGGACCGATGCTCGCCAAGTTACGATCGCAGGGTCGCCCGAATGTAAAGTTTCTCGGCTGGGTCGATGACGATGAGATTCCCGATCTCGTCGCGGGTTGCCGGGCCTTTCTGATGCCCAATGTCGAAGACTTCGGCATCGCGCCGATAGAAGCCATGGCTGCCGGCCGCCCGGTGATCGCGCTGGGCGAAGGAGGCGTGCTCGATACCATCCGCGACCTCGACCGCTGTCAGGCCGGATTCTTTGGCGATCGGTCGGCCCCCACGGGCCTCTTCTTCTATCAACCGACACCCGAGGCCTTGGTCGATGCGATCCAGCGATTCGAACAGGTGGAGCATTTGTTTCGGCCGGCCGCGATTGCCGAGTGGGCCCAAACTTTCGGCGAAGAACGGTTCATACAGGAAATCGTCTCGTGGATATCATCGTTGACAGCGGGCCGTCAGTCGGCGGCCGCCTGATCGAATCGCGCGGGACCAAGCAACGGACATGTTCGAAGGCTGGATTGGCTATCTGATTTTGACGCTGGCGGCCCTTGCCGCCTCGACCGTCGCCGCCGTCACTGGGTTCGGCGGAGCCGTCATTTTGTTGCCAATCCTTACCTCGGTTGTCGGCCTACGAGAAGCGATCCCCGTCCTCACTGTCGCTCAACTGATCGGCAATGCCAGTCGAGTCTGGTTCAATCGACGCGATTTGCACTACCCCATTATCGGTTGGTTTTCGCTGGGCAGTATCCCGATGGCGATCGTGGGAAGCTACCTCTTCGCCACCGCCCCGTTGTCGACGCTGACGCGCCTGTTGGGGCTGTTGCTTTTGGTGATGGCCGCGGCCAGAAGACTCGCGAAAGACCGATTCCCGAAACTATCCGCGAAGTCGTTCACCGGTGTCGGCGCGGTGAGCAGCTTGATCTCGGCCTTGGTGGGAAGCGTGGGCCCTTTGATGGCCCCCTTTTTTCTGGCCCATGGCCTGATTCGTGGCAGTTACATCGGGACCGAGGCCGCCTGCACCGTTGTCATGCACGTAACCAAATTGATCACCTATCGGCGATACTCGCTCCTCTCACTGGACAACATCCTCTTTGGTTTGGCGGTCGGCAGCGTCATGATCCTGGGCTCGTATCTCGGCAAGATGATCTTAAGCCGAGTATCGAGTCGAACCTTTGAACTTCTCATCGAGTTGAACTTGGTGCTGGCGGGGTTATTGTTCCTCTTCAAAGGCTAGCGAGCCGTCGCATCTTTACCCAGCCAAACGCGAAGAGAGTGGTTGCCATCATGACCAAGCCAATGCTTCCGACTTCAGGAACCGCCTGCAACTGCGTCTGATACACGTAAGATCCGAGCGCGCGTCCGGACGATAGTCCCACAACGTTGTCGAAGTTGAAGTGGATGCCGCCATAGATTCGGCTGAGCCCCGCTTCATCGGCCGCCTCCGAGAAAGAGTTGAAAGACCGATTGGCAAGAGCGAACCCTTCGCTTCCGGTAGTGAACGAATAACTGTTGCCGAACCAGTCGCTCAAGATTTGGCTGGCCGCGCCGCTAAAGGTGCTGTGACCGCTGGTGAAAGAAGGAAAGGGAGGAGTCGTCAGGAGTGGTGTCCAGCTTGGGTCCAGTGTCGATTGAATGGCGGTCACCGGTCGCCAATAGTCGTACTGGTACTTGTACGTCCACGACGTGATCGCTGCATCCGCCAGGGCAATGTTCAACTGGGCAAAGAGTCGAGCAGAATCATCAATAGTGAAGCCTTCGGCTGCCACGATTTGCTCAGCAATGCGGTTCCAATGACCTGGTGGGGTTGCCGTCCCACTCCCATCGGCCCAGAATTTCGCAATGTCGGTCTGATCCGCCGTTCGCGTGGCACTGGTGGCTGACCCGAGGTCGCGCACTTCATTGAGAGCGGCCGTGTACTCAGCACTGCCGACGGCCGGCGGTGTGCCGAAATTCACGAAGGAAGTCCCGAGGGGCATCGCCCAAGGAGTCACCAGTGGCCAGTTCGGCAAGAGGGCGGGCGCGAACGCGGGAGGTGTCGGTTGCCAATCGCCTGGCGATCCCCCCGGTGAATAAGGGACGACCAGCGAGCTATTGTCGTTGGACCTGAGAGTGATTATCTGTGAAGCAGATGCGGATCCGGTAGCGATGCCATCCGTCTTCGAAGAACCATCGGCAATGGCGTTTAGTCGGCTCGTCAGAGCGGCATCGAAAATGGATGTTCGCGTCGGATAGAGTGACACGAGGGTGTCATGGGCAGCCTGCGCGGTGGCGGCTTCTTTTGAAGCCAACGGGTTGCTCAACACGTAGCCTGCATAAGGACGATGTGTCCGGTCGACGGAATTGACCGCGTCATAGATGGCAGTATGAACCATTGCCATTGCTCGGCTTGCCTTGGGAGGCGGGGTCGAAAGCGCCCGAACCGAGTCCAGTAATTGACCGTTCCAAAATGTCACTTCGTCTCCACGAGAAGAAGAGACAAAACCAAGACTGAAGGCGATCGCATAAAAGAGCAAGCCGACCAGCAGGCGACGATTCATTTATAAACCTTTCTTCGATGACGCGACTCTCGAAACCTGCACCCAGGCACTAGGGAAGGAGAGACTCAAGGGGCATCTTCGCCGCGACGAATCGTCCAGGTTGTTCCGCATCTATCCGCGGTCATCTCTGAACGGAAAACGTTTCGCACGAAAACGGAGGAGCGATCGTAGTGCACGGTGAGGATTCATTTCGGGGTAATTCTTCAACGGGAACTTACCAACCGACCCGTGAGGGGGTCAAGACAATTACGGTTTTGAGACGAGCTTTCTCATTGTGGAGTCGGCGTTGAACTCGGTGGAAAGATTTCGGGCGATAACCGCGAGTGACAAGCAGACAGGAACAACCCCTTCGCGTCGATGGCCCACTTGGGCAGGACCCGAGCCAACGATTCATGAGCCTGAATACGAGCGAGCAGGCATTCGTCTCCGTCGACAATCGTCTGGGCCGGCATGCCTCGCGCGACATTGGCAATCGCGCCGGCAAATGACTGGCCCGCCGTCGAGTTCGGCACCGAAACAAAAAGCTTTTCCAAAGCGGGAGCAGGGTCAGGCGACGCACTCGGCGGCCGATAGAGAGCCGTCGGCTGCGCCCAATCAAGGAACGTACGAACCTCTTCGAGCGCGCTCTGGGCGTTGCCGTCGTGGCGATCAAAGAAAGCGCTGGCGACGTCGGTTTCCGACAGCCCCTCTTGAAGCCATCGACCGACCGCTCCCATGATCATCGAGGGAAGTCGTCGCTCGAACTCCTCATCTTTACTGCATGCTCCCCAGAGGCCCCCGACACTGGCCAACGTTGTGCTCTGTACCCAGGGGTCGAGATCCTGAAAGGCAACCTCCCGAACTTGCTCGACCAGTTGCCCGCTTGCCTGCGTGAGATCAAGCCAACCGCCGGGAAACACCGATTGGTTAGCGAAGCCTTCGCTCCGATGGACGACCGACTGCGCCTCTTGAAGCAATTGCTCGCGAAGACGATCGACGGTTTGCCGAACTCGAACACACTCGCGCGACCAGTCGGACAACTTCGCTCGCAGGACCAGATAGACCTGGTACACCTGTTCGCGGACTCGGCCGGCGATCTTCTCGTGGGCGTACTCTTGCAGGATTTCGATTCGACGAGGAACGCCCTCTTTGATTCCCGCGCCCAGCCCACTGGTCAATCCCAAACGATCTCGCATTTGCCGAGCACGCCGACACACCTTTTGCACTTCGGTCCGAACCAACTCTTGCGTCTGATCGAGTTTCTCGAGCAAATATCGAGAGAAACCTTCCCATGTCTTGCGGGCTCGCTCCAGACGTTGACCGGGTCGATCAAGCGTCATCGACAAAGCTTCCAACATCGGTTCGAGTAACTCATTGGCAAGATCATTGGTCGCGGACGAGAGTGCTTGTTCGAACGCGGGCACCTGGTCAAACGCGCCGTGGTCCTCGTCTGGATCGAGCCCGAGCAATTCCTTGATCCGATCGATCGCGTCGCGCATCAGTTCGTTGTGATCCTTGACCGGAGCAGCATAGAACCGCTCTTCGACTTCGGTCAGAAGCTTTGCGGTGGCGACATGAATCGGCTCATCAAGCTTGGGCTGCGTCGCGACGAGCAGTGCCTCGGCCACGGCATTGGGATCAAAGCCGGCACTGGCCATGATCGAGGCCGCCTCGTCCACCACTTGCTCGGCCTCGCGACGTCCGAAGGGTGAAAGCCAATGCTCCAGCATCTCGGCGGCGAGCAATGCGGACGTGCGTGACAAAAGATCTCGTATCGGATAACGGAGCGAAAACATACCGACAGAGCGATGCCGAGGCCAATCGTCCTTGCGATCTTGACGGTCGATTTCCTTGCCGACCCCTTTGGTGGCCGAGCCGATCACCGTCTCGGCAACGAGATCTCGCACCGCTTCGACGCGAGGCTCGGGAAGGGACGGCGCGTCGCCGTCGAAGTAATAGATCGCTTGACAAGGGGGGCCGGTGAACTGGTCTGCGTTGCCTGCTCCGTCGTAGTCGACCGAGAAGGTGGCCTCGGGCTGAGTGAAGTCGAGGATGTTCTGCGCGAGGGCGAAAGTATTGGCTCGACGAGCGTCGCTGGGACCTTTGGCTGATCTGGTCGATGCCATCAGGTATCCATCGACATCAGGCCGACTCGCGCCGCTTTCAAGCAGCACTCGGCGAACCATGTAGCAAAGGTCGATAAACATGCCCGACCCGACGCCGCCGCTCATCGATGCGACCACAACAACTCGCGGCTCTTCGGTCCGGAGCAATTCTCCGCAAGCGGCCAATTGCGAATGGAGCCGAGCTGGTTCCAACAGTGTCTCCATCTCGGACCGCAATCGAGCGAGAATTCGCCGATGGTTTTCAAAGAACGCCAGTCGGCCGAGCGCGCGATGACCATTGGTGCTGCCACTCGATGAAATCTGAAACAGCGTGTTGGGATCAAGCCAGCCGGTAAGGTGCTTCATGCTTTCCCAGTTTTGAAAGTACTGGGTCGGCTTGCGAAATTTGCACGCGAGAAGCCTATCGAGCGCCTCGCGTGAATTCCCGTCTTCTTCCACGCGAGTGATTGCTGATTCGACATCAATACCAAGTAACCGCATCACCGGCCAAGCGGAAGCGTCGCCGTATTGCCGGTCGATTTTGGATCGAACTCGTTCAAGAACATCCCAGCCGGTTCGCCCTAAGCCGATCACCAGCGTGGGGCGAAGATTTCCCTGGGTCGAAGCCTTGATGGCGGCCCGATCGATCGTCGCTTGTGGCCGAACGGTGGTCTGAAAGTCGGGTTGGGGCGCCTGGGGGGCACGGCGGGCCAGTCGGGTCGAAATCCCCTCTTCCGTCGCGACCGCCTTCACGGTGGAACTCGACTCCAGAAGCGAAGTCGTCGAATAGGAGTGCTTGCCCGCTTCTCGAAGCGATTCGACAAACTCTCGGCACGTCCCGAAGCGATCCTTGGGATCTTTCGAAAGGGCTCGACGAACCAGAGGACGATCGCATGGAGGGAGCGACGAGACATCAGGCTCTGCCGTCAGATGCTGCATCATGAACTGCCGAGCGGACGGCCCGGGAAAAGGCCGCTGACCCGTGAGAAGTTCCTGATATACGATCGCCAGGCTGTACTGATCGGTGTTTCGACTCACCCAGCCGTCGAATGTTTCCGGAGGAGCATACACCGGCGTGACGCCCCCCGTCACCGATGCCGTGCACCCTTCGAGATCTTTCACCAGACCGAAGTCGGCGACCTTAACATGTCCGCCGATGAGGAAGATGTTTTGTGGCTTGATATCGAGGTGCTGCAGGTCGTATTCCCGGCTCATGACATCGAGCGCCTCGGCCGCCTCGGTCATGTAGCTGAGAAGTTCGACACGGGGAATGCCTGGCAATCCTTGACGCTGATGCTCGTGCAAACGTTGTTCGATGTTGCAGTCGGCGAGTTCCATGACAATGAGAAGCTGGCCGTCGACGATGTCGTAACGTTCCATCGACAGGATGAACGGATGTCGGATCGCGCGAACTCGTTCGAGTGCTTTGAGTTCTTGCTGCGCGTGATGACCGCTGCCGCCGGTGATTTCGCCGTGAACGAACTTGATTGCCTTCGCGAGCCCGCCGGGAGCCTGGGCTTTCCAGACTTCGCCGAACCCGCCCCGCCCCAACCGCTCTTGCAAGCGGTAGCCGGGAATAGGCTCGGCGCAGGACTCCCAATGTGTCGGCATGGTGATGAATTCCCCGTGTGAGGGGGGCCCCTACGGACGGGGTTCGAGCGACCCTTCTCTCTTGGCAAACTTAGCTCACGAACGTTCGCGCATCAAATCGCTAGGTACAGGAAGAATTCATCGGAATCGACAAAACGAGGATACTGCGAGGCAAAATGGGGCTTTCTCAGTGCGAAATCGCCGTCGGTTCGACCGGCAGATGAAAGAAGGCCAGTCCCAGAATGAGATAAACCGCCAGCAGCATGACCCCTTCCATCCAGTGTGTCTGTCCATCGGGGGCAACCAATGCCAGCGTCCCGACGGCAATCACGACGCTGATCACTTCGAGCTGGCTGAAGTGCAGATCAAGTACGGTCGGATGGCCCATCAACAAGCTGACAAAGACCAGCACCGGTGCCACTAGAAGGGCGACCTGTATGCTGCTTCCGACGGCAATGTTGAAGGCGAGGTCCATCTTGTTTTTCCAGGCCATCATCACGGCCGTCGAATGCTCGGCCGCGTTGCCGACGATGGCAATCACGATCACCCCGACAAAGATCGTGTTCATGCCGACCGCTTCACAGGCGTGTTCCACCGCCCCCACCAGCATCTCGGCCATCCATGCCACACCGACGGTCGCCACGAGCAACACGGACATTGCTTGACGCGGATTCCATTCGGGTTGATGAGCCTCGCCGGTCGTAGGAAGATGAACCTCGTCGCCTGCAAAAAGATGTTTGTGGGTTCGGAGCGAGAAGATCAGGCTCAGGACGTAAACGGCGATCAAGACGACTGCAATCTCTTCGCTCAAGTGGGCGACCGCCAGCGGATCCTTGACCGCAGGGTTTCCTTTGACCACTTCGAAGAAGATCGACGGGATGATCAAGCTGATCGCCGCCAGCCCCAAGAGTGTCGAACCCATGTTGGCTGCCGTGGCGTTGAAGGTCTGTTTGTTGAACCGAAGCCCCCCGACAAACATCGAGAGCCCCAGGATGAGAAGGACGTTGCCGACGATCGACCCGGTGATGGAAGCCTTCACCAACGGATACATGGCAGGCCCCTTCCAGAGAGCCAATATCGCGATGATCAGTTCCGCAGCATTCCCCAGCGTCGCATTGAGCAGACCACCCAATCCCGCGCCCAGGACCTCGGCCAGATTCTCGGTAGCCCGGCCCATCAGTCCTGCGAGCGGGATGATGGCGATGCCTGCCGCTATAAAAATCCAAATACCCGGGGCATGCATCCATTCGAGCGCCACCGCAATCGGAAGAGCGACGAGAAGCAAATTCAACGGTTCTGCTAATACCGACCAAACACCGGTCGCTTGCTTCGACGGGTTGTTAGCCAATGATCGTCTCTCCCTGGGGTTGTCACGATAACGATGCAACATGGGGGCCTTTCGGCTCTGCGAATCAAGATATGAATGCCAGCGCATGGACCACGTGAGGAACAAATGATCGCCCGAGGAAAGTCCGCCTCCCTAGGTAGGCATCAGGTCCGAAGGAAAGCGTTGATCTAGGCCGCCTGTGAACGAGGCAAGCGGGCGGCTTCTTGCGCCATCACCTCACGAGCCAGCGACGCGTAGTCGCGCGAGCCGTGACAGCCTGGCTCATACTCGAAGATGGGCTGACCGAAACTGGCCGCCTCGGCAACCTTGATGTTTCGGCGAATGCGTGTTCGAAAGATGTCGGCGGAACTCCAAGGGGTCTTCTTCCCACCGGTTCGGCCCTTATCGAGGTAGTCTTCGAGGTCGTTCAGGATCTCTGCCGAGAGACGCG
Source organism: bacterium (assembly GCA_019753235.1). Taxonomy (GTDB): domain Bacteria; phylum Planctomycetota; class Planctomycetia; order Kolteriales; family Kolteriaceae; genus JAIELF01. The sequence continues at coordinate 125,576 of JAIELF010000019.1, forward strand.
TCCCAGTCTCGTACATACAGAGAATGATTCCCGAAATGACCAGCGGCGGATTGAGCCGGCGCGAGACCAACTCTACCGTCGAGAAGAGCTTGCTCATACCGTGCAGCGCCAGATAGTGGGGCTGCAGCGGAACAAAGACTTCGTTGGCCGCCGTCAATGCATTGATCGTCAGCACGCCAAGCGACGGAGGACAGTCCATCAGGACGTAATCAAATGGCGAGGATTCCGCTTCGAGTAAATCGCGAAGCAACATTTCTCGGCCGACCACGCCTGCCAGCTCGACTTCCGCCGCCGCCAGATTGATGTCGCTTGGAACAACCCAGACACCCCCGCTCCCTTGAACCGTCACTTCGGTCAGAGGCTTGGAATGAACCAACGAGTCGTAGAGGGTCTCGCGCTCGGGGTCCTCTTGAATCCCAAGATGAGCTGAGGAATGAGCTTGCGGATCGAGATCGATCACGCATACCCGCCGGCTTTCGCGAGCCAGCGCCGCCGCCAGGTTCACGGTCGTGGTGGTTTTCCCCACGCCTCCCTTTTGGTTCATGAGGGCAATGACTCGCATCCCTAACTCCTTGACTAGAAAACGTCTCAGGCGATTTCGCCTGGAAAAAGCCGGCCCGAAACTCTCAGGCGATGGGAAATCGCCGGAGGAGGGATCTCCTATCCATTTTCGAGCGATCAGACCGCAGAGCTTAACACCCCCTCAAAAAAACGCCCTTTGCCCCCTCTTCTGCCTCCTCATCCTCGCCCACCTCCCCACCAAGCCCTCCACTCTGCCACGCTGGCCGACCCGTGGTGGAGGAAAAACAGGGCCATGGAGAGTCCCTGGAGGAACGGGAGGGAGGATCGCTCGATGGGATCGCCTTTAGCAGGATCTTTCGCGTCCGCCAACAGAATGCTCAAGAATATCAGACCACCGAGCAATCGATCACTCGCTCACTCGCTCACTCGCTCGAAACGTAGCAGTTCCAGTTCTCGCTTGATCCGAAACTGAGACAGAATCGTTCAGACGCGTGTTCGTCCTCTGAAGATCTCATCGGTTGTTGGGAAAGGGACGCATCTTTGAAACCTTTCTCCTGATTTTCCTTGGACGACTATCCATTCTCATGGATCGAGGCGTGATACCCTTCAAACAAGTAAACTAGTAAATCAATGCGATCTGCAGAAGTCCTTCGCCGGCTGTACTTCGAACGGAAAAGTAAGGGAGGCGGGGCAATGAAGCTTCGATGGATGGCGTTCGTGCTCGCAGCCTGCACTTGTGTCGGAGGGTTTCTCCACAGACGCGGCTTCATTTTCGAGAGCCCCGCCTCGTTGAATAACTCGCCTATTCCCTCGGCGGAGCATCGCTCTGTACCACGGCCATTCGTGCCGTTTACCTTAATCGATGTTTTCGGCAACAAACACATCTGGAGCGAGTTCGAGACGCATCGGGCCGTGGTCGTCGTCTTCGTCGGTAACGAGTGCCCGCTGGTTCAGTTTTATGCACGTCGCCTGTCAGAACTTCTTCGAGAGTTCGAGGGACAAAGGGTCGGCTTTCTCGCCATCAATTCCAACTCGCAGGATTCACTCGAGGAAATGAGCCGATGGTCGAAGAGGCTGTCGCTCCCTTTCCCAGTTTACAAGGACATCGATCAGCGGGTGGCCGACAACTTAGGCGTGACCCGCACGCCCGAGGCGTTGTTGCTCACACCCAATAAGGAAATCGTCTATCAGGGTCGCATCGACGATCAATACGACATTGGTCTACTCCGTTCGAACGCTCGTCATTCTTATCTACGCGATGCGATTGTCCGCTTCCTTGATCGTAAACCCATTGAAGTCGGCTTCACGAAAGCACCAGGCTGCTTGATTGGTCGCATTAAGGCAGCAACTTCGAAGCCGACCGTCACTTTTGCCAACGACATCGCTCCGATTGTGGAGAGGCGCTGCGCGACGTGCCATCAGCCGGGCGAAATCGCTCCGTTCTCGATGTTGGACTATGAAGAGATCGCCAGTTGGGGGCCGATGATTCAAGAGACTGTGCTCGAAGACCGGATGCCTCCCTGGCCCGCCCGTGAGCCTCTTGGTCACTTCGTCAACGATAAACGACTTTTGCCGCGCGAGAAGGAACTCCTTCTTCGATGGATCGAAGAGGGTTGTGCCGAAGGAGTCCGTCGTTCATCGATCTCACCTCCTCAACCAGCGTCGGCCGACGGATGGCACATCGGCAAGCCCGACCTCGTCTATTCGATTGGCGAACGACCTTTCGAATTGCCGGCCAGCGGCGATATCGACTATCAGTTTTACACGGTCGATCTTAAGTTAATGGAGGATCGATGGATCCAGGCCATCGAATTTCTCCCTGGTAATCGCGCCGTCGTCCATCATGCCGCCGTCACTCTTGCCTATCCAGAAGTGATGAAAAAATCGGAGTTCGGTTTCTACGGATTTGCTCCAGGCTCTGGTCCGATGGTTCTGCCTGCTGGGCGTGCGATCCATGTGCCAGCTGGCTCATTGTTGAAGTTTCAAATTCACTACACCCCGATCGGTACCCCAACGACAGATCAGTCACGTGTGGGACTGAAGTTCACAGACCCTCAGCCAGATCTATTGATCATGGTTCCCTATGGCGCGATTGCCAGTACCGACATGGTTATTCCTGCAAACGCAAAGAATCACGATGTTTGGGCTGTCACGATGATCGAAGAGGATTACGAGGTCTGGGGAATCTTCCCACACATGCATCTACGTGGAAAATCGGCCATGATTGAAGCTCTCCTCCCCGATGCTTCGGTCAAGAGACTCCTGACAGTTCCAAAATGGGACTTTAATTGGCAGTTTACTTACGAGCTCAAGGAGCCGATTCGACTGCCGGCAGGCACACTGATCCATATGCGAGCCGTGTTCGACAACTCATCCGATAATTCCGCGAATCCCGATCCGAATAAGGCCGTGCGCTGGGGCCGTATGACACGCGATGAAATGTGGGTCATCATGCTCAATGGATTCGAAGTAAAGGGAGATCGACCGGTCGAATCGAACAGTTCGCTGCCAATGTCGCAACATTAGAGACCCAGCCTCTTCGATGATTCTCAAGGGCTGTTCATGGGGGCCCAAGCCGATCCAATTGGTGAGAGCACTTCTATACACTCGCGGAATGTGGCAGTGGTAAAGGGTCACGAATTTGTACATGAAGTCGCTTGGTCCTTCCATCCATTCTTGGACGGACGAGTGACAGACAATCTGGCTCTTCCGGGATTTTCGTGGCAGCGACGGCCGATTCGTCCGGGACCCGCGGCCGTCAGCCTGGAGGGAAGGTGGTCAGTCTGATCGGCCTACCCACACGACTCGGCCTCCATTTCCGAAAAAATTGAGGCTCAATCGATGGGGTAGGCTCCCTTCCGGGCTTCCATTCGCCCGCCGGAAGGAGCCGCTGGCCCCAAGCGGTTGAGCCGCCCCAACGCCACGGTGCCGACAACCAGCCACGAAATTCCGGGAAGAACCGACAATCTCCACCCCATGAAAGTGCTGCTCTGACCCCTTCTGAGGAGCTGTTCAATAATGGTAGGCTGGGTTCTTTTCATCGAAGTCGACATCGGTGAATCCGTTATTGAGACGAACGTCGACATGTTTGTACTCCTCGGCCAGCACAGGAGGATCGCCCTCTTTTTCCGGCCATTCATAGCACTGGTAGAAGATCGGCAGCAAAAGTTCGTCGTCGAAGTACATCTTGTCGGATTGAAAGGGGGGATTGTGGTCAGTCGGTTCTTTCCGCTGGCGAGTAATGATAAAGCATGTGCAAGGTTTTCCGTCGATCATCTCTCCGAGCTTAAAGTCGAAGGTGGTGTAGCCCCGCTCTTGATCCACGGGGACGTTCTGAATCGCTTCTTCCATCATGTGCGACATCCCCAGATCGGTGATGGGGTGGCGATTCCCGTCCATCGCTCGGGGACTCGTCGGTAAGATTCGTAATGTCCCCACCAAAGAGAGAATCCCACCTGTATGGCCAACGATTCGGCCTTCGTTCTTTCCTTCGACGTAGATAGCCTCTTGCCCTTTAAGACCCTTCGGTTCGGAAAAGCTCATGTAGACACTGAAGGGCTGATTGCGAACTTTGACGGTCGACTTGGTCGTCGGATACACTCGGCCGTTGATCCGTTCGGTCTTGATCAGCGTCATGGAATAGTCGCTCATCTGCCGAAGCCTTTTCGCGTTGGCGGCCAACCAACGAATGTAAGCGGTCACGGTTGCATCCATCCCATCGGATTGCTTTTTCTCGATCAGTTGCCGAAGTGCCCCAGGCTCGAAGCTTGGAGCGGGATCGGCCTCGACCGTGATGGTCGGCGTTGATGGTGATGGAGCAGATGCCGCGGGGGCATCGTCCAGCCAACCCGAGTAGGGAAGCAGCCCGATCGCAAGACCCAGCAACACCACAAGGGCCAAAACGACGTAGACTATGGTTTTGCCGGGATGCATGACCGAAGTTCTCCTCAGCATGGTTTCGCGATTCCCTTCTCGGACGAGTGTCGGCATTCGCGTTGACGACAGACACTCAGAAATCCTAACCGACTCGGGGCAGAAACATTCTGTCGAATCGTCCGCCGACTTCCCTGGGGCGAACCTCAATATAGCCGGCCATGCTGGAAAATCCTCTGGCCTCGGAGGGAGACTTCCCTTCCTTTGTCCACAAGTGGAAAACATCTTGGCAAACCTCTTTCGACTTCTTTAGGCCTAGCTTGAATCCGACCGTTCATCAGATGGAAGGGGAGTTTTCTTCCTAATGTGGACAGTCGTTCTTCTTCGTCGTGGGTGATGGCTGGGCAAAAACTCGTGGGTCCCATGAGTGGGGTGCATCGTCCCGTTCCATAAACATGGAAGAAAGAAAGTCATCACGGGGCATCAGGGGGAAACGATGAAGACTTATGTTTTTGCGCCGGCCGGCGACGCATTTCAAATCACCTGCATGGACCGTGATACTCCGTCTCCTGGGCCAGGCCAAGTTCGGGTCCGGATGAAGGCGGCATCGCTGAACTATCGTGATCTCATTCATCTTCGCAAGCAAGCAGGCAGAAACGTCGCCGGCAAGATTCCTCTTTCCGACGGGGCCGGCGAAGTCACTGCCGTGGGCGAGGGTGTGACAAGTCAAAAGGTCGGCGACCGCGTCGCGGGTTGTTTCTTTCCTCTCTGGAAGAGTGGTCCCTTTGACATGATCCATCATCGCAACGATCTGGGAGGATCGCTGGATGGTGTGTTGACCGAGGAAGCGATTCTTTCCGCCGACAGCGTCGTCGCGATTCCGGAACACCTCTCTTTTGAGGAAGCCTCTTGTTTGCCTTGCGCCGGGGTGACGGCATGGAACGGCCTCGTGACGCGTGGGCATCTGCAAGCGGGCCAAACCATCCTGACGCTGGGCACGGGGGGCGTCTCCACCTTCGCGCTACAGTTCGGATTGGCACTGGGGGCTAAAGTGATCATCACCTCTTCCAGCGAAGCCAAGCTCGCCCGTGCGAAGAGTCTCGGCGCAACGGCTGTCGTGAACTATCGTGACAATCCCACATGGGAGAAGGATGTCTACAAGTTGACCGAAGGGAAGGGAGTCGATCATGTGATCGAAGTAGGTGGCGCGGGGACGTTGCCCAAGTCGCTGGCATGTGTCGGCCCCAGCGGGCACATTGCGATGATCGGCGTCCTCACCGGATTCGGGCCGCCAGCCGAGAGCCTGTTCCCTTTGGTGGGGAAGAACGCCTCGATGAGCGGCATCTACGTCGGCAGTCGAGCCGACTTCGAAGCGATGAATCGCCTTATCCGCGAAAAGAATTTGAAGCCGACCATCGATCGAACATTCTCTTTCTCGCAAGCCGCCGACGCTCTCGAGTATCTCGCCACCGGCAGTCATTTCGGCAAAGTCGTGATCCAAATTTCGTGAAAGGCGATCTCAAGGAAAAAGTGAGAGAGTAAAATAGGCCCGACTTGTTGATGTATACCCTATTCTTCACCCACTTATGAGGAACAGAATCATGATTGTTCGAATACTACTGGGGCTCGTGGTCGTTATCGCCCTTTTTTGCACGTACATTGCACTAGAGTCGCCTGACTACACCATCGTTCGAGAGACGACGATCGCCGCGACGCCCGAGAAGCTTTTTCCGTACATCAACAATTCAAAACTCGCCAACGACTGGATGCCTTGGCTCGAATCCGACCCGAAAACAAAGATGACCTATGAGGGGCCAGCCGAGGGGGTCGGCTCGATCGCCAAATGGGACAGCCCTGGCCCCATGGGAACGGGCTCGGCGACCGTGATCGATAGTCTCCCCAACGAAAAGGTTGTGACCCAGCTGTTAAACAAAGCGCCAATGGAGATGTCGCAGGTGGCGGAGATCACGCTTACGCCCGGGAAGGATGGGACCCTCGTCCGGTGGAGTGTGAAAGGCCAAAACAACTTTGTTGGCCGAGCCGTTTGCTTCTTCATGAACATGGACAAGATGGTCGGCGGCGAATTCGAGAAGGGACTCGCGAAGCTCAAAGTCATGGCGGAGGAGAAAGCTCCTAGTTCGTCGTAAAAAGCGGCTCTTTTGTACTCCACGTCAGTAATGCGGCGTCGGTCGAATGATCGGGAACTCGTGTGTCTAGAATAGGTCGGCATGGTCAAATGTGTCATCAGGCCCAGGTGTAAACTTGAAACGAATTCGAATCATCCATCAAACGGCTTATCACTATCGCGTTCCCGTGAAGTTCGGCCCTCACCGAGCGATGCTTAGGCCTCGCGAAGGACATGACGTCCATATCGAAAGTGCGCGTCTCCAGATCGAGCCAGCCTCCGAGATCCGTTGGCTCCGGGACATTTACGGCAACTCAATCGCGGTGATCAGTTTCACGGAGATGGCCCAGAGCCTAAAGCTCTATAGCGAAGTTGATGTCATTCTCTATGAAGATCCGCCGATTGATTGTCTCATTGATTCGCTCGCTCAATCATATCCTTTCGAGTACTCGGCGAGTGAGCAAGTGGAGATCATTCCTTACCGCCTCCCGAGTTATCCGCACGATGGTCCCGCAGTGCAGCATTGGCTTCTCGATCTGTATCGCCCCGGTCAGCTCATTGACACTTCAGAGCTACTCGATCAGTTGAATACGCGGATATTCGAATCGTTTCGCTATTTGCATCGAGAAGAGCATGGTGTTCAGCTCCCTTGTCAAACGCTTTCTCTTGGCACGGGATCATGCCGAGACTTCGCGGTTTTCATGATGGAAGCAGCCCGCCATTGGGGTTTTGCTGCCCGATTTGTGACCGGCTACATTCAAATGGCCGAGGGCCAGCACGGCGCCACTCATGCCTGGACGGAGATCTATCTCCCGGGGGCAGGCTGGCGAGGGTTTGATCCTACGAACAATAAGCCCGTAGGCTCCGAACACGTCTCGGTGGCCGTCGCCCGCGAGCAAGACAAAGCCTCGCCACTCGCGGGCTATTGGGAAGGCGCCTCCGATGCCTTCGAGCGGATGGACGTCTCGGTGCAAGTCGTCGGCCTATAGCACCCGTTCCAAAAACTGCCTCCCTATCCAAATCTGTGGGCGTTTTCTGGCTCGGGTAGGCGGGCGAGGTTGTGGCAGAGGGCGTATTTGACCGTGTTTCGGCCACGGAAACCGAAGGATCGGCGGGTCGTTTTATTTTGACCTTCAGATTCATTCCCTCGACGGTGCCGGCGGAAGTGGCCCCTTTGGCCTCGAACCAGTTGAAGATCAACTCGGCATGATCCTCCAGCGTCTGGGCTACCTTCTTCATCGGCTCGATGCGCGAACGCATGGCCCTGTCAATCCACTCGTTGAAGAAGTGGGCGATCCGCCAGGGTCTCGTGTACATCCACATCCGCCGGAAGTCTTCTTTCATCAAGTAGCACTTCACCGTCTTGAGGTTGTGCGCGAGACTTCTGAGCTATTGTCAATTGTTGACGCGGCGGCAAAAAGGCAATTGGTTGTTCGAATCGAATAGTTATTCTGACATAAGTTCTTTACCCATCGTCTC
>JAIELF010000040.1 GCA_019753235.1 bacterium
CCCATTTGTCCTCCGTGAAACCCGTCGGCACGACAAGATAGCGATAGGGAACAACGCCACTGGCGGGGACCGTTTGCGGCCTGGGAATCTTGAAGACAACATCGGGCTTACCCATCTCCCAGCCTTCGATCCACGTCTTCGCTGGCGGCAGGTCCGCATCGTTGCCCTTCTGTTTCCCTGTGTCGATCCATGCAAGCAGGGTATCACGCTCTGATGAAGTCAATCGCCTATCATTGAGAAAGTGGCCGAACCGATCGTCGGCATGCCAAGGAGGCATCTGTCGATTGTTGACGGCTTCCTTAATCTGATCGGCCCATTGAACCGCGTCGTTGTAATTCGAAAGACTGAAGGGGCCAATCCGGCCGGGGCGATGGCATTCTTCGCACTTGTTTTGAAGAATGATCGCGACATCCTTCGCAAACGTGATCTCACCAGACACGCTCGATCGCAGATCCCGCTGAATCAAGCAACCATCCACCGAGGACTCGGCCACATCGATCGGATTTCCGTCGAGAAGCGATTGAATCGCCGTACGGAGTTCCTGCTTCGTCGCTGTTGGTCGTCGCGTGCCGACACCGATCTGATCATCGATGCGGCCGCGATAGACGAGAATACCTTTGTCGTCGAGTACTCCAACCGTCGGGACGCGTTCAACACCCAGGCCCGCCGCCAATTTGCCTTGATGATCCTTCAGCACCGGGAAAGGAATCTGACGGTCGTACGCGTGGGCAGCGATGAGATCGACCGAGTCTTTTGCTTGAGGATAGACGGCTAAGAACTGAACTCCGCTGGATCGTAGCGACTTTTCAAGATCCACGAGAATCGGCACATAGACATTAGCAACTGGACACTCGGTCGACAGGAACGCGACCACGCGGATCTTCGCCGATCGATAATCCGCGAGCGTCTTGCTATTGCCACGCAGATCGACCAAGCGAACACTTTCGTCGGCGGGCTCACCTACTTTGACGGCCGCTTGCGTCAGGCTGACACTCGCAAGAATGGTCAACAGATAAACGCCGGCCGACGGTCGAGACATACCTGGCTCCTTAAGCAGATTGGATGAACGAAACCGCAAGGGCTTCCCCTGGTTCCGTTTCTGGTCAGAATTATTGGATTTTTCCAGTGAAAAAACGAGGAAGATCGAGGTCGAGCGGGCAAAAGCAAGTTCTATTTTGGGGTCGGTACCTGTTGGGCTATCGGCCGATGTTGGCCCGCCAAAAGGCACCGGCCATCGGTTTACATGTGGATTGCCTGATTGTGAACCGCCATGGCGGCCTCTTTGATTGCTTCAGGAAGCGTCGGGTGTGCGTGCGTGGTCCGGGCAACGTCCTCCGCGGTGGCGGCAAACTCGATGGCCGCGGTTGCCTCGGCAATCAGATCGCCGGCGCGGTTGTTGATGATATGGACCCCCAGCAAGCGATCGGTCTCGGCATGGGCCAATACCTTCACCATGCCGCTGGTGTCCCCCAGAACTTTGGCTCGGCCATTCGCGATGAACGGGAACTTCCCCTTCTTAAAGGGGATCTCTTTCTCTTGCAGTTGCTTTTCGGTGAAGCCGACACTGGCGATCTCGGGCGAGGTGTAGACCACACTTGGAATTGCCATGTAGTTGACATGGCCATAACCGGTCGCGATGAACTCAGCCACCGCTGCTCCTTCGTCCTCGGCCTTGTGCGCGAGCATGGGGCCCGCGATGACATCGCCGATCGCGTACACACCCGGCACCGTCGTCTGAAAATGTTCGTTGGTGGGAATGCGCCCTCGCTTATCCGTTTCGATGCCGATCACTTCTAAGCCGAGCCCTTCCGTGTTGGGGGTTCGACCAACACTGACGAGGACGCGATCGGCACTCATCGGCGGAGCACCATCGCACGTCACGATCGCCCGGCGCCCGTCCTTCTTGGCCGAGGTCACTCGACTGCCGAGCTTGAAGATGATCCCTTGCTTGGTGAAGATCCGCAACGCAGACGCGGCAATCTCGTCATCCATCTCGGGGAGGATTCGATCGAGATATTCAAGGACCGTCACCTTTGCCCCGAGACGCTGCCAAACAGAGCCCAGTTCTAACCCGATGGCGCCGGCCCCGATCACGATCATTTCCTTCGGGACTTCTGGATAATTCAGAGCTTCAGTACTGGTGCCGACACGCTCTCCATCCAGTTCGATCCCGGGAAGCGTCGCGCTCTTGCTGCCGGTCGCGATGATGACATGCTTGGCTTGAATCTCTTCGCCGGTGCCCACGACAGTGACTTTGCTCGGTGACAAAAATCGACCCACGCCTAAGTAGCGTGTAATCTTCGATCGACGAAACAGTTCATCGATGCCGCGAGCCAACTCGCCGACGGTTTTGTCCTTGCGGGCGTGCATCTTCGCGAGATCGACTTTCACCGAGCTGACATTGATGCCGTGATCGGCAAACTCATTCTGAGCTTGATGGAGTCTCTCGGTCGATTCGAGGAGCCCCTTGCTTGGGATACAACCAATCCTCAGGCACGTCCCCCCGAGGACCTTTTCCATCTCGATACAGCCAACGTTCAATCCGTATTGGGCTGCCTTTATGGCGGCGACGTAGCCGCCTGGCCCGCCGCCAATCACGAGAACGTCGTGCGATGTTGCCATGATGATCCTCTGTATTTCATCCGTTGATCAAAGAGCCCGGTTCGCGATCAGCGTGGAACGAAGAGGGGGACGTCTCATCCTGTGAGAGATGTCTCCTGCTTAGACCTCGATCAGCATGCGAGCAGGGTTCTCGATCGCGTCCTTGATGCGACGGAGGAACGAAACCGCTTCGCGTCCGTCAATGATTCGATGGTCGTACGTCAGAGCAAGATTCATCATGGGCCGAACAACGATGGCTCCATCGCGAACGACGGCCCGGTCTTGAATGGCGTGCAGCCCTAGAATCGCGCTTTGCGGTGGATTGACGATGGGCGTGGAAAGCATCGACCCGTAGATTCCGCCGTTCGAAATGGTGAAGGTTCCCCCTTCCAGTTCTTCGGGGCGAATCTTGTTCTCTTGAGCGCGACCGCCGAAATCGGCGATGGTCTTTTCGATCTCGGCAAAGCCTAGTCGCTCGGCACTGCGGATAACGGGAACGACGAGCCCCTTGCCGCCGCCGACGGCGACGCCGATGTCGTAATAGTTGTGGTAGGCGATCGCATCGCCGTCGACCTGAGCGTTAACCGCGGGGAATCGCCGAAGGGCATCCACCGCCGCCTTCACAAAGAACGACATGAAACCGATCTTGATCCCATGGGTTTCCTTGAACTGCTCTTGGTAATTCTTCCGCATCTCCATGACCGTCGACATGTCGACTTCGTTGAACGTGGTGAGGAGGGCGGCCGACTGTTGGGCCTGTACCAGCCGAGCGGCAATCTTCTTGCGAATCAACGTCATCGGGACCAGTTCTCGCTGGCGACCGGCGGCAGGCGAAGAACTCTGGGCATCCTCTTTCAGGATTCGACCCCCTGGACCGCTGGGGGAGACTTGGCTCGGGTCGATCCCCTTCTCGGCAAGGACTCGCCGGGCGGCCGGCATGATCTTGGCTTCCACTGGGGGAACGGCAGAAGGGGCCGGGCTCTTGCTCGCCACAGGACTCGGGGCGGGCGCACTGGTCGCGGATTTTTTCGCTCCCCCAGCCGGTGCCGGGCCAGGCTCGATCTGGGCGACAATCTCTCCCGAGGTGACTTTTTCGCCGACCTTCTTCAGAAGCTTGACGATCGTTCCCGCGACAGGCGCGACGACCTCAAGGGCGGCCTTGTCCGTCTCGAGTTCGAGCACAACTTCATCTCGATCGACGAAGTCACCCTCTTTTTTTACCCATTCACCTATCTGCGCCTCGCTGATCGACTCCGCGAACGTGGGCGCTTTGATCTCAATCGGCATGGCCGAACGCTTCCTTACTTGCTTCCCGGACTGACCGGCAACGGTCCGGTGGGAACTTGCTTATGTCCGATGGCCGACTTCGCGTCCCAGCCTCCGCCGAGCGCGGCCATCAAAATCTCATGCTGTTCGAGTTTATGGGCCGCCCCCGATCCCGTCGCGGGACTGGCCGATTCGCGTCGCGAAATTCCATAGAAGGGCCAACGACCAAACAGCCTTTCCCCTAAATGGTATCGGACTGTGCGCCAGGCACCCATGTTTTCTGGTTCCTCTTGAACCCAGTAAACCGGAGTCTCTTTGGGATACCGACGGAGTGCATCGTGCAGTTGATCCTTCGGGAAAGGATAAAGTTGTTCGACGCGGAGAATATCGACCGTGTTCTTGCTCCATTCCTGTCGGCGTTGCAGCAATTCGTAGTAGATCTTTCCGCTGCACAGAAGGACCCGATCGACTTCGCGCTCAGCAGCGAGCTGGGTTTCAGGGATGATCCGCTTAAACGTACCGGATGCCAGATCACTGAGTTTGGACTCGCACAGCGGGTGTCTCAGCAGGCTCTTCGGGCTCATCATGATGAGGGGTTTGCGCCACTTGCGAAGGATCTGTCGTCGCAAGAGGTGAAAGAGCTGGGCAGGCGTCGTGGGATTGGCGATCTGCATATTGTGGTCGGCCGCCAACGTCATGAATCGTTCGAGGCGGGCACTCGAATGCTCGGGACCTTGTCCTTCAAACCCGTGGGGCAATTGAAGAACCAAGCCCGTGAGGTGGTTCCACTTGTCTTCGCCACTGACGATGAACTGATCGATGATGACCTGGGCACAATTGGCAAAGTCGCCGAACTGGGCTTCCCAGATCACCAGCGTATCAGGGCACGACAGGCTGTAGCCGTACTCAAAGCCGAGCACGGCAATTTCGGACAGGGGGCTATTGACGATCTCGCACTTGGCCTGATTGGGAGACAGATTCCCCAAAGCCATATACTTCGTACCGTTTTCAAAATCGTGCAGCACCGAGTGTCGATGGCTAAAGGTGCCTCGTTCGACATCCTGTCCCGTGAAGCGGATCGGCGTTCCCTGTGTCAGAAGTGACGCGAACGCGAGCGCTTCCGCTGCCGACCAATCCAGCGGTTGTTCCCCGCGCCCCATTCCCTCTCGGTTTTTGAGCCAGCGGGCCAGCTTGGGGTGCGGTGTAAAGCCGGTCGGCACGCGGGTCAGGCTATTGATCAGATCAACCAGCTCGGCCTGAGGTACGCCGGTATCGGGATCGTCCTTGACGTCTTCGTGTCCCCCCCGATAGCCTACCCAGGCGCTGGGCATGAGGGCCGGTTTGATTTCCGCATTGGCGCGGGCGGCGGCAAGATCCTCTTCCAAGCTCTTCTTGATTTGCTCGGTGATGTCGTCGGCCATCTCTCGATCCATCCCGCCCATGGCGAGAAGGTGATCGAGGTAACCTTCGCGGACCGGCTTGCGAGCCTGAATCTCTTTGTAAAGCATCGGCTGCGTGAACGAAGGCTCGTCGGTCTCGTTGTGCCCCCGGCGACGGTAAGCGTACATGTTGATAATGACGTCGCGTTTGAAAGTCTGTCGAAAATCCATGGCCAATCGGACGACCTGCGCCACGGCCTCGGGATCTTCACCATTGACGTGAAAGATCGGAATCTGCAAGGTTTTCGCCACGTCACTGGTGTAAATACTTGAACATCCTTGCTCGGCCGTCGTGGTGAAGCCGATCAGATTGTTGCAGATAATGTGCAGCGTGCCACCGACTCGATAGGCATCGAGCTCGCTGAGGTTCAAGCTCTCCTGCACGACCCCTTCGCCACAGAAAGCGGCGTCGCCGTGAATCAGCATCACCATCTTCCGAGTTCGGCTCTGGTCCCCCTTGCGGTCCTGCTTGCCTCGAAGCTTCCCCATGGCGACGGGGTTGACGAACTCCAGGTGACTGGGATTGAACGCCAGGGAAAGGTGAACATCTTTATTCGAGGAGGTTCGATAGATGTTCGAATAGCCCATGTGATACTTGACGTCGCCCCGGCCGCGATGCAATTCGGGCTCGGTGTCCTCAAACTCTCGGAAAATCTCGCGCGGCGCCTTGCCCAAGATGTTGGCCAGCACGTTGAGTCGGCCACGATGGGCCATGCCGAGAACGACTTGATCTGTGCCGAACTCGGCAGCCCGCTCGATGGCCATGTCCAACAGCGGAATCAAACTCTCTGAACCTTCGAGCGAGAAGCTTTTGGCTCCGATGAACTTCTTCTGAACGAACTCTTCGAAGACGATCGCCTCGGTCAGGTGCGAGAAAATGCGGATCTGTTCTCGACGGGAGAGAACGAGTCGGTTCTCGGTCCCTTCCATTCGTTCCATCAGCCAGTTTTTGATGTTCAAATCATCGATGTGCATGAATTGCACGCCGATCGATCGGCAATAGGTATTTCGTAATCGATCGAGGATCTGCCGCAGCGTCAGCCGCTGCGCTCCGTGAATCGTGTACGTCGAATAGGTTCGATCGAGATCGTCGTCGGTGAAGCCGTAAAACCTGGGGTCCAGTTCGACATGCGCCCGACGGGGTGGTGCCAGCGGGCTCAGATTGGCGATCATGTGGCCCCGAACGCGATAAGCTCGAATGAGCTGATCGACTCGATCTTGTTTGAGCTGGCGAATCTCGATGTCGTTGTTGGGGTCGTCGTTGATATCGGCATTGGCCATCGGAGCAGCCGGACTGTTTTCAGCCGCCGATGTCGTCAGCGATGCCGGCGCGAACAAAGAGCCGGCCGAGAAACTAGGACCCACCTTCACGGCACCATTTTTCGGCCAGGCCGAAAAGTAGCGTTGCCAGGCGGGATCCACGCTCGCAGGGTCAAGCGAATAGTCGGCGTAGATCGACTCGACGAATTCCAGATTGGAGACGTTGAGCGATTCTGGGTCAGAAGACATCGTCCACTGTTCCGTCGTTTTTGGTCGGCTGGCGCCGATGGCCGACGGCCCCTTTTGGATTGAACTAGAACAAGCATCGGTCGCCACGTGTCAAGCGGAGAGTAGAAGCACTTCGCCACTACTCGCCGACCGCGAAATCCAATCCACTGGACTCCTCGGCTCGCCGTCTGGTGATTAGGACTCTTCAAAGTCCTTCCAGAGGTCATCTCACATCGACACGTTACTCATCAAAATACTATGCGCGGCGACGGGCGGAACCATCTGGCCAACCTAATCGTCATACTTTTCCGAAGTTTGGTCGTTGGGGTCGGCTCCCTGAGAAAAGGCGTTACATCTTCACACTTTCTCGGGGACATTCGGTGATCCCGCTCCCTTCCCTACGCATGAGGAGATTTTTGGGGTGAGCCCGAGACGGCAAAACCGGTTTCTTCGCTGAACCCAAAGGGTCTACCTGGTTGGTCATCGGTCCGTTCAGGGCCGAACGTGCCGGCTTTGACGAGCAGTCAAGCTCGGATATTAGGGATAAATGGGCAAATTTGCTAAAGTTTCACGAGCGAGGTGTTCTCGCTGTAACATGCCTTAATAGAGGGTGGTTTGCGCCTTGGATTGTTGGGCAAGAACTTTCCCTCTTCGGTTTGATGGTGACGATGTTTTGGCATCTTTCTGCCCCTTCGCCGTACTGGAGGTCAGTCCTCTGGTTATGGATAGGCAGATAGCAACGGTTTCGAGACGGACGATCTGGGAGGTGTTGGGTGAAGGCAAAGCTAATGACAAGCGGTCTTGTCCGGCAAATCGGCTGGTCGGCTTGGGTGGTCGGCTTGGTTCTAGGATTCGGGTCGGTGAGCTTGGCTCAAGAGGCCAAAGAGAAGCCAGCCGAGCCAACCAAGGGGGATGCTCCTGAAGAGCCGAAATTCCCACCGTCCGACCAGGTGCTCAAGGGGTTCACCAAGATCAACGCCCCTGACGACCAGCCCGCGATGTTCACCCTTTACAAACGGGACAAGGATGCCCAGCTTTATGCAGAGCTGCCCCGCGACTTTACCAGCAAGAAGTACTTCATCGCTTTGACGATTGCCAGCGGTGATCTTTTCGCGGGCCTGCAGTACAACGACCTTTACGTCTATTGGCGACAATACGACAAGAAGGTCGCTCTGCTACAACCCAATGTCGAAACACGTTCGACCGGCGACCAGGAATCGAAGGACTCGATCAAAAGAATCTTTACCGATCGGGTCCTAATCGAAGCACCCATTGTGACGATGGGGCCCGGTGGCGGTCCGGTCATTGATTTAGATGATCTCTTTGTCGGCAAAGCCCCCGTGTTTTTCGGCAGCGATGCCCAGGGGATCAACCCGACATTAGCCCGCATCGTGAAATCGAAGGCGTTTCCTAAAAATGTGGAGGTCGCCTTTGAAGCCCCGGTCGGAGCCTCGCGGGGCGGAATGGGGATGATGTTCGGCGGGGGTGGCCCTCCCGGACAACTTCGCACCTTTCATTATTCGGTCAGCGAGATCGGCGACAACCCCGCCTATCGACCCCGGCTGGCCGACACCCGGATTGGTTACTTCACCACCTCCTACAACGACCTGGGCAAGTACAGCGAGCCAGAGACCTGGGTCCGCTACATCAATCGTTGGCATCTAGAGAAAGCGGACCCTTCGCTGAAACTCAGCCCTCCCAAAGAACCGATCATTTTCTACGTCGAACACACCGCGCCCATCCGCTATCGACGCTGGGTCCGCGCGGGAATCGAGTATTGGAACAAAGCGTTCGAAAAGGTCGGCATCAGTCAAGCGATTGAAGTTCGCTACCAAGATGCCCGCACCGGCGAGCACATGGACAAAGACCCCGAGGATGTTCGCTGGAACTTCGTCCGCTGGCTCAACAACGATATCGGGACAGCTATCGGGCCGAGCCGCGTTCATCCACTCACCGGTCAGATCCTTGATGCCGACATTGTGCTGACGGATGGTTGGATCCGGGCCTATTGGCGCGACTTCAACTACGTGTTGCCCAACTTGGCGATGGAAGGGTTCTCGGCCGAGACGCTTGCTTGGATCGAGAAGCGGCCGATGTGGGACCCTCGGATTCGATTGGCCGAGCCGAACAGCCAACTCGAAAAACTTCGTGAACGCCAAATGACAATCGCAACCCCCTTCGGTGGTCATGCGATCGCCAATCGAAAGACCGAAGCGATCGGCGATGATGAGTTTGATGGCCTGATTGGTCGGCAGCGTCAGATGAACGGATTCTGCAGTGCCGCCACCATGCGGGCCTTCGACGTCGCAAGCTTCCGCATGATGCGTGACATGCTCGATGACCCCGCCCCCGCGGCCGGCGAACCAAAGAAGGACGAAGCGAAGAAGGACGAGAAAAAGGAAGAGAAGAAGGACGACAAACCCAAGGAGGAAATGATCGACGGCATGCCAGAAAGCTTTATCGGCCCCCTCTTGGCCGATCTCGTAGCGCATGAAGTGGGTCACACGCTCGGGCTGCGTCACAACTTCAAATCCTCCTCCATCTACTCGGTGGCCAAGATCAACTCGCCCGAGATCAAGGGGAAGGCTCCCTTTGCTGGCTCGGTGATGGACTATCTCCCGGTCAACATCAACATGGAGAGTGGCGAGATCCAAGGGGACTACGCCATGATCAGCGTCGGTCCCTACGACATGTGGGCGATCGAGTACGGCTATACCAGCAGCGACGACTTGAAGCCTATTCTTCAACGCGTTGCCGAGCCGGACCTACGCTATGCCACGGATGAAGATACCGGCGGGCCCGATCCACTAGCACGCCGATACGATTTCGGGGCCGACCCCATCAACTACGCGAAGAGCCAGTACAAGCTCGCCAAGTACAACCGCGAACGGATCATTGATAAGTTCGTCAAGGATGGTGAAAGCTGGGCCAAGGCCCGTCGCGGTTACGAGATCACCCTATCGATGCAAATGCGAGCGATCTCGATGATGTCGGGTTGGGTCGGCGGAGCATACGTCTACCGCGACAAGAAGGGGGATAAGGATGGACGAGCCCCGATCGAAGTCGTCCCCGTCGAGATCCAACGAGAGGCGCTCGACTGGGTCATCGCCCACACATTTCCGGAAGATATCTACGGCATCACGCCGGATATCCTTTCGAGGATGACGGTCGACAAATGGTTGGATAACGGCGGCATTCGCGAAGCGATGAGCGAACCGACCTGGCCGATCCACGACCGGATTCTCGGCCTGCAATCAGCCGTCTTAACCATGCTGATGAATCCAACGACGCTGCGTCGGGTGTATGACAACGAGTTCCGAGTCTCGAGCGACAAGGACGCTCTCACCTTGCCCGAGCTCTTGGACAAGGTCTCCGCTTCGATTTGGAATGAACTCGAAAAGAAGGGGGGCGAGCACACTCCTCGGAAGCCTCTCATCTCGAGCCTGCGACGGAATCTGCAACAGGAGCATCTCGATCGATTGATCGATCTCTCCATCCCGCAGATTTTTTCGAGCAGCGTCGCACAATCGGCAATCTCGAACCTCGCCATGTCGAAGATTCGAGAACTCAAAGAGAAGGTCGCGAGCCTTCTAGGCGACGCCAACACCAAGCTTGATCCATACTCGAAGGCTCACTTGGAAGAGGTTCAGGCGAAGATCACGAAGCTGTTGGAATCGCAGATGATCTTCAATGCCAAGGATATCGGAGGCGGAGGAGGCGGGTTGATTCTGCTCCTAGGTGAACAGGGTCAAAACGGGCAGGCCGGCTCGGCCCGCGCGGGCGAGTGGAACCAAAATTCTTGCTCTTGCCCTCGCTGCCGAGAGCCATTGCCAGCCCCGGTGGCTCCGCAACCGTAACCCAGGCAAAGCGGCCACTACCCGCTCTTTGATAATCCACAGGCCAGGGCGATCCCGTTAAGATCCCCTGGCCTTTTTGCTGCGCGCAAGGAATCGCGAGATCGGTAAGATGACTTTAGGCCGATCCTTATTTCGGCAACAACTCTATCCCCTTTGGGTTAAACCTGTTGGCTGGAAGATACGGAGGATGCTTCGCGATGAGCGAATTCTTTCAAGACGGGCCACGATTAGAAAACGCCTATGCGCAGGACTCTCCTCTCCGTCGATGGCTCGAGTATCTGCTTCCCGCCGAGACGTTCCACGAAATCGAAACTGATCTTCATCGATTGGGAAGTCGCTCGGTCGGCGAAATTGCCCACTGGGGAGCTGAAGCGGAACGCAACCCGCCGAAACTCGTCCCCTTTGATCCGTGGGGCCGGCGCATCGATCGCATCGATACCGCACGAGGTTGGCAAGAGCTGGAAAGGATCGCTGCCGAGGAAGGAATTGTCGCCACTGCCTATGAACGGGCGCATGGCCCGCACTCTCGACTGCATCAGATGGTTAGGTTGTTTCTTTTCAGTCCTGCCTCCGCCGTCGCGTCTTGTCCTCTGGCGATGACGGACGGGGCGGCTCGACTCATTGAAGTTCATGGCGACAATGATCTTCGACATCGCGTCTATCCTAAGCTCATCACGCGCGACCCGAAGATGTTCTGGACATCAGGCCAATGGATGACCGAACGAACGGGAGGGTCCGATGTCGGCGGCACTTCAACGATGGCGCGGTCGACGGCCGATGGTTATGCTCTTTTTGGAACCAAGTGGTTCACCTCGGCAACAACCTCGCCGATGGCGATGACGTTGGCCCGCATTGAAGATGAATCGGGCGCCATCGTGGCGGGAAGCCGAGGACTTTCTCTTTTCTACCTCGAAACTCGACAAGCCAACGGCGAACTCAACAACATCCAGATTCATCGACTGAAGGACAAGCTCGGCACCAAGGCGCTTCCGACGGCCGAGCTTTCATTGGTTGGTACCCGTGCGAAATTGATTGGATTGCCAGGCGAAGGAGTCAAGCGGATCGTCACGCTCGTCAATGTAACACGGGTTTACAATGCGGCGTGCGCGGTGTCGAGCATGAGACGAGCGCTGATGATGTCGCGAGATTACGCTCGACGCCGGTCCGCCTTCGGAAAAGTTCTGTCTCAACAGCCGGCCCATCTCGAAACGCTTGCGCAGCTCGAAGTGGAATCGCAAGGCGGTTTGGCTCTGCTGCTGTACGTCGCTTCTTTGATGGGCAAAGAAGAAATCGGACAGGCCAGCGACGTCGAGTCCGGCGTGCTCCGCATTCTGGTCCCCGTGCTCAAACTCTATACCGGCAAACAGGGGGTCAGCGTCATCAGCGAAGTTCTCGAATCATTTGGCGGCGCGGGGTATGTCGAAGATACCGGCTTGCCGGTCATGCTTCGCGATGCGCAGGTGTTGCCCATCTGGGAAGGGACTACCAATGTTCTTTCGCTGGATGTTCTGCGTTCGATGGCGCGGGAAGGGACGCTCGTCCCATGGGGCGAGCATTTCGAAGAAATGGTCTCTCGTTCGTCGGCAGGCCCTTTAGCCAGCGAAGCGGAGAACGTACGCGGGGCGATCGATCGGGTTCGGCAATTCGCTCGTCGCATGATGTCCGAGGGGGATCTCTTTGCGCAGGCTTCCGCCCGGAGTTTTGCCTACAGCGTCGCGCGAACGTCTATTGCCGGCCTGCTTCTCGATCATGCCCGCTGGTCGATTCGTCATGAGAAGGATGGCGCGGCCGTCGCGGTCCTTCGTCGTTGGTGCCGACAAGACTTGACTCCGCTCGTCCATAGCACGAAATCACATCGGGTCGAAACGGCCGCCTTAGCACTCGACGAATCCTTGATGTTAAGCGACCTTTTGGAATCGATCCCTCAAGAGTGATTCCTTCGATCGATGTTCCAAAAAAAAACGATCGCTAGGAAGATGTGGGACCAGGATTCATGGGCGAGGCGCTCCGAAGCTCTCTCCTACGCCAACATCAGCAGTCCTGTTTTCCCGGCGGAAGTTTTGTTACCCGCGGTTGGGATCGAAGAAGCGGTTCTCGGCCAGGCAATCGACCAATTGCCGATAGATCGTGAGGAGTTGGGTTTTGCTCGGCTTCTCATGAGCGTTGAGTAAGAGTCTCCTTGCGAGTGGTTTTCGGTCGACTTGATTAAGGAGTGGCTCGCCTATCTCGACAGGCAATCGACGCGCGATGGCTCGCCAAAGATCCCCCGCCTTCATCGCTGCCGACACGATGTCGAACATTCGCAGATAGCGAGAATCCAAGGCAACTGCTTCTTCCCCACGCCGACACGCATTCTCAAACAATTCGACCAAAGAGGATTGATCAAGCGAGAACTGATCCTCGTAAGAGGACCATTCTTCTTGAACCAAAGAGCGTGCCAGGGCAACAACGGCCGACCCTACGATGCTGTCGGCCACGGGGCTCTCTTGAGAATCGATCACACGGATCTCGATCGAACCTCGCTCGAAACGAGCAATCGCCCCGCGTGCGTTGAGCCATTCCTCTTGCATCTCCTCTTCGGGATCGAAGGGAGCGATCGCTTCGAACATCGGCTTGAAGATCTTGTCGTGGTACTCCTCTTGGCTTCGAACGGGTTCGGGGATCACCTCCCCTGCTACTTGCGGAATTCTTTTGCTGTTGGTTCGGTAGTGCTTCAAGCGGTTGTCAAGCCAACCCGTGGCGATCCCCTCTTCGAAAGGAGAACTTGCGGCCAAGGCCGGTATCAACGGAAGCACCAATCGAATCGCGGCGTGAAGCCGACCAAACTCCTCATCGTTGGCAAAAGGAAGATTGAGGTGCATGCTCTGTAAATTTGACCAGCCGTGCCCTTGACATCCGAACACTCGGTCAAAGTTCTCGTAGACTTCGCGACCTTCGTGCGGCCAAAGAGTCGTCTCCGTTTTAGGATTCATCCATGGATGCATCGCGGTCGGCATCAAGACCGCATCCCGCTTCTGAAGTAAGGATAGGATTCGCGACAGCTCGGGGACAAACGATCGGCCCGCGAGTTCCACATTCTCGACAGGAAGCGTTGTTTTCAATTCGAGGACATGCGCGACCAGTTCATTCGACCAGGTGACAGTCTCGCCTTCGACATCGGACCCGTAGGTTCCCAAGACATCGTGAAAGAGTTTGTCGGCAATCGGACGCACATCGAGCGTCTCCTGGTCGACGATCATGTACTCGATCTCGACACCAACACGTTCGAAGAGGTGCAGCCGACGCTCGTCGGTCATGGGTAAATCGCCTCTGCCTTCAGGCGGTCGATTCGGTGGAGAAAAGAGCTCATCACTCTTCGGTAGAGTTCATCTTTGAGGACAGAGTCCTCGACGCCGGCATCGATGCTGGGGTTGTCGTTGACTTCGATGAGATAGGATTTGCCCCCCACCTCTTTCATGTCGACGCCGTAGAGTCCGTCGCCGATCAAGTTCGCTGCCCTTAGCGCCGTTCGAACGACTTGCCGAGGTGCCAATTCGATGGGGATTGTCTCGGCTTTGCCCGCTTCGCTTTTGCCGTCGGTTTTCGTCTTGTAGATTTGCCAATGGTCACGTGCCATGAAATACTTGCACGCGTAGATCGGCATGCGGTCCATCACGCCGATTCGCCAATCGTAGGGGGTCGAGATGAACTCCTGCGCAATCACCAGATCCGACTCTTGCAACCAATCGCTCAATGCTGCGTGCAATTCATCCACGTTCTTGATTTTGACAACGCCGCGAGAAAAGGAGCTGTCCGGCTGCTTCAGAATGCACGGAAAGCCGAGAATCTTCTCGACCTGGTCGATGTTGTCTCGATGGACCACAAGCGTTTGTGGAATCGATATTCCCTGTCGCGACATGAGCTCGGCAAGATAAACCTTGTTAGTGCAGCGGACGATCGACTCAGGGTCATCGATCACCACGAGCCCCTCGGCAGTCCCTCGACGTGCGAAGCGGTAAGTGTGGTGATTTACCTGCGTTGTTTCGCGGACGAAGAGCGCATCGAACTCGCCGATGCGAGCAAAATCATCCGGCGAGATGATCTCGGGCCGAAGCGAAACATGCTCGGCCGCCTTCATGAAACGATTGAGCGCTTTCTCGTCGCTGGGAGGAGTATCGTCCAGGCTGTTCGTCAGAATCGCGAGATCGTATTTGAAACGACGTCGCCGAGGAATGTTCGGGCCTCTGCCGGTGAAGTATCGCGTGGCGACGTCGAGTAGAAACGGGCGGTGCGGCTCGGGGATCTCTCCCACGGGGATAGCGCCGATTCGTCGAAGCTGCCAGCGACCATTGCGAGTAAAATAAGCCCGCAGAAGAGGCGCCTGAAACAGATTGAATAGGTGCGTGGCAAGCCGTTCATAGCGTTTGGCAAAGTTTCGACCAAAGTAGATCGACAGAACGAACTTGTCGCTTTGAACACGAGCCAAGCTAGTTTGAATCAGCTTGTCGAGATCATCGGAAACAAAGCGGACGATGCTCTGCGTTCGCATGTCTTGAATGGTGGAGATCGATGGAAGAGGCCGATGTCCGCGTGCCGATGCCAGCAGCGTCACGTAGTAGCCTGTTGATTGATAGCGATACGATCGGCAAAGGTTAAACACCTTTACCCCGCGCCGCTGGCCGTACTCGGCATCCGTCAAATACGTGCGAGCATCGATCACTTCGACCCCTGGTATCTGCAGCGGCCAAGCCTTGGGATCGTTCACGACGATGAGTATCGACTTCCTGTCTTCGTTTGCTCGAATCATCCCTTTACCGGGATAGGCCCTCCGTTGGTTCGTTTATCCTCAATGATCAACAAATTCGCGTCGTAGGTCATGATCCCTAACAGGATCGCGCCAATGAGCCGATCGAATCCCACGTAATACTTGTTCGATTCGCCAAGCTGATGTTCGGGGTAAGGGTCGGCCACCTGCACCTGACGTTTGATCGAGTCATATCCGCAGACCACCACGAAGTGCCCTTGCGGTTCACCCCGCACATCGTCGGGATCGGTCGTGACCAATTCGCGCGGACAACGATAGAGGTACGTCGCCGACAACCCGGTGAGAATCGGGATCCCCCGGCTGAGATAGCGTCGAATCAGTCGCGTATTGAGCTCTTCAAAGAGAACCGTCCCACCGAGGTTGAGGAACTCTAGGTAGGCGTCCGTCGCCAGCGCGAGTTTGCTGGTTTCTTTGAACCGAAGCTGTTCGCGAAGTTTCTCGGCAAGGTTGGCCTTTCTGGGCCCGAACCAGGTCGGATCGAAGATACGCAGATTGTACGTGTAGATCGTCGCATGCAGACCAACGCGCATCGCGTGGCACGCAAGCAGGACCGCGAGAGTCCCGCCGGTTTCGAGTTGGGGGACTTCTCGAATGATTTGTTCCATGGGCAAGTCGAGGCCGTAGTATCGGTAGATGGCGTCCAAGCAGGTCGGGCCGCACGTGACGTCGTCGATCTGCGCCTGCATTTCGACGTTGAGCACGTTGGTCGGCCGGATAGCTTGGGATCGCCCGCTCATTCTATCCTCGAAGGCCGTCTCTCGTTCCAACACTCGGCGACAGATCCGCCACTTTCGCCTCGATGCACGTCAGGCGAGCCAAAACCTCGGCAAACATCCTCGTCCGGACGCTCGACCGACGAGCGCGCGAGGTCCTCGTCGACCCTGTTAGGGAAGTGTACGCCAAGCGTGAAAATCAAAGAAGGCTTTCTTCGTCGTCCGGCGTGGCCCCGCGTGAAACCTTGCTCACACGGGAAAGACTTCAGAAACGCATGGAAATCGGCGATCCTTCGCCCCGAAAAAGGGAACACGTCGCCTGCACGATCGCCTGGCAAAGTTTTTCCCAAGCTCGGCGAGCCGCGAGGGGGAAACGTTGATTCACTTCGAGTTCGATCCCGGCATAGACGTCGCCTGGGTGGATCTTTCGTAATTGGGTCGTGAAGCCATCGGACGTTCCGCGATAGGGATAGTTTCGGCGAAGCCGAAGGCCCGGGTGCTCGGTATCGATCGCCGACCGCCACATGTCGGCCAATCGCTTCTCGGACTTTCGATGAGGGTCATACAGAATGCCGACGTCTGCATCCCGCGTGATGCCATGGAGTTCTGGAGTAAAAGTATGGATCGAGAGATGGCAGACTGCTTGGCCTGAACGGATCCGCGAAGCGATCTCATGTTCGACCTGCCCGCGATACGGAAGATAAAAATCTCGAACGATTGGCTCCCTCACTGCGTCGCTTAAATCGGGAACAAACTCGGAATGAAGCGAGGGATGTCCCAGCGAACGATTGAGGTCGACCAGCAGACGGGTTGTTGTCGAAAAAAAGAGAGGAGCATTCAGCCGGCCCGCCAATTGTTGGGCAAGTTCGAGCCCGCCCGGGTCGTAGCCCCGGTGCGATTTCAGTGCCTTGCCCGCCTTAGCGAACCATGCCGAGTATCGCTTGGGAACGTTATTTCCCCCGTGCTCACAAGTAATAATCGGGACAAGCTGGCGACTGCGACTCCTCATGAATCTCCTTCGTTTGACTTCTTGTCCATCAAGATACAAGCAGCAGTCAGAAAATGGGAAGACCACTCGCGCGGACGTCCAACCTCCTTAAGTTCCATGACGTCATCATGTTTGCACCCACTCATCCGCGGTCCAGGGGTCCGGGGGGGGCAGCGGCATTTGTCCAGTGAACATCGAACCACGAAGCATTGCTCCCTGATTTCTAGGTAAGGTTCCGGTTGGCTACCGCGTCTACCAAGGGAGTTCGAAAACTTGAAAGGAGATACACGATGAGGTCGATGGCACTACCGCTGGCAGGATTATCTTTAACAACGGCGGTCGCTCGAGGGGGCGAAGGAAACCCGCCGGCGGTCGGGGAACAGGCGAGGGACTTTACCCTTCCGTCGCTGCAAGGTGAAAAAGTGAGTCTGTCGCAATCACGGATGAAGGGGCCGGTGGTTGTTCTCGTTCTTCGCGGCTACCCTGGTTATCAGTGCCCCTTGTGCACCATGCAAGTGGGTGATTACATCGGCAAGGCCAAAAAGTTCGCGGAGAAGAACGCGAACGTGCTGCTGATCTATCCGGGACCGGCCGAGAATCTGTCGTCTCAGGCCAAGGAGTTTCTTCGTGGCAAGAAGCTGCCAGATAACTTTCATCTCTTAGTCGATCCCGGTTACACGATGGTTAACTCGTACGGCTTGCGATGGGATGCACCGAGCGAGACCGCCTATCCGTCAACGTTCGTAGTGGACGAGGACGGAAAAGTCTTGTTGAGCCGAGTGAGTAAGGCCCACGGCGGCCGAACGAAGGCGAGTGAGACACTCGCCGCCCTACCCACGAAGAAGTGATCTCTACTTCGCGGAGGCGATCGCGGCCCGATTGGGGACAGCATAATAAAACCAGCCGATCATCATCTCATCCCATGTCTGATCGCCGAAACCGACAGCGACATTGGGATTGGGATTGCTGGGGTTGTTTTCGGAGTTGTCATACCAGGCATTGCAAAGAATCTTCGTCCCCTTGGGCATGCGGATCGGCTTCTCGTACTGGTAGCCGAGCTGCCAATTGAAGTCGTACTTCGGACAGTGCATGATCGTCTCTTTCCTCCCATCGGGGTAGAGAGCCTCATACAAGAACGATTTCCCTCGCATGTGCATGTGGGGATTCACGCCGAGCAGAATCGCATCCTCCGGGAAGGAGAAGAAACCAGGAACGCGATAATTGTCGGCATGGGCTGGGATGCGGAACAAGACGTTGATCGCCATGCCCGGTTTGATTTCCCACTTGATCTTGCTGGGATCTTTCGCCAATTGCAGACCAAAAAAGCTGCGATCCTCTTGAGGACGACCGTTGGGAGTGTAGTGTATTTGCATGATGATCTTGGATCCTTTTGGAATCAGCAAGGCCATCGATTCGTCCGCTGAAACCGTTGGTTTCATGCCCGGCGCATAGGCAGAGATCAATTCACCAGGCAAGCCAGCGGGGTACCATTTCCCAGGTCGATTGCAGAAGACAAGGATGTGATGCACCACCCCTCGGTTCCCCGCCCGCGCTTCCGCACCCGTGATCCAAGTATCTTCCGTAAAACCCGAATCGATCGTGTAGTAGACGTAGTCGAGTTCCCCCTCGGCAGGGATCTTGTACGGTTTCGAATCGGTGTAATAGACGCGGTCGGGAACTTGCCCCATTTGCCAGCCATCGACATAGTTTGGCTTGGGCATGGATGAAGCCAACGCAGGATCACCCTCCGCGCAACCGCCGACGACCCAATCGCGGAGTTTCTTTTTCTCGTCGTCGGAAAGTTGAGGATCGTGCATGAACTTGCCGATCTTCGGATCCGCAAACCAGGGAGGCATGCGACCCTGATCGACAACTTCAAGGATGGTCTCCCCCCAAGCACTAGCATCTTCATACCGAGTCAATTCCATCGGGCCGATTTCGCCGGCGCGGTGACATTCGGCACAACGACGTTGCAGAATAGTCGCCACGTCGCCGTAATAGGTGACGGCTCCTTCGGTCGGCGTTCGTTTGGATCGGCCAATCAAACAACCGAGCGAATCGGTCTTCGCCACCGAGATTTCTTTCCCCAGTGAAAGCTCCTCTGCCGCCAGGAAAAGATCCTCTCGCAGCGGGACTGGCTTGCGCGTTCCGATACCGAATTGATCATCGATTCGGCCCATGTATCGAACGGACCACTGGGCATCGAGCAGAACCACTTCGGGGGTGCGTCGAGCGCCGACAGCATCGGCCAGCGCGTGGTCGGCATCCTTCAAAATGGGGAAGCTGATGTTGAAGTCTTTCGCGTAGCCGGCAATCTCCGCCAGCGAGTCTTGAATGTTCGAATCGATGCCCACCAATCCAATCCCTAGAGCCGACAGTCTGCTCTCGAGCGCCATCAAGCGGGGCGAGTAGGACTTCACCAAAGGACAGTCCGTCCCAACAAACGCCAGAACAAGCCCCTTCTTCTCCTTCATGAGATCATCCAGGGAGAACTCTGCCCCGCGATAATCGGTCAACCGTCGAGACCCGAGTTGAATACCCTGCGTCGTATCGTCGGCCTGGCATGGAAAGGCCACGAAAAAGAAACACAGGACGGCAACCAATGTTCTGGCCGGACGCATGGCAAAACCTCCTTGGCTCTGTCGAATAATTCGTCGCAAGTCACTTAATTGATCAGCCTTGCGATTATCAACAACCATTCAGACCACTTCTGTGGCCCATCTGCCTTCTCTCAAGGTCGATCTTCATTCTCAAGACGTTTTTTACAACGTAAATTTATGGGATAATAACAAGCATGCTTTACCAAGTCAACGCCCTTGCCATGATTGTTGGATGAAATCGCCTCTCGTCGGGGGACCGGCCGGAGAAGACGGGCCGGCCGTTGTCGCCGAGGGGCTGACCATGAGTTTGGGCAGGGAGAGAGAGAAACGTGCCGAAGGAGCTGACCGCAGAAGAGGTGCAGTCGTTCCGCCAACGGCTCTGCGAATCGTTTACGAAGCTATTTGCCGAGCGGGGATACTCGGCCGTCACGATGCGGGCACTGGCGGAGGATATCGGCTGCAGTCCGATGACTCCTTACCGATACTTCAAGGACAAAGACGAGATCTTGGCAGCGGCACGCGCGGGTGGCTTTCGTCGTCTGTCGGAGCGTTTAGACAGCGTGGTCGATGCCGGCCCGCAGAGCCCCGCAGAACGGGCGGAACTTGCCGCCCAGGCTTTTCTTTCGTTTGCTCGAGACGAGCCGAGCACCTACCGATTGATGTACACGAACCTTCAACCTGAAACCGCACATCATCCCGACCTTGAAGTCGAGATTTCTCGGGCTCGTCGAAGCTTGGCCCGGTTAGCGGAGATTGTCCCACAGATTCGTTCATCGGGCATTCAGCCGGCAGCGGTCGCGCAGGCATACTGGGCCGCGCTGCACGGGGTAATTCAGCTTCATCTCAACGATTCATTCGACCCTGAGACCAAATTCGAGGAGATCGTTGCTGTTCTGCTAGGGATTCTGCTGGAAGGAGGGCGCGCGATCTTTCAGATCGACGAACCCGTTCGACGATACACGCCTTTACCCGGCCAAGGGGAGAACCCAGGTCAGCCCCAAAGTGGTGAGAAAACCGACGATGCTGAGAAACGCCAATAAAGGCGTCCACGAGCGGAGCGCCTCTTTCTCGGTCAATCCACTCATACGAGCGAAGACCCAGAAGCCGCTGTCGTTCATCCAAGAGCCCATCAACGAACCCGCAGCAATGGCGGTCGCGACATAAACCGGATGGAAGCCGAGCTGGCTTGGCCCCTGCTCCCCTACCACATTCGAGAAAATTCCAGCAGACGTGATCATGGCGACTGTGCTCGATCCTTGAGCGAGCTTCAAAATCGCTGCCAGTGTGTACCCTAAAAAGAGGTACTCGACTCCAGACAAACCTTTCTCACCGGCAAAGAGCCCTTTAACTCCTTCGCCGACACCGGCGACATCGAGCATCTTGCCAAACGCTCCGCCGGCCGCGGTGATGAGAATAATCACCCCCGCACTCATCAGTGACGTTTCCACTGCTTTATCAATCTCGAAGAAGTTCATTCCCCGTTGTCTTTGCATCACGACGATGGCGATCACCGTCGAAATCAAGAGGGCAAAGTTTGGGTTGCCTACCACGGCGGTGACGGCTCGGCATCGATCCAAAGTGGAGACTTCTGGCGTGGTCTTGTCAGCGATGGCTGCGGGTTGGCGTTTGGCCTGAATTCGCTGGAGAGCATCGACGGTGGTGTCTGCCGAGATCAGCAAGACCGGCAGCAGGATCGGCAAAAGCGATGCCCCTAACGACGGTAGACGATTCTCTTCGACCGGTTCGGGTTCGGTGGTGCCGAGAAGAGGCCTCATTGGGACAGGCATCACGCGATTGACCCAGCGAGAAAAGATCATTTCGCCGAGAAACGCCGCTGGGAATGCAACCATGATGCCGATCAGAATCATCGTTCCTAGGGGAACATCGAGAATGCCGGCGACCGCCAAGGGGCCCGGCGTAGGAGGAACCAAGGTGTGCGTGGCCGCCCCGCCGGCGGCAATCGCCATCACGTACAACAGAAAGTTCTTGCCCGTTTGACGACAAAGCGATCGAGCCAAAGGGATCATCAGGTAGAAAACCGTGTCAAAGAAAACCGGGATCGCCAAAATGAAACCACTGAGCATGAGCGCGACGCTGGCTCGTCGTTCGCCAAAGAGACGAAGCGAAGACCGGACGATACGATCAGCCGCCCCGCTCTGCATCATGCACTCGCCGATGATGGCGGCCAATCCGATCACGATGGCAAACTTTCCGCACGCTTCGCCGAAAGCGAGGGCGACCCTCTTCATCTTCTCATCAGGCGCACCTGGAGCGAGAAGACTGACGACCATGGCGGCCGTCACGAGCGCCAAAAACGCGTTCGCCCGGAAGAAGATGATCAGCGAAAGGACAATCCCGATACCGATTGCCAGGATCAATAGTGGGTCCAGCCCCGCGGCAGCGATAATCATCAGCCGATACTCTCCCCCGAAACGGTCGATCCCTGATGGTTCCTCATGGACAGGCCTATGTCACCGAGCCAGGCTGATCTTGCGAATCTTCTCGTCATTGCGAACGAAGACGGCCTGCTGAGCGAACGCTGGGTGCGACCATACGATCTTTCGTCTTTGTGCTTTGCCGGTCGGCTCGATGATAGGCATTCGGCTCAGTTCTTGGTAACCCTCTGGACGAAGCCGGGCAAAGATCAGCTCTCCTTGTTCGTTGGCTAAGATCGTTTTGTCCTCATGCGCAACGAGAAATGCATTCCACCAACGTCCTTCGCCGGTGGCGTCGAATGTTTCCCAGACTCGTTTGCCGGTCCTTGCTTCTAGACAGCGAAGCTGCCCGTAGCTGCAGACGCCGTAGATGTGTCCTCGATCAAAGAGGGGCGTCGACATGATGGAGTGGAGTCCGTCGGTCTTGATTTCGCTGCTGCTCGTTCCTTTCCATAGAAGGCTCGCCGTCGGCATTTTTTCGGAGAGCTGCATCATCAAGGGACCTTGGTAAAAGGAGGTCACG
This sequence comes from bacterium, assembly GCA_019753235.1. GTDB lineage: Bacteria > Planctomycetota > Planctomycetia > Kolteriales > Kolteriaceae > JAIELF01. The sequence goes on from JAIELF010000040.1 coordinate 22,715, forward strand.
AACAAAAGTGATTCTTTGGAATCGTGAATCGGTTGGCTAATAGAAAGCCCGTTTTGCAGCGGAAACTCATGGGACCAGTACGTCTTTCCCGTTTCGGGATCCAGCGATGTCAAGGCAACGGGCGTCCAAACGATCAGTTGTCGAACGCCGGCTTGGTCGATGATCATCGGCGGAGCGTATCCCGGATCGGTCACGGAAAGTGCGCGCCAGATCTCTTGACCCGTCTGTCGATCGAGCGCGACGACGCCCGCGTTGCCGGCAACCAGCAGGATCACTTTGTTCCCTTCGACGAGCGGATGAGCCGACATCCCCCAGGTATTGATCTCGGTGCCGAAATCTTTGGGATAGTTCTTCGACCAGATCACTTTCCCCGAGTTCGCGTCCAAGCACCAACAATCCCCCATCGCACCGACGGTATAGAGCCGATCATCAACAACGGTCGGCGTCACTCGCGGGCCGAAGGCGTAGCTGATCGTGTAGGGGCAAGGATACTCATGCGTCCAAAGGATCTTTCCCGTGTCACTATGGAGACACAAAACGCGTTCGTTCCCCTTGATCGAAGGTTTGGCGAAGGGATTGTCAGGGTTCGATTCGCCGGTCTCGAGTTGCCGATCCATGACGTAAACGTGCTTTCCCACGACGGCCGGTCCTGCGTAACCCAAGCCAATGGGTGTTTCCCATAAGACGCGAGGCTCGGCAGGGAGTTTATCGACGATGCCCGTCTCACGATAAACCCCGTCGCGCAGCGGCCCGCGCCATTGGGGCCAATCGTCGCCGATCGCAACCGAACACTCGGTCGCGAGGAGAAACAAAAGAGGAACGTTGAACTTCATGAGATCCTTCTCCTGAGAGGATGTGCCGGTGCCGGCTCGACATGGTCGGCCTTGATTGTAAGGTCGATTTTGGTGAAACGCCAGCAGGTGGTCGACGTTGGTTTCTTCTCGCTACGGTACCAATTCGATGGAGTGAATGCTGATGGCATCGAGCGGAGCCCACCGATGCTCCCCGACGCTAGGTGTCACAATCCAACCCCACGGTACGAGTTCGGGACCAACGCCGTAATAGTTGATCCCTTTCAGAACGAGCCGTTGCGGGAACTGGGCGGGCAATAGATCGATCTGTTGTCGACGGGATCCTTCCACCGTCAACATGACGGGAGCCCAATTGAGGAGTTGCGGGTGATAGAAAATATCGCCGGGAATCGGTTTTCCTAGGTTTGTCTGTTGAATTCCCGGATAGTACGCGATGGCACCTTCCTTCTCGGCATAGTACTTGAACCCCCAGGTTCCAGAGAACCACACTCGCGGATAGCGAGCACAGGCTTCGCGAATCGCCGTGCGCGTGTAGGTTCTGTAGCCGTTCGCGTAGTCATAATCCCCCATCGCCAGTGCGAACGCGAGCAACGAAGACGCAATTAGTAGAGCATGAGGGAGAATCGGTCGCTGCCATCGATCCGCCAAGCGGGCCGATAACCAAGTCAACGCAAGGAAGAAAACCAGCATGTGCCGAACAGCGTTGAAAGGAACAGAGATGACGTTGAATAGCCCGAGCACGATCAGCCAGAGTTCCCATTGCCGATCGTCTTCATCCCATCGAAAAGAATAGCGAGAGAGAAGCCAGAGACCTACCGTCGACAAAACTTGCAGCGCCCCGAACGCGGCGAAGACAACAAAGAAGGGCTCGAGCCCAGGAGTCATCGTCAGATGCCGACGCAACAGATAACTCTGTGCTAAGTGCAGATCGAAAAACCCCACACCCAACGCCCCGGCCACGGCGACGATCAACCAGACTCGACCAGCGAAACCTCTCTTCCATAATTCCCAACACCATATCGGGGAAAAAAGAGAGGTTGCCCCGATAATCCGAAGCACCGCGAGGAATCGAGAGATCCAAAGATCAGGCCGAAACACCACGCCATGAGAAGTGACATGAAGCCGATCGTACATCCATAGATTGTGCAAGCACCAGAGCCCCAACAACGAAACGGCCGGCAGCAAAAAGATCAGCGATCTCGGGCGACGTTTCATCAACGAGCCGACAGTAAAGAGGAGTAAAAACACTCCGATTGTGTACTTGGTGAGGATTGCCAATCCGATCAGAATGCCGGCGATAAGTCCGTCGGAAAGACGATCGTTGTCCCATGATCGCCACTGAAAAAAGATGGCCCACGAGAGAAACGCCAGCAGCGGGGCTTCAAGCATTAAGTTGATTCCGGGGAGAAAGAAGGGGCCCCAGATGATCATCGCCACGCACCAAATCGGTCGAGTAGTGAATCGGCAAGAGGAGGCGTATATTCCCAAGGCGGCCACCACGACCGCCATTGTCGAGAAGAGATGAAGCTTCCATTCCTCATTGCCCAGAAAAATCATTCCACCCGCAAGAAGGTACTTCCACAAAGGCGGGTTGAAATCGATCTGAAAGAGTGAATCAGGTCGGCCATCGATCGCGTCCCAGAGAATCTCTGCGTTCTCGGTGACGCCGTAAGGATCCATCGGCGTTCGTCGAATCTGCTCGGCCACCGCAAGGTAGAGCACATCATCGATGTGGTAAGCCTTGTCCAGAAACGGCACCGTGGCAGACAAGCCCATGACAATCGAGAGGATAACTCCCGAGCGTGTCATGCACCGGTCACCAGAAGTAACATCATGGTTTGGCATCGAGAACACCTGGCGAAGAAGTGGGGCTTTGCTCGATCACTGGTTCCACGATCGGTTGACGGACTTGCCAGACTCGAATGTGATCCAGTGGGGGGAACTGATACCCTTCACGCCCCTCCTTAGGAGCCGGGCTCAGCAGCGGAAACACCCAAGGCAGATCGAGCGGCTTCATGCCATGATAAAGCGCCCCAGGGGCAATCGTCCGCAAAGGCCAACCTCCGTCCGGTTGGAGATGCTCGACCCATTCCAGGCCCGTCGGATGGATCGGCTGCCAAGTGATGGTGACCGGGTTATAAATCCGATCGCCGATCATCGGCTTGCCGAGCCCGTACCTTTCGGTGTGGGCAAAGAGAGGTTGGGCCCCTTCCTTGCGTCCGTAGTACGTGATCCCCCAGTTGCCGGTGTACCAAACTCGTTCGCCGCGAGAAATGTCCTGTCGCATTTGCTTCTGCGCAAGGGTTCGGTAAACGTCGGCAATTTGATAGTCCGCCACCGCCAGGGCAAAGCCCAGCAACGTCGAGCCGACCAAACTGATGTTGAGTCCGATCCGGGGCAAGGCGTGTTGACGACCGACCCAAAGAGTGAGCGGGATCATCGCCAATAGAAGATGCCGAACCGCATTGAACGGCGTGCAGGCGACGTTGAAGATCAGAGCCCCCGCAATCCAAAGTTCAAGGGTTCGATCGATCGTCGCCCCGCGCCAAGCAACAAGATCTCTCCGCGCCTGGCCGAACGAACGAACGATCACGAGAAGCAGCGTGAGTGCCCCCAGAGAAGTCATCGCGACGGCATGGATCTCTTGAATCCCGAGCAGGATGAGTCCCTCTTTCTCATACAGATGCTGAAGGTGGGTCCGGTCGATCATCGCGACGATCGCTGCCGTGATCAGGATCAATAACGTCCCCATCACACTCGCTCTCGTGGCAAGACGACCAGCTAAGAGAGCCGGCCAAAGAAAGGAAACGCCGCCGATCGTACGAAGGACGTTCAGAAACCGCGAGCCCCACTCTTCGGGTTTAAAAACATTCCCATGAGCAGTGAGATGGAACTCACCATACACCAGCATGTTGTGCCCACACCATAAGCTCAGCATGATGATGGGAAGAATCAAGGCTGCCAGCGACCGAGGCCTTTTACTGAAGATGGCGCCGATAAGGACGACCGGCAACAAGATCGCGGCCGAGTATTTCGTTAAGAGTGCCAATCCTAAAAACAATCCCGCCGCGACGGAATGGCGCCACGAGTCTCGTTCCCAGTTAGAGGCTAAAAAGAAAATCCCCCAACCCGTCCAACAAAAGATGGGAACTTCGAGCATGATGTTCTGTCCCGGCAAGAAGAATGGGCTCAGGACGATCATCGACAAAACCCAGAACGGCCTCTTCGTCCAGCGGTCTGCCACCTTTGACCAGCCGACGATACCGACCATCAGAAAACAAGCCGAGAGGGCGTGCAGCTTCCATTCATCATCGCCGAATAAGGCAATGGTGCCGGCCAGAAAGTACTTCCAGAGCGGGGGATTAAAATCGGTATCGAACAGTGAATCAGGTTGGCCGTTCTTCGCATCCCAAAGAACCAGAGAAGTATCCCTATCGCCATAGGGCTTCCAAGGATCTCGCAAAATCTGCTGCGCGACCGACAAGTACAGAATATCATCGATGTGAAACGCCTTGAACGCGAAGGGGGCAGTCGCGACGACAGCGAGTCCTACGCAGGCGACAATACGGGACGATGAAGTCACGGCAGGGGCAATCCGTCGTATAAGTCTGGGTTCTGACGATAACTCTCTTCAAAGGTATAAACCGCGTCGGCATAGCCGACCACCCAAAGTGCATCAGGATTGAGCCTTTGAATCGTGAGGATAGCCGACTCCGCATCCATCTTCTGTCGAGCCACCAAACAACAGGCCAATGCCGACCCCGTTCGGTCGCAACCGTAATGACAATGAATCATGATGGCTTGGCGTCTGGCTTGGATGTTGTCGAAGAAGGCCAAGATTCGCGGCATGACCGAAAGGAATCGGAGTTGATCCTTCTCGGTCGGCAACAAAAGCATCGGTTGATACGCGGGAAGATGTTCGATGCCCGCCGCCGCAAGATCCGCCGTTCGAATGGGACCATCAAGCGACACGACGCCGCCGATCCCAAGCTGCTTTAGGAGAGGAGCGTTCCACGGCGCGAAGTTGGGGCCGGGCCTACCGACTAAGAGTTGAGGAATCACCCAGCAGAGATGTTCATCCTCCTCGATCGTGTGGGGGGCCTGCGGTCTGCTCCGAAAGAGATATCCTATTGCTGCCTGAGCGATGCCCAGGGCTCCTCTAGAGAGACGTCGACCAGCGGCGGACCTGGCGCGTTTGCGGGTGAGAGAATGGCCAGGAAGACCAGAGGCTTCTCGCTGTTGTTGAAGGTGGCGTGGACGAGATTCACCGGTATGTGCGCGATCTGCCCGACCGTCAGCGTTCGTTTCTCCGTTTCGACCCACTGCTGCGCCTCACCCTCGACGACGTAGATGATCTCCTCCATCAACGGATGGCGATGAAATGAATGACCTTTTCCCGGCGGCATGGTCACCCGCACGAGAAGTAACTGGTCGGCCGCGACTAAGCCCGGTCGGCTTAGCCACTCGTGCGGTCCCCAAGGTAACTCTTCGACGATCGCTTCTCGATTCGTCACGAAACGAAGGGCCGACGATTCATTCATAATACACCTCTCCCGCGAACGACGTAAACACAACAGACCGGCAGTGTCACGAAAATACGAAGATCGATCGTCAAACTTGCGTGTCGGATTGATTCCCTTATTCTCGCACCCAAAGGTCATATTCTGCTGGGGATGAAGATCCAGAAGAGGACCGGCGATCGCCGTCGGTTCCTGTCAGCATGATATCGCCCTGAGAGACCGAGGTCTTTTGGACGATTCATCGGCACTGCCGTAGAAATCCGTTCGATTCGATGGTCCTCTCGGCGAGGCCGAACCCGCTCCACGGGAGGGGGCGTCGATCCAGGCAGGGTGAAATAGGAGAAAGAGGGAGAGGTTTATGACAGAGTCCGAAGGATTGGTTTCCATCAACGATTTCAAAAAGGCTCAGCTTCGGACCGCGAAAATCCTCGAAGCCAAACCCCACCCCAATGCCGACAAGCTGATGCTTCTATCGGTCGATGTCGGTCGCGAGGCCCCCAAGCAAATCGTCGCCGGCATTCGGAAATTCTACGAGCCGGCCGACCTGATCGGTCGAACGATTGTGATCGTCGACAACCTTGAACCTGCTCTTTTGCGAGGCGAGGAGAGTCAGGGTATGCTGCTGGCAGCAACGGTCGGCGACAGGGTTGTCCTGCTGAAACCCGATGCGGAAGATGTCCCCGGCGGATGCGAAGTTCGGTGATCCTTTGGCCAGACCGATCCTCGACTTCGGAGCCTCTCCATGCGAATCGTTTTTGAATCGCATGCCCCGGACGAAACCCTGTCGCTCGCGAGGGCCCTCGGTCTTGTCGCGAGGGAGGGTTTGTTGATCGGTTTAGCCGGTCGCTTGGGAGCGGGCAAAACTCTCTTCGTTCGGGGATTGGCCGAGGGACTGGATATCGACGATCCACGATCCGTCGCGAGCCCGACCTACGTCCTCATCCACGAATACCATGCTCGCTTGCCGATCTACCACTTCGACAGTTATCGCTTGTCCAACGAGTCGGCCTTCGCGGAGCTGGGCATTGAAGAGTACTTCGATGGAGATGGAGTATCCGTGGTGGAATGGTCCGACCGCGTCGCATCGGTGCTTCCCGCGGATCGAATCGATGTCAGAATCGACGACATAATCAACAGTGAATCCTACCGACAGATCGAAGCGACATTGCAGGGGCGACGATGGACGGATCTCGTTCTCGCCTGGTATCAAGCGACGATGTCGGCATCCGATTTTGCGAACGCTATCGATCGCTTACGACTTTTCGAAGAATAGATCGGGTTGCAGGGCGGCGGTCCAGCGGAGCCCCTCCATGTATGACTCGCGCGTCCGTCGCATGGCGGCGGGGTCTTGCTGCAGGGTGGTCCAATCACCCTGTTCGAAGGCGGTCACTTCGTTCAGGATTTTGCCCATTTCGCCCTGATGCGCGAGAATCGCCTGACGAATGGGCTCGGCCAACGGAAGTTGCTTCATTAAGAGGTCCAGCGGCTGATCCAGCATCGCATCGAGCAAAGAGAACAGCCCGACAACAAACAGCGAAGAAGGATCCGTCAAACGCATTCGCGTGGCAACAAGCTCGCAAGTGCGAGCCCGTACCAAAGCGGTGACGAGCAACTCGTGCGGTTTGTCGTTGCCATGGGCTAGGCCCAGCATGGTGGCGAGCACGCGAATGCGACTCAGCCCCAGAAGCGTGATCGCCTGGCGAACGTTATTGATCTGCTGTGCGACGCCGGTCATGGCGGAGTTGATGTACTTGAGCAGCTTGTAGCTAAGCGAAGCATCCTGCTTGATCAGCCGTTCGATCTCGGCCACGCTGACATTGGGATTCTGAAGCTCGGCAATCAACCGGAGGACCGCGATTCGGCTTTCGGGTATCTTCTTGCCGACGACGGTTTTCGGACGGGCGAAAAAGTAACCCTGGAAATACTCGCAACCCAGATCACGGCACTGCTTGTATGTCTCGGGCTCTTCTACCTTTTCCGCCAGCACCTTGAGGTTAGGAAACTTTTTCAAGATCGCCATTTGTCGAGCGAGGTCATCCCTCGGGATCAATGTCAGATCAATCTTGACGATGTCAACGATCGGAAAAAGGAGTTCCGTTTCGGGTCGGACGAAGACGTCATCGAGTGCAATCAGGTAGCCTTGGCTTTTCAACTTGGTCGCTGCCCGAACCAGCGAGGCATCGATCGGAATCGACTCTAGAATTTCGAGGACGAGCCGATCACGGTACTCTGTGAATGGGAAGTCGCCGAAGACATGCTGCGGGCCGAGATTGATAAACCCGCGATAGTTTCCAATCAGGTCATTCAAGCCGAACTCAACCAGCGCATTGATCAGTGTGTTCTGCGTGGCCGTGTCATTATCGGTGACGTTCGCCGAATTGGATTGACCGTCCCGAAAAAGAAGCTCGTAACCGTAGACGTTGATGTTCTTGTCGAAGATCGGTTGCCGAGCAATAAAGATCTTCTCGTTCAAGACGGGCGGAGCGGGTTCACTGCTGGCCGAGACCGTACCCGTCTCGGGCGACGTCGACTTGGTTTTCGCCGGCGAGGTTTGAAAAGACCGAGAAATCGACTGAAGGAAAGTCACTACCAATCTCCTGCGAGATCCATTGCCGACCGGGAAGAGGGGCGGCTCGCAACCGTTTTGCACGAGACAAAAATGAGTCCCGAACTCAGGAAAATCTAGCTCATGGCTCCGCCTCTCCTCGGCGGATTACGCCCGATTTAGCAATGTTTGAAGAAGACCGATGCCATGGTTGCGTGGAATTGATTGGAACCGCTCTGGCTGTTCTCTGTCGGGATCAAGTTCTCGATCAAGACGGGATGGATTCTCAAAAACATTCGCAAGAAAACCTCTATTCGCGGCTCAAAAGACCGATCGGATCAAAACGAGATCGAAAGGTTATTCAATCGCTCGTCGGACCGAGTTCGGGTGGGAGTTTCTGCAAATTGCCCGCGCGATCGACGCACGCAAGCGTGGTTTCGCCGTCGCAAAGGAGATCATCACCGCGGAAGAGTTCGTAACGATGCTCAATGCGAACGTAGGTTACTCTCTTGAGATGTGTTCTTAGGAGGAGTTCATCGTCGTAGCGGGCCGGGCTAAGGAATCGACAACTCAACTTCGCGATCACTAAGAGAAAGCCACTCTCCTCGACGGATCGATAGTCCAGCCCCGTCGAGCGGAGCATCTCGGTTCGGCCCATCTCGAAGTAGACCGGGTAGTGCGAGTGATGGACAAAACCCATCTGGTCAGTCTCGGCATACCGGACGCGAAGCACGAGTTCATGAATCTTGGGATGTACCACCATGCTATTTCGGGGGCTCGATGATCGGCAACGCGCTGATCGGACCTGGTGAGGTCGGGCCGGCGACGGTCGGCTTAGGAGGCGAAACCGTCGGCGTCGCCGTGGGGAAGGGTTCTTCGTCTTCTTCCTCCAGGTAGACCTCTTCAATCTCCGTTTCGTCGACGTCCTGTCTCAAAAGGAAATAGATCGCCGTTACCTGCGTCCAAAAGTAGCTGTAAGTCAGCCCGACGATTCCCATGAAAAGAACATGGGTCCAAAAGGATACCATGACCGCGGTCAAGTATTGCCAACCCGAGGGAGAAGACACAGGTGCATCGGGAATCGACGCGGGGCCGAACTGTTGTTGCCAACCAGGTGCTTCGGGGGCCAGCGAATAGAGCAGCGTTGAATCACCATATCCCCACGAGACGATGTATTGCGATAGATCGACCATTGCGTAAGCAAACGTTGTGGTGAAGACCATCACCATGCCGCCGTAAAGAAGAGCGATCACGCCATAGAAAAGATAACTCCAAGGCCGACCGAGAACATAACTGAACGCTCGGCTAAGCGCATCGAAACTCTCCGTGGCCTCGGCACCGATAGCGGCAAACATGAGAGGCCAACCGAGCGCCAGACCCAGCAGCGCCGTCACGATGACAAAACCCGCCAACAGCGGAAGAATCCAGAACGCACCGACCGCGGCGTTCAAAACCGGAATATGAAGAAAGAGCGCTCCGATGCCCGCAAAGATCACGATCCCGATGATCCCCACGAAGGGCAACACCGGCGACGAAAAGAAACTGAAGTATCGGGTCCCGGCAAATTTAAGCGACTCGATCAAGCCAACGTTGCTGTTACGAGCGACCTGCACTGCCGAGATCCGACAAAGGGCCGCCCCGAACAACGACCAAACGGCCAGCATCCACGCTAGAAGTGCGATGCCGATCAGCGTCGAGTTCTTCGAAACGAAGGTGAGCTGAATTGGGACGAGCAGGGTTCGGATCGGTTCGAAGACGAGAAACAACGATGCCGGCACCTTGATGCCGAAATTCGTCCAGCCTCGCTCCGCATCCATCGCCGAGACGTAAACCCCCTCGGGCAGGCTACCGCCGTTGTTCCAAGGCAATCGGCGTGATTCGCTGAGAAGTCGGTATTTCTGCTCGTCGGCTCGGTAGAGATCCAGACTTCGTTGATAATCCTTCTTCTCCGTTTCGCCCGCGTTGGCGCCAATCGCCTCGGGAAGAATCGGCGGCCTAGCCGTACTGGCCGACCCGATGACATACCAGCCCAGCGACATGAAGAGCGCCCCGAGCGCGCCGAGCAAAATCTTCTTCGGATCCCGAGCGTGGCGAAAGCCAGAGAAGAGAATCGTCCAAGGGAAAATCTCAGAAAAGTCGATCCGCTTCCAATCGACGTGCTCGTTGGCCATGGGGCAACCATCCTCTTTCGAACAATTCGTGAGAGCAAGCAGGAAGATGATAGGCTTGATCATCTCCCCCCGGCCGGCCGGTAGTATACAACTCCTGCCAATCTCTCCGCTACCAGAGTTCCCTACCTTCTCGATGCTTCCCCAAATCTCACCATCACGAGTCAACACTCGCGAATGGGGCGAGGTCGGTCGGCCCGATTTTTCCATCGTGCAAAGCCGACGCCACCAGAGCGCCTGCGGCGCCCATGGACGAGGCGGCTTTCAAATCCGCGATGTCTCGCACGCCGCCGGCCACAAAAAAATCGACGGCCGGATACCGAGAACTCCACTCGGCTAGGTGATCCCCTCCTCCCCAACCAGAATCCATCCCCACGCAGGAAAGGTCGAGGATAATCAATTGCCGAACCCCAAGGGCGAGCACACGCTCGCCGATTTGTGCCGCCGACCACCCTTTCCAATACGCCGACCTCGCCAACGGGACGCCTTGCTTCAAATCGAGCGAGAAGATGATTCGGTCCGCACCAAACTGTTCCATCAGTCGCGATAACGCATCCACCGAGGCCAATGTCTCCAAGCCGATGACCCAGCCCGCCACAGAGGGATGATCGACTTCGCTCAAATGGATTTCGTCGATGATGCCGGCATCGACCCAAAGGCGAATCCCATGCTGCGACAGGGTTTGATAAAGATCGACCGAGGGGGGGGCCCCTTCAATCGCATCCAGATCGGCCAGATAAAAGTGATCGACCCCCAGAACAGATTTCATGTCCATCGACACACCAACAGGTTCCGCCGATGGGGTGAGTCTCGATACGATGGGCAAGTACTCGCGACGTCGGCCGGCGATTCCGCGCACGACTTTTCCCTGCTTGATGTCGAGGACCGGGATCATGCGCATCGCCAATAAAACCTTTCCAGAAGCAGGCGCCACTGCATGACGATCTACGTTTACGAGGAACTTTCTGCCAGTCCTTCGGCCAATCCCTTCTGCGCGATGGCACGGGAAGGAGAGGCGATGCTCCGCTCCGTGACACGCGATCTATCGGCAATAGATCGTGTGATCCCCATCCTTCATGCCTCGCGCGATCCGCATCAACTTGCCGGCGAACCCATTATCGTCAACGACCGATCTTTTGAAGAGTTACTCGATGATGCCGATCCTCATGCCGGCTGGCTGGTGATTGCCCCCGAAACGGGAGGTTCTCTTCGAGCAAAAACACAAGCGGTCGAACGGCGTGGCTATCGGCTTCTGTCACCTGGATCTGCTTGGGTCGCGTTGGGGGAGAACAAAAACACGCTTCCCCTTTGGGCACAGAGCCTCGCCTTCCCGACATTCGAGACGCAGGATGAAGCCTGGCAATCAATGGGTCTCGGTGACAACAACCGTTCCCGCGACGCAACGCCTGCTTCTCTCCGCCAAACGAATTCCAACAAGTCGGCAGCGATGGATCTGAGTAGAGATCTTTGTCGAGGCATCGTCGCAAAACGGCCCGACGGTGCCGGGGCCGAGAATGTTTTCGGATGTCCTTTCTCTGAAGAAGAACGGATCGACTGGCCGTTGATGCTGAAGAGGCTGGGCGGCGACTGGGTCTATCAACCTTGGCTCGATGGCCCACAGGTTCGCTGGCAAAGCCAGGCTTTCATCGGGCAATCCAACGGCACGGTCTTCCCGATGCCCATCGCTGATCAGTTTGTTGAGGCTATCCCCATGGAAGGGACGCCGTTTTTTCGCTTTCGCTATCTCGGCGGCCGAGTCCCCTCGAATCATGTCGCCGATAGCATGAATGGTTTTCAACAACGTCTGCTTGATAAGCTTCAATCGAGAGGATCTGTCGATTCGCGACGAGGTTACTTCGGTGTCGATATGGTGCAAGCCGGCGAGATGACTTGGCTGATCGAACTCAACCCTCGGCTAACGACCTCGTACGTTGGGTACAGCCATTGGATCGCGCGGGCCAGTGGCCGAGCCGACACGATGGGTCGGCTCCTCTTGGGCCAGACCCCTGCCCCGCTCGATCTGGAGACGCCCGCCGTCCTCTTTCGTTCCGACGGGGTGATCCTTGATGAGAACGAGCTTGGCATCGGCCAATCATGATCGAGCGCTGTTAGGCTGCTTGCCGAACGATCTTTTTCTTTGCAGTGATCTGCTTTGGGCTGGGAATCAGACTCACCAATTCGTTGCGAGCCTGTCGCAGGATGGTGGCGAGAACGCGATCATCTTGCACCACATCAATCAGGAGAGAAAGTGTGCCGGCCACATAACGAGCCTTTTCCACATCAACCACAGGAGCAACTAGAGGAGAGGTGTGCGAAGTAGCGGTCGACATTTGGAACCTCCTTGTTCCCACTAAATCCAAGTCCGTCCTGAACTTGGTCGGGGGATCGGCCCGAAAGCGACGAACCCACCAAAATTGATCTTCCGCGATTTGTAGGCAAGCGTATAGACCAAGTCCGAAAACTACGGCGAAATGAGGAAAGATTTATTTCCGTCACCGTCGGCAGAAAAGGGGAATACCGAATGCGAACCATAGCCATCGGATTCCTGATCGCGCTTGTCGTAGCTCAGGTCGGCTGCTTGAAGGTTCTCGATCAATACTACACCGCGCCGAAGCATTACTTTCCTGGGACAGCGAAGCTCAAACAAATGGATAAGAAGGTCGACCAAGCCTATAAGTCGGCCTTACGGACCCTTGAGGTGCAAGAATGGGGCGTGTCGAAGAAGGAAGTTAACGCCGACTCTGCATTCATCCGCGCCCGAAAAGCCTCTCGCGAATTGGTGATCGACATCAAAGGCGAGGGGAATTCCTCCGCCGTCAGGGCCGAGATCGATCAGGCCGGCAACGAAGGAGAACTTTGGAACCTTCTCAATGAAATGGACCTGATGCCCTGACGGTCGAATCCCCGCCTCCTGCGTTGCGAAGCCGACTCGGTCACTTCTCAAGAACAAACTCTTCCAGGATCAAAGCATCCATGCCGGTCGTAAAGAACGTTCGCAGCGCTTGGTGCGGCGAGCAGGCCATCGGATCGTTGTAAGCGTTCAAGCTGGTGTTGAGCGTGATCGGCAAATCGATCTTCTTTTGCAGTTCATGGATCAACTCGGCAAAACGAGGGTTCGTCGATGCATGGACCGACTGCAACCGCGCGGTTCCGTCGGCATGAACCACGGCAGGTGCAATCTCCGCAAGATTTCCCTTCGTGCGAAACGTCTGCGTCATGTACGGCGAATCGGTGTAATTGTCGAAGAACTCGCTGCCTCGCTCATGAAGGATCGCCGGCGCTAGGGGGCGATACTCCTCGCGAAACTTCACCCGCATGTTGATGATATCTTTCATATCCGCCACTCGCGGATTGGCGAGAATACTTCGGCATCCCAACGCGCGCGGGCCGTACTCGAGCCGGCCTTGAAACCATCCGAGGATCTTTCCCTGTTCAATAATGCTTGCCGCATCCTCCGCAGCATTCCGCGACACTCGATACCGCGCCCCTGCTCGATCGAGAACCCGTTTGATCTCGGCCGAAGAGAACGAGGGACCCCAATACGCATGTCCCAGCGGCGAAATCTGCTCGCCCTGGGCGATCGCTTCGAGATAGGCCGCCCCGAGAGCCAAACCGGCATCCGAGCAGACCGGTGGCACAAAGATCTCATCAACTCCATCCATCTCACGAATTTTCTGGTTCATCAAGCAGTTGAGCGCCACGCCGCCCGCAAAACAGACACGCCGATGTCCAGTCTTCGCCAACCAGTGACGTACCAGTGTCACACAAGCCCGTTCAAGCTGGGCCTGTGCCGAGGCCGCGACATTGAAATGGGTTTCGGTGAAGGGATCGGTCGGAAGTCGCCGTGGGACGGCCAGCGGAAACTCATCAAAGAGCCCGATAAACTTCGTCGGTTGAGGCCTGCCGGGAACGATCCCTTGAATGAAATCGCTGTGAAAGTGATAGCCGTCCGAAGTGACTTCAAGGATCGGATCAAAGTCGTATATCGGTTGGCCGTACGCGGCCATCCCCATGACTTTGTACTCATCGCTGTCCCGCATGAACCCCAGGTACTGCGTCACCGCGCCGTAAAAAAGTCCCAGCGAGTTCGGGCGACGATACTCGTGGAGCAAGGTCATCTTGCCTTGCGAGCCGCTCCAGATCGTCGTGCATTTTCCGTCACCGGAGTTATCCCATGTGACAACCAGGCTCTCTTTGGCTCCCCATCCGTAATAGCTGCTGGCGGCATGGGCCTCGTGGTGATCGACGAGCTTGATGTTCGGGGCATGACCGAACTGCGCGACCAAAAATCGCTTCAAAACATCGGCAATTTCAATGTAAGTCGAGCCGGCAAAAACAATCGTGTCGACATCGGCCATCGTGAGGTTGGCCTCGCGAAGGACGTACGCGATCGCCGAGCGAGGCAAATGCCCGTTCGCAAATTTGATGCCGACGAATCGCTCCTCCTCGGCGGCCGCGATGAGCTTGCCATCCACCAGCAGGGCGGCCGAGCCATCCTGATTGCCAAACGAGACGCCGCCACTGATGCCAAGAATATTCATGTCACTTGCCTGAGAGATATGCGAATCGAGCACGTGTTATATCAGTTCGCCCCGCGTCGGCGGATGGTCAATCCAACATGCTAGAGTGAAGGCGATAACGGATGGGAAGTATTTCGTCGGATTCGTGCGAGATGCCGTCGCATTGGCTCGGCTCGAATCGGGCTTTTCTCGCAAATTGCAACGCCGCCTCGTCCAAAAGAGAGTGCCCAGAACTCTGCACGATCTCGGCCATCGACGTCTCTCCCTCGGCCGTCACATGGACCCGCACTATCACGAGACCTTCCCACCGATGCGCGAGGGCTTCGGCGGGATACACAGGACGGTCCATCGATCGAAGCTTAGCCTGCACCCGAACGCCGGGCCGATGGATGGGGGTCCCAACACGACTTTCGGATGAGACCGCCACCGGCGAAAACTCCTCGCCGAGCGGCATGGGCAAAGGCATGGTCATCGACGGCAAAGGGGCTGCCTCGACATGTTCGTCAATCATCGGAGTACGCAACGGCTGATGAAACTCGCTGACATCAATGACCTCGTGTGCGACATCCGACGATTCGGGCTCGTCGATCGGCTCGCGAGAGAGATCAGGCGTTTTCTCAGCCAATTGGTCGGGATTGGTCTTCGCTCGCGGAAGAGACTGGTTGGAGGCGAACGATGTGAACGATTCGGACGGAACACTGACGAGCCCGACTTGAACGTAAAGATCAGCCGACGGCTTCATCGAGCGAAAGAAAAGCATCGGCGCCAGCAATAGAGCCGCGTGAATCGCCAGCGACACCGGCAGATAGGTTAAGGCGGGGTTCTGTTTCATCATCGCTCTACGGACAAGATCGATTGAAGCCCTGTCGTAACCACCAGTGTACATCGACCAGCCAATTGGTGCCGAGCAAAAACCTCCCTCAGTACTTGGCCAACCTGATTTTCGTTTTGGTGGGCGACGATGCGCTAATTACCGATAGTCGATGAAGGCGCGAAGTAGCTAGCGGCGGGCCCGGCGCGGAAGCCAAACTGGTAACCGAAAATGAAGTAGGCCTGACAGATGGGGGAATCGGCCGTGGTACCGAACAACGCCGTGGCGGTGATGAAGGTTCGATTGGTCGGTCGAAGTTGCAAACTCGGGCCGATGCGAAAGGTATCGACGGGATCGCCTCGCTCCCCCTTGACGGTGTTTCGTTGCAGCAGCATTTCGATTCCCCCCATCAGCTTCCGCTCAATGATGGGGGTGGCAAATGCCGTGCTCCAGCCGAACTCGGTCTCTTTGGCTCCGCCGTCCTCTTGTTCAAGAATCAAGTTCGAAGCGTAGAAGAGACGCGGGCCAAACTGCTCGGCAAAGAGGAGTTTGATCTCGTAGACGTCCGGAGTCCCTCCGTTCTTCTCGACCCATTCAAAGTAGAGGGTCGGGTTAAACGGGATCTTTCCCCAGTCCGCCAGCGCGTAGCGTATTTCGTACTGGTTTCCTTGATGCGATCCTTGTTGTCCTCCGTTTGCGTTTTCTTCGATTCCCCATCGTTCGTAAATATCGATTTGAATTCGACCGGGCAGACCGACGGCAAGTTCATGAAGAAAACGGAACTCGGGCTTACCCTCTTGGCCCCATGTTGGCCGAACCCATGTTTCTAACTGCGCGGTTCCCGCTGGGAGGACATAGGTTCTCGAAGTGGCAAAGGGACGTTGTGTTGTCCATGCGGGTTGACCGTAGGACCCGACGCGTTGACTGTCGCGCGTAATGACGCCCGACCCCCATGGAATCGAACCCGGGACCGTCATGCCGAACTTCCGTTCGCCCGGCGCTGGGGCGTTGCTAAAGAATTGCGGCGTGATGGGCTCGGCATCGCTTGCGGGGGCCGGTGCGGATTCTGCCGGTTGGGGGGGCTGACCTTCCACAATAACTTCTGGCAACGTACTCGGTGTTGGCTGACCCAGAACGGATGTCGCCAGGACAATCCAGCCAGCAACGACGATGAATCGCCGAGTCATCTTGGACCTCCATCGAAGCGATTACGTCCCACCCCGCCCACGGAGAGGAAATCGTCGGATCATCCGGAACGGGTCCAATTTCATTTTTAATGTCATGGGAGATACCGCGCAGCCTGCTCTATCAATCGACACATCCATTTCAACTTGCCGAAGTAAGTCCCAAGGTCGTGCAAAGTCGCCTGAATATTGAGCGGGCGTTAAGGTCGGTAGATCGGCATCGCTCCCGGAGCGGGCCTTGTCACAAAGAGCGTGGGTTCGATGCCCGTCCGATCCTGATAGCCGAATCGAATTCGTGTCGCGATCTCTTCGGCGCGGCTCGTTTCGATCAGTGATACGGTACAGCCGCCAAAGCCCCCGCCAGTCATTCGAGAGCCGATCACGCCCCCTGCTGGGCCGATCGTTCGAGCGATGTCGACCAGCACATCTAGCTCGTCGCAACTGACCTGAAAATCATCTCGAAGCGAGTCATGGCTGGCATTCATGAGAGCCCCGAGCGTCGCTCCGTCCGACTTGCCAAGCGCCTGCGCCGCCTGTTGCGTGCGAACGATCTCCCCCACGACGTGCCGAGCTCGACGAAGAAGAACGTTGTCATGCTTGCCAGAAAGTTCGGCAATCTCCTCCATCGACACGTCGCGCCAACTCGGCTTATTCAGCAGATGCAACGCTTGATCGCATTGATCCCGTCTCTGGGCATACTCGCCACCCGTGAGGGCATGTTTGACGTTGCTGTTGCTGACGAGGATGGTCCAATCGGGAAACAGAAAAGGGACTGGCTCGATCGTCTGCGATCGACAATCAAGCAGGAGAAGCTCATTGGATTGGCCGAACACACTGCTGAATTGATCCATGATTCCACACGGAACTCCGGCAAACAAATGTTCGGCTCGTTGACATAAGAGGGCTTTCTCCACCGGTTCCAGACATGTCTGAGTGATCTGTTCCAGCAGCGTCGCCGCGGCGACCTCAAGGGCAGCACTGCTCGAGAGCCCCCCACCCAAAGGGATACTCGAGACAATGCATGCCTCGATGGAAGGAAGATTCGCTTGCCGGTCTTGATAACCCGCCATGACTCCGGCAACGTACTTCGCCCAGTCGCGAGTGCTTGACGGAACAAGATCCCTGAGGGGAAATGAGATCTCTGATCGAAGGGGATCACTAAACAATCGGATCAACGGTTCGGACGAATCGCAAATAGGTCGACCAGCGATCACGACGTACCGCTCGATCGCCAGGGGCAGTACGAAACCATCGTTATAGTCGATGTGTTCGCCAATGAGATTGACCCGTCCGGGAGCCGCCGCGAAATGAGTCGGATCGTGACCGAACACGGATCGAAACTGACAAGCGGCCTGCTCGGTCAGTTCATCGAGCGACGGGTTTCTTTCGAGCGGCATCGTCATGGGCAACCGATCGGTCCTTCACTCGAAAGTGGATCAGGGAGCGACGATCTCGAGCAGATCGACCGCGGGCTTGTCGCTAAAGAAGATAGTAGCCAGTCGGCCGTAAGCCGGTCGATCGGCGGACGAATGAAACCGTTTCACCAATGGATCGGTCGGGGCCAGCTTCAAATACGTTCCGCTGTTGACCTCGCGAAGCACGTTGTTTTCAATCAAGAGTCGTCCAAGAGGAGTTTTCCCTTCGACGATCTTAAGGGCCACCTCGGCCCCGACAAAGGTCAGGTTGATGATCATCAGCCCGGTCATGACAATCTTGCCGTCAGGCGGAATCGATAGGTCGAGTTTTCGACCGTACATCTCGCCATGCCGATGAACAAGATAAGGATGGACCGCGACCGAAGACGAATAGTATCGGTCCAATGTTTCGGTCATGTGGCCATGATGCACGAGGAGATCCCGATAAGGAGCCGGGACCGCTTCGGCCGGGATAATTTCCGCGTGCGGCAATTCGGCATCGCCAAAAAAGGCGAACAAAAGCCGAAGCTCCTTGCTGGGATCCGTGGCTGGGGACATCATCATCTCCGAAGGTCGGGATACACATCCCTCACTTGGTCGCGACTCGATTACGTGTAGCGATCAACGCGGTGTTCTTGTTTGAAGAAGCCGGGCAAAAGCGAATCGACGCGGAGCAAGCCGTCGCGCGTCAACTGGAATTCGTTGGTATTGATCTGGGCGAGTCCTCGTTGAACAAGGTCGTTCGTCGCATCGCGAAAATGCTCGAAGACATCGACGCCGAACTTCTCGCGGAAATAGTTGGCGTTCCAGTGGCCGAGCTTGGTCTGCAAGATGAGTTCGCGGATTAAGCGTTCATCGTTGGGAACGGGATAAGCCCGGTTGATGGGGAGTCGACCCTCGGCAACGGCCGACTGGTACGGTTCCAATCCGTCAATGTTCTGATAGTGCACGCCGGAAAGATGGCCGAACGACGCAACCCCCGCGCAGAGCAAATCCGATCCATGCCAAAGGTTGTCGCGGTAGAGAAAACGGGTGGGCGGGTTGCTCTTTTTTCGCAACGTGTAAGCACTCGATACTTCATAGCCGTGAGAAAGAAACTCATCGTACGCGAAGTTGAGCCAATCCCGTTTTAGCGACCACGGCGCGACGGTTTCCTGTCCGAGAACGTTCAGCTCTTTTGAGTACCGAGTGTTGAAGGGGAGTTCGAGCTGATAAATCGTGACGCTGTCAGGAGCCAGGTCGATCGTCTGTTGGATACATCGTCGCCAATTGTCCCATTTCTCGCCGATCATGCCGGCAATCAGGTCGATGTTCACCTGCGGAAAGCCGGTCGCGACAATCCATTCCCACGCGCGGAAGATCTCCTTCGACTTGTGGGCTCGACCATTTTCTTCGAGGATGGCGTCGTCAAAATTTTCGACGCCCAAACTCAGCCTTGTGACGCCGATCTCTTTGATCGCTTCAAGCTTAGGCTGGCTTAATGTGCCGGGCTCGCATTCGAAAGTGACCTCATCCGCCTTGTCCCAATGGATGTTTCGGCGAAGCTTCTCGACCAGTCCTAAGAGTTGCCTTTCCGAGAGAAACGAAGGTGTTCCGCCGCCAAAATAGACGAAGCGAAAATCGCGTCCCTGGACGGCGGGCTGCTGCGAAAGGATCTCGACCTCGCGGGCCAGTGTATCGACATAATCCTGGATCGATTTGGCTTGCACGTCGGTGTAGACGCGAAAGTAACAAAACTTGCATCGCTTTCGGCAAAACGGAATGTGCAGATAAAGTCCCATCGGCTCGACGCTGGTCGACGGACGAGAGAGTGCCTCTTGAACAGCCCCAACGTGGTCGGCGCTCCAGACCGAAAAGGGAGGGTAGTTGGCGATGAAGTAGTTGCCTACTTCGGTCTTGTCATGAGAGATGTCCGTCACCATGTTGCCACCCTTTTCGTCGCATGGTTTACATGATCATTGGGAAAGTCGCGTCGTCCGTAGAACACTTCGCGCGACCCATCATCCCGGTCGGTTCGAATTTCGTTCCATTGCGGGTACAAACTGTGTCGGCGATATTCTTACGGGGCGGGGGTGCCGGCTGCCGATTTTGGTTCGTCCTTTGATCCAAAGCAGTAGATCATTCCCTCGGCACTGGCGATGACGAGTTTCCCGCGAGCGATCGCCGGCGAGGAAATAATCGCCCCTTCGACGGCGTATTCCCATTCCTTCTCGCCGGTTTTCGCGTTGATCGCGTAGAGATTACCATCGTGAGAGCCGATATAGGCTCGCTTTCCCACCACCACGGGGGACGAATCGACCCGGGCTTTCGTCCGAAAGTTCCATCGCTCTTTGCCCGAGCCCTGCTCCAGCGCATGAACACTCTTATCTCGACCGCCAATAATAATGAGATCCTCATAAACGGCCGGCGAGGAGTAAAAGGGGAAACTCCGATCGGGTCGGCGATAAGTCCAGACAACCTGACTCTTTTTCCAATCAATGCCGATGACCGATTCGTTCATGGTCCCGAGAAAGAGTCGGCTGCCGACAACCGCTGGAGTCGAGGCGATATTGCCGCCGATCTCCACGGACGAGTTCTCCTTACCGTCGGCCACATTCAAGAGCCGAATGATGCCGTCACATCCTGCCACGGCGACGGCCCCTTCGACCAAGCTCGGCGAACAGTGAACCGGGCCGTCGGTCTCGACCTTCCAGTTCATGCTTCCTGTCGTCGGATCGAGGCAGTAAAGAAAATTGTCGTACGCTCCGACGAGAAGTTTCCCCTCGACCAGCGTGGGGGAGCAGATGATTTCTGCCTGGGCTTCGAAGGTCCAGTTGACTTTGCCGGTTTCCCGATCCATCGAACGAACCACGCCAACATCATCACCATAGACGATCGCTCCGCCGGTCACACAAGGGGAAGATTTGACGGGATCTTCGTCCGGCGACTGAAACCGCCACTTCTCTTTTCCACTGATGAGATCCAGGCAGTAGCAGCGTCCCATGATGCTGGGAAGGTAGATCGCTTCGTCGACAATGGCAGCGGTTGATTCAAAAGAGTCGTCGGTCTTGACGCTCCAGAGGAGTTCGGGCTCGGCAGAAAGAATATCCAACGAGACGCCCGACATTTTCAGCGAGCCGCGAAAGCTCAACCAGCGGTCGGCAGGCGAGGCATCGTTGGGTAACTCAAACGCGGGGTCGGCCCAAAGAAAGCTTCCGAAAGCCGTTGCCCAAAGCAGACTCAACATCGATCGAGACCCTCGCCGACTCATCCGAGATAGGGATCGCGCGAATCTTGCCGAGACAAGGTTAGCGTCCAAGAAGCACCTGGTGGTTCCTCTGATAACAGGGAACGCCCCGCGCCAGGTTCTCGATCCCTAGACATTGATTTCGATGCCCGATGTCTGACAAGCGGCCGAGAGCGAGGGAGACTCCCTATCCGCCTTCCGGACCGGGCCTACTGAATGATGTTCCCAACAACAAAGCCCTCTCAGACGTTCATTTCGCGAACATCAACAAGTTCCATTGTACGCGAGATGATAGATCTTCTCAAAATCGCTTGGTGCCACCGATCTGGGGTTGTACCGACCCGTCCATTGGGCGGCGGCCTGCTGGGCCAATTCGGGAATCAGGGCCGGGTCGATTCCCGTTTCTTTCAGAGACGTCGGCAACTTTGCCAACCGAGTGATCTTTTCGAGCCAATCCGCCAGGGCTTTTCCAGCGTTCCCCGCGCCAGGTGACGGCAAACCCGTCTCGGCCCAAAGTTCCGCGTAGGAATCGTCCATGACCTCGGCATTGAACCGAACGACATGCGGAAGAAGAATCGCGATGGCGATCCCGTGAGTTAGATCGAAGCGGGCCGACAGAGGATTCGCCGCCGCATGCGTTGCACCCAACATGGAAGCTTCGATGGCACTGCCGGCAAGATTCGCCCCCAGCGACATCAACCCGCGCGCCTCGATATCGGTAGGGTTGGCCAGTACCCGAGGGAATCCATCAAAGACCAACTTCCATGCCTGCCGAGCGAACATCATCGATAAAGGATGGCGAACACGCGTGACATACGATTCCACCGCATGCGAAATCGCATCAATCCCAGAGACGGCGGTGACCCTCGCCGGCTGGCTGACGGTGATGGCCGGATCGAGGATGGCCACTTGGGCGGCAGCCTTCGAATCGCCGCAAGCCATTTTTTGATGTGTCTTGTCGTCGGCAATCAGAGCAAAGGACTGCGCTTCGCTCCCCGTGCCGGCAGTGGTGGGGATCGCGATGAGCGGCAACATCGGCCGGGTCGCTTTGCCGATCCCCCAGTAGTCGGCCATTTCGCCGCCGTTGGTCAGAAGGAAGTTAATCCCCTTGGCAGTGTCCATGGAGCTGCCCCCCCCGAGGCCGATGAACAGATCGATCGACTCGCGTCGCGCGAGCTCCAGGCCGTCGGCCACATGACGTGTGGTGGGGTTCTCTTCTACGTGATCAAAGATGATCGGCGAAAGGCCAGCCTCTCTGAGAGAAGCGATGGCTCTATCGACGTGGCCCGCCTGCATGATTCCGCGATCGGTGACCAGCAGAGGCCTGTGACTACCGAGTTCACGGGCCGATACCCCCAGGCGGTCAAGCGTGCCGGCACCAAAGATCACTCGGGTGGGGGAATGCCAATCAAAGAAACGGGCATCGCCCCCTCGCTCAGGCCTCCCTCGCTCAGGCGTATCTGCGGAAGGTGGAGTCGACGATGAATTCATGAGCTTGCTGTTGTCGTCCTACGCCAGAGTGCCGCGTGCACGAAGTATTCCCTGCACCTGTTGCTCTTATGGTGGGGAGAATGTGGGCCGGGGACAAGCCGGCGGTCGTTACGTAGGCTTCTTCTGAGGCGATTCTTCATCAATTCGACGAATGGACCAAACTCGCTCGTTGAAGAGGTCCGCGCGAGCCCTCGGGCGATTCCGCCGGCGAAAACATCGGCGAATCCTTCGCCGATGGGTCTTCGAACGGTTCAATGTGGACAAACGCCCGGCCTACAGCCGGGATCTCTTCGACCGAATGGCGAACATCCTCGGCAATCGCATGGGAATCGCGCGTCGGCAAGTGTGCATGAACACGAGCGGTGAGCTCAACGTGGATGAACGTTCCGACGTAGTGAGCACGAATGTCTTCGACTTCGACGACTCCCTCGACTCGGCGAGCGCTTTCGCGAATCTCGTGGTGCATGGCGGACTCAGGAGCTTTGCCCATGAGAAAGTCGATGTTCTCGACCGCGACCACGTATGCGGAGTAAAGAATGTAGAGGCCGACCAGGAGTGCCGAGATACTGTCGAAAATGGCGAGATTCGCTTCCGCCAATAAGACCCCCACAAGAGCTTGGCTTCCCACGAAAACATCGTTTCGGCAATCGACGGCCGACGCGCGAAAAGCTGGGCTTCCTAGTTGATCGCTGAGTCGACTAAAGTAGATCGCGAGGGCTCCCTTCACGCCAATCGCCGTGATCAACGCCAGAGCCGGCCAGGGGCCGATATGGTGGGCCGAGTTACCTCGCGAAAGATCAATCACCGCGTGGCGAACAACTTCTATTCCGAGAATCCCACTAAAGAGACCGAGCACAAGGCCGGCAATCGGCTCGGCCCTGTGATGACCAAAGGGATGATCCTCGTCCACCGTCCGATGAGCCCAGCGCACGAAAACAAAAATCACGATCGCGCCGAGAAAATCGGAGAGCGAATTAAGCGTCTCGGAAAAAATCGTGAGACTGTCGGAGATCCCCGACGCGCTGGCCTTCAAAATCAGCAACAGCGCGTTGGCTAAGAGCCCGATGACGATTCCGTACCTGGCAGAGGAAAGACTCAACGCACGTCACTCCCGAGTCGTCGCGTTCGACCTCTCGAAAGTTTGCAATCGAACGGCCGACCGGGCAATAGAAGCGAAAAAGTTGATCGTCAAAAGGGTTGGTTTAGGCGAATCAAAAACCGTCTGGTCACATCATCGAAGTGAGACCAGCGGAACCGAGACCGCATTCAACAGTTCCGATGGATAACTCCGCGGAGTCTGAAGTTGTAAATCTCGCGTCCGGCGAGGAACTTCGGCTTCGACCCACTCGGTCACCTCCTGCAGAAAGATATCCTGATCCTTCTGCTTATCCGCTGCCCCGGCGAGCGCGTCGAGAATCGCCTGCGTGAATACGCCATGCCCTAGCGAGGCAACTTCAAGAGCTTCCTGTCCGATATCGGTGGCGGTCACCATCATCATCTCGGTCTGCTTGAGAGGGCGGACTGCTTGCTTCCACTGGTCGGCGGGGGCATCTCGTACCGGGAGGATATTGCCTGAGTGACACGTATCCAGCATCACCAGTTTTTTGCATCCAATATCCGCCAAGGGAACAAGTAGATCCCAACCGATGCCCGACGACGCCAGGGACTCTGGCCCTTGTGTCGTGACCGGGACGAAGTAGTATTTATTGTCGACCGCGAGGCCGTGACCGGCGATGAAGACAACCAGCAGATCGTCGGGCCGAGCATCGACCAGATCCTTTTTCCACTGCTTTATAGCCTCTTCGACCGATTCGCGCGTCAAGTTCTCGTCATAAATCTCTCGCACCAGACCGGGATCGTAGAAGGCGTTGGTCTTCGTCCCGAGAACCTGCGCGATGGCCTCGGCATCTTTGACGGGGAAATCAAGCTTGGGGACATGTTGATACTTGGACGCAGCCATCATGAAGCGATGCAGCTTGGGACGCCGAGATTCTCCCACGCCGCGAAGCCGAAAGTTGACATCCGCGAACGCGACGGGCTCGGCCTCGTCGGTCGCGGTAATCACCTTCAGGCGGTTATAGGTGTCATAAACATCGGCAGACCATTCAAATGTGCGCGACTGTTCATTCTTTTGATCGCTCACAAGTTTGCCGGGAACACCATTGACATATGCTGCCCCACCGGCTCGATCGACCTGGTCGGCTCTCGGGTAGTCGATTCTCGCGACGAGCGGCACTTTGTTTTCCACGAGTTCCTGATTGTCCAGAGGAGAAATAATCGTCACGCGAGGGGTCGTCTGGGCTGCTTTCAAAACGGGGTCGGCATCCGAAGGTTCGTCGTCGGTCAATCGAAGAGCTTGTTGAATGCTTCCTGCCGCGAGAAGTTGCTTCATCGCTTTAGGACGTTCGAGTTGATTCCGGAATTGATCGGCACGAAAGAAGTCAGGCTTTCGGCTCGAGCCACGATTAAGCTGCCAACCGAAGAGCTCATCGCCGGCGACCGAGGCTTCGTAGTATCCCTGCGGCGTGAACGCGGCCCATTGACTCCGATCGTCCACAAACAGCGTCATCACCGGAGACCACGCCGGCATAAGCAGAATGTCGCGATTCAGGGCCGATCCACCTCGTTCGAGTGACAACAAACAGAGTTCGGTGAGTGGAGCACTCTCTAGGCCGCGCAAAATCGAGCGAGCGTCCGTGACCGGCTTGTTTTCCGGAGCGCCAAGCTGCTTTTGCAGCGACGGCACGAACCGCGCCTTGGTGATGATGTCCCCTTCACGAATACCTTTGCGTGCCGCCGTGCCTGAGTCGAGAACACCACGAGCGACGATCTTTCCATCTTCGAAAAGAAAACTCGCACCCCACGCGGCGGCTGGCCCGAAACGCGTTTCCGTTGTCTTAATCCCCTCTAAACTCCAGATCTTGATCGTTTGATCGACCGATCCCGATGCGAGATACTTGCCATCCTCGGAGAGGCTCAGCGAGGTGATGAACCCCGAATGGTCGCGAAAATACCGAACCAACCGGGCCGGCTCTTCCTTCTTGCGAATCAAGTAGACGAGAATGCGATCCTGCACGACCGTACCGATCGCGATGCCGTAGGGCTGCGTGCTCCCAGGAGTGGTGAGAAAAGCAAAGCTTCGCGCGAGCCCTTGCTGTTGTGGCGAGCATTCAATCTCGGTCCAAACATCCTCTCCATTCTTAATGATCACCTTCGTGCCGATCCCTTGAATCGACGCGGTCCAACCTTTCACCCCTTCGGAGGGAGTTCTCCAAGTCGCCTTCTTAACATCTCCGTCGTCCACGGGCCGAAGTTGTGTTAGATCGAATCCCTGCGTGACGGTGCCAAGGTCATCAGAATTCTTCTGCGGAGAATAGACCGTGCCGTAGCCCAATCGATAGACCCCCGCGGGAGAACCTTTCTCGAAAGCAACTTTCACGATGTTCTGACCGTGCCCCTTCAGGCGAAGCGGCGCGATGCCGAGCGGTTTCTCGATCGGCGAACCATCCGCTTGTTTGAGGCCGTAGACGCGCAGCTCACCCGCATGACCCGCAAAAGTAACCACGCGAGTTCCATCGGGGCTGACTCGACATGCCGAGGCGTGCTCTTGAGAACTGACCTCTACTTGATCGATCATCTGTTTGGTTTGGGTGTCCCACAACTCAAGCGTCGATTGCCGGGAACCGTCGGCATACGCGAAGAGGGCCGTCGCCACGAAGAGTCGACCCAGAGGATCAAAATCCATCGACAGCGCGAGCCGGCCCGACCGCAAGCGATCAGCGGCAATGTCACCGTCGGCAGACCAAAGATAAACCGTCCCTTTTCCGTCGGCGACCAGATCGCCGGTCGCAAAGCGTTTCCCTTTCCGGTCGACCGCGATCGACGTCAACGCGTTGGCGTGCTTCGTGGGAAAGACTCGCTGCGGGTTCTTCGGTTGTTGGGTGTCGGCGAGCGCGAGTTGCCAATCCCCCTTCTTTTCGGCAGGAACTGGATAGAGGGCGCGGTTCTCGTCGAGAAACGCGACGGGCACAAAGACCCCGACATCGTCACCGGCTTGATGGAGGATCTCGGCGGACCACTGCTTCTCCTCGCGCCAAACGATCACTTGTCCGTTTCGCGATGCCGAGAGAATCTGTTTTCCGGTGGGAGAGTACGTGATGCTGACCACCGGGGCGGTGTGTCCGTGTAATACACGGTCCACCTCACCACGAGCAGTATCGTAGACGACGATATCGCCACCGGTGGTTAACTCCGTCACCCGGGCATTGAAGCCGGCTAAGGCAAGTTGTCGGCCCACGGGAGAAGCGGCGAGCGCAAAGATTTGACCGTTGGGGCCACGTTCTTGTTCCCACCGAAGCGTCTGCACCAGAATGCCACGCGGCCTGCCTCCTCGCTTGATGCTTCGTTCATCAACTTGCAGACCCCACACATGAACCGCTTTGTCGAGGCCGGCAGAATAGAGACGCTGCGCATCGGGCGAGAACTCGATCGCTCGAACGGTACTCTGCGGTCCGCCCGGCTGAAGGACCAGAAGCGGCCGATC
Organism: bacterium; assembly: GCA_019753235.1. Lineage (GTDB taxonomy): Bacteria > Planctomycetota > Planctomycetia > Kolteriales > Kolteriaceae > JAIELF01. The sequence continues at coordinate 49,950 of JAIELF010000040.1, forward strand.
TTGTCGAGCGCTGACGACGATATCGCAGTCGTCCGAGGAATCGCCCGTTATCGTCAGAGAAGAATCCATTTTCGGGGCGGGGCCGATCATCTCTCGGGAGAGTCTGCTCGTCACGTCGGCGAAAGAAGGCGTGAGCGAGACGAGCAAGCCGAGGGCCGACACAAGCGGGATCAAACTGCGTTGCATGGAAAGTTCTCTTTCATGGTCATCGACCGGCGATTTTCATGAGCAGAAGAAACAAATCAAGGCCGGTGGGGAACCGGCCCAGGGGGATCACGTGGTGACTCCGAAGTTCATGTCCTGCTTATTTCGTTTCGAGTGAAATCTGCAGGAAAAGATCGGGGCGAACCTTGGGGTCGTAACTTCCCACCAGGATGGTTTTACCTTCGGTCAGGTTCTCGGCTTCGGGCTGCCAGCGAAGTCCTCGCAGGCGAAATTCCGGCAACACCTCGTTGGATTCGACCACCTTCTGGATGTCGGGCGTCGTGATCGCTTCTTTGGGCTGATTCTTTGTCGCTTCACCGATGACCTTATCTTGTTGGCTCTTCATCTCGATGAGCTTCTGGTTTTTATCCTTGTCCTTCACTCCGTCGAAGGCGGCTTTGGGGGTCAAATCGTTCTTAGGCTCTGGCGACGCATAGACGAGAAGCTTTTCCATCCCAGCAGGCTCGACGAATTCGAAGTAGGTCCCATCATCGGGAAGAACCTTCTTTTGTCCTTGCTTGACCATGGGGATGCGCCCCTTGTCGATCGTGTCGGGAAGGAGAATCGTTCGCACGCCGTCGGGCCCTTCGTGGAAGACATAAACGTATAGGTTGGAATCGGCTTCGATCTCGATGCGGAACTGTTGACCGAACCGGAAAGTCGTCTTGCTGGCGTCGACGCTGGACTCGCTTCCATCGGGGTTCAGCAGGAGAACCTTGTAGGCCAGCGAAGTGGCATTGGCCAATCCGGTCGCCTTGGCAAGGTCGCCATGACAACGGCCTTGATCGTCGATTCCTTTTCGGATGATGCTCCGAACAGTGAATCCTTGTGGAGGATTGTCGGCCCAAAGACGCTCGGCCGACATGATCATTCCGATCATGCCCGCCAAAGCAGGGGCGACCCAACGGTGACGTGGGAGACTCATGGCACGGTCCTTTTTTCTTTGGCCCTTCGCCTTTGACAACTTGGCAGCGGGGTCGATTTCCGAATGACGTTGTGTTCCAAAACCTTTTCACGAGAAAGATCGGCGACCAGAAGCACTTCTCGGGATTTCGATCCGAGCTACACGTTTGCTGACCTGGCGAGAGCCCCGTCCTCTTTCCCGTGACTTGGCTATGAGGGGATGGGAAACGCCCCGTTCAACCGGACGGCGAATTTCGCCGTCCATTACTTTGTACCGACCCATTTCACTTTGATCGATGATTTTGCCCATTCACCGACCTCTTCGATCTGCGTGCCGTAGCCGGGCGACGGTTCGTCACCCAGACTGTCGATCAACTCATCCCAGACGGCTGGTGTCGGCAAAGCCGAGCGAATCCGCTCGATATCCGCTTTTTCCGTTAAGATGGGAGGGAAAACGAACTTTTCCAGGTAGCCCGGCGGGACCGCCACGGGCTTGATCCCGAGGTTAGCCGGCACGGCTGGGAGTTGCAGACGAGGGTTGACCGACGTCACAAAGCAAAGAATCTGGTCCTCTCCCTCGGAGGTCGAATCGAATCGCACGACGTTGATTTTTTTGTTCGCGGGTAGGGGCTCGTCCCATTGAAACACGAAAACGCGACCGGTCGATTCGAGCACAATCACGGTAACGAAACCAGGAACGGTCGAGGTTGCCGTCAGGGTCGCTTTGGTTTGGAGCGGGACGGCCTGGATCTCTTTTCCATTCATCTCAATCGTGAGTTCCAGCTCACCCGTCGGTTCGCTGTCGTCATCAGAAAGGCCCGCCAACCAGCAGACAAGTTTCAACAGATGATCGTTCTGAAAGTCGGCCTGTGGATTGCCGGTCGGCGCGGGAGATGCTTTGGCAATTCGCGACCGAGCCTGATCCAGCAGCGTTTCTTCGAAGGCCTCTTTCCCCTCAGCCCGCGTGAAAGAATCCTCAGCTCCTGGGGGGAAGGTGGTCTTTTCCGGATCGATCGCGGGGCCCAGCTCCGGATACTCGCCGGCAAACTCGCCGCTCCACTGGGCAAGCGTTGTTTTCCATCGCTGTTTGGTTTCCGTTCGCACAGCCTGTTGCATCTTTTGATACGCTGATTCGTCTTCGATGTCGGTTGGGAAGGCCTGGTCCACGAACGCGACCAGCTCGGCCGCCGACTTCCATATCGCCACGCGATCTTGCTGGTAATCGGTCAACCAGTAGTGAGCTCGCCGACGCCAAGTCTCATGCAGAACTTCACTCCGCATTTTTTCGAGATTCCCGGTGACGGCTCCGGGGGTCCCCCCTTTTTGGCCCAGATGGTTTTTGATCGCGTCGGTGTTCTTCCAAACATCGACGAAGTCAGTCTGCAGATGAGCCAGCTCCGATTCGACTTTCCCCTCAAACTTCTTTTTGGCGGCAACTTCAATTGCCTCTTTGATGCGATCCAGATCCTTCTCATCGGTGAGCTCATCAATCGGAACCACTTTGCTCGCGATCGCCTCGAGTTCGGCCGGGCCGGCAAAGACGTCCTTGTTCTCTGTTTCCAGCGACGTCAAAAGAACGCGGGCTTTGGCACGAATCGCTTCGCGACGTGAGGTTTCGTTTTCCACCATTCGACGAATGGTATCCAGATCGTCCTTCGAACTCACGGTGGAAAGATCCGCCTTGCAGTAGGCAAGCAGTTCGTCGGGCGTTCGCCAGATCTTGTTCTTTCGCTCTTGCAGGCTTTGTGCCCAGGTCAGAAACTCTCGGCGATGTCGGCTCTGGTCTTCGCTGCGAACTTTAAGCCATTGCTTGAACTCTTCGAACGTTTCGTCATCACTGACTTTGGGTGGGTTCTCCTTCTGCAGGACCGCGTGGAGTGAGTCGATGGTGGGCCAAGTGTCGACGTTGGCCGATTGAAAGCTTGTGATCCAGGCATCCTTCTGCTGAGAGTAGTTCCTCTGAAAATGAACGAGGTAGTACGCTCCGCCCGCCGTCACACCCGCCACCAAAATCAAACTGGCCAACAGAACCCAAGCACGCGTCGATGCTGGCCGAGCCGTCGGCATCTCGCGAGGTCGCGTCGGCGAAGGTCGTTCCGCCGCTTGGGCCCGCGGAACGTCGAGCTTTCCTCGCTGGATTGCATCGAGAAGCTCGCTGCATGTCTGAAATCGATCGCGCGGATCTTTCGCCAGCATCCGATGAATCAATTGATCGACAAAGGGAGAGAGTTCTGGCCGGGCGGTCCGCAAGCTTTCGGGCGCCTGAGTCAAATGGGCACTCATCAAGCCGTGAAGCGTGTCCGACCAGAAGGGCATGTGGCCTGCTAAGAGGTAATAAAGTGTGCAGCCGAGACTGTAGATATCCGATGCGGGTGACACGCTTGAGGCGTCGGCCCATTGTTCGGGGGGCATGACTTCGGGCGTCCCCAGGCCAGCCACTTGCCGAGTGAGATTCGAATGACTCTGCGACGCTGCCGGGTCGAGAAGTCTCGCGATTCCCATGTCGAGAACCCGCACTTCGCCCCCCTGCGTGATCATGATGTTGTTGGGCTTGATGTCGCGATGAATGATGCCAAGCTGATGAGCATGTTCCAGGGCCGAGGCGACCTCCTTCATCGCGTCGAGCGCCCACGCTTCGGGAACCTTCTCCTCTTTTCGCTTCGCATCGCGCACCACATCAAGCAGCGTTCGACCATGAACGAACTCCATCGCGATGTAGGCGGCGTTTCCCTCTCGCCCCGTGTTGTAGATCGTGGTGATGCAAGGATGATTTAGCTGCGCCAGGACCCGAGCCTCGCGATCGAATCGCGCCATCCCGATCGTCGAGCCCGTGATGTCGGCATGAGTGACCAGCTTGATCGCTTCTATCCGATCGAGATTCAGGTTCCACGCTTTGAAGACTTCCCCCATGCCGCCGGCGCCGACGCGATCGATGAAGAGATAAGACCCGAGCCGAAGATCGCAAATTCGCCCCTCGCGGATGAGACTCGCTTGATAAGCACTTAGAGCCGGCAGGTTCGGTTCCAATCGATACTTGCGAAGGGACGGCATGTGCCGAAGGGCATCGAGAACGGCTTCGATATCGCTGATGGTCCCCGCTCGGGCGAGGGCTTCGTTCCACTGCTGTTCGCTGATGATCTGCAGCTCGATCAGACTTTGCCCCAGGGCCGCCATCCGATCGTCAGCGCTCGGGGAGCCGGCGTTTGGCAAGCCGGCGTTCGATGAGCCGGCGTTTGGCAAGCCGGCGTTCGTCTCTTGTCGAACCTGTGCCGAAGGCCTCCCAGAGCCCGCCACGTTCCTCGTCTCGCCCAGCGGGACGTCGGTCTTCGCGGCAGAGGGATCGGGCACGGGTGAGAGATCAATACGATCATCAGGCTCGGCCAAAATGCAATGCTCCCAGCGAGTCGTTCTGGTCCGCCTCTATTATCGGGGGATCATGAAACCGCCGCAACCCAGCAACTTGTCCCCGACGGAGGAGTGTGAAGCCTGCTTACCGAAAAACGAGCCCGATCGATTCCGTTTAGTCTGCGTGGAGCCTGGCGATCGGCTTGGCGATTGCAGAGACTTGTCGACGCGACTCCTTCGCGTCGGGGTGGTTTCTCGGTAACTTGATGGAGTAGGCAACGGCGAACGGGTTAGCGGGAAGAACCTGGTTCATCACAGGTCTCGGGCGGATCCGATTTCATTCGGTTCTGGTTGGGGGGAAGAAGTGGTGGGGAAGAAATCGACCTGGGACATGACGGTCTACTGTTCCCATCCCGACTATCGCCGATCGCCGGCGCGTTACAAGATCGCTGCGGCATGGACGGGAGGGGATTATTCAGAGCTGAAGACGTACGGGTTTGCCGACGATGATTGTGTGCTCGATGTCTTTCGTGCTGCCGCGGCTCGGTTAACGAGGTTTCGGTCGTGCGAGGGAGAGACTGTCGGCGAGCTTCGGATCTATCGGCTCGACACAGAGCGGTCGGATCTCAAACTCGAACCAGCCATCGATGTAGAACGCCGAGTGCAGGAACGACTCCATCTGTTGACGGATAAAGTCGGGTGATCGCCTTCGATGGGCGTGGATTTACGAAGAGGCGGTTTTCGATTTCGCGTCTTGTTCGATGACATCGCTTTCGACTTGCTGAATGAACTCGAGAGCTTCGGTCGCGTCGACGACTTGCCGAAGCGTCGGAAGGAAATCCTCTCTTTGAATCATGCGAGACAATCGGGCAAGCGTTTGGATGTGTGTTCGTTGATCGCGAGCAAGGATGAGAAAGAAAAGATCGACCATTTGGCCGTTGGCGAATGGAATACCTGTATTGGTCCGCCCGAAAGCAAGAATAGATTCGCCTAGATCCGACGTTAGGCGACTCCCAGGGTGAGGCAACGCCACGCCCCCGGCCAACGCGGTCGAATGCAGGCTCTCTCGTTCGCGAACCGCATCGAAGACTCGCGAAGGATCAAACACTTGCCAGTTCGCATTGGCCAGCTCGACCAGCGACCGAAGAACGCTCGGAAGGGTTCTCCCTTCGAGGGGGATAGCGATCGTGTTCAGCTGCAGAATCTGCGATACGATGGAATCTTCGGCGGAATGATCGACCGATTCTTTGAGGGTCCGCTCGAAATGGCCTAGCTGCGAGTCTGAATAGAGAGGGATCTCGCGCTCGAGCCAATGATGGACCTCGGCAGAGTGAAAACGCCAATCGCCGTTGATCCTCTGACCGGGAATTCGGCCCTGTGAGGCGAGCTTCTCAATATCGCGCGCATCGCGACCAAGATAGCGAGCCAGACTTTTGACGTTAAACGTATTCACCGAAACCGTTGCCCCGCTGCCGTTCGAACATTCCCCCGACCCTGTAGGATATCATATCGGACAGGAACACCCGAATCATCGAGATCACCTTCATTTCCCGGTCCAATCGCGGGAAAAACGGGTCTCGTGACCCCTTTGTGTAAGGAGATATGGCGGATGACCGCTTCCGATTCCCGCTCCGTTCCTCCCGTAACAACTGTTGATATGCATGCCCTGCAAGAGGCGATGGGTGACGCGCTGGTTGGCATGAAACTCTCCCAGCATCACGACCGGATCGAAATCCTTGGCGAGGATCGAGCGAAGTTTCTTCATAATCTCTGCACGGCCGACGTGAATAAACTCTCGTCGGGCACGGGCACCGAAGCCTTTTTTCTCAATGCCAAGGGAAAGACGATCGATTACGGTCGGCTCTATGCCACCCAGACCAGCATTTGGCTGGACCTAGAGCCTGGACGGGCCAGTGCGATGTTAAAGCATCTCGATCGATACCTCTTTCGAGAGAGGGTCAACCTGCACGACCGGACCGCCGTTTACGAACATCTTCATCTTTTGGGGCCGAAGGCGGATGAGTGGATCAGATCATTAATCGATGTGCCCTCTGACTTCCCTGTGCCCAGCGTGGCCGAGATCACGACGCCGGCCGGCAAAGTTCAGATCCGCCGCATGGCCCGGTCCGTTTGGCCCGGCTGGGACATCCTTGTTCCCCAAGATTCGCTCGCGAGCTGGATCGAGAGATTCGACTCGATGGCTGGTCGCTGGTTAGACAACAATGTCATCGAGTCGCTTCGAGTGGAAGCGGGGATACCGCGCTTCGGCAAGGAGATCACCGAAGAGAATCTTGCGCAGGAGATTGGACGGGACGCCCTAGCGATCTCTTTCGCGAAGGGATGTTACATCGGGCAAGAGACGGTCGCTCGGCTAGACGCGATGGGTCACGTCAACAAATTGCTCCGCGGGATCGAGCTACCAGCGAACGCTTCCGTCCAGGTCGGCGCCGAGATACGGGCTGGCGACAACCTGATCGGGCGGGTCGCGTCGGTGGCGGATGCTTTGAAAGAGACTCCTTCGAAGCGAGTCCTGGCGGTACTTCGGCTAAACGGGGGTTCGCCGGGTGATCGCGTGACCATCGCGACCGATCAAGGCGTTTGCGAAGGGTCGGTTGTCACGCTTCCTTTTCCTTCGACATGATCTTCGACATAAGAAGACTCGGTCTCCGGGATCGCTGCCGAGCTGCTTTCATTCGAGGAAGCCGAGCATGATTCCTCAGTTGCCGACGACGTCAGTCGACAACGCCTTTCCAGCAGAAAGAAGTTGGCAGGCTTCGGGCAACCGCTTTCCTGACGAATCCACATCAAACCAAGGTAGAGCCCAGGGCAGACGGGGCGGACTTCGTCTCTCGCGTCGCGAGCGAATTTTGCCGACGAGCAGCGGTAGTCGAAAATCGTTGCCGACTTGCCATCAAGCCAGCTGTTGTCGATGAAGTACTCCGCCGTCACCTTCGCTTGACCGCAAACCTTGTTCACCATCAGCCCCTCTTCGGGCATGACGTATTTGCCTTGCCAAACGACGCTCACGGCGCCGGCTGTCACCGGTCGAAGCAACGCCGGCCCCCGACCAATGACCGTTCCCTGGTAATACGCCCGAGGAACCTCCCCTTCCGGCAACGAGCGAAACAAGCAGAAGAGCTCGGATCGGCTCATCTTCAGAATGGATTCTTTTGAGGGACAGCAAGGTTGGCAAGCGTCGTCCGCCTGTGCCAACGAAGAAAGGGTTGAGATCAAGCTGACGGCAAGAGCCCAACAGATCCGAGAGAAGGAGAGCATTCGTTTCTGTCCCAGTAGAGCAGCCAACGGTGTTGAACACTGTCGGATACATCGACATGGAAAGGGGCGAGTGTTTAGGTTTGAAACGCTGATCGACCGGGGAGGGGTCGGTCTACCGATCGACTTTCCGGATCGACCGGTTCGTTCGGATCGACCGGTTCGTTCGGATCGGCCTTCGATCAAGGACTCGATTTCGGAAGGCGAAGAAGCGTGCCGGCCGCTACCTGATTTTCGATGGGAAGCCGATCCTTGTTCAAATCGTAAATCTCGCGCCACCGTCGTCCATCGCCCAGCGTTTTTGCCGACACGGCCCAGAGAGTCTCGGTCCGCTCGGCACGGTAAGTCCCGGGTGCGGTAGTGGCGCCAGGGGCGGCTTCCATAACGACGTTGTCAAAAGCCGACCGAGCTGACCCGGGCGCCATCGGTGCCGGGCGAGCATTCGTTCCACCTTCGACCCGTTTGAAGGCCTCTCGGCTGATGTCGTCCGCGGCGACATTCGAACCAGAGCCAGCCTTCTTCCCGGAGCCCCCCAGAACTTCGACCGGCGGGATGCGAACTCGGCTTCCAACAGGGACCGTGGTGGTGGCCGACGATCGGCTGCCATTGAAGCGAGCCAGCGATTCGCCCAATCCCGGCGACTTGTACATCGTCTGCGCGATCGATTCGTATGAGTCCCCGTCCAGAGCCAAGTAAATGCTGACGTCGTAGGAGACGACCTGTGGAACGTCAGTGTTCCCGGCTTTTCGGCTTACGATGGTGGTTTCGCCATAAGCGACGTTGCTGCCGGCCGGTAGATTGTTGACCGGGTAGAACTCCTCCGCTCGGCCCGAAGCACCCCCTTCGCCGATCGAAGCGTAGCGATTCCCGCGTCGATGGAGTGGTACGAATTCGTTGGCCACCGCCACCGCGGTGGGGGCAACGGCCGACAACGCCCCTGCCGCCGACGACGCTGCCGGCGCCGCCGCTCGGGCGACGGGCTCGGCCCGCGAAAGAATGGTATCGGCCGCGACTCCCGACTCGCCGGCCAACGTCGGTTGCGCGCGAGCGATGACATCGCCGGCTGGGACCGGTGACTCTTGGGCGGGCGTTGGCGGCGCAGTCGATAACTCCTTCGGCTGCGCCGGCGGCGTCCCGGCTTCGTCATCCACGGGCTTCGATCGCGCGGAGATCGCTCCGGGGGGAGCGGGAATGGGCCGATGGTTCGTGGGCGTGGCCCGGGCCGCTACCGGCTTTTTCGGAACCTCATCCGATACCGGATCAGTCTTCGAGACCGGCAACACCTCGGCCGTCCGTTTCACGATCGCAGGCGGCGCCGGAATCAGAGCCGCCGCCTCGATCGCACGCTCGTCGGTCGGCGGAGCAGACTCAACCTTTTCCGCGACGGTGGGCGGAGTCATGCTGACGGGGGCGGGTTCATCTGGCGTCGGCAATTCCTCTTGCTTGGCAACATCTCGCTCGGAAGCGGGTTTCGTCTCGGTCTTCGAAACAGAGGGAATCGCGGGCTCGGCCGGCTTCGCTTCGTCCTCAGAGAAGCTCGGCGGCGGAGGGATCATCATTTCTGCGGCGGGTTCCGGCGACGAAGCGTTTGAAACCGGGCTGGCCGGCATCTCCGGCAAAGCGGGCATCGAATCGACCTTTGGAACTGTCTCGACCAATTTCGCCTCCGAAGCAACCGCCGGTGGGGTGGTGGCTGCTTCGATCTTCGGCTCGGCTACTTGGGTCTTGGCGGGCGAAGCGATTCCATCAAGCGACGGCAAAGCCATGTCGTCCAGAAAATCATCCGCGCTAGACGATTTCTTCTCCGAAGCCTTTTTCTCGGCCTTATCGAATGTGGCAACGCTTTCCTTTGGCTCGGAAACCGATTCCTTTGGGAGCGCCGGCGCGGCGGGTGTCGACTGGGCCGCGATCTCGGTTTTCTTTTCCTGGTCGATATCCGTGGATGCGATCGGCGGAAGTGGTTCGTTGCTATTCCCGGACGAGGTACCAGCAACCTGCTTGGGGGCCTCGGCCGTAGGGAGAAGCTCTTCGAGCGAGGCCAACTTGGCCAGCGTCGTCGTGTAACCGCCGTACCAGAGAGCCCCTCCAATGCTGGAAAGAAAGACGATGGTGGTGACCGTCGCGATGAGGACGTCGCGTGACATGGAGGCGACTCCTCCCTTCTCTTGCACGAGCCAGATCGGTTCCCGCGATGGGCTCTGATGAGCATCCGAAAGCCAAGTGGGACCGGACATGAAGGTATCCCCTTTATCGTCATCGGCACTTAGGCCGATCCCTAATCATCTCAAGCTCGACGAACCACTCGCAGTTTGGCACTTCTTGATCGAGGATTCTGCCGGGCTTCCTCATCACTGGCCGTCACCGGCTTTTTCGTGATCCGATGCCAAACGTCCCGATCACCGAACGCCTGTTTGACCCGACGATCTTCCAACGAGTGGAAGCTAATCACCGCCACTCGGCCCCCAGGGCGAACAAGTTTGGGAAGCGACTTAAGCAGCCTTTCGAGCGAGCCAAGCTCGTCGTTGACTGCAATCCGCAACCCCTGAAAAACACGCGTCGCCGGGTCGATTCCCGTCCCTTGGTGTCGCCGTTCTCTCGGCACCACCTGGCGAACAAGATCCGCCAATTGGAAAGTCGTTCGAATCGCTTCGGTCCGCCGAGACTCGGCAATACGCCGAGCTACCTGCCGACTGAATCGCTCCTCGCCGTACTCCCAAAAGATCCACGCCAACTCCCGCTCGGAGAGCTGAGCCACCAAATCCGCGGCCGATGGACCCTCGCTCGCGTTCATCCGCATATCCAGAGGACCGTCTCGACGGAAGCTGAATCCGCGCTCCGCCTGGTCAAGTTGTGGCGAAGAAACTCCCAGATCAGCCAATAAAATGTCAATCTGGGGAATCTGTGCGTTTTGCAGAACATTTTCGAGCCATTCAAAGTTGGAATGGATCAGGAGGGTCCGTGTCTGCGGGCCGACGGCAGATTTGGCGTGATGCAGGTTCGGTTCGTCGCGGTCCAGTAGAAGAAGCTGCCCCCCCGGGCCGATCCGCTCGGCAATCGCCTTCGCGTGCCCCCCCAGGCCGGCGGTCGCGTCGACGGCGATTTCGCCCGGTTGCGGATCTAGGTGCTCGATCGCTTCGTGGAGAAGGACTGGCCGATGCGTGGGCAGCCTCTCGGGTGGCGAAGCATCGCCCGGGGTCGGCAAGTCGGAAGGATCAGACATCATCTTTTCTTTCGGCTAAAGGTTGGCATGCTCCCGGGCTCTACGATAACAGGGGGCGGTATTGGCGTCTTGCGGCAACCCTCGCGGGTTTGTCGGTCGAGAATAGCTCTTCGATAGAAAGGTGCGGCGCATTGGAGGTCGATTCGCAGGCTGTCGATAAACGAGGCGACCGGGTCCGGGCGATGTTCGCGAGCATCGCGGGGCGTTACGATCTTCTCAATCACCTTCTCAGTCTCAACATCGATAAGAGTTGGCGAACCTTCACGATTAAAAAACTCGCCCCCACGGCCGGCCAAAGAATTCTCGATGTTTGTACCGGGACCGGCGATTTGGCGCTCGGGTTCGCGGCCCGGGTCCCGAAGGTGGAGGTGATTGGCCTCGATTTCTGTCCCGAGATGCTCGAGGTGGCCCGGCAAAAAAATGCCAAGGCGACGGCAAAGGTGCTGCAGTTCGGTGACGGCGATGCTACCCAACTTCCGGTCGAGAGCAACGCCTTCGATATTGTCACGTGTGCGTTTGGCCTGCGGAACGTTTCCGATACCGAACGAGGGATCGACGAGATGATCCGTGTCGCGAAGGTCGGCGGTAAAGTCGGGATTCTCGAATTCAGCAAGCCACGCGTACCGATCCTTCGTTGGTGCTACCTGGCGTACTTCAAATACTTGTTGCCAAGAATCGGACAGCAGGTTTCGGGGAATGATCACGGCGCTTATGAGTACCTTCCAGCCAGCGTGCTCGCGTTTCCTGATGGCCCCGTCATGGTCGAGCTTCTCACATCGCGCGGGCTTCGAGATGTCGTTGCCTATCCCTTAACGCTCGGGATTGCGACGCTTTATGTCGGTTCAAAGTCAACCCCGAAGGAGCGTCGCTGATGCCCGCGGGCCGGCCGATCGTCGTCGGGATCACGGGTGCCAGCGGGGCCCCGTACGCCAAGCGATTGCTTGAAGTCCTTCTCGCGGGGGGCCACGAGACCCACGTTGTGATGAGTCCCTCGGCAACCCAAGTGTTTCAAGCCGAATTGGGGATCTCCGTCGCGGCGGACAAGGGAACACTCGAACCACTTCTAGGTGCCGCGGCCAAGAATCTACGACTTTGGAATCATTTGAATCTCTCGGCTGGAATCGCAAGCGGCTCGTTTCGAACGGCTGGCATGGTGATTTGCCCATGCAGCATGAGCACACTGGCCGCGATCACTCATGGTCAAGGGACCAACTTGATTCATCGAGCCGCCGACGTTCATCTTAAAGAGCGCCGCAAACTGATTCTAGTCCCACGCGAAACGCCTCTCAGTCTGGTCGCGATCGAGAACATGGCCAGCGTCACCCGAGCCGGCGCGATTGTTCTTCCTGCCATGCCCGGGTTTTATCACCAGCCGACAACGATCCAGGATCTTGTCGATTTCGTCGTCAGCCGAGTCTGCGATCTACTCGAAGTCGATAACAGCCTCATTCGGCGATGGGGTAGTTCCTCGTAACGAGCCCCGATCAATTCGATTACTCCGATCGTTGCGGCGAGATACTCCCTCAATCTGGTTGCGACAAATTGTACCGATTCTCCCAGTTATGAGTTACGTTTCGATCGATAGGGTTTTCGATGATAGCTTCTCATTTCCTGATCATCGAAATTGTTTGAAGGGAACGACGTGGTAGCGACACTCACCGACGACGAAAGAGCCCGCCTCGACGCGCTGGCCAAATGGGCTCGGCGAGTGCTCGATGACAACGACTTTGAAGGCAGGGACGAACGCCGAGCGAATCGCACGTCGATGAATGCAGAGATGACCCTGTTGCCGCTGGAGAAGAACTCACTTCGGCCACGCCTCGATCGTCGGGTCGCCGTTATCGGCAAAGATCTTTCCGATGTCGGGATCGGCATCGTTTCCAATCAGCCCCTCGAAGATGAACTCTACTTCTGCGAGGTGGTCGGCCAATCGGGCGTGCTACTCATTCGCAAAGCGCGCGAACGGCTGGTGCGAGGCTCTATCCGGGATTATGGCTTCATGATTCTCGATCGTTACGATTCGTTTCAGCATCTTCGCGAGATGTAGCACGCCGAACCATGGCGACGATCGCGTCCGCGGGTGCCTGGGCACCCATGCCGATATCCGCACATGCCAATTCTTTCGACACCGGATCCACCACGCCAACACCCCAAGAACGAAGTCGGTCGAGATGCTCGGTCGTGAGAGGATGTTCCCACATCATCGTGTTCATCGCCGGCGCCACAATAACCGGTCGCGAATAATCCCACGCTCGCGCCACCGACAGCAGGAGCGTATCGCAGATCCCGTGGGCCATCTTGGCCAAGGAATCGGCCGACAGCGGAGCGATGACCAGCACGTCCGCCCAGCGCCGAAGCTCGATATGCAGAACGGGATCGCCAAGTTTTTTCCAAGAGCTCCATTCGTCATCGTCGCTATAGATCGGTACCTCGGGCATTCCTTCGGGGAGAAAATGCTGCGCTCGGCGAGTCACGATCGCTTTCAACTCGCCCTGCGCCGCAAGTTCATGACCGAGACGATCCGACCGGATGGCGGCCACGCTGCCGGTGATCCCCCAAAGAATGTGCGGCAATCGACCGGTCATGACTGCTGCTTTCCGCCAAGGGAAAGTGCAGGCTGGCGTTCCCGCACCCAACGGAAAACGCGTTCCACTAAACGCTCGGCCGGTTCCTCTTCGGGCAGGTAAGTTTCTGTGGGATGGCCCGGTCGAACCAGATGAATGGTGTGTCGGCTTTCGCGCAGATCGGTCAAATCATTGGCAACGATGCAATCCGATCCGTTATTCCGTGCCGATTTCTCGGCCGCCATCAACAGCTCTTCGCGAGTCGAACCAACCAGCAGCTTAAAGCCGACCTGATAGATCGAGGGTGCCCAGCTCTTTACTCGGTCGATGGTCTTAGGGACACGGTCGAGCTCGATGGTGAGATGATCCCGATCCGAAGGGATCTTTCCTTCTTGTGCCGTGGGAGCATAGTCGGAAACCGCCGCCGCCAGAAAAATGACATCGAAGTGTTCCCGCCGAAGAAGCTCTTCCAGTTTCGTCTGGTAGGATTCCAGGCTTAGAAATGTCACCTCTTCGTAGCGAGACCGGTGCGGGGCAAAGGCCGACGCCAACTCGCGGGCCTCGTCGAGTTGCGGCTCGATCGGTAGCGAAATATTGATCTTCTTCTCGACCGGGCTGACGGCTCGCTCGGAATGAAAATGCAGAACACTGGCCCCATGCCGGAGCGACGCCCAAGCAAGTTCCGCCCCGAAACGCCCGCTCGACACATTCCCGAGCCAGCGGATTTCATCGATGTAAGCACGGGTTCCGCCGGCGGTGATCAATACTCGCATCTGGACGATTCCCCCGCAGACCTGGCCGTGTCGATCGGACGACGAGCAGCCCCCAGAAACGAACCTTTCCCCCGCTGCCGACCTCGTTGGGAGGTCGGTCTTCGCTGATCCTACACCCGAATCTTCCATGAGGCTCGCCGGAACGGGGGTTTTTGACTAGAACAGTCGTCTCATCGGGGGGATGTTCCGACCAGGACACCCGCCAGGGGGATGTAGCTCAATTGGTTAGAGCACCGGACTGTCGATCCGGAGGTTGCGGGTTCGAGCCCCGTCATCCTCGCTAATGATCATGCCAGGTTCCCAGGAAAAACCTCGGGAGCCGGCAACCGCCCTCTCCTCCCTGCCCCATATCCCTTTAGACCTTAACGATCACTTTTATTCCCACCCGCCGCCCATCGAAAGGCAGGATTCAGGTCACCGTCAGGCTCGCTAAGTTTTTCAGCGATCAATCGCACGGTAAAGGGAAGAATCGAGCGGGAACCTGAACCGCTCAATATTTGAGTTTTTGGCCTTGAACCTTCGCCGCCGACGTCCTCATTACATTTGAAAAAGTAAGTAAAGACCCGAGGACTGCAGCCTAGCCCGACCGGCTTACCTGCGCCCCAGGTGCCGACCAAGTCCCAAACCAAGCCTTGCTCGGTCCAAGAGCTAACTAGGAACTAAGAGTCGGCCATCGACCGAGCCCTCGCCTTTATGTGAAGACTCTGTTTTTGAATCGCCTATCAGCTCGACCTTTAGACTCCCAGACCAACACGACGGTCCGCCACGAGAGGCTTCTGCATCTGGACCGCGTATCTTTGACGCCAAGTCATCTGGGATTTCATGAACATTTAAGAAGCATATCGCATCCACGACATGCGCGACACCCTATCACGGAGCCAACGCTTCGCTGCCTGGTTTGGCCTCGGAGAATCTGTCGCCGTAGTCGATAGCGTCCTAATCTTTTCCCCTCGCTCGTCGAGCCTCCGCTTACTCAGTATCGTCTGGAACCGCCCACGCGGTTAGTGTCGGCGACGCCATCGGGTTGAACTTGTCGCGGTGGCGCGTTTTGAAATCCTTTAATCTGTTCGAAAGGCTCACTGATGACGACTGAAGTCCCGCACTTGTTCCGTTCCTTTCCTCTCTCCAACCTCACTCTCAACAATCGCGTCGTTCTCGCGCCAATGACGCGTGGCCGCGCGGGTGAATCCCGGGTACCCAACGAATTGATGGCGACATACTACGCGCAGCGCGCCTCCGCTGGCCTAATCATCTCGGAGGCGACGACAATTTCCGAGCAGGGGAACGGCTGGATTGGTTCGCCGGGAATCTACACCGACGCCATGACGGATGCGTGGAAAGGCGTTGTTCGCAAGGTTCATGAAGCGGGTGGCACCATCTTCCTCCAGCTTTGGCATTGCGGGCGAGCATCGCACAGCGATTTTCATGGAGGAGAGCCGGCGGTGGCTCCTTCCGCCATCGCGATCAACGGGGATTACATCCATACGCCCATCGGTAAGAAACCTTATGAAGTGCCCAGAGCATTGGAGATCGATGAAATCGCGAATGTCGTGAAGGATTATCAACGGGCCGCCGAGCGAGCAAAACAGGCGGGCTTCGACGGTGTCGAGATTCACTCGGCAAATGGCTATCTGTTGGACTCATTCTTACAGTCCAAGTCGAATCATCGGACGGACGCCTATGGTGGAAACGTCGCGAAGCGAACTCGTCTGCTCGAAGAGGTCGTCGGAGCGGTAACGGCCGTCTGGTCGGCGTCGCGAGTGGGAGTTCGCATCTCTCCCAACGGGATTTTTAACAGCATGGGTTCGCCCGACTTCCGCGAACAGTTTCTTCACATCGCGTCTCGGCTCGATGGATTCGGTCTCGCTTATTTGCACGTGATGGATGGATTAGCGCTCGGGTTCCATCAACTTGGCGAACCAATGACGCTGACAGAGTTCCGCACCGTGTTTCGTGGCCCCTTGATGGCGAACTGCGGCTACACCAAGGAGACAGCGGAAAGGGCGGTTGCCAGCGGATACGCGGACCTCGTCTCTTTTGGTCGCCCCTTCATCAGCAATCCTGATCTTGTTCACCGATTCCTCAACAACATTCCTTTGGCGCCCGATGCCGACATGAAGGTGTGGTATAGCTCGCTGGGGCCTACCGGTTACACGGACTTCCCAAACGCCTCCTAAGCATGTTTGCGTTCGACGAAACCGAACGGTTCCGTCGGTTATGCAAGATGAAACCAAGCGATCGGCCTTGATCGTCCATAGGTCCTTCGCTGGATTCTGAGACGATCGCTACGAAGAGCATCATGATTGCTGTATCACGAGGCCCCCTCTCCCATAGCATCCAGCTCGACGCAACCCTTTCCTTCATGGAGGCAGTCACAAACATTCTTGTCAGATGATCTCCATGTTTGGCGATCGATCCGACAGGCCTTGTCGGGTTCTTAAGTCTGCTTTTTGAGTTCTGATGAGGAGCGGGTCGGCGATTCAGAGGATTTAGAGGACTCAGATTGATGTCTGCCAGAGATCAATGAGAAGTGTTGCTGCCACGAGGTCGGCACTGGTTCCGGGATTGCGCATGTGGCCGTCCTCGCGAAGCCAACGATCGAAATCGACTAGTTCGCGCGATTGCAGAAATCCTGGCCTCGGGACAACGCTGGTCGTTACGGGCATGCGCCAAGCCTCCACGATGCGGTGAGCTCGATGGGCCGATTCTTCGGCCAGTTCGCGTCCGAGCTTTCTCGCGATCAGCGTGTCGGGAAACCGGGCCATCCAAACAATCTGGCTCCAAACAACCGCTTCTTCTCGCGTCAAACCTTGCTCTCGAGTGGGGCGGTAAACTTGCGCTTGGATGGCCCAGATGTCGAAGAAATCGTTTGCGTACGCACGTGCGATCGAATCTCGCTCGGCCGCCAGAGACATCGCCTCGCGCAGCGTCACCGTCGGGCGCTCGGTAACATCTTGTTGGTCGACCTTTCCCAAGCCGCCGGGCATCGCCTCTCGAATCGCTTGAAAGGCGAGCTCGGCATCTTCGACAGTCAGTTCCCGCAGGACCGAAACGACCGCTTCACGGCCGAGCCCCCCGAGCGCGATCGCTCGGCAAACAGGCGCAAAAAGGATAATGATTCCGAGGTTCGTATTCGACGGAGCGACTTCACGCGTGGCGCGAACCGATTGTAAAATCGTCTCGCCGACGGACCGAGAACCTGCTCGCGCCATCTCCGGCGCGATGGCCTGGGCGGATCGCAAGAAGTCCTCGGCCACAAGATCGTCGAACGGTGCTCCGGGATGGACGTTGCCTGGCTTACATGCCAAAACTTCCTCGCGGCATGCTTGCTCGACAATCTGAGCCAATGTCCATGAATTCAAGCCAGTTGCCTTCCCAATTGCTGTTCGAACCACGTACTTTGTTATGATACGGGACAAGCCGACCACGGAGTGTCACCGTGCCGAGCGACCCGGCAAGAGGCTTTCGTTATTTTAGAATCGGTAGGGTGTCGACCGCGGCAAAGAAGTGGTGAGGATCGTTTCGCGATGAGTGAGAGTCGAATCGTCGAGACCGATGAACGGTTTCCCTCGGGACCTTGGAAGGGGTTCTTTTTGCAGAAATCCCATCCAGGCCGAAACTGGATGAAGCTTGAACTCACCTTCGCGGAGGGAAAAGTGGTCGGCTCTGGAAGCGACTGGGTCGGTAAGTTCGTGATGAATGGATCGTACGAAACCGAGAGTGGCAAATGCCAAATGCTCAAGGGGTACGTTGGCCGACATTCGGTCAACTATCAGGGCTACAACGAAGGGAAGGGGATCTGGGGAACCTGGCGTTTCGAGAGCGTCGATCACGGCGGCTTCTATATTTGGCCTGAAGGAATGCCCGATCCGACAGAGCCGGTCTTGGCGGAGAAGGCCGATCTCCCCGCGGTCGTCGTTTCGGGAAATCATGCCGACGACGAAGTGGTTGTTCGGCCGTTCGATAAAGCCGGCGCGAGTAAGAAATAGAAGTTCGTTGAGAATGGAGAGAGGTTGGCTCGGCACCATCGAATGATGAGGGAGCAGGCCGACCAAGGCCCCGATTCTCGTTGATTTTCTCAGGATTGACTGCCGCAGGGCCCAGGTCGATTGAATTCGGTCGCGAAGGGAGTCGCCCATAAGGGCCCATGAAAACCAACGTCGACCTTGATGCGATCCCCTCGCTCCTCCCTCGCTTCGGACTGTCCGACTTTCGGCCTGGGCAACGGGAAGTGATCGAGACGGTTCTCGGCGGGCGAGACGTTTTGTGCGTGATGCCGACGGGCGGGGGGAAGAGCCTGTGTTACCAACTTCCCTCTCTTCTTCTGCAAGGTGTCACGCTCGTCGTGAGTCCCTTGATTGCCTTGATGAAGGACCAGGAAGATCAGCTTCTTCGGCTTGGCCTGCGGGCAGCGGCTTTGCACAGTGGATTGACCCTCGACGAGCAGCGAGATCGGCTAGCCCTCATTGAGAGCGGAGCGATCGATCTGTGTTACATTGCCCCGGAAAGACTTCGCAGCATTCGTTTCTTAGAGGCTCTCGCGCGTGTCGGAGTTGCGATGCTGGCCGTCGATGAAGCGCACTGCATCAGCGAATGGGGCCACGACTTTCGACCTGACTATGCTCGTCTCGGTTGGTTCCGCGAAAAGCTCGGTAACCCAACAACGATCGCGCTGACGGCGACCGCTACCGACGTCGTCCGACGAGATATCGTCGAACAGTTGCATCTGATCGACCCGGGCGTTTTTGTTCGAGGATTCGATCGCCCGAACTTGCATTACGCGGTCCGCCCGATTCGCTCGAAGAATGAAAAACTGGCCGCTCTGGAGGAAATCGATGATCGCATCCCCGGAGCGAAAATCGTCTACGCCGCCAGCCGAAAGCAATGCGAGGAAGCAGGAGAATATCTTCGCGCATCTCGGCAGAATCGTGTGGTGATTTATCATGCTGGCTTGGCTCCGAATGATCGACGTCAATCGCAAGATGCCTTCATGTCGGGCAAGTGCGACTTGATCGTCGCGACCAATGCTTTCGGGATGGGGGTCGATAAGGCCGACATCCGGGCCGTCATTCACTTCAACCTGCCGGGGACTCTCGAAGCCTACTATCAAGAGGCAGGCCGTGCGGGCCGAGATGGAAAGCCCGCCCAGTGCGAACTTCTTTATTCACCGTCGGATCGGTTTATCCAGGAATTCTTCATCGAAGGGGAGTATCCATCACGCGGACTCGTGTTTCATGTCCTCGCATTTTTTCGAAGTCTCCCAGAAGAGATCGTCGAACTGACCCGTCAGGAACTCAAAGAACGGCTTGGCACGCAAGCGAGCGAGATGGCCATCGGCGCCGCCATCAAGTTGCTCGAATCGGCGGGCGTTCTGGAACGGCTTCGACCGCGAGAGAACATGGCGATTTTGCGGATTCAAGAGACGGGCCCGGATCTGACCGATCTTGTTCCTGCTTCCGCGAAGAGTCAGATCCGCGTTCTTCGTTATCTCGACAAGTTGGTCGGCCCTCGGCGAGGTGAGGACTTCTATTTTCATCCGGCGGCGGTGGCCGACGATCTGGAGATGGACCGAAGCAGTTTCCTTCAGACGCTTCGAGAACTGACCACCCGTCTTCAGTTGGACTACATCCCTCCTTTTCGAGGCAGCGCCACCAGGATCATCGATCGAACAACTTTGGCGGACGATATCTCTATTGATTTCGATTCTTTGGAAGATCGCAAACGACGAGAGTTCGGCAAGCTCGAACGAATGATCGACTACGCACAGTCCAGTGATTGTCGTCGACAGGCCATCCTTCGATACTTCGGAGAGCGGATTAAACCCTGCGGTCACTGTGACAACTGCGATCACTTCCCCCCGGTGCCGAGTCCACTCAACGACGATCCCGCTCCCGCGACACATGCTTCGGATGATCCTCCTCGCGAGATCGACAAGATCGCCCGGATCATTGTCGGAGCGACGCGCGACGTCAATGGGAAGGTCGGGAAGACGACTTTGGCCGCCGCGCTCTGCGGCTCGAAATCACAAAAAGCGCTTCGCTTTGGAATGGGAAGAAAACATTGGCACGGGTCGCTTTCGACGTGGAAACAGAAGGACGTCGTCGACTTGATTCAGTCGCTCCAGATGGTCGGCATCATCGAGCAGCGGGGCGAATCGCTTCGGCCAACGATCGGCGTCGGAGCAAGAGGTGATTCTTTTCTCGATTCGAATGAACCCCTGCCCGCTCGGCTTCCACTTTCTGCAGAGCTGAAAGCGAGATTCCCTGCCTTGCCCGTTCAGCCGACGCGCGAGACGACCCCGATTGATCCCACGCAAGTCGAGTGGACGTGCCGAGCCCTGGATGCGGGATTCCATCTTCTAGAGACGGCCGATCTTCGCCGACTTACGCTCGCTCGCGTGTTGGACGAATTGGAAATCGCGATTCAACAGAACCGAGCGTTGCCAATGAAACCCTTCGAAGTTCAGATCGACGATGGCGTTCTCGACGGGCGACGCCTGGCGATCCTCGAGCGGATCCGCGAGATTCAGGCTCCACCAGGCCGACCCGCGGAAGCTCCGTAAAACAATCGGTTCAGCGGAACCGCGACGCTTGGTGGAGTCGCTTCTTTGTTGAGTTGCTCTTGTCAACGATCAATAACATCCGCTGGCAGCGAACAGGAAAAGGAGGAGGGCGATTGTCTCAGCTAACGAGCGCGATGATCGCTCGCGCGGTCCATCTATATCTCTCGTCCGCCTATACTGAGGTGGACATCCCCGCCAGCAAACGGCATTTCGCTTCGCTGACCGAGGCCGATTCGCTCGATCTTTGGCTTTCTCAGAAAGGGGTTGAGAAACCTCGCGACCGTTCTCCCGCGATGAGCATCATGTATGCGATTCGTCTGGGCAACGCGTGGTACCCGCACATGAAAATCCTGCTGGCAGTGATGGATCCCACCGGCGAGCCCCTTTTTTCCATCGACACTCATGATCGTCTTGAGGTTCCCCCAGGTTCTCCCGACGAAGCCGGGGTAAAGGAGTTACAGTCGAAGAATCGTGATCTGGCCCGCGCGATCGAACAGGCGTGGGAGGCGGCGGGCATTCCGACGCAGGCAGGTCTTCTCAAGCGATATCTCGCCTCCCGAAAACCAGCGACTCCCGAATAAATCTCTGCAGAGTCGGGATTTTGTTATTTTTTCGGTCTGTTCCTGCAAGATTTGTCCGAATCGGCAACGGTTCCCTGCCAAGGGTTTGGGTAGATCGCGCGCGATGGCCGTGACCCGCTATAATAAGGTAGGGAAATCAGAATCGTGTGATGAAGTCGCTTGCCGACCATCCCTTTGCTGCGAATGGCCGGCGGTATCGGCCCGAAGCGCCGATGCCGATGCGCGACTTGTTGCGAATCATCATCCGCAGATTGAGGCGTCGATGGACTCTGCTCGTGTATTGATCGTCGAGGATGAGCCGATGATCGGCGAACTTCTCTGCGACATCCTCGAGTCGCACGGCTTTCAATCTCGGCTCGCGCTGACGGGCCAAGAGGGGATGACGCAGGCCGCCCACTGGCAACCCGATTTGGTTGTGCTCGATGTCATGCTCCCAGACGTTAATGGCTTCGAAGTTTGCCGATCGATACGGTCAAACGCAGTAGATCAATCGCCTGGCATCGTCATGCTCACCGGAATGATCAGCCACGAAGGGCGCGTCCAAGCGTTCGGATCGGGGACCGATCGTTTTCTCACGAAGCCTTTCACTGTTACGTCCCTCGTCGACGAGATCGAATCCGTCCTGCGCGAGTATCACTCGGGGAGCGACGGTCTTCGCTCGTCGGTGTCGCTCTCGGCAGACGAAGAGCCACTACTGGAGAAGCAAGTCAGCGAACTGCTCGTTCACCTGGCGCAGAAGACGCCACTTTCGCCCCGCGAGATCGAATCGATCGGCCAAACGCTTCTTGATCTGGGTCGGCGAATCCGCGAGTGGGACCATTCGCATCTCCGGGCTAAGGAAAAGTCGCCTCCTCGTTGGGAACTCGTTTGCCAAGTCTATCGGGATCGGATGGAAACCCATCTTACTTGTTCGGATGTCTCGCTCGCACCCGAGCGCGATCGGCTTCACGAATTGTTCGAACTCTCTTCCAACCGCGAGGAAATCCCCATCGACCATTCACTGGCAAACCGAATCGACTTCCCCGACCATGGTTCCGTCGCGGTTCTCACCCGAAACTACACCCAGACCCCTCCTTAGCTATCTTGTGTCTTTTGCCTTCTCCGTTAATTCCGCACAATTGTTACCATCGCTTCAAGTCGCAAACCTCGCCTGGTCGATGATCGATGAAGAGTCGGATTCTTCTGTTGCAGGCAGTTGGCTTGCATCAGCGAGAAAGCTTCTCGTTTGGGGATCGAAAACGACATGGAAAGCACGGCTCGGCCAACGTCGATCAGCGCCATCGGCGATGCCGTCGAGCACGCTCTCATTGGGATTGGTTCGATCGTTCAATTCACGGGGAGCATGTTTCTTTGGCTCCTCTCTCAGCGTCCCTGTCACAAAACGGTGATCCCAACCTTCTTTCAAGTGGGAGTCCGAAGCGTCCCGGTAGTCGCGATCACGGGAATGTTCATCGGAATGGTTTTGGCGGTGCAGGCCTACGATGCATTCAAGCTGATGAAAGTCGAGAGCCAACTCGGCTCGGTCATCAACCGATCGATGGTGACGGAACTCGGCCCGGTCCTGGCGGCGACCATGATGGCCGGGCGGATCGGTGGCGCGATGGCGGCGGAGATCGGCACCATGAAGGTGACCGAGCAGATCGACGCCCTTCGCTGCCTTGGAACCAATCCTATTCACTACTTAGTTGTCCCCCGATTCATGGCATGCGTCGTGTTGATTCCGCTTCTCACGGTCATTGCCGACTTCATGGGAATCATGGCCGGCGCCTTAGTGAGCACGACAGTCCTGCGAATCGACTCCTTTTACTACTGGCAGCATTCCAGCTCGATGGTCGGCCCGTGGGAAATCTTCACCGGCCTTTGCAAGTCGCTGGTGTTCGGGGCAGAAATCGCCGTCATCAGTTGTTATCGCGGCTTTCAATCGGGCGCCGGTGCCGAGGGTGTCGGTCGGTCCGCAACACAAGCCTTCGTCCAATCGTTCATCGCCATCCTTGCGACCGACTTTCTCTTAGCGATCTTCTTCAACAACCTCTACCTCTGGATCTGGCCAGGAGAGGAGTTGATCGACATATGATCTTCGACCCGAATTCCATCGATGACATCATCGCGGCAAACGCCTCGACGACGCCCATCGACGGCGATGCGCCCCCGCTTTTGCACATCGATGATGTGAGCGTGACCTTTGGTCGTCCTGTCTTGCGCAACATTCGTGTCCACATTCCTAAAGGTCAAACAATCGCCGTCATCGGCGAAAGTGGTTGTGGCAAGACGGTCCTGCTAAAGACCATCGTCAACCTGATCGAACCGACCGGCGGTCGAGTCCTTTTCGACGGAAGAAACCTCGCGAAACTGTCCGAGCGTGAACTGACGCGACAACGGCTCCGCTTCGGGTTCGTCTTTCAGGGGGCCGCTCTTTTCGACAGTCTGAGCGTCTACGACAACGTCGCGTTCGCGCTTCGGGGTCATTTTCGGATGGATGAGACACAGATTCGTCAGGTCGTCCGCGATCGTTTGCTCGAGGTTGGACTCAGCACCGACATCATTCGACTAAAGCCCGCTGAACTCTCGGGCGGCATGAGAAAACGAGTCGGCCTCGCCCGGGCGGTTGCCGGTAACCCAGAGGTCATGCTCTATGACGAACCAACTACGGGGCTTGATCCCATCATGAGTGATGTCGTCAATGAATTGATCATCGGGACTCGGCGACTGCACAAGGTAACAAGCGTGGTGGTGACGCACGACATGAAGTCCGCCGTCAAGGTCGCCGACCGGATCGTGATGCTCTACCCGATCCATCGTCTCTCGCCGGGCGAATCGCAGATACTCTTCGACGGTCCGCCGGCAGAGATACTTTCGTCGCCTGATCCGCGCGTGACACAGTTCGTTCGAGGAGAAGCACGCGATCGATTGATGGAGTTATCCCAAGGAGATCGTTCTCTTAACGAATATTGATGGGCACGCATGAAGACTCGTGGGCGATTCGACCAACGAGGCCGATGGTGACGGGGCAAGGATTGCCCGCAAGAGTGCAAGGATGGCACGATGAACGAGCAGCGAATGCAGTTTGCGATCGGCGTCGTGACGCTGGTCTCGCTGATCGCCTTGGCGAGCCTGGTGCTTTGGTTTGGCGATTTCGGCAACCTGCTTCAATCGCGTCGGACATACTACATTCTGCTCGACAATGGACTGGGGGCAGAGCCCGGCATTCCGGTTCGTCGAGCGGGGATTCGCATCGGCGAGGTCCGAAGTGTCGAGTACGACGATGACGAGAGCAAAGTCGCGCTGACCATCATGCTCGAAGGACAGAATTATTTGCGAGACGGGGACGAGCCGAGCCTGAAAACGCAGGGATTTCTGGGCGACACGTATCTCGATATTTCGACCAATCCCGAGATGCGCGGCAAGAAGGACCGCGCGCCCATTCCTGAAGAAGCCACTCTGCAAGGTCGACCTCTCACCGATCTGAGCCAAGCCGCCACCGAGGCATCGACGCTTGCCCCCAATGCGAACGAGACCCTAGTGCAAGTTCAACGGGCTTCGAGTCAATGGGCCGGCGTCGGTGAGCGAGCGAACAGAATCATCGATGCCAACGAACGGCGGTTCAACATCATCTTGCAGGATACGACAGAGGCCATTGATCGACTGAATCAGACACTGGAAAGCATCAACAATGTTCTCGATCCGAAGACACAAGAGAACTTGAAGGTGACGCTGGAGAACGTTCGCAAGTCAAGCGACCAACTTGAACCATTGATTCAGTCGTCCACCAAGGCCATCGATCAGATCACCGGGACCACCGCGAAGCTTGATGAAGTGGCCGGCAACCTTCAGAAGGCGACTAAGCCCCTGGCCGAGCGAAGTGAGAACACCGTCAAGAATCTCGACGAGTCGGCGGCATCGCTGAACGCTCTTCTCGCAGATCTTTCAACCATCGTGCGTCAGTTCAAGCAAAGCGATGGAACGATCCAACGTCTCATCACGGATCCGACTGTCTATCAGAACATCGAGGAAGTGACGACCATGCTGGCCGACGCGATTGCGGACTTGCAGCCGATCATGCAGGATCTGAGCGTCTTCTCGGACAAAATCGCGCGTCACCCCGGCGAGTTAGGTGTGCAGGGAGTCATCACGCGTGATGCGGGACTCAAGGAAGTTCCCCCTAAGGGTGAGCAAGGTCACGGCTTGTTCCGTCGATAACACCAACGCTCGAGATGGATCGCCGAGACTTTTACTCACGCTAACGCAGTGACGGATCGGTCACTAGATTGGCCAGTTCGAGCCAGCGATCATTCCCCTGATAGTTTTCCATGACCCGAAAGAGATAGGTGCGAACCAGAAACCCGCCCCGCGAGAACGAACCAGGCGAATAGTCGGTCGTTTTCCCTTCGAAGAAAGGGTCCGCGAGTCGGCCCGCCTTGGCCAGATCATAGACAGAGATCCCGACACTCCCCTCGGGAGGGCGTCTCCCCTGGATGGCCCAGACATCGAACTGATTCTGTGGAGTAGGAGAGGGAATCGAGAAGACTCGGTCCGGCGACTTCGCATAGAAGCCGACCAACGCCGCCAACGAGTAATGATCCGCGAAAAAGAATACCGGTCGACCGGTATTCTCTTCCCACCGGCGAGCCTCTCGAGCCGCAAGATCGCCGAGCTCTTTCCACCCACGGACGCGATTAGTGACGTCGAGTGTTGGCCGAAATGGGAGACCCATACGGGTCAACATGGCAGGGATTTGTGCGTCGTACAACGAGTTCCCCAGAACCAAGGGGATCTGCATGGCCATGCCAATGATGATGGCGGCCGCCAGTCCTACTTGCTGGGTTCGAGTAAAAGGACGGAGCCAGTAGAAAGCGGCCGCGGGTATCAGCGTGACATAAGCGGGCGCCATCCAGTTTGCTTCTACCGTTCGATGAAAAGCGAGAAGGCTGTAGAAGACCAGAATGGGGCTGGCCACGCTCAAAAGAAATGCTGCCTTTCGCTGTTCGAGCCGATCTACCCCCGCTTTGTAGCGCATCCCATCTCGGAGCAGACATACCATCGCCACTAAGACGCCCAGCGCGATCAACGGAGACATCACGCCCCATTGTTGACCAATCGAAGGGGCCAAATGACGCCAGGTCAGTAGCGATTCCGTTCCGCGCGGCGATGCTTTCTTCATCGTGTGATCGAACGTGATCCAATCATTGCTGACGTTCCAAAGAAGAATCGGAAGCAGGGCGAACAAGATAAAAACGACGGGAACCAACCAACGGCCCTGCCGGAGACGTCGGAGTCCGCCTGTGGAACTTAAGACCGCCAACAGAATCGACACGAGAAAGAAAAGCATCGTGAATTTGAACTCAGTCCCCACCGCCACCGCGATGCCGACCATCATCCACCAGCGATACTGATCCGTTTCGATCGCTTTCCAGAGGCAAACACTCGCCAGCGTCCAAAGAAGCACCATGGGAGAATCAATGGTGCTGAGCATCCCCAGACCCGTGAGGAAGGGCGATGCCGAGAAAAGGACCACCGTAAGAAGTGCGGTCTTGCTGCTTCGAAAGAACGATCGAGTCCAGACATACAAGAGGCAGATCGTCATGGTCGAACAGAAGATGGCCCCCGAGCGGATTCCAAGTTCTGTATCGCCAAAGATGCCTGTTGTCGCGCGAATCATCAGCGCGATGCCTGGACCTTTGCTGAAGTAGCACCAATCCAGATTCTTCGACCAATGCCAATAGTATGCTTCGTCGAACGTGAGATCGAAGTTCGCGAGGCAAACAACATACAGCTTGAAAAGAACCGTCAGCAAAATGACCGAACCAGCGAGAATCCAAGAGAGACCATAACCCCCGCGAACCGAAAGACTTTGCTCGGGAGAGATGGCGCCTTGGCCATTGTTGCTATCCATGCGTCATACCTTTCGTTGCCCGCGAAAGCGCCAAGCCTGCGTCAGGCAGCTCGTTGATCGGCAAGACCGTTCTTCGATCGGACCCATGGCAGGGCCGGCCGCTCGCCGATGAACTTCCTTGTTTTCCTCATTTCACCGATTTGCGTAAAGAGCGACCACTCGCTTCCGTCGGGCCTGGTTCGCCACCGGGCGTGCTGCCATTGCCATTGTTCGGGATAGCGATGGACCCAGGCGGTGAACTGATCGGTCATTCGCTGAGTATTGACTTGGAGATCATGTTCGATGTCTGCCGACTTCTGCATCGGGACAGGCTCGAGAATGAAACGAAACCGACCCCGGCCGATCCGCAGTGGTATGGTCAAAAGGACGGGGACATCCTCCATCCTCGCTATTTTTGCGGCCCCCCGCGCGGCCATGGCGGGGATCCCCATGAAGTCAACGACGACACCCTGGCCCACGACGTTCAAGTCGATGGCGATTCCCAAAGCCGCTCCCGATCGAAGCCGACGGGTCGCTTCCGCCAAATGCGACGTGGTTCGCGGAAGCGTGCTGTTGCGATAACGTGCTCGACAGCGAGCGAGTTCCCTCTCGACATAAGGATTGTCCATCGGCCGGGCGAGCATGGTTGACTCGATGCCGTAGATCCGCCCGAGGCCCGAAATGATCTCCCAGTTGCCGAGATGCCCACCGACGCCAATGAATCCTTTCCCGCCCGCTTGCCGAAGCGCTTCGCGAGCATGCTCGATTCCAATGAACTCGACCCTTTCCTCGAGCCAGCGTCCATCCATTCGCAGAATCTCGACGAATGTCTCGGCAATGTTCTCAAATACAAGAGGAGCCAAGCGAGCTTGCTCCGCAGGAGAAAGCGTTTCTCCATAAACGGCTGCAATGTTCCGGCAACACCACGCTCGTTCATGTCGACAAAGATAGTACGCGGCCCGACCGACGGTTCGTGCCAGAAGAAGAGACCACGTTTCTGGCAGCCATTGGAACAGTCGAAAACAGGGAAGAATGATCACCCATTCGAGCAGATGTATGACAGATCTTTTCGGCCGCATCGAGTTGTCTCTCTTTAGGTGATGCTTGCTCGTTTCTCAGGCGGCCCGGGCGACCCGATCCTCTACACGATGGGTAGTTGCCAACGACCGTATGGTGCTGACTCGCTCGCGTTCGATCTCGGCAAGGGGTGTATCGAGTTTCCAAAAGCTCCCACCAGGGCGGAGCCGCCAACGAGGATGAGGCCAGTTGTACTGTTCAGGATGGGCGAGAATGTACTCTTCAAAGACGTGCATGTACCGCGCGGTGTTCAGTTCGATGTCGCGCCGACGGTTGCCTGTTCTGGTGGTCTCGATGACGGGGTGAATCGAAATCACGCGGTGCGTTCCGTCGGGATCTCGGACCGAGACCATCGGCAAAACGAACGCATCAGTGGCTAACGCTAAGGCGGCCGGCCCAGGGGGACTTGCGGCCAAAAATCCCAGAAAATCGACGAATACAGGATCGTCAAGCGTGTTCATATCGATGAGCAGGCCTGCGTTGCCGCCGTCTCTTAAGAGATAGTTCAAGCTCATCAGTCCAACGGCACTGCGGGCGACGACATTGGGAAGGTATTCCTGACGCGATCCAAGGAGAAGGCTTTCCACACGCCAGTTATCCTGAGGCCGATACATCACCGTGCTTGGTTGACCTTGAAAATGACACCATGCGGGAAGCAGTTCGTAATTACCCAAATGGACGGTGAGAATGATCAGCCCGCGACGATCTCGGTCAAGCTCTGCTCGCAATTGTCTACTTTGCTGCCCCCCGACTTCGCAAACCCGGGCGAACATCCACTCTTTCGTCCAGCGAATGCATTCGATTCGGGTTCGAACAATGTTTTCAAAAGACGCAAGGACGATTCGCTTCTGCTCGACCCGCGACAACGTGGGGCCGAAAACAATCTGAAGGTTCTTGTAAGCCCATTGCCGATCGCGCGAAAGGAGACTGTACAGGGCCCAAGCGATCCAGCTTCCCAGAAGGAAGGCTTGCTTGGCAGGAAGCCGACGAATGAGCTTCACCAACGGCAACAGGAGAGCGTACTCGACCGCGAAACAGAATTCACGCCACCCCTGATTCAACGACCGAGTCTTCATCAAGCAGCCCTCGGCATTAAGTTCATCTGCTCGGCAAACAGTCGGCCAAATACGGTGCAGTGACGATGCAGATGGTCGGCCGATCCGTCGCCGACAATCGTTCCCTCGTGCAGAACCAGAATGCGAGGCACCTCCACAATCGTCAGGAGCCGATGAGCAATCAGAATCGTGGTTCGCTGCGCCATCCAAGGACGAAGGCGACGCCAAAGAAGCATCTCGGTATCGGTATCAAGCGACGCCGTTGATTCATCAAAGATGACGATCTCAGGCGATCGAACGACAACACGGGCCATCGCCAAGCGAGCCCGCTGGCCCCCCGAAAGATCCACGCCTCGCTCGCCGACGATCGACTCATAACCTCGTGGCAGGTCTTCGATGAATTCATCCGCCGCCACCAGCCGGGCCGCCTGCTTCACCTCATCATCACTTGCCTCTCGCTTACCGACACGAATGTTGTCGGCAATCGTTCCTCGAAACAGGTATGCCTCCTGTCCCATCCAACCGATATGCCGGCGGAGATTTGCCAGTGACAACTCATTGACATCGACTCCATCGACAAGGACTCGACCGGTGTTGGGATGATGAAAGCGAAGGATCAAATTGGCCAATGTCGACTTGCCTGAGCCGCTGCTCCCCACGAGGGCGATGGTTTGACCAGAGGGAATGACAAGATCGAGTTTTGAGAGGATCATCTCGTCGGGCCGGTAGCCGAAAGAAACGCGATCGAATTGGATGTCGCCACGAACGGGTGTTCCGAGTGTGCGTCCTTGCCGATGGTCCACATTGGGCTGATCGATGATGTGAAAGACGCGTATTCCCGCCGCCAGTGCCCGCTGAATCTCGAAAACGGTCTTGGTCAATCGGGTGAGAGGCTCTGCCAGCAGCGAGGCGAAGAGCGCGAACTTAACCAAATCGGTCAGTTGGTGGGAACTCGGGCTGGCCAGTCCACGCCAGCCAAACACAAGAACCGCGACAATGGCGAGCACGCCGAGAAAGTTGATCGTGCTACGGGTTCCCGCGCTGATGCGATTGGCGGATCGTCCTTCTTCGGTGTAAACGCGGGCGGCCTTCGCAAAGCGGGCTCTTTCGTAGTCGTAGGCATCGAATGCTTGGATGGCGGGGACCGCGACGAGCTGTTCGGTGAGTAGGCCCGTCATCTCGGCTTGACGCGCTTGCATGCGTGCGGCCCGGTGCCGAACCCAACGAGAGCTGATTCCAACAATGAGGCCGGCAAGCGGGACCAAAGCAACCAAGATCATCGTCAGCCGAGCATTCAAATAGACCAGAAAACTGACCGCACCGACGACCTGCAGAATGTCGCTTCCTAACGAGAACAGAGCATCATACGTGAACGATTGTAGCAGCGCTACATCGCTCGACGCTCGTGAGACCGATTCGCCTGTCTGGGCTTTGCTGTGATACGTGAGCGGGAGTCGCATCAACTTCGAAACCAGATCGAGACGAAGACGCTCGATCGATCGGAGTGAGATGTAAGCAATCTGATCCT
The DNA here is from genome assembly GCA_019753235.1 of bacterium. Lineage (GTDB taxonomy): Bacteria > Planctomycetota > Planctomycetia > Kolteriales > Kolteriaceae > JAIELF01. The sequence goes on from JAIELF010000040.1 coordinate 80,904, forward strand.
CGGCCACGAAACGGGAGATCCCCATGACGGCGGCGGCAACGAGAACCAAGGTCAACGTTCGCTCGACGCCGGCCCGGTCGAGTTCCAATGCCGCTTGTTGAAAGACATCACTCGCCAGCCAAGGAATTGTCAGCGTCGCCAGCGATGTGAGTCCGAGACACAACATCGCAATTGCTAAACGATTTCGGTAGGGAGCCAGTTCACCCACGAGTCGAAGATAGACCGCCCAAGCGCGGCCAGTGGAGATCGGCGACGTGTCGTCGGCGTTGGATCTATCGAGCTGATTCAAAAGGTCTCTCCGCCGATCTTCGTCACGTTCACGCAGGTTGACGGCCTCGTCGTCGGCACCGAAAGAGAGGCAAATCTGCGAGAACGATGCCTCGGATTCAACCTCTTTCTCTCACTCGCTCGAGCCAACATCTCGATCATCCGCCGACGAACCAGGTTCAACTTGTTTAATCATGCCGCTCGTGGAGGTCGCCGATTCTTCGCGATGTCGCGAGATGACTCCAACATCTGCTGGGCCAGATCCGCCGCCCGATGGACCGCGCCGGCCGAGCCGAGAATCGGTTGAATCTCCGAGAGGTGTTGGAGCACGCCGGCGCGTCGTTCATCATTCTGAAGCAACGGCCATGCCGCCTCGCAGATTCCTTCGGGCGTGACCTCGTGGTTGCGAAGTTCGGGAAGAACCGCACGTCTCAGCAGAACGTTCGGCAACGAAAAGTACGGGTGTTGCGATCGCGGCAAGAAAGTTCGCTGAACCAGATTATCGATTACGCTCCGCAGGCGATACATTGCCACGGAAGGGACACCTAGGAGAGCTGCCTCCAGTGTGACCGTTCCCGAGCATGCCAAGGCGAGATGCGATTCTGAGAGCAAGGCATAGGTTTGGCGGTAGCGAGTTTCGACGGCGAGACTTGTCCGCTTGAGCTCCTCATCAATGATTCGCTCCGCGAGCGGGTTGGCAACACCAACCACAAAGCGAGCATGCGGCAATCGCTGTTGAATCAGGGATGCTGCTTCAAGCATAGGACGAAGCAACTCCGTTACTTCCTGTCGCCGACTTCCAGGGAAAAGGCTGATGAGGGGATCTTCCGGAACGGTCTCGCTGGCGGTGGGCCAGCGTTCCACGAGGTCGATGATGGGATGGCCGATCCAACGAGCTTCGATCCCGCACTGCCGATAGTCTTCGATCTGCGAGGGGAAGATCGCCGCGACCTCGGGCCGAGCCTTTCGTACTCCGCTCCATTCGAAAGACCAGACGCTCCAGGTCTCGGGCGGGACGTAGTAAAGAACCGGAATGCGGTGCCTGCGCGCGATAGAGAGGATTCGAAAGTTGATGCCGGCGTTGTCGACGAGAATCGCGAGATCGGGAGGTCGCGATTTAAACTCGCGGTCGATTTGACGAAGTGTTTGGAAGACCCTCCACCCGGACCGGAGGAACATTCCGATGCCTTGCGCGGTCCCGATCGTGCTCCATGGCGTGCTGTCGCCGAGCATCGTGGCGCCAGCGTCGCGAAGTGGTTCGCCTCCGACGGCGATGGTCTCTTCCATCAATCCTCGCCGAGTGAGCTCGGCCAATAGCGGCGCCGTCAGTACATCGGCGGAGCTACAGCCTGTCGAGATAAACAGGCGACGAGCCGTCGGCGGAGCCCAAGCCTTTTTTCCCTGGGTCGTCGGCGTCAACGTTGATTTCGTTACGCGCACTTTCGATCACTCCCGGCCGATGATTCCTGCTTCTTTCGCCATTCCCGAAACTCGCGTAGCAGCGCCGGGAGTTTGGCCAGGGCCGCCTGTTCGACGGCAAACTCCTTGATTCCTCTGGCCGGTACACCGATGACGCGTTCGCCGCTATCGATGTCGCGGTGGATGCCTGCATAGGCCAGCAGCAGCGCGCCGTCGCCGATCTTGACATGGTCGGCAATACCGACCTTTCCCGCCATCCAAACCATGTCGCCGGTCTTGCACGAACCACTGATACCAACCTGGGCAGCCAAGATATTGCGAGGTCCTATCTGACAGTTATGGCCGATCATCACCTGATTGTCGATTTTCGTGCTCATGCCTATGGTTGTTGAGCCGATCGTCGCGCGGTCGATGGTGCTGTTGGCGCCGATCTCGCAATCACTGGCGACATCGAGCACACCCAATTGAGGAACCTTGGTATGGACGGGATGATTCGGTTTGTAACCAAATCCGTCGCATCCCAGAACCACTCCACTGTGAATAATGGTTCGCGCGCCGATCGAGGTGAGGGGATAAAGAACCACATGCGGATGCAGTGTGACTTCCTCTTCTAGAACGGAGTGGGCTCGGATCACCACATGCGAATGAATCACACAGCGCGGGCCGACCTTGCAATGGCCCTCGATGACGACAAACGGACCGATGGATGCCGAAGGATCGATCTGCGCAGTGGGATCGATAATGGCGGAGGGGTGAATCCCCGAACGGGGAACGGGGATGCCTGGAAGAAAGATCTCGGCAATACGAAGCATCGCTTCGAGCGGTTGATCGACTTCGACAGTCGGTATGCCAAGAGGACCTCGGCCTCGATGGACGATGATTGCCGCGGCTGAGCAGACTTCGCCCTCGGGGAGTTTGCGATCTCTCGAGAGGAACGTGATGGAGCCTGGCTTCGCATCGTGAACGGGTGTGGCCGATTCAATGGGTGTTTGAGCAGCTTCCGGATGCAGCAGGTTACCACCGACGATGTTAACCAACTGTTCCAAGGTGTAGGTCATGATTCCACATCCGCAAGAGCAGCGCGTCTGGCCGAACCCGCGCTCGGCGTCGCGCTTACTTAGTTGTTGTGAAGACTTAACGGAGGTGACAAAACGACGCAAGACGGATGAAGGAGAGCCAGAGCCGAGGGGGGAATAAAGAAGGCGGCCAGGAAAAGCCGGCCGCCTTGCGAAATTGTTGAAATGGCCTCTCGCCCCCCCTGGGGAAGCGATTTAGTGGGCGAAGTGAGCGAACGCCTTGTTGGCGTCGGCCATCTTGTGAACGTTCTCTCGCTTGGTGACGGCATCGCCTTCTCGGCGGAAAGCGGCCATCAGTTCTTCCGCCAGCTTGAGGTGCATGGGCCGACCCTTCTTGGCGCGGGCGGCTTCGATGATCCAGCGAATTGCGAGGGCAACTTGCCGTTTCGGCTCGACACGGACAGGCACCTGATACGTCGCACCGCCGACCCGCTTCGATTGAATTTCGACGGCGGGCTTCACGTGATCCAGGGCGGTCTCGAATACTTCCAGCATGTCGACCTTATCCCCCAGCTTGCGGTGGATTTCGTCGATCGCATCATAAAAGACCCGCGTGGCAGCGGTCTTTTTCCCGTCCCACATCAGGCAATTGATGAACTTCGAAACCAGTCGGCTCCCGAAACGGGGATCTGGACGAAGTTGTTTTTCACTGGCAGTGAAGCTTAAGACCATGGTCTCGCCGAATCCTTGTCTTAACCCGTCGACATGAAGACGTCATGACGCGACGGTTCGAATATGCCCAGAACTACTTGTTCGACCGCTTGGCACCGTACTTCGAACGAGCCTGCTTGCGGTTGCCGACCCCTTGGGTATCGAGCACGCCGCGAACAACGTGATAGCGAACACCGGGAAGGTCGCGGACACGACCGCCACGAACCAGCACGATCGAGTGCTCTTGCAGGTTGTGCCCTTCACCACCGATGTAAGCGGTGATTTCCTTGCCGTTGGACAAGCGAACACGCGCGATCTTTCGGAGTGCAGAGTTCGGCTTCTTCGGCGTCATTGTCTTCACTTGAAGACAAACACCCCGTTTGAAGGGACATGACTGCAACACCGGCGACTTCGAGCGTCGGCTCTGCTTGACACGCGGTTTTCGACACAGTTGATTAATCGTGGGCATTCGCCCCGGTCCTTCCCGAAAAAACAAGGGTCACTTGGAGCTTGACAATATACGAACGCCCCCAGGGGGCTGGCAACAAAACCTGTTCACATTGATCGATCGAATTATGGATAGGAAGCGGAAATGTGGCTGGTGATACCCCCTCGGGCTGAAAAATCGCCCCGAACGGTCGCTCGGCGAGGATGGCATGCCGTCACAAAATCATTCAAAATCTTGTTCACGACCGCCTCATAGAAGATTCCCTGCGAGCGATACCCCTGCAGGTACAGCTTCAAGGCCTTCAATTCGACGCAAGTCTTGTCTGGAACGTACTCAAAGGTGATAGTGCCGAAGTCGGGATGGCCTGTCTTCGGGCAGACGCTGGTAAACTCTGGGCAGCGGATCTCAATGACATAATCCCTTTCGGGATTTGGATTTGAGAATGTTTCGAGAGCGGAAGTCTGCACCTGAGGATCCATCGGCGTCCCTTCATCGTTGTTGAAGTCCTCTTCTGTTGTAGTTGGCCGACCCCTTTTTGCCTGCATTGTCTTCGAGCCAAACTTGACAAGCCGACGCCGGCGGATGCCTCTTAAACACCAACCCGCCCTCACCCGAGATCTCATTAGGCCGGAAAAATCCACGCGAGCTGATTTCCAATCCCGACCCGTCCCCCGATCCCTTTAGTCTCGCTCCGCCGTCACGCTATTCTCCCGACTCCGATCTATTCCGGGACTCTATCGCCAGAATCTCGACCGATTGGCAATCCAAAGTGGGAGGGATGCCGTCCTATCCTTTGCGGATGGACGCAGAGAGAGCTTGTCCACCGGAGAGAGGAACCGCGGGCCATGATGAGATACTTCGGGGTCGCACTCATGACGACGTTGATGGCAAGGTCGCTCGTTTGGGGACAAGGCGTTCTTTTGCCCAGCGACGAGAGCCAAGCCCCCGCGAACATTGTCTATCAGCGAGTCAATGTGGTCGTGCGTGAGCAAGCTGCCCAAACTCGCGTCGAGCAAGAATTCAAGAACCACACCAGTCAGCCCATGGAAGCTGTCTACCTGTTTCCTGTACCGGTCGGGACTTCGGTCAATGATTTCGTCCTCTGGGTCGATGGTAAGAAGACTAAGGGGGAATTGATCGATTCCAACCAAGCCCGGCAGATTTACTCGCAGATCGTCCGTCGGTTGCGCGATCCTGGCCTGCTCGAACGAATGACCGATCAGCTCTTTCGAGTTCGCGTCTTTCCGATTCCGCCGCAAGGAACGCAAAAGATCGAACTGTCCTACACCCAAGTTTTGCCCCGCGAAGGGGGCCTTGTTGAGTATCTCTACCCCAAAGCGAACATGTCGACCGCGACGGAGAAAGACTTCACGCTTCGCGTCGACATCGAGAGTTCTTCCAACGTCAAGAATGTTTATTCGCCAACGCATTCGGTCGGCATCACGCGTGAAGGGGATAAGCGAGCCATCGTCGGCTTCGAGGAATCTCCATCGATGATGAACCGCGATTTTCGACTTTTATGGTCGGTGGATGATCGGGAAATCGGTCTCTCTTATTTGCCCTTCCGAGACTCGGCAAACGACGACGGTTACCTGTTGCTGCTTCTCTCGCCCAGCGAGTCGCTTTCCTCGGCCACTCGCGTACCGAGAGACGTTGTCTTCGTGGTGGATACCTCGGGGAGCATGGCTGGCCCGAAGATGGAACAAGCCAAAAAAGCTCTCCAGCATTGCATCAGCCGCTTGGATCCGAACGACCGGTTCAATGTTGTCCGCTTTGCGACAACGGCGGAGCCTTGGGAAAAAGAACTCACTGTCGGTACGCCAGAAAAGAAATCGCTCGCGGGGGATTGGGTCAGCAAGTTCGAGCCGACGGGCGGGACAGCAATTGCTGCCGCTCTTGAATTGGCGTTGACGTTTCGTTCGGGGGATGGTCGCTCACTCGCCGTGGTATTCCTGACCGATGGCCAACCCACGATCGGCCTAACCGATACTCCTTCTATCCTCGCGATCGCGGACAAGAATCGTGATCGGGAGGCCGTTCGCTTGTTTCTCTTCGGCGTGGGGGATGACGTCAACGCTCCGCTGCTCGATCAACTTGCAGATCGAACGAAGGGGACGACGACTTATGTTCGACCGAGCGAGAATCTGGAAGTCAAAGTATCGAGCTTTTTCGACAAGATCAGTCATCCGGTCCTCACCAACTTGAAGCTGCAACTCGGCAATTCATCGATGGTGCTGAAAGAGGTTTTTCCGCCTCAGCTTCCGGACCTTTTTCATGGCAGCCAATTGGTCGTGTTTGCTCGGTATTCGGGCGCAGGTCCGACCAGCATCGAACTGCAAGGTTCGTTGGGAAGCGATTTCAAAACTCTTCGGCAAGAGATGACGCTTCCTGCCGAGCCGACCGCCGGGGGGAATAAGATGGACTTCGTGGCATCTCTCTGGGGTCAGCGAAAGGTCGGCTTCCTTCTCGATCAGATTCGGATACAGGGGGAGAACAAAGAACTGATCGACGAAGTGACCAGGGTCGCCAAGAAGTTCGGCATCGTGACCCCTTACACTAGCTATTTGATTGCCCCCGATGAAAAGAGTCCCCCCGTGGCGGGTATTCCACCTCGGCCCATGAGTCCCATCCTACCTCGTTTCGGGTTCGGGAATTTAGGGTTCGGGAATTCATCGTCGATCGATACCAGTTCCGCCAGGGGTCCCAAGATGTCGGCCGGCGGCCTTGGTGGCGGCGGAGGCTTTGGGCGAGATGGCAGTAACACCGTTCCATTCGAGTTTGACATGAAGGATCAGCCACTTCCTACCGAGGCCGGCCGAGAACTAAAGGAGGAAAGCGGGGCGCTCGCCATCGATGTGGCCCAAGCGATTCAAGAGATGAAGCAAGCCGAGCGCACCTTCGAGCAGTCCAAGCGAGTTGGTGGCCGATCGTTTGTTCTGGTGCGCGGAGTCTGGGTCGAGGAAGGGCTTGATCCGAAGAAAGAAATCCTCCGCGTGCAGTTTCTCAGCGACGCTTACTTCGAAATCGCCAGCGCCAGCATACCTCTGCGAGGAATCCTGGCTCTGGGATCGCGGGTGGTCTTCATGGGAGACAACGGCCAGGCGGTTTCGATCGAGGCGAGTGGCCTTGTTTCGCTTTCGGACGATCACCGGCGGCAGATCCTGGGGCCATGAACCACCGGCGAGATTTGTAACCACGAATGGGATTGATTTACAGATGGAATAGGACGACAATCATATTGGATAGACCGTCGGCTCCGGTGATGTCCCAACGAAAGGATTACCGATTATGAGTCGGCTCGTTCTCGCGTCTCTTCTTTTGCTGCTATTGATCAGCGACGGTCAGGCCCAATCGGAGCCTCGACTGGGTGGTGCCGCTCCCGGTATCGGCATCCAACAAGGTATTCCCGAAGCGAGGTTCAGTTCCCCCCCCCGTCCGCCAGAATCGGCCCCGCCGATGGCTCTTCCCGCTCCGTTGCCGGCCCCGGTGACACCCCCGGGCCCGACGACGCCGAACGATGGGAATACCACGGTGATCATCAATCCGGGTGGCGTTTGCAATAACCCCTGGGGAAATGGTTTCGGATGGAACCAAAATCGAGCGAACAACTATCTCGGCTACTCTTACGGCGGTTGGGGGAATACAGGCTACGGGTATCAACAGGGTTATTATCAAGGGGCGGTCGATCGAGAGAATCAGCTTCTTCGCGAGGAAATGCTTCGACAGCGTTGGCAGTTCGAACAACAAGCCGCTCGCCAGGCACAAGAACAGCAAGCGAATCAGCCGGACGAGCCCGCCCGTTCTAGTGCAAAGGAACGTGTGGAAAGAAACCGGGCGGAGGCATCTCTTCGGAGCGGCATGCGTCATTTCCAAAAGGGTTCGTACTTGCAAGCAGCCCAGAAATTCGAGCAAGCCCGGGTGTTGCCGAAAGCGTCGGCACTTTTTCTGGCAGGACAAGCCTACATCGCGGCGGGTCATTTCGATCGCGCGATCGCTTCCATCAAGGCCGGCATCGAACAGAATCCCGATTGGCCCTCGGCAGAGATCGACCTGGGGACACTTTACACCGATCGAGACGATCTCGTCGAGCATATGGGGATGCTTGCTCGACAGATCAAACAACGGCCCAAAGATGCAGACCTGCTCTTTCTGCTCGGCTTCGAACTTTTGGGCATCGGCGAACGAGATAAAGCCCGCGCTCTGATCGATCAGGCAGTCAAGCTTTCCTCCGACGATCGCCACCTCAAGCCCTTTGTCGATTTCTTCGCCTCCCTCGAAGAGGCCGAATCTGAGCCAAAGAAAGAGACCGCACGAGGAAGCGACATCCCTGTTCCCGAGTTTCTGCAGAACCTCGCCGGCGAAAGACGATCGTAAGTCTCGTTAATCACGAACCGTCAACAGTCTCATGAAGCATTCGCCGGCCCCATGCAACTCGGTAAACAGCTTGCGTCCGTTGTCAATCGGGCTCGATCTCCCGGATACAGACTGTCCATCTCGCGATTCGTCACGCTGAGGAGATCCCTGACGCGTCGTCGGATGACAGGCTGACCGCGGCATTCATCTCGCACTCGAAAACGCCTGTTCATGCTCCCGTTAAGGCAGGCTAGGTTGAGCACTTTCATCACCTGCTGGCTCGATCCCGTATAAAACGCCCCGCAACAGGATCGATTGTGCTGTGGTATTGGTGGGGAGTGTCAGTCGAATGCCGATAGTGGAGGTGAACGATCTCGCCAAGACTTATCGCGTGGCGCAGAAGAAAAAGGTTGGTGTTCTCGGCTCGCTCCAACAGTTGTTCTCACCCGAGTATAAGACTGTTTCGGCTGTTCAGGGGCTCTCGTTTCAGATCGACGAAGGAGAGATGGTCGCGTTTCTTGGACCCAACGGTGCGGGCAAGACCACCACGCTCAAAATGCTATCAGGTCTGATTTATCCGACGGCCGGGACCGCCCGCGTGATGACATTCGTTCCATGGGAAAGGCGAGACGATTATCGCCGACAGTTTTCGCTTGTGATGGGCCAAAAAAATCAGCTTTGGTGGGACCTGCCTGCCAGAGAATCTTTCCGACTACATCGCGATATCTACGGACTCGATCCAAGTTTTTTCACGAAGACGCACGACTCGCTCGTCGAACTCTTGCGGGTTTCTCATCTGATCGACCAGCCGGTCCGCGAACTCTCGCTGGGCGAGCGAATGAAGATGGAACTGGTCGCCGCCCTTCTCCATCAGCCGCGCGTTTTGTTTCTCGATGAGCCGACCATCGGTCTCGATGTGGTTGCTCAGACACAGATTCGCGATTTCCTTCGCGAGCATAATCGGGAACGCGGAGTGACAACGCTTTTGACGAGTCACTATATGCGCGATGTCGAAAGCCTGTGCCGTCGCGCGATCATCATCAATCATGGTCGACTTATTTATGACGGTACTCTCGACGGGATCGTCGCGAAGTTTACGCGATTCAAAACCGTCAAGCTGCAGTTCGCCGGCGAGGTTCCGACCGACTTGGCCGCGTATGCTCCGGTTCATGATAGTCGGGGGTCCACGGCGTACTTACGGCTCGAACGAAACCAGGTTGCCAGCATTCTCGCCCAGATTCTTGACCGCTACGCTGTCGATGATGTGACCGTGGACGAAGTTCCACTCGAAGAGGTGATTGCCGACTTCTTTCAGTCAGCCGATCAAGCGGCGTCCCTCTTACCAAGGACGGCTTCATGAGTATCTCGTTGGCTAGCCAGTCGCCGAGCATCACGCGAAAGTACGCCACCACCTTTTCGGTGGCGATAAGCGATCGGCTGACCTACCGGACCGATTTCCTTTTCGCGACTTTGATGCGGTTTTTGCCGCTCGTTTCGATCGCGTTTCTGTGGACCGCGATCTTCGAAGGGAGCGGGGCGACGCGAATTGCCGGCTTCACTCAAGGAGAAATGGTCGCCTACAACTTGATGGTGTTCATCAGCCGAGCCTTTTCTAGTATGCCCGGCTTGGCGATCGGCATCGCCAGTGATATTCGCGACGGGCAGATCAAGAAGTATCTCACTCAGCCGGTCGACATGATCAGTTTTCTTTTCGTTACAAGGCTCGCCCACAAGCTGGTCTATTACCTGCTGGCGTTAGCCCCGTTTGGCCTGGTGATCTTTCTTTGCCGAGACTTCTTTCCCCCCAGCCCGACGCCGGCGATCTGGTTCTGGTTCATTGTCAGCCTGGCCTTCTCCTTTGTGATTGGTTTCATGTTCGAAGCAACGATTGGACTGATTGCTTTCTGGACTCTAGAGGTTACTTCGCTTTCGTACCTCACGATGTCGGTCGTGTACGTATTGAGCGGTCATATGTTCCCGCTCGATCTGCTACCGCCTGCAGTGGCTGAATTCCTTCGCTGGTTACCGTTCCAGTACTTGGCCTACTTCCCAGCCAAGCTTTTTCTGCTCGGGAATCAGATGTCGGTCGAGATGTTAACATTTGAGATCGCAAGAATGATCGGTTGGACATTGGCTTTAGTGACCTTAGTACGCGTTCTCTTCGCACGCGGGCTGCGTCGATACAGCGCTTTCGGAGGGTAGAGAATGTCCGAGTCGATTTTCGTCCCGCCCAGCACTACCCGATACCTAAAACTCTATGCCTGCTTCATCCGCTACTGTTTCGTTCGCGAGCTCGGTTTTAGATTCAATTTCATTGCTCGGTCGGTGACCGGCGTAGGCTGGCTCTTGCTCTTAGTGTTTTATTTCGATCTCATCTTTGGAAAGACCAATAGTATCGGCGACTGGAACCGTGAAGAATACTACTTCCTTATGGGAACCTGGTTTGTTCTCTATGGTTTGGTGGAGACGCTCTTTTTAGCGAATTGCACTCGCTTCAGTGAATTGGTTCGCACGGGGCAACTCGACTTCCTGTTGACCAAGCCGATCGATGCGCAGTTCCTGGCCTCACTAGAGCGAATCGACTGGGCAGAGCTACCCAGCGTCCTCTTCGGCTTGGGGCTGACCGTCTACGCCACCTACGCGGGTGATTTGCCCATAACACCTTCGCGAGCGGTTGGGTTTTTATTGCTTATTGGGTGCGGCGTCGCCATTTTGTACAGCTTCATGATTTCGCTCGCCTCGATAAGTGTCTGGATTGTTCGGACGCAGAGCTTGCACGAACTCTGGTTTTACATCGTCCAGTTTGGTCGATATCCGTCCGAGATCTACGGAGAAGGAGGGCTCGGCATCGGGATCCGATTTGTCATGCTCTATCTGATACCGGTGATGTTGGCGATCAACGTCCCTGCCCGCTTTGCCGTGAAAGTGATCGACCCCTGGATGGTGGCGTATATGGTCTTTATCGCCTGCCTATTGCTTTTCGCGAGCCGCCGATTCTTCTACTTTTCTCTCGATCGATACCGCAGTGCGAGTTCGTAGCATTAAGAGTTACGGGCAACCTCCTCTAGGATTTCGATCTGAATTTCTTGTATTCGGCTGAGCCTCTCCCATTTAATCGCTGACGGCATCCGCCGGGATGAGTTGTTTGACGGGAAACTGTTTGCCACATATCGCCCATCGGCCTTCGTTGGCTTTCATGAGAATAAACCCTCTTCCGACGATCTGGGCACTGACATTCACGGAGCAGAACGGGATCGCTTTCGAGTAGATGAGGCAGAGTTTTTGGATCGAAGAGAATCGAGCTGCAACGTCGACCAAAGACTGGGGTTTTCCCAGTACGGCATCTCAGGGGCACCCGACAGAATCTGATCCCCCACGTCGTGATTCCGAACGCGGTAAAAGAAACCGAGTCGGCGATTGTTTTCTGGATCGAAGCCATGCAGCACGGTATGCGGCAAGAAGACTTCGAGACGATAGTTCTTAATCGCGCGTACGCGGGCGGCGGGAATCTCGTCTCCATCTTCGTCGATCGCCTTGCAAACGATCCGAATCGTTGACTCGTCAACCGCCGGTGACTCTTCGAGGGCTCTTTTGATCGGATGGCGTCGGGCTTGTGGGACGCCCTTCCCAGATCCATCATCGGGAAGGAGCAAGAATCGTTGACAGAATCGCCCCGCCCGCTGACTCGATCGGCTATCGCGGGTGTCGATCCAGATCGAAAGACCGTCGCTGTCGGTCCATTTGCTGGTGTCGGTGCGGACCGGTTTCTCGTTGCCGAGAACTTCCAGGACCAGGCCGATCCCGAACTCGTTCCAACCCATTCGAAGCACAGCGAATTGAGGGGCGCCGTCCATGGTTGCCGGGCATGGGATTTCTGCTTTGGCCGGTAAATCGATCAATCTTTTGCCCGTCGAGGGGATCGAGGAAACAAAAGGAATGTGGAAGGTGTACCGAAAAAAGAACGACGAAGGTATGATTGGCCCGCTCATGAGCTTGTCTTACAAGCAAGGGACAGCAGCCGCCAGGGGGCGTTCCCGGAGCTCAAGAAAGCGAATCGACCGAGCAGACCGACGAGCGCCCACCACCTCCCCCAGGCGATGGGCACCGTGGTCCACTCGGACATCGGTGCGGGCAGCACCTTTGCCATGAGGGCGACCCTGGTACGAGTCGAACGGCCTAAACGGATTTTTGGAAATCATTTGGTCCGTGTGAGCGCCTCATCATGAAAAGAAATCTGGGATCAGGCCGGTCGGAACTTGGCTGGAAAGCGAGCCCCCTTTTGGGATCCAAAAGATGATCAGGGGGCCGGCACAGAAATTTACCAGTCGATGAACGTCCAAAACCGGTGATCCACTCGTAGCGGTATGGGATGGCCGGAACAATCGGCATGGCTTTCCCGAAGTTCTGTAAGAATAGGTTCGGGAGGACCGGAATTGGTCGATCTCTAAGGAGACCCTTTTTTACAGGGGACTTGATCAGGGCTCCCCGGCCGGAGGTCTGACCGAGCGAATGCAGGACGAAGCGTTGATGAAGCGGCTGGCGTGCGGCGATGCCGATGCCTTGGCCGAATTCTACGATCGGTACTCGCCTCAGGTCTTGGGGCTGATTCAAACCATCGTGCGCGATCGGGCACTGGCCGAGGACGTTCTGCAGGAGGTTTTCTGGCAGGTTTGGATTCGACGAGAGACGTACTCGTCTCTGCGTGGCCAACCTCGGGCTTGGTTGATGATGTTGGCTAGGTCGCGATCGATCGACGCTCGACGAGCGCGACATTTCGTGGCCCGGCCGGCGATGTATGAACCAGACCAGATCGGGGTGACCGACCCTATGTTGAAACAAATCGAGGATTCGATCGATCTGTCGGGGCCGCTTGGTTCGCTCCCTATAGAAGAACGCGAAGTGATCTGTTTGACCTATTTCGGCGGCTTGACGAACCGAGAGATTGCCGACGCCCTTGAGAAGCCGTTGGGAACGGTGAAATCGCAGATTCGCAACGGTCTGCGTCGTTTGAGTCAGCAGTTCACGAATGCAGATAAGGAACCACCATCTTGACCGAGCGGACGCCCGATCAACTTGCCGAGATCGCACTGTTGGCGTTGGTAGGAGGCCTTCCCGCTGACGAAGCGCGAGAGTGGGAGCATTTGTTGTTATTGAACGACCCTGCAACGTTGGCTGCCGCCAATCGTGCCGAAGAAGCGATTCGTGCCCTGACCGATTCGGTCCAGGCGATTTCTCCCTCGCCGCGCGTGCGCGAAGACCTGTTATCTCGGGTGAAGCAGTACCAGCACGAGGTTCAAACGATTGTCCGTGCCACACCGACAAGCTGGCAAGCGACCGGCATCGCGGGCATCGCGATTCGTCGCCTGGGCGTCGATCGATTTCAAAAGCGGGAAACGTTTCTTTTGAGGTTCGCTCCCGGGGCGGTTCTGCCCGACCATCCCCACCATCAACGAGAAGAATGTCTGGTCCTTGAGGGACGAATTCAAACGCGGGGTTTGGAACTCAATGTGGGGGACTATCTCACCCTAGAAGGGGGAACGATGCACGGCGAATCGGTTTCTCCCGAGGGTTGCGTCGTGCTGATCACGGCCGGCCTGGCCGAGGAAATCACCTAGCGATTTCTCCTCGGCTCTCCGTCACGTGGATACGGCCCATCCAGAGGCCGGCGACTAGCCCCGAGCGTCGCTTACGGGCGCTTTCTTTCTGAAGAACCAAGCCGGTTGTCGTCGGAAACGCTAGCTCGCCTATAATTCCCAGACAGTCAACCCCGCTGGGGGTTATCCATTGGCATCATGTCTCCACCGATAAGCCAACAGGCGTCGGTCGGCATGGGAGCCAGTCTTAGGACATATTCGAAAGGGTCTTTCATGGCATTTCAACAGGCGCCCCTGCCCTATGCGTTCGATGCTCTGGAGCCACACATCGATGCAAAGACAATGGAGATTCATTACGGGAAGCATCATGCGACCTACATCAAGAATCTGAACGACGCGCTCGCGGATCTTCCGGAATTGGCCAGCATGCCGATCGACACTCTTTTGCAATCGCTGGACAAAGTCCCCGAAGCCAAGCGGATGGCCGTGCGAAACAACGGTGGCGGGCATGCGAACCATACCTTCTTCTGGACGCTGATGAAAAAGGGAGGCGGTGGCGAACCGGTCGGTAACGTCGGCACCGCGATCAAGGCAGCCTTCGGCTCGTCTGATCACTTCAAGGCCCTCTTTTCTGAAGCAGGAATGAAGCGATTTGGAAGCGGTTGGGCTTGGCTGGTTGCCGCCAAGGATGGTTCGCTTACCGTCGAATCCACACCCAACCAAGATACCCCGGTGATGGATAAAAAGACGCCTATCCTGGGTCTCGACGTGTGGGAACACGCTTACTACCTTCATTACCAGAATCGCCGGGCGGATTACATCAACGCGTTCTGGAACGTCGTCAACTGGGGTCACGTCGAAGAGCTTTACAACGCTGCGAAGAAGTAGCCGACTCCCGTTTTCTCATTCGTCAACCATGCAGGGGGCCGGCGGACAATGGTTCGTCGGCCCCGTGCTGTTTTCTGAGACACGGGGTATTCGTCTCGGCTCGATGTCGCTGGATCCAACAGTTTTGCCCAGCGAATTTTCCAGCCGATGGTAAAATACCTTCGTCCAAGATCGCCCCAGAGAATTCGCAGGCGAACGATCTTCCGCGACCGACTCGAGGTAAACGTGGCCAAGACACCCAAGAGCACCATCGTCGCGTTCAAGGTTGAAGAGCAATTGGCGGATTTTCTGAACACTCTTCCCAACAAGAGCGAATTCATTCGACAAGCAATTCAATCCAAGCTCGGCATGACATGCCCGCTTTGTTTCGGGTCGGGTGCGGTCTCGAAAGAAACACATGACCGGTTCGAAGCATTCCTGGTGAAGTTCGAACTTCATCACTGCGAGCATTGTGGCGACGAATTCGCACTTCCTCGCGATGCCAGCGAGGCAGCCGGCGCGCTTCGCCTGCAAGTAGAGGAGATTCGCAAGACCGGCCACGAAGTCTGTCTAGCCTGTTTAGACCATACTCCTTCGTAAGTCATTCCATCAACGATCCGCCGTCAGAGATCCGCGGCCCCCTGACGACTCGACCGTCGCTGCCTCGAAATTCCAGAACAACAACAGCGAGTTACGATCGCTTGCGACGCAGGTAACCGTGACCTGCAAACGCCTGGGTACCGACGGCCGCTTGCAGGCTGGCGGCAAGCGGATCGATCCCTTCCGTTACCTCCGCGATGTCCTGGCCACCGTCAGCGTCCACCCCGCCAAAGACCTCGACGAACTCCTTCCCGATCGCTGGCCCGCCAGCAAAACTCCAGATCCCCAACCGCTCAACTCAACGTGCCGAGAATCTTACCGCAGGAGTGTTGTTCACCGGACGGTCACGGTAGCGGTGTTCGACGGCCATGTTCTGAGCCAGCGTCAGGACGACGTTGTCGCCGTTAGGTCACCTTAGGCGCGACAGTTGCAAGCGTCGCTTGTAAAAGTAGTCACTGTTCTCGATCGAGCCGTTCGAGCCTTCGTCGACAAGACGAGTGACTGACTTATTCATGATGTCGCGCGTGTGTCACCATCCCCATCAATGCTTCTGAGCGATCGACTTGATGAGGAGCTGCCAGCCAGGACAAAGTAAGGGCCAACCCCCCATTCAGCTTCATGTGTTGTCAAATAACTCCATTCATAATCGCCACCTGTCCAGATCGAATCGGCAAAAAGTCCGCTGACCTCGTGCAATTCATTCGCTATCGTTGGTACAAATGGCTCTGACATTGAATCCACAATGAAGATGCCGAGTGCTCGAACACAAAAGTGAAGGCTCTGTATTGACTTATATCTTTTGGCAAACTGAAAATGCGCCTTCTGCTTTTCCAGGCAGGGAATCTTTCCTGATGAATACGCATGCCAAACTAAATAGTTCGAGTTGATCTCGGCTTCTTTAATAAAGCTATGTGACAAAAATATTGAATTCCATTTGTGTCGAATATGGTCTGCATCCTTCGCTTTCAAGTGGCGTACTTGAATGCCGCGAAAACGGAGATAATCGTGTAATTTGGTCAGCTCATGTCGATAACGTGCCATAGTTCGTCAGTTCTAATCTATTGGACCTCTGTGTCCTGTCCTGTCGCCCAAAGATATACTGAGGCACAATCATTCGGAATGGCTAAAGGATTTACAAAATCCACCCCCCATCCGAGCCATCCCATTGCTCCATCATCGCCCATCCAATAAGTCGCTGTGCCGACTGTCGTCCAACTATAAAATACGTGCCCCCAGTTTTTAGGGCGGCTACATACATGATAATGTGGCCTTGCTTCTGGACCAGCCGCGGGATGTGGCCTATCACGAACCGGAGGAGCGCCATTTCCAGCTTTTTGGGCAATTTTTGCGGCTACTGCGTTGCTCTCACACAGAACATTCTTCCCTTCTGGCACAAGGCGTGCCGCTTCTTCCACCGTTACTGCAATAGGCTTTCCAACCGGCTCCAACTTACAGCCAACTATTTTCACAAGCTGAACAAATATCTTTCCTTTTCCATGTCCAGTTGGATCGGTATAATTCACAGCATCATTTTCGACATACCTATACAAATTCTGATCGCCGGCGCTGAACCCGATCGGATCTTGGCTCATCCATCTTCCGGTCGAAGGGTCGTACCAGCGGTTGCGGTTGTACTGGAGGCTCGTAGCGGGGTCCCATTCGCGGCCGGTGTAGGCGTAGCTGACAGTTGGGGTCTTGGTCGGATCGATGGTGCTGCCGTTACGAACCTCGACGATCTGGCCGAAGGCGCTGTAGCGGATGTGCTCGGACCGGACACCTGGGGCCGAGAGAACGTCCCGGACCGAACCCTGGTGGTCGGTGATCGGCCAGTAAGTGTCGATAAAGGCGCCCGTCGATTCATCGAACGCCTCGTCCGCCAGGATCTGATCGACCTTCGGCCCGTGCAGATAGCGATGCTCGACGGCCATGTTCTGAGCCAGCGTCAGGACAACGTTGTCGCCGTCATAGTAGAAATAGTCTCGGTTCTCGATGGAGCCATTCGAGCCTTCGTCGACGAGCCGGGAGATCCGGCGATTGTTCAGGTCGTAGGCATGTGTCACCGTTCGCACGGCCGCCCCCGTTGTCTCGCTGAAGATCTCGACCTTCGTCAGGCGATTGCGTCTCTCCCATGACCTGCATTGATGCGCATCAAAATCGCTTCGCGCCAGTCCAAAATCACTAAAATTTTCCCAGACACCCCTGGGCAATAGCCAGTGCCACCCGGGCCCCGTTTACCCGCCGATCTCCAGCCGTCTTGTCTGGTCAGCCATGAACAGGTCAACCTTTACTCTTGATTGCTTTCGACCTTGAACATTGCCTCTAGACGAGCGGTTCTCTTTTCAGGCGGAAGGTAATCCCAGCACGCCTTGCCGAACCTATCCTTCAAGCTTGGATCCGCCCCATGTTCGAGTAGTAGTTTGCCGACGGCTTCGATATTCTTCTCATGTGTAAAATTAAATAGCAAATGAAGAGGTGTCTTACCGTCCCGCGATCGAGCGTTTACGTTGGCGCCGAGGTCAAGAAGAGTGCTGACTCCCGCAAGTGAGTGACAAAACACCGCGGAATGAAGGGCAGTTTCTAAGGGCGGACTGTTCAGTGAATCGACGTCTGCTCCATTTTTCACCAAAAGCTCAGCCAGAGCGACACTCACATCATCCTCTGAGGAACCACAGATTGACCAGTATAAGGGTGTACGGCAGAAATCATCAGCCTGATTAACATCAGCGCCTAAAGAGATGAGTTCACGGGCAACTTCAAGTTGCCCATGAAGACAGGCGAGATGCAGAGGATACGTGGCACCATAATGCCGTTTATAATCGTCCAAAGGAATCTCTATAGATAAGTAAAGCATATGATCCTTGATCTGTCGACGAACAAGATTAGCGTCGCCGCGCTCTATCGCTTTGATGAATTCTTCGTATCGCTCGTCATCACGCGACCAAGTTAACTGTGTAAGCATAGAGCCGAGAATGACAGCCAACAGGGTCGCGACGAAAGCGGCAGCCGCCAAGTGCTTAAATCGGATCATTAAGACTTCTCACCTCTTTTTCTCGTTCTTTTTGTCGTTCTCTCCAGTAGTCCAAGACAAACAGCTTTCCCGGTAATCTCCATGGTTTCTTCGGACGAATGGGTCCTCGCCGGGTCTCGCCACGATCTCGTCGCCGAACGGGTAGATGTTATATTTGCCGGTAAACCCGACCACAGTCCGATCGCTTATATCTGCGAGAAGACGTAAGAATGCTGTTCCTTCAACACCCGTTGCACATTTACAAGCACGGAGCTCGATTTCGCCGCCCTTCTTTATTTTTCGCCCAAGGACCTCGAAAAACTTTTTCTCTGATGCTGATTTGGTGAGGCTATCTGTGGAGATAGGTCCAATTAGATCCGAGCTGCCGTGCCCAGCGAGGTAGACGCCTGAAAGGCTATTGTCGGGTATATTCTCCAATTGTCGTATAGCTTCATCCCAATCAGGATTATTTTTGCTAATTTTAATGCTATAAACCATATTGTAATAATTATATTGAGATGCGCAAAATGTCGCCCAGTCTTTCTCTCGGAAAGTTATTCCCATCGAGTACCCCTCGCCTACAGGAGGTTGCAATCCAGACGGGTCGGTGAGGATTGAAGGGCTGTTTCGAACATACCGATAAAGATTCTGATCCCCCGCGTTAACAGCCCGTTGATCTACCCGTGATTTTATCCAGCGATGGCCCATCGAAGGGGTCCTATTTCGAGGAGGTCCGTCCACGTCTGTTGCTGTCGGATGATCGCTAGAAGTCGCATCATCCATCCGATGGCAAGCCAGAGAAGATCGGTAATACCGAGTCCGGCCTGAAGACCCCTCGGCTTGCCTATCCCGAAGAGTTTTCGCATCACCAGGCCCAAGTTGTGCGCGGTGGCGACCATCAGGTAGTGCTTGCCGACGTTGATCATCCCGCGAAGCCATGTGCGGCGTGCTCCGCCGGTGTCGCAGACGTGAGCGAAGCTCCGCTCGACGCGCTCACTGCGAAGGCGTTGATAAACCCGTCCTTTTCGGCGACGCATCCGCTGACGATTGTTCGTGACCGCTCGTCTGATCTCGTCGGGCTTGTCGGTCCACTTCGATCCATGCGGCCTGAGCGGCTCAGAAATATAGGTTCGCACACCCAATCCTTCGCACAGTTCGATCGTCGATCCTTTGTGATATCCCTTGTCGGCGACGACTTCCGTGACTGTCATACTGCTGTCAGCGGCTTGCAGGTTCGCCTCGGCCAGCATCACGTTGTCGACCAATGTTTCCGCATCGCTGGCCGTTGCCGGATGAATCGCCGCATGAAGAAGGAACTCGCTCTCGACATCGATGACATGCTCCGCCTTGTACGCCAAGTGCGTCCGACCATCCTTCATCTTGGTGATCTGAGCATCGGGATCGCTCGGACTCTGCCAATCATCGTTGGAGGTCGTCTTTTCTTTGCGATTCCTGTCGAATCGGCGGAGATCTTCATCGCTCGGATCCTCGATTCCCGTGTCGTTGGCGAGCTTGGTGAGGTATTGCTTGTAGTCCTCGCCGGTATCTTTGCGAACGATGCTTTTCATCGCGGCGTTGGCTTCGAGCGTCGTCGAATCGACGGCGACGGTCTTGCAACTGAGGAGCTTCTTCTTTGCCGCCAACTGCAGAACCCAACCAAAGACCTGATCGTGAATCTCCTGCGGCAAGCGGCGACGGATGCCTGTCATCGTTGAGTGGTCAGGCGTCGCTTCGGTGAGAGGAATGCCGAGAAACTCACGAAGCGAGAGGCTGTCTTCACATCGCCAAGCGATGCCACGCTGACTATCGATATTCTCGAAGTAGCCGACAAAGAGCATGCGGAAGTAAACGCCCGGGGGGATGCTCGGCCGACCCGATCCGGTCGGCTCATAGAAGGGAAGGCAGAGGTCCTCGACGAACCGGTCAAAGCCGTGCTCAGCCAAAAGCCCATTCAGCTTGCGATAGAAGACGTGCCCCGGAGCCCGGGCTAGCTTGTCGGTCACGATCCAGAGATCCTGGTCTCGCGATTCCTTCCGCCGACGCATACCCATACCGACCAACCCTCCATGACTTCGACCGTCGGAGAGAATACCATCAAACCCAGAACAAAGTGTCAGGGTAAATCAACGGGCTGCTAGCGATCGAATCTGTCGCTCGACTTTTAAGGCATGAGCGTGACGACAAGTTTGGCGGCAACGGGATAGTGATCGGACAATATCGTTTTTTCGTAGGGAATGACTCGCCATTCGGTCGCCCGAACTGCGCCGAAATAGAGGATATGGTCGATTCGTTTCCCATTCTCGCCTGGAAAAGTCGATGCATTATCGTCTCGGCCACCGGGGCTGGATAATGGGGACGCGGTATACGCGTCGTGAAAACCGTTACTGACGAGCATGGGATAATCGCCTCGGCCTTGATCGGTGTTGAAGTCTCCCATCCAGATGATCGGCTTCCCCTGATCTCGGAATGGTTTCCATTTCTCTTGGCAGAGGGCCGCCATTTTGGTTTGACTGGGCGTGGTATTGTCGAAGTGTGTGCAGGCCGCCACGAACACGCCGCCACTGGCCCGATGTTTCAGGCGTGCCCAGACCAAAATTCGAGGGAGAAAATTCCCGAAGCCGCGTGACATAGGCTTGTCGGGCGTGGGCGAAAGCCACCAATGCCCCTGATCGACGATCTCGAAGAGATCCTTGCGATAGAAGAGAGCGGCATCGGTAAACTTTTGATCCTGCACCGATCCGAAGGAAGCGAGTTTCTCCGCCAGATAGGCCAGTTGTCGAGGCGTCGGTTCTTGCAGCGCAATCAGGTCAGGCTTCTCGTTTTCAAGGAGCTGGACGAGCGCCTCGCGTCGATCTTTCCAGGCTGGTATTCCCGGTCCGCTCGAAATCTCGACCAGAACATTGTACGTGACGACCTTCAACTCGAGCTCGGTGGCCCGCGTGGTCGGCGAGCCTGCCATCCCGATCATCACAATAAAGAAGCCCAACGGTACGCTCGATGGTACAAAGTGGTACGGGATCATGTCGCCAATCTCCTGGTAACGGCACCCTTCATCGTACGAAGGAATAAAGAATGAGACTGTTCGTGATTGTAGTGGTGTTGGGGACAGGATTGCTCGCGAGGGCCGGCGGCGACGCGACCCCGAGCGCGGGCGAATTCCTCGACCGGAAGATTTCAGATGACGGGGGCGAGCATGGCTACGTCATCTACACACCCCCTGCGTTTGATACCAACGAGACCTACCCTCTCGTGTTGTTTCTGCACGGCTCGGGCGAACGTGGAACAGACAACCGCAAGCAGATCGCCGTCGGTCTCGCGCCGGCGCTCAAAGAAGATCCATCACGATGCCCGGCCATCGTGTTGTTCCCGCAGGCGGAATCGACGTCTCGCATCCCGATCGAAGTTTGGGCTCCCACGCAACCCGACGGTCAGCGCGCTTTGGCGATCGTCGAGGAAACGACCAAGTCCTACAAGATCGACCCAGATCGGGTTTACTTGACGGGCTTGTCGATGGGAGGCATGGGGGCCTGGCGAATGGGAGCCGCGGATCCGGATCGGTGGGCAGCGATGGTGCCGATCTGTGGCGGCGGGAATTCGGGGAAGGCCGACCAATTGATCCATCTCCCGATCTGGTGTTTTCACGGCGGCGCTGATCGAACCGTCCCCGCTCAGTTTTCTCGGCAAATGATTCAAGCAGTGCAAAAGGCAGGGGGAATGCCCAAATACACCGAGTATGAAGGCGTTGGGCACAACTCGTGGGACCGAGCCTACCGCGAGCCCGATCTCTGGAAATGGCTTCTTGCACAGAACCGCAAAGATCGTCAACCGTCAAGCAAGTGACCTCATCGTGTCACCTTGGGACTGGCTTACGACGATAGTCGAGAATCCAATCGTTGTGTTCGAGATAGCGGTACGTCGTCTGGTCGAGGTTTCTTTTGGGATCGACCAGAGGCTGAAAATCATGCTGGTTCATCCATAGATAGCTTGTGACGTAGACTTCTGGCCTTCGTCCAAAGCGAGCTTGCCAGCGGTCCGCGACATGGCGGGAGTATTGTCGAAGCAAGTAAGGGAAGTAGCCTAGCGCCTGCACCTGATGGTCGTTCAGTTCGTTGGAATCGTTCCAAAGATAGGTCGAGATCTGTCCCGCTCGTTCGATCGGCGTGATTGTCGACCAGTAGCGGAGATAGGGGTGCGGCAGATAGTCGAGATGGCAGTAGCAACGCCGATCCCCTTTCCAGCTCTTCGAATCAAGCACCGAGAATATCTTCCCGTCGCTTGGCGTAAAGAGCGTGGGGTCGACGACCAGCATCCATTCGTCGCCGACATTCCAGGGCGAATCGGGTTCAAGATCGAACGGACGGACAAGCATCAATAGCCTCTGAGCCTCGGGCATCGTCGCTAGGTCGTTGCTTAAGAGACGAAGTTGGTAGAGGAAGATGTGATACAGGCTTCGCCGGCGGGCCGAGTCAGTCGCGGGATCCTTCATCTCTCGAAAAAGCTGATCGACATGAATCGCCCGCTCGTGAGTCGGCCGACGATCTTCATGGGCCAAGGAGGTTTTCTCCGTCGACTGAATGATCCGCTGAAAAAATTTCGCGGCGGGGATCGTTGCCTCCAGTGTGGGAGCGCGGCCGTGCGTCCTTTGCCATTCCTGACGGAGCTGACTTCGCTCCGCGGCCGAGCAGGGGGGAATGAACGCTCGATAACCAAGCGGAGGCTCAAAGGTCAACACCACGTGCGGCGGTGCCTGCGTCGGATCCAGTCGATGGGCAATGTCGACGAGTCTCCATGTGGAATCATCGAGCGTGACGGGCTCTTGATCGACGACTTCAAATCTCAGGAACTCACCTTCTTTATTGCAAGTCATGAGGAACCAACTGAACGCGGTCCCCTCGGCGGTGAATAGGACGTCACCTTGGATGATGAAATGCCGAAGCGGAAGAAGTGTAGACAGCACGATCCACACGAGGCCCGCCGGCATCGCAAGAGGACGCAGCGAAAGGCTTCCCTCTTTCCAACCCGAGGGGGTGCTCTTCCAACCGAGAAGGGCGCCGACGATCGGAAAGAGAATCATCCCGATGCCGAACCAACCAAGATCCGGCGTGGGAATCGTCGGTTGGCGAAGCCATTTCATGAGCCGACAAGGCCAATCGGGTTCGCAGAAGACCAGTGTTGCCCAGAACGCCATCACCGCGACGAGTCCGACGTTGTGGACGAAAAAGAAATTGAACGCGTGAAAGAACGTTCCGAGCGCCAGTCCGAAAAGCCTGGTTCGACGAATCAACAGCAGCAGACCAACGGTCAGGTCAAAAACCAGGCCGCCGTAACTGAAGAAGAGAGCGGTCTCGTGCTGCACCATCAGGGGGATGACGAGACTGTCGGCAATACCAGGCCCCAGCGTATCACGGATCATTTGTGCTGTGGTGCCGCCACGAAACCACGATTGCATCGGCTCTCCCGCGAGCCAATCGGGATGGAGTTTCGCCACGCCGCCAAAGAAGTAGATCAAGAAGGTTTGGGCCCGCAGCATCAAGATGCTGAGAAAAGGTATGGGTCCCTCGTTGCGAAAGGATCCTCGCCACCACGCATCCACGCTGAGCGTTTGTCCGCTCGGCATCCAGACGAGAAGAAAAGAATACACAAGCGCTAAGGCGATGTGGTTCCCATACAGATGAGCGTCGCTGGTCATGACATAAGCCATGGTCAGAAAACTGATCCAAGCGTTGATTCGGGTGAGAAAGCCGACCGCCAGCAACAGTGACGACACCACACTGATCCATGCGATCGCCTCCATCATTCCGACCGAGAGCGGTTGGCACCAAGCCAGACCTGGGTACGAGAAGTAGAAGGGCGTAGGTGCCGCGTCGAAGAGTTGTCTCATCCAGGTGGGGCCGATCGGTTTTGGACGCAGATGGTCAAACATCATCCAGGCGATGACGATGCCGTAACCGAACCGAAACGCCGCCAGGCTTGCCGGGTGAATCGGCTGAGCGACCCACAAGCGGAATCGTCTCATCATGCTGCGGCCATTTCTCGATGATATTGGTTGAAGTTGGTGTCGAAGATCGACGGTTCCCCCGTGAAAGCGGGCGACGTGGATGGTTCATCCCTCGGAGTTCGACGCTGCCCCCCAGCTATTTTGTCGTCGCCGAGGGCTCTCGAACAAGCCTCTTCCTGAAGCGCTTCTCGTTGGGGGAAATTGCCGATTAGGTAATCCATGCCGATCGAGTTTATCGGCCGATGCGTACCGCGCCCTGTTTCATTCGTCACCATCCGAACGGGCTGATACTCCGCCCCATTGGACAGAGAGGGTCGGCCCGATTGCCGTACAGCCAATCGAGCGCTCCCGCCGATGGTGGAAGGAAGACGGGAACGGATTCCCGGTGCGGGAGTTCTTTCTCCTGCGGATGCGATCAGAGCGGCCGAGTGGCACCCGGGGCTTACCTGCCGACGTGGATGCGCTCAGCTCGCGTTGCCCCGGACCCAAATGGGTGACTGGGACCGGTCGCGATTCGACGCTCGATGAGAATTACGTCGAAGCAGGGGTCAAGGATGGGCCTGGGCCGATCGCTGCAAATCTCGGCCACCGGACTCAATGCTCAAGAGACCGGCATTCAGGTTGTCGGCAACAACCTGTCCAACATCAATTCAACATCCTTCAAATCAAGCCGGGCTGACTTCACGAACCTCTTTTACAAACTCATCAGCGGAGCAACTGCCGCCGACGGCACTCTCCCGGGACGAAACCCCGTGCAGCAGGGAGAAGGAGTCAACGTCAGCGGGACAACCATCAATCTGACCCAAGGACCCATCACCAGAACCGGTGTCCCCGAAGACCTCTACATCTTCGGCGGCGGATTCTTTGTCGCGAGGGATGGCCAAGTCAACACCTTCACCCGCAACGGCGCCCTCACGCTGGATGCCAATCGAAACTTGACGACCTCGCGTGGGTTTCCCGTGCAAGGGTACGGCATCGATGACGACTTCAATCTTCTCACCAACGAGTTGACCGATTTGAACATTCCCTTGGGCCAGAAGCAATTCGGGTTGCCGACCTCGAATGCGTTCTGGGGTGGAACACTGAGCCCGAGCGGCCAAGTCGCCAGCCAAGCCGCCATTCTTCAAACAGATCCGACCAGTGCCACGAGCCTGACTTCGTCTCTGGACTCGGTGACGCTGGGGACCAGTGGCCGACCGCTGGTGAACGACAGCTCGGGGAGTTTCGCTCAGCCGATCACCGTCAGTTATCGCCCGCGGCGGGTTTCCGGCGACCTTCCCGAGGCAACCATTACACTTAATCCCGGCGACCCGTTGAGGAAGCTCACGGACTTTGTCTCGCAATCGCTTGAGATCGATCCGACCATTTCTCAACCGGCCGGCAACACACCTGGTGTCGAAGTCCTGTCAGACGGGCGTCTTCAAATCATCGGCAACCTCGGATCAAGCAACGGCTTCACTGTGAAGCCTAACGACTTTGTCGTGAAGCGGGTCTCCGATGGATCGGTCGGTTCGTTGAATCTGTTCTTTGCCAACCAGGTGCAAGCCCCGAATGGCGAAAGCGTCGCCACCAACAGCAACTTCTTCGATTCCAACGGCGAAAATGTTCGGATCGATGCCTCGGCCTATTTGGAATCGGTGGATAGCGACGGCTCGACTTGGCGATTCTTATTTGCCAGTGCCGACCGGCGCGACGGGCAAACGAATTCTCGTTCTGTGGGGAATGGAACGGTTCGGTTCGATAACTTCGGGCGATTCGCCTCCACGACGATTCCCGAACTCTCGATTGATCTGGCGGGCCGAACCAGCACCAATCCTCTGGTGATTAAGAACGACTTCTCGCGGGCTTTCGCGCTCAGTTCCGGATCGAGTTCGCTGAATCTCCAATCGCAAGACGGATTGCGACGAGGAACGCTGATCGAGTTCAACGTCTCTAACAATGGCACCATTGTCGGCGTTTTCGATAACGGCGGGACGCGCCCGCTCGGGCAGGTGGTCTTGGCACGATTTCCCAATCCCAATGGATTGACGGCCGAGGCCGACAGTTACTACAGCATCAGCCTCTCGAGCGGCGAGCCAGAAATCCTTGTCCCTGGCACAGGGGTCGGCACCGTTGGCAATGGGGCTTTAGAGGCGTCCAATGTCGACTTCTCCGACGCGCTAGTTTCGCTGGTCGGTTTCTCCGTCGCCTTCAGCGCCAACAGCCGGGCATTTTCGACGGCCCAAGAGATCATGACAGGCTTCACTCAGTCGATCCGTCAGCTTTAGTCGGCAATTTCTTTTCCGGCGATTTCGTCTCTTTCTTGCCTGGCAAGTTGGCTTGGATCGCCAGCTTTTCAATGAAGTTGGTGACTTCAATCTGCGACTTAGGCAACTCGGATTGAAGCGAAGAGTTTATTCCTTCGAGAATCTGTGCTTCGTTGCTTCGGATCGCATTGTTGAAACCGTTCTCGATCATCGACTCGATCTGCTCTCGCTGTCCAGGACCGAGCAGCAGGCGAAGCAATCCACCTCGACCGACTCCCGTACCGGCCCGCACCATGGGTTTGCCATTGATCCCGTCCATGTCGAGAGCCGACAGATCCATCCTCTTCACATCGACTTGCAAGTCTTCGAAGAGTGGGGCTTTCTTCTGCTCCTCGGGCGTCAAGGATTCATCAAGGAATCCGCCGGGATAGATGCCCAGGTTCCCCGAAGGGAGCGTTTTCCAACCGACATCAAGGACTGCATAGACTTCGATATCGACGTTAATGTGGTCGACGATCCATCCGACCGGTCGACGAATGATCGGCACGTTTCCATCGAACTTGTAGAAGCCGCCCGCCGACTCGACAGGAACCGTCAATCGGGTCGCCAAGCGATACCGCTTGGGCCCGAGAATCTCGGCCCCCACAAGCGTCAGCTTGACCGGCAGAGTTTCTGCCAGCTTTGCGTGAAAGCCAACTTCGTGCGGCGATGTTTCATCGGACAGAGGCTGGGCCGATGCAGGATCGTTGATCGGCATCAACCGCTTGCGAAACTTCTTGTCGACGGCAACGCCTTTCAACTTTTGTTGGGCGTATTTCTCGAGCATGGTCTGAATTCGATTGCGGTCGGCCTCGGAAACCGCTTCGCCCTCCTTAATCGCCGGCGAAGGGGGAGGGGTCGGCTCGGGCGGGACGGGAACAACCTGTTGGCTTGTCCCGGCCACGAGAAGCAAAAGGACGAGTGCGTTCATCGTTCGATGTTCCTTCGTACTGATGTTCGGATATCAAAAGGCGCGTTGGCGGACGGGACACGAGGCCGTGAATCGCTTGTATGGGTCACGATCGTCGAAACGCCGACGTTGCTGACTTCGTTTCCATTCAATGTTCCGCGGACCTGGGAGGATGCCTCTTCGGCGTCTGCATCAATGAGATTTCCCACTGTTCATCCTTGCGGTCAGGGAACGCATGAAAAGTTTCCTCAGAAGTCGTCGCTGAGTCGTTTTGCCTATTCAAGTGGTTGGAAAAGTCCCTCTTTCCTCGGCACCTGCCCCCGAAATCAGGGCCATACGGGGGTAGCGGGATTAACAGAAACGACCGGACACCTCGTAAAGGGATGGGAGAATCCTTGCTGGCTTCTCGCCAAAGAAGTTTCCCGCGATCCAAGGGATCTACGCTATCTTCAAAGGGTTTCATCGCCGGACCGGTCTCTTGGATGACTGGAGATGAACGGCTTCCCGAAAATCGGGAGCTCCGCTATTTTGATGAACAGAAGCTGGTTTAGAATAAGTTCCAGCAACCCGAGAAAAGGGAAATCACGATGAGATTCTGGTCCGCTATCGCCGTTCTTGCCGCCACCGTTTGGGTCGGCATGAAGCTCTCAACCCCCCCGGCCACAAAGACCGCGTGCACCGTTTGCAAGCCGACGGGGATCGCTCCTAATGTCCCAGCAGAAGCTGATCATCCCACCACCACTCTCACTAATGGAGGTAGTCCGATGACCGATTCGAATGAGAAGGTTCGCAAGACTGAAGCAGAATGGAAAGCGTCTCTTTCGAAAGAACAATACTACGTCACCCGACAGCACGGCACCGAGAGGGCCTTCACCGGCGAACTCTGGGACAACCATGATGACGGCGTCTACCGCTGTGTCTGCTGCGAAAAAGAACTGTTTCATTCCAAGGATAAGTTCGAGTCGGGGACCGGCTGGCCAAGCTTCACTCGCCCCATCAACGAGAAAGCGATCGGCGAATCCGTCGACAATTCTTTCTTTTCCCGACGAACGGAAGTCCATTGCGATCGATGTGATGCCCATTTAGGGCACGTCTTTCCCGATGGCCCCGCGCCCACCGGCATGCGATACTGCATCAACTCGGTCTCGATGACGTTCAAGCCCGAGACGCCCTCGAAGCCATGATAAAGTCCCCTCCACGGAGCCATCGGATGCAGAGACTTCTTGCCAGTGTACTGTTGATTTTCTTTGCGATCTCGACGGCGTCCGCGGACGAAGCGTTCTTCGATTCCGACGGCATCCGGATTCGTTACCTCGATCTGGGCAAAGCGGACGGCCCGCCGGTTCTGCTCATCCACGGGTACATGGCGTCGGCCGATCTCAACTGGCGAATTCCAGGGGTGGTCGCCGCCATCGAAGATACCTACCGAGTGATCTTGATCGACAATCGTGGGCATGGCCGAAGTGATAAGCCGACCGATGTTGCCGACTATGGTCCCAAGATGGCCGACGATCAGATCAGACTTCTCGACCACCTTGCCGTCAAGAAGGCCCACGTGGTTGGGTACTCGATGGGAGGAATGATCACGCTCTTCCTGGCAGCTCATCATCCCGAAAGAATGCTTTCGGCAGGCGTGACCGGAATGGGCTGGCTCAACAAAGAGGTCAACGAGGGATCAAGAGCGCCGTCCAACAAGAGCCCTCGGCCTCGCTTGGTTCTTCCTAAGGCGACCTCGCCGGCGTTGAAAGCGTGCATCACCGCTTTTCCACAGCTTTCGATTTCGCGTGACGAACTCGTTACTCTCAAAGTTCCGATGCGCGTGATTATTGGCTCGGCCGACCCGCTTTACGAATCCCGTGTGAAACCTCTGACCGAGGTTCGTCCCGATATCCCCGTGGTTCTCATCGACGGCGGGAACCATTTGAACTGTATGTTCCGTGGCGAGTTCAAACAGGCCGTTCGCGATTTTCTCGATGCACAGCCGACTCCGAAGGCGGCTTTGTCCGAAACGAATTGATCCACGGAGATCGAGCGGGATTTCCTCGGTATCTGCACGAATGTCCACAAATCGACTACCGGTTTTCGGTCAGAACGGACTACACTAATGACAGGAGATGTTTTCTTCCTCCGCTCAGGCGGACGGGTGTCTATCGCCGGCAGCGAAGGCCGAGAACTGCTGTCCGAGATCTAGTGATCGCCCGATTTCTGGGGCAAGATGAAGGAGATTCCCATGAACGAAGCCCGATTCTCTGATCAACTTACTTTTGCCAGCCAGGCGGCCGTCGACGAGCGTGCCGACTTCATCACGAAGACGTACGTCCATTTGGCAGGCGCCGTCGGGGCGTTTGCCGCCCTTTGTGCCCTGTTCCTTCATCCCAGCATCGACATGGGACGGGTTATTGCTCAGTTGGCCCTGGGGAATGGCACGATCGGGATGGTGGTCTTTTTCGGCTGTTTCATGGGAATTAGCTGGCTGGCAAACTCGTGGGCGATGTCCTCGGCAAGTCAGCCCCTTCAGTATGCGGGACTCAGCCTTTACGTGGTGGCACAGGCAATCTTCTTCGCGCCGCTCCTTTTCATCGCCCACAACATGGTCGGCCCCGAAGTCATTCCGACGGCCGGCGTGATGACGTTCGTTGTCTTTGCTGGTTTGACGCTGATCGTCTTTCTGACTCGCTACAACTTTTCGTTCCTGGGCCCTGCACTGGGAGTGGTGGGCTTTGCGGTGATGGCGATGTTCCTCTGCTCGATGATTTTCGGCTACAACCTTTCGAGCCTGGGAATCTGGCTGCCGGCCGGGATGGTGGTCTTTGCAGGCTGCTACATCCTCTACGACACTTCCAATGTCATGCACCAGTATCGCATCGGCCAGCACGTCGCGGCGTCGCTTGCCCTCTTCTCATCGGTCACGCTTCTTTTCTACTACATGGTTCGCTTGGTGATGTCGCTCCAGCGGAACGACTAAAGTCCAAAGAACCCAGGCAAAGCCCTCTTGTCATCGCATAACAAAGAGCGGGCTCCCAAGGCCCGCTCCGCTTTTTCAGCGAGTCTCCTTTTCCGTCCCTGATGTTCCCACAGAGAAAGCCGTCTACCCCGCGACAAACAGATGCCCATTGACCTGCCTATCTGCGGACCTGTTCCGCGAATTCCGACTGCGAACAATCCTTAAACACCCAATAGGCGTTTACTCTCGTTCGTTGTCGGAGGCCCACTGGGAAAAATATCTCGCACAACTCGAAAGGTCGAGATACCGCAACGACGTGAGACCAGCCTCCCAGAGTGGGTCGTTTGACTGCAAGCTATGGTCGATCTCTCTGGCATAATCCGTCCCCGGTCGAGCGCCGGCAGGTTTGAGCCTCGATAACTCCGCTGCCGATGCCAAAGACGAAAGTGTGGAGTTTTGTGCCCCCATCCGGACCCTCAAAGCAAAGGCACTCGCGATTACGTCCAGTTCTTCACGGCGCGGTGCAGATTCAAGGATTCGGCTAGCGGCCAAGGATGCGTTATCTGCCCCTCCTGTCTTATAGGCGTGGTACAGCGTTGCCGCTTCGGGCGTCGATTTATGATGAAGACGCTCGTACCATTGAGCACGTTCGGAGCTATCGGCGGCAAACGATGTCAGAAAGACCATGACATGGCCGGTGGGAGAGACGTAGAGAATCTCGTCGTCCGGCCGCGGCCAGGGCATGTCGATCAACAGGCGTGCGTTGCTGTAAAAGTTGGCGCATCGGATGACGAGGATTCGATTCGGCTTGTCGATCAAAAAGTCTCTATAGTCCCCGATCCAGGGAGCGGTCCTTTTAAAACCGTTGGTGGTGTAAGTCTTCAGCGGTCGGCTGATGTAGCCGAAATCAGGATAAGCGAGAAAGTAAGCGAAAGGAATCGGCGCAAGAATGGCATCCTTGCCCGCCTGTAAATCCAAAACACGGGCGGCATCGAGGTTCGCTTGGTGGTCGGCAAGGTACTCGTGGCTTCGTTCAAGAAAGGAGCCTTCGCCCGCAAAAAAAGGTTTCGGCGCACCCGTTACTCGCTCCGCTCCCGCTCCCAATTCCGGATAGAAGGTGCCGTTCCAGTTGACAAGGTTGAATCCCGCGACGGTGAGTAAGATGGGAATGGTCGAGCGTGCGTGTACTTTCTGCCAGCCGGCTATCCAAAGTACGTAAAGGAACGGAACAGTGACGGCGAGATACCGAGGCACCAAACTAACGCGCGTTGACGCCACCACGATGGCCAACGTTGCAAGCGTCATGAAAAGAAGGAACGGGTTGGCAAAAAGCCGATAAAAAAATGATTCGCGGCCCCGGGCAAAGAGAGGTGGCTCTTGAGGGTGAGCAAACTTTTGCATGCACGCAATGATGCAAACCACGAGCGTAATCAAACAAAGAATGACCCAGTCGGGACACCAAATCCAAAGCATCTCCCAGGCAATGCTTGGCCGAACCTGAGCGCCGAGGCTACCTCCCAAGTCGATGACGGCGACTTCAATAACCAGAGCCCAACCGTACGCGAGAAGTCCCCAGCCTCGCGATCGAAGATCCTCCTTGGATTGACGAGCCAAAACCAAAGAAGCAATGAGAGCGGCGCCCCCAGCCAGAGTGAGAAAAAGTCCCGCTGGTTTGATGAAGAACGCGAGCAGACTCAAAAAGGCTGATGCCACGTATGCTTGGCATTGGAAGGCCCGAGCCGCCGCCAACGTCGCGACAACAAGAGGCATCTCCATACTGGTCATGTCCATTTGGACGCAGAAAAGAGGGGTCGTCAGCGTCGCGAGAGTCCCCGATACACCGACCCATTTTGTACTCTGTCGCTTCAATATTTGAAAAAGCAACACGCCCGACCCAGATGCGCATGCCAACACGAACAAGTGATAACCCAGCAGCGTCACCGTCGGGCTGGGAGAAGCCCTCATCCCTAACGCTAAAAGAGTCGGGATGATGCTGGTCATGTAACTTCTGGGTCCGCCATCAGGATCGAGGCAGTGGGGTTCCTCAAAACGAAGCTGATGGTAGTCGAAGTCGGTTCGAACTAGGAACTCTGCTTCAGGCCAGATCCCAACAGCAAAGTCGTAGTACGGTGGTGAAAAGAGGATCTCGGAACGAAGCACCGTCAGGATCAAAAAAACGACGCCGAAACCGGCCCAAGCTCTCCAGACCGGCGAATCTGTCGAGCGAACACTCATGGAGGTTATCACGTCGCTCACAAAGATTCCTTTGTCGTTACCTTCCGATGGGTGACATCCTTGATGTCGAGTCGTAGAAAAAAGGAAGAATCGCCCTCATATCTCGATTCAAACGAGCCGAACCCAAACCATGACGATACCGAGCCCGCTCTATCCTTGGCTCGTTGCGTCCCTAGCCTTCGTCGTCTATCTTTCAAGCGAGATGATGCATCCCGGAGACTCGCCTCCAAACATTTATACCGCATTAAGCCAAGTAGAAGAAGGCAACTCACTGATCACCCCCAAAGAGACCCCGTTCCTTTTCCGCTGGCGTCTCCATGTCGGTAAAGAGAGCTCCGATATTGCGATCCAGGAAATGGATGATCGGATCGAAAGGTGGATCGATGAGGGGGTGATCGATTGCGTCGGGCCCTACGCGCATCTGGTCGGGACACAAAAGCCAGGTTTTTACCTATCGACGTTCGGCCCCGGGACTGGCACTATTGCCTCTCCATTTCTTTGGCTCGCTCGCTGTGTCGTGGGTGATCTGCGAGAACGATGTGACGTACTTTGGTGGGTTGGTCGAATAGTCGGGGCTTTGTGCGTTGCTGGATCTGTGGCCTTTCTCTTTCTCTTTGCGGCGGAAAGATCAGACCGAAACGTGGCGATGATCGTTTCGCTTCTCTACGCGTTCGGCACATGTGTCTGGTCAACAAGTAGTCAAGGTCTTTGGCAGCACTCGCCCAATGGGCTGTTTCTCTCGGCATCGATTTACGCTTTTACCCGTTCGAAGAAGAACCAAGATGCCGCCTTTTGGTGTGGCGTGGCGATCTCGGCGGCGACATGGTGTCGACCCACAAGCGCGCTGTTCGCGATGGCGTATCTCGTTTCGTACGCCTTGAGCGACCAAAAACTTGCGAGAAGGTTCTTCGCCGGTACCTTGCCATTAGCAGTCTGCCTGGCGGCGTTCAACCATCAACAGCTCGGCTCACCTCTCCGGTTCGGGCAAAGCGAAATGGGATCATTGGCCGTTGAGAAAACAGGAAAGGAAGGAGTCTTTCAAACCCCCATACAAGTGGGCGCCGCCGGCCTACTCATCAGCCCTTCCAGAGGACTCTTCGTCTACTCACCATTTCTCGCGTTTGCCATCCCAGGTGTTTGGGCGATCCTCGTGCGGGGTCGGATTCCTGAGTTACGTCCCGCCATGATCGCGATGTTGATCATTTGGATGATCGAGTTTAAGCATTTCGACTGGTGGGGAGGGTGGTCCTTTGGCTATCGCCATCTCGTCGATTCTACCTTCTTGTTGTCGGCGGCGCTCGTGGTAACGATCCCCCCTCTCCTCCACGTAGTAATCCTAAGGAATATCTTCATCGGGCTGGCCATTTGGTCGATCTGCATACAGGTACTCGCTATCGCCGCCTACGACATAGGGAGTTGGAACGCTCGGCGAGCTTTCGAGGTAACCGCGCCGACTGGGGAACAAAAACTCTACTGGGATCAAGCGAGCATCGGCAAGACGCAAGGTTCGCTGATTCGAGAGATCCAAATGGATATCGATCATCCAAACTATCGACATCGACTCTGGTCGTGGAACGACAACCAGATCGGCTATTTGACAGCGCATTTCAAAGAAAGTCAGGAAGAGCGGCGAAAAGGAAACGCTGTTTTTCTCCGTCCGAAGTCGGCCAAGTTGGCCGCATTTCACGAACTAATTGGGAGGAAGTGGATCGAGGCAAAGGATCTCGCTCGCGCTCAAGACGCCCTGGCGGGGGCTCAATCGCACGGAAGCAGCAGTCACGAACTTGCCCGAATGATCGAGGACGCTCGTGCGAAGGAGGCCGGCGGTCCGCCCGCTAGCCGCCTCGGCCATAGTTGGCGTTGACCCTGTAGACGGTGGAAGACCGAGTTGGTAAATTTTCAATAACACGTCCATCGCCATCGTGAACGTCTCGCTGGGAACTATTCATGCATGTGATCGCCGCGAATGAAGCGTCCGATTCATTCGTAGGCACTTCGGCCCCAAAACCCTTCTCGTGGCTTCCGGTGCTCGTTTTGTGGGCTCTCTTACTCTTTGTTCGAAGCGAGATTCTCTGGCTGCCTCCCTACGAAGATCAAGCAGTTGGTTTGTGGTCAGAATCGGACTATCTTGTCGAGCATCAATTCAACTACTGGAAGCTTCGTTACGATGAACCTCACTTCATGGATCCGCAAATGGGCGCTCGATCATACATGATCAGTATTGCGCCGACGGTGGTAGCCCTGTTGATGACCTTGCTACCGAGTATCCCCGTCGCCATCTTCGTGGGGCATCTACTGACACTCGCACTAGCATCACTCGGGCTAGTCGTCTTCTGGCGAATGAGCCAGCCGATCATTGGCGAACTGTTGGCGGCGCTCGCGACCCTTGCCGTTCTAACCACGGCATTGTTCTCTGCACAAATAGACCAGTTGGGCATGGAAATCCCACTGGCAACGTGCACCATTCTTGCCGTCTCCGCATCGACACAAAACGCGTGGGGACGAGCAATCACCTACAGCCTATTTGCGTTCGCCGTAAAATCCACCGGCATACTCGTCTCCGCATCGATCACGGGATACTTGATTCTCCTAGGAATAATGCTTTTCAGTGAAGGCCGTCGATCCGAGGCGGCGGCACTACTTCGCTTTATCGCAATGGGTGTCGCCATAGTTGCAGCAGAAGCCGCGCTCGTTGCCTGGGGAGATACCACCATCAGCATGCGACTGGCGATCCCCTGGCCAAGATCACTTTCCCTCGATCAAGGAGTTCTTTGGTGTCCAGACTTTGGCATACTGCTACTTCTATCGGCAATCGGCAGTATGGTTCATTTAAAACACTTTCTAATTGCTAAAAGAGAAGGTGACGGCAAAGGGTCGAAATGGCTTCGCGCCCATGCTTCGCCATTGATTTGCATGCTCATAGTCGCCGGCTTGACCATTGCCATGCGGCGATACATATTCATACCGAGATATGCCACGCTAGCGGTTCCGTTGTTCTATTTGATTATACTATCCGCCTGGTCACTTCAAAATAAATCATTTAATTATATTGTTATTTCTCCTATAATGGCTTCAGCCGCGCTCGTGGCCGTGGTTTCATTTCAATGCTGGAACTCCAACGGACGATACTTTCCTTCAATATCTGATATCGTTGATCGAGAGCATCCGGTCCTTACGATGTTTCACTCGAGAATGTGTGCCTATACAGAACGTAGCCGAGAATATCTCGCCGACCATCTTTCCGCCCTTTCAGCCATGAAGCGGCTTGAGATCGCTCATGCGGAGAGTCTGATCCTTGCGGATATACCATATAACTGGTATCTCACGAAGCCACGCCTGGGATATGTCACGAAGGCTCTCCCACGCGTGATTTCCGCCAGGGACCTTAGCAGAACCATTGAGGAATTCAGTAAAGCAGTCCTATCGGTGTCTCAACCCAGACCAATATTCGTATTTGCTCCCAGAACGCGCGCGATATTCCCATCCCCTGGGTCATTTGCGAACGTCATCTATCGAGATGAACTCACCCCTCCTCTGGTTGTCTATGAGGTCATTCGCGAGCGAATTCCAAAGACTCGAATTGATCTAGAAGAGTGGTATCTAAAGAAAACCTGGGAGAACAATTTTGTTGGACAACGATCGCTAAGTCGGTCTCCGTTTCTTATTCGAACAGGTCGCGCTTTGCAAAGCAGCAACGAGATCGAGATTGGCCTCCAGCAGACAGCGACGGATAGCTTCCTTTACCCATTCCTTGTCGAGCGAAAAAATGAACTCGCACGGCAAATCGCCGGACAAGGAACCCCCTGGAACGGAGGGGGCCCATGAGTACCGGCAAGATAAAGGTTTTCGGCGGATGTCTTGGTAACAGTCGAGGACAATCGATCATATTCTTGGGAGCTATTCTCTTATGTGTTGCCCTTGTTCGCGTTCCCCATCTCGGACTCTCTCTTCTGAATCCCGATGAAGCGCAATATGTCGCGTTCGCGAGTTACTTGAATACAAATGACATCAGTGCGTTCGATCGCCCTATACTCCACGTTTACACGCAATGGCTCGCGCAATGGGCAGGTAGACTTTTCGGCAATTATGAGCTGTTGCCGCTCCGCGTGCTTTGCATGGCCGCATTCGCCATTGTTGCTATTTCCCTCGGAGCAATTACCCGCCGACCATTGGGAATGATTCCGAGTTTATTGGGCGTGGTCTTCTTTACTTATGAGTCGCTGTTCTTTGAAGGACTCTCGATCAGCCGGGAAATCTTATGTCTCGTTGGCGTGTGTCTGAGTTGGATCATTTACCTGCGTCCGGGAACGCCGGGACGTCTTGATGTCTTTTGGGCTGGAATGGCGGCTGGATCGAGTCTATGGTTCAAAGAACAGGCAATCTTTCTCACATGGGCGATTCCACTCGATATCGTCTATCGGTCTTTGATAGATCGTAGAAAAAAACATGGTCTATCTCTTCTCAGCTGTTACGTGGCTGGAGGGGTAGCAATGGGTATTGTGATGGCGATCCCCATGCTTACTCGAGGAACTTTCCACCAGCAATGGGAATGGCTAACGCGTGTCGAGCTATCTTATGCGACGTCTTCAGAGGGCGTCAACAGCGCGAGCTGGATCGTCTATACAAACAATATGTATCTTGATGTGCCGTTTCGACATCTATTGTTGGCGGCAGGACTTGGCTGGCTTTTGGGCCTGTGGCGCATGATCAGGCCAAGTCGTCTTCCTGGATCCTCTCTACGCGAAAGCGGCTCTGCCGTTCCAAGAATTGTGACGCTCGCCGTCTGGTCACTACCGCTCTCGCTCTGGGCATTTCAATTAGGCCTAAGAATGCACCTCCATTATTTTCTGCTCGTGCTTCCATCGCTGTCGATACTACTCGCCTTCTTCATCTCGGAGATGCTCGGTGCTTATTCAGGATCACGAGTTCAGCGAGTTATGGCGGCTCTCTTGGTCGTTCTCGTGATTGTTGATGATTCGCTTCTTCAAAGTTCATTTCCGGAAGGGGCATGGGGAGGACAGGAATCTATTCGAACCATTTTTCTCTTTCTCGCCATGGCAGTTTGCTTTGTATCTGTGTTTCCGTTCCGATTGAAGGCGGATTCCTCTTGGCGGGAATGGATTGCTCCAAGTGGTGCCCTTTTAATATTAGGTATTACAGTGCTGTCGCTTATTCAAACAGTCCATGGCGATCCATGCCGAAGCTTCGCCCGAGGGTTCTCCCTACAGAACTATCAGTCTTTGGCAGATGAGATTCGTCGCCGAACGCGTGATGATGACCGCCTGTTTGTTTGGGGCTGGCGTCCGGAACTGTACTTCTACTCTCGACGGCCTGCCGCGTCCTCCTTCACCATAGCAGTTGATATCTTAGCCGATCCTAATGCGACTGTCCGACTTGGTCCAGCATATTATGAACCTTATTTGAGCGATCTGCTTAGAGAGTTAGAAGAATCGAAGCCAAAGTATATCGCGGACGCCTGGTTAATTAGTCTCTTTGGAGCAAACTATCGACTAGATCATTTTCCTCCTCTGGATGAATACGTCAAGCGTGAGTATGATTTTGAAGGTTGCGTGGATGGATGCCTGTTTTACCGGCGACGTGATCAGCCACCAGGAGGTGGGTCTTCTGGTAAGCTACCTTCTGTGGAAGACGAGTTCGTTTGGCTTGAAGGGCTTCTTAAAAAGAATCCCGATGACCCTATGCTCTTGCTTACGCAGGCAGACATCTGCCTACAAGAAGGAAGGTTAGTCGACGCACTTGAAATTTATCGAAATATTCATCATCGATATCAATCCTGGGATCTGATTGGAAAAAGACTACGCATGATGGACCGTCTGCTCAGTCAGCAGAAAGAGCAAGCAAATGTCATCGACGAGTGAGCATCGAGCTTACGGGTTTGCACATCAAGGGCGACTTTACGAAGGTCTTGCATGAGGTGGATGAGCTCTTGCAGATGAATCGATCCTTCTCAAGCGGACTGAAGTTCTCAGGGACAGATGCCCTTCGTGGTCCGAAGTCGTGGTTTGCTGCCGTTATTATTTTCATGTTTCTCTGGATGGTGTATCAGGTCGAGCGAATCCCATTTCTGGATGATCGAGTTGAAGAGAAAAGGTTGTCTTCCTTTTCTGATACGATCCTCCCGCCGGCAACGCTCGACTGCTACAGCGTTGATGATTCTACCCCTAATCTGCTTCTCGCATGTCAAATCAGTCAAAATTTTCTACTGACATTTGAATCGGACGAGGTCTCTTCGATGCTGCGTTGGTCGCTCAACTCTTGGAGTGAGCCTAGTCGTCGGGAAGGGGTTCGTCTGCTCGCGATGGATCCGATGCTCTCGTCCATGTTGAGTACTGGCAAGTTGAATATCGAGAAGGGGTTCTACATCGTCGTTCCTTCTCCAGCCGATGGACGATACGCGAACACTTTCGGCGTCGGTGCTGCACTCACTGCTTTGCCAGCGGTGGCGGTCGCCGGTATGGGTTCGATTGATTTGCGTGAAGAGACACGACGATTGAGGCAGATTGGAAAATGGACTGCATCGGCCTGCGTGGCGGGATCGGCTGTCTTTCTGTTTTTAGCATCGGCAGAGTTTCTCTCTCTGATTCCTGCGGTGGCGCTAGCATTGGTTTATGGACTTTGTACGTGTGTCTATTCGGTTAGCAGCCAAGACCTTTGGCAGCACGGGCCGACGGAGTTGTTTCTTGCTGGGGGGGTGTTTTTCCTTCCGCGCTCGTCGTGTCGTTTTTGGATCTCGGCCCTATCGGGGGTCATGTTTTCTCTTGCGACTTGGTGCCGACCGACGAGCGTCATTGTTTTGGGTTGCGTTGCGATTCATTTGATGCTTGTACACCGAAAATCATTCGTTGGATTCATGGCTGCAGGTATTCCAATGGGTATCGCGCTCATGGTCTTCAACACCATTCAGTTTGGCGGTCCGGCCACCTTTGGCCAAACAGAGCTCTCGCATCATGCTTTAGAGAAGACGGGCTCGCCGGAGATTTGGCAGACGTCGTTGCTTTACGGCGCGTGCGCGTCTCTCTTGAGTCCCTCACGTGGACTTCTCATTTATTCTCCGTTTCTTATTTATTCAGGATTTGGTATTTCAACGGTGTTTAACCAGGCTCGATACGCTTTTTTAAGGCCGATAATTCCTGCGGTTTTCATTATTTGGTGCATCGAGTTTCGACATTTCGATTGGTGGGGAGGATGGTCGTTCGGCTATCGACATCTTGTCGATACCGTTATTCTTCTTACATTTGTACTCATTCCAGTTTTCGATAGATGGAGTTTTACTCGGTCGGTTGGAAATGGGCAGCCATGCAATAATCGAGGTCGAGTGTCGTTTCTGTCTCTCGTGTTAGTAGGACCGAAGATATTTTGGCTTTTGGTCTTATTTTCTTTAGGTGTTCAATTCGTCGGAACATTTCTTTACGACCGTTGGGGATGGAACGGCCGACTTGCAATGCTGGTATCAATGCCCGGCGAGAAGGCTCCTCGGATGACGTTCGAGCGAGCACAGGCAGACAAATGGGTGCAAGAAGGTGGCACCATGGCGATGACCTCGCTCAATATTGATGACCCACGATATCGAGATCGGCTTTGGTCCATTTGTGACAGTCAATTAGTCTACTATGTTTCCCATTCGCGAGAAGCGTATCGATCGAAGAAGAGACAGATCGCCCTGGCAAAACTACCGCGTCGCTTGCGGCTTTCCGAGACTTACGATCGCCTTGGACAGGCTGCGTGTGCGATGGGAGACGTCGATCATGCGCGAACGCTGTTTGCCCGCGCCCATGAGATCGACCCCCGGCGAATCGACGCTTATTTTCATTTTCGTGCGCTGAATCCTCCATCGGACGGACAATCGGTTGTTTCGCGAGAGGTGGATCCTCTTGATGGGCGGCTTTTGAATGTGGTCGACCTACTGTCGAACGGAGATACCGAGGAGGCGCTTGAATTTGTGGAAGAGACGGCAACCGTACTCTCGAAGGATCATCGAGACTCGCTGGTTTGGGCTCTTGATCGGGTCGCGGGAGGAGAGTTCTCTGGAGTTCCGAGCGACGCTTTGAAACCGATGAGAGATAGGCTCCAACAACTCATGGATTGGCTCCGCAAGGTACCATAAGCGACACGGGTTTGGCACCCGCCGAGTTGTGTAGCTGATCGCAGAACGCCGAAATCGTCAAACCAGATCGAGCCTGATCCTCCACCATCTCCCGCCAACGCCGTTCCAATTCAACATCCCGTCGCGGACCCTTGACCATCGCCCTGTCTCCTTGATTCGCCATGCCGAATCAAGAAGTCTGACCAGATCAAGCGAAAGATTAAAGAGTGTCGTTCACCGGACGAATACCGTGGAACCGCTTGGTGAAGATCAGCACCACTGCTGGCGACGATCCCTTCGGGTCGTCTCTGGCATCATACTCGTACTTGGCCACGGTTGTCGACCCCTGGTTAACTTTGACCAACCGGTTCCAGGGTTCAACTCAAGGAAGGCTGGCAATGGCTTGCCCTACAAAACTGGCGACGCGCCAGTGCCACCCGGCCGGAAACGCGCGCCGAAAAAACACCCACAGATTCGGATAAGAAGACTAAAATATTAGTCGTCTTATTCTTTTCACCTCTGCTCTGTAACGAATCTCTTCGAGAGCTATTTCATTCTCAACAATCCGAACGTCATTGGCCGACTTTGCATTGTCAAGTTTTTCTTTCAATTCCAGAAGTCGTTTCTCATGCTCTTTTTTTGCTCCGCTTTCAAGGCTTTCTCGCCCACCTTCCCAAAAGCCTATCATTATTAGTTCCCGCGTAAAAGGATTCGTGTTCGCCAATCGTTCATGGACACCCACTCACCCATCAGGAAACCCCACTCGGCCACTTTCCGGACTTTCGGCACTCTTCTGACTTCTGGTAACAACATTCTAGTCCGGACGAGAAATCAAGGCTGCAGGCTAAGTTGTATGCTGGTTTGCAAGCGAGCATACACTTCTGAAACCCTTGCGAAGGACCAAAATACCAAGGAAATCGGGCCTTGCAGAAAAGAGTACAGATTGCAACGCCACGTCTATGGCAATCCTTCAGTCGTTTGGAAGTCAAATCAAAGCAGTTTGCTAATTCATCACCGCAATCACAGGGTTGCAGGCCTTCCGGGTCGACGGAAATTGTCGGCCTTCCCCC
This sequence comes from bacterium, assembly GCA_019753235.1. GTDB lineage: Bacteria > Planctomycetota > Planctomycetia > Kolteriales > Kolteriaceae > JAIELF01. The sequence goes on from JAIELF010000040.1 coordinate 122,732, forward strand.
CACATACTCATACAGATTCCACTGGCTTCCTTCGTATCCAATTGGATCCCTGCTGATGAACCTGCCGAGTTTGGCGTGGTAGTAGCGGTTTCGGTATTGGTAGAGGCCGGTCTCAGTGTCGAGGCGTTGGCCGGTGTAGGTGCGGGAGTGGGCGATGTCGCTGACGCTATCCGCATCGAAATCGAATTTCGCGTCCAAGAAGATCGGCTCGCCGTAGGGGGAGTAGTCGTATCGTTCGACGACATTGCCCGATGTATCGACGGCGGCCGTCACGTTGAAGTTAGCATCGTGCGTGAAGTAGTGCTGGACGACGCCGGTGCTGACGTCGCTGTCGTAGAAGCGAGTGGTCAAGGCGTCGATGTAGTAGGGGTGCCAGACGAACTGCTCGAAGGGATTGGCACTAATGGTGCCGGAAGTCTCCTTGCGGACCTCCAGCTCCTGCCAATCTTCGTTGAAGTAGAAGTGCTCTTTCACCGTGCCCGTCCCGAGGGATTTCACAATTCGGCGATTTAACCCATCACACTCATACTCGGCCACCGTTGTCGAGCCCTCACTCACCTTCACGAGGCGATTCCAGGCGTCGTACGTGCGTGTGGACGCCGGCGCCGCCTCTTCGTCAGGCCCGATGATCGCTAGCTGCACGCTGGCGACACGGCAGTGCCACCCGGCCGATACGCTCGTTAGGTGGTCCCCTTTTTTCCGCCGATCCTCACCTCCACCAGAGCCCCGTTCACCCGCCGATCTCCAGGCGCCGCGAAATGACCCTTGGATTACTGAAGAAGCGATAAGCCGCTTTGGTGGCGGCCCAGTCCTGGCATGCCGCTGGCAACGCCTCGCCGATCCGCTGGCCTATTTTGCTCAGCACCTTGCACAGCCGCGACTTGAGCCGCTTATCGGGAAATGGACACCCCTCCAACTCGCGCTCGACCCAGCTTTCCATGACTTCGGGCCTCCATGGCACCTTAAGTCGGCAACTATCCCTTCCACTGACTTCGCAAGATACCCTCGACGCAAATCCCAACCTATGCGAATGAACTTGTGGGTAATTGAAGGGTTTACCGGACGCTCAAGTACGATCGGTCACGTTAGCATTTTGATCTGCGAGAAGATCGTCGCGAAAGAAGAACCATTGCGACCAAACCATGAGAAACGTGCCTAGATATCGGCGACCCATTCGGCTCAGCAGCAGCTTCGAACCTCCCTTTTCTCGTCCGTACCAACGGACCGGGATTTGCGCGATTCGATAGTCGACACTGATCGCTTTCATCGACATTTCGATGAAGATGTTGAAATGGCATGCTCGGTAGGGTTGACATTGTTTGATAACCTCGATTCGGTAACCCTTAAAGGCGTTAGTGAGATCGTTGAAAGGGCACCAGAACATCCACTGAAAGAACTTGTTCGCAAGTCGATTGAGAGCAAGCTTGAATGGTGGGTATCGCTCTACTCGGCTTCCTGAAACAAACCTCGATCCGAAGACGCAATCGTATCCTTGCAAGATAGTGCGATAATATGTTACAACATCGAGAGGGTCGTCGGAGCGATCCCCCATCACGATAACAACCACGGTTCCCGTTACGTGTTCGAGGCCCGCGCTAACGGCCCGGCCGACGCCTCTTGGTTGCTGTCGGTGCACCGGCTTGATGGCGGAGTCTTCTTGTGCCAACTCGTCGAGCACCTGTCCTGTTCCATCATCGCTTGCATCGTTCACGACGACGATTTCGAAAGGGATTTCTTCACTTCTCAAGCAAGCCATCAATTGATGGACAGTCTCACGGATGTTTTCTGCTTCATTCAGTGCAGGGATGACGACCGAGAGGAGTTGGGAAGTTCTTGTTCGGGGTTCTCCTTCGGTCACGTCAGCGTCCTTTCCAACATAGGCCGTTCACGCACCATCCAATCCTGTAGCGATTGAAGCGTTTCGTTCAGACTCCGTTCAGGTTGCCAATCGAAGTCTCGCTGGGCTTCGGATGAATCCATGATCAAGATTCGAACATCGACCTGCGACGTGTCTGGTTCTGAGCCTATCATTAGTTGCCGTCCGGTTAGTTGCCGACAGAGTTCGGTGAGTTCCGTCAGGCTGATAGATCGTTCTGTGCCACCGCTCGCATGATAGACTTGGGCCGTCCAACGTTCCCTGCATTCGAGTTGACGAGCAACGAGTCGGCAGAGATCGTACACATCGAGACAGTCTCGAACTTGCTTACCGGTTCCACCGAATCCAATGTAGCGAAGAGGTTTGTCAAATAGATGATGCATGACCCAAAGGGCAACAACTCCTTGGTCGGCCCGCGCCATCTGCCACGGTCCGGTGACAAGTCCACAACGATTGATCAATCCTCGAATTCGGCCGGCGCCTGCGTACTCTTGCAACAACATCTCCGCTCCGAGTTTGCTTGCCCCGTAAAAGGATCGTCGCCCTTCGAGCGAGAAGTCGGGCCGAAGCCCCGAAGTTGACCAGCCCGAGGGACAATTGGAACCATCAAGAGACCAAACGAATCGCGTCGCATCTTTTCGGTACGGAATTTCATTAACGCGTTCGATAGGGTAGACACGGCTCGTGCTTAAGAGGAGTACATCGGCTCCGAAGGAGGCTGCGAGTTCTAAGCTTCGTATCGTTCCAAGGAGATTGGTTTCCAGAACAGGAACGGGCGAGTTGATGATCCCAGCCTGCACGGAAGGCTCGGCTGCTGCGAGCACCATCACGTCGACCACAGGTGAACGGGACATGTCTTCTGCGGACCGGACATCCCCCTGGATGAACTCGATTCCCATCCGCTTTAGTCTTGGAAGATTCTCTCGGCTTCCCTGGCGAATCAAGTTGTCGAACGCGTAGACCTCGATCGAGGGGTAGGACTCTTTAAGGAACACCGCGAGATTGGAGCCAATAAATCCAGCACCGCCCGTGATGAGGACTCGTCGAGCGTTGATTCCCACAGAGCGTTATCCCTTCGAGAGTCTTTTGTCGAGGCCCGTCAATACATCTTGAACGAGTTGTTCCATGGAAAAGTTCTGTTGCCAGTTAGGATAGTCGCGACCAAACAACGACGTATCGCTGATCCACCATTGGTGGTCGCCGGCCCGTGCCTGATCGCGCACGACCACATTCATCTTTTGGCCTGTGAGGTTTTCGCATAAACCAATCGCTTCCATCACCGAGCAATTGGCACGACGCCCGCCTCCCGCATTGTACACGACGCCTGGCTTGGGATTCTGATGATACTCCCAGAACATCCGCACCAAGTCGCGAGCGTGAATGTTGTCGCGTACTTGTTTTCCTTTGTAGCCGATGACTGTGTACGATTCGCGTTTCAAGCAGCATATCGCCAAGTAAGCGAGGAATCCGTGCAGAACCGTGCCACTGTGGCCAGGCCCGGTGATGCAGCCGCACCGAAAACAGACGGTGTTCATGCCAAAGTATCGACCGTATTCCTGAACCAGTAAGTCGGCCGCCGTTTTTGAAACACCGAAGATGGAGTGCATGCTCCGGTCAATCGTCAACGTCTCGTCGATTCCCTTTTCAAAAAACGGTGAACTTCGTTCAATTTCCCAGCGAGTCGGAAGCTCTTCAAACACTCGGCGATTGATGGAGTCGCCGTAGACCTTGTTGGTGGAGGTAAAGACGAATGAAGCCTTTGGCGAGTGCTGACGGGCACACTCGAGAAGAACAAGTGTTCCCCTGGCGTTGACGTCAAAATCCATCGGCGGGTCTTGAGTTGCCCACTCATGGGAAGGCTGACCTGCCGTATGCAAGATCAACTCAAGTGAGTCACCGAGTTCCGCGAAGAGGGCGTTCATTCTCTTCTCGTCTCGAATGTCCGCCGTCACGTGGCGGTACTTATGTATCGTCGACTCGAGATGCTTACGGGACCACTCGGTCGATCCCGTAGGACCGTAAAAAAACTCTCGCAGGTTGTTATCCACACCGACGACTTCGAGGCCTGTTTCGCTCAGGAAACGAACCGACTCCGCTCCGACCAAACCAGCCGATCCCGTCACCAGAGCGACACCCATGGTCTAGCCGTCCCAAGTCTTTCATCCATTTCAGGGAACCAGTAAACGTCAAGACTACGAGAGACATTGGTTCTGCCTTAACCGCATGAGAATAAGCAAAAGCCAAAGTCGATCGACCAGCGGAGACGAAAATCCTCCCCAACGAAAGCAAAGTATACTTTATCAGAGGCGTTCGAATAAATCCCGCCGATGGCATGATTTTGCGCCGATCTTTTTGAGCCAAGTGAGGTGCTCGGGGTTCTGCGAAACAGGTCCTTTCGAAGCACGCTCGACCGAGACCGTCAATCGATTAGGTTACCGTCCGAGCCGGTTGCTGGCGAAGCCGGCTTTCACGACGATGAATCACGTGCGAGTGTGTGATTTCACCTCCGCCCTCATCGAAAGTCGAAAGCTCGGTTTCCTGGCGAACACCAAGGATCCGTTCCGTGATCGGATCTTCCGTTGTGAGTTGCAATCAGACATAACTCAAACGCACTTGGACTCGCCCGAGAGATCCGATGCCGGCAACCGTCGACAGGACTTCTGCATCAAACCGATCGTGGTGGTCAGTGCGCATACAGACAGGATCTATCGCGCGACGCTGATTTGTGCCGGTATGAGGCAGACCATGATTCGCTCAGACGGCGTCAACGACATTGCTTTGAACGAATCGTGTTTCGGAACGATCAAGACGGAGCTAGAAATGGCCGACGATGTAAATGAGGGGGCTCGACAAGAGATTGCCGACGGCACCTCTTAGGACCTCGGGATAAGCTGACATTCATCGCACGGTTCCATGAACTTGAGCCAGTTCAAAAGACAGCATGTGCCACCCGTATAAGTCACTTATTTACCCACGATACCGCGAGCAACTGACAGAACTAATGTGTTTCGTCAACTTCCCAGTCATGCGAAAACCCCGCGATGATTTTCATCGCGGGGCGTTCGCTATTTGTCTTAGTGTGTCAATCGACGACTACACTCCGACGACCGTCTCTCCGACGGCGACATCGGATGCAAGATCTTGACCGATCTTGATGTAGAAGAGGTCCTGGTCGGCGTTGCCGAAGACTTGGTCTACTTCACCATCATCCAAGACGGTGGAGTTGACCACGAACGGAAACGGGTTGACACCTCCGCTGAGCGTGCCCGTGACATGGCCGACGCGGTTCGCGTAAGTGTCGCCCGACCACCATTCGCTGATGATGC
>JAIELF010000001.1 GCA_019753235.1 bacterium
AGGTAACCGCGGAGTTGTTCGCGAGTGGATTCGGCCGTGAAGTCCTCGGCCTCGGGAGCGTTCCAATGGAAGGTCACGCCCTTGTCCTGGACGAACTTGAAAGCGTCGTCCACGCGGGAGTCCGCGATCGACTTCGAACGCTCGACGAGGCAAGCAGCAAACTCGATCGTGAAGGGAGTCGCCTGGCCGTTGAGATTCCCCTCCCGAGCCTGGTCGACTTGCAGCGACAAAGGCGGCAGCGAGACGAGTATGGACAACAGATTCGCCACTCGATCGCAAGCAACACTCTTCCCGATCAATCCCTACTTGATGCTTTCTTCTCGCTCGTCATGCAGACTGATTCCACGGCCGATTTACTGAGAGAGCATGCCGATCACGTCGCTCGAATGGCCAGAATCATGTTTGACAAAGAGAACCTTCAAGCCGAGCAAAGGCACCTCGATCAAAACCGCTCGAAGCAAGAGGCGATCCTCTCCTCGATCAACGCACGCTGGGTGTCGCTATGGGAACCGACCGGTCTACCAGCCGGTTCCGCCAGCGAGATGCTCGACAAGCGCCGAGTCGGTGAAGAGATCAACAAGTGGATCGACGCCCGGCAAGATTCATGTCACACGCTCGAGACGCTTCGTCAACGTCGACAAACCTTCTTAGCGCAGGTCGACACCATCGTGGGCTTGCCCGGCAGCAAAGTGACGCGATTTCAGGATGCCGTTCGCATCGCCCGGCAGCGAGTTGATAAGGAGACTCGCCGAACGACGGCTGAAGCACAGCTGACGCGTCAGGCGCAGGAACTTCGCGAGGAAGAGTCTGTCCTTCAAGCCGACATTGCCTCCATCGATAGGCTCGCGAAGAATTGGGAGTCGTCTTGGAGAGATCTGCTCGACCGTGTCGGGCTGGATCGCGCGACCTTGCCGGCCGAGGCGATGGAAGCGGTTCGTCTTCAACGCCAGCAAGCGGAGATCGAACGGGATCTGATCGATCGGCAACGCCGAATCGATGGCATTGATCATGATGCAACACTCTTTGCTGATCGACTGGCGTCTTGGGATTCGTCGGTGCCCGCACTCACCCAACGACTCGCCTCCTCGCGCGAGCAACAGGTTCGTCGGCAAGAACTACATCAGCAACTCGATCAATGTCATCGCGAGCAAGAGGCACTTTCGCAAGATCGGCTTCGTGTTGACGCGCGATGGAAGGGCTTACTCGAAGAGGCAGTCGCCTCGGCGGAAGAAGAACTCCCTATCCGAATGAACCAAGCCGACGAATACCGAGAATATCGACAGGAATACGAGCAGATCGAGCGACAGCTCGCGCCGATGTTGGCAGCGTTGCCCGATCGCCGAGCGATCGAACAGATTGAAAGCATCTCGATCGATGATCTCGAGGAGAGATCGGCAGAAGTATCGTCGGCAGTCGATGCCGCTCAGGCTGAACTGTCCCTCCTTGATCAAACGCTTGGTTCGCTCCGCGCGGACCAAAAGCGAATCGATGGCCAAGCCGAGGGAGCCGAGCGTGCCGAACAAATGCAGGGACAACTGGCGGCATTGCAAGTCTACGTCCATCAGTACCTGCAAAAGACCATTGCAGGGCACGTGTTGGATCAGACGATGGAACGGTATCGCCGAGAGAACGAGGGAACACTTCTGGCTCGGGCGGGCGTGATCTTTCGGCAACTGACATGCGGTTCTTTCGAGAGGCTTGACGTTGAGTTCGATGACCACGCTCGGCCCTACCTCGTTGGAATCCGCCCTGGCTCGACGGTCCCCTTTGATGTGAAGTTCATGAGTGAAGGGACAGCGGATCAGCTCTATCTTTCTGTTAGGCTGGCGGCGATCGAGAAACACGCGATGGAGAACGAGCCGATCCCATTGCTCGTCGACGACATCTTGGTGAACTTCGATGACGATCGGTCCGCCGCCACGTTTCGCGTCCTGGCCGAGTTGGCCCGACGGACACAGATCATCTTCTTCACTCACCACGCTCATCTGGTCGACATCGCGCGATCGGTGTTGCCCGAGGACGTTCTCTTCGTGCACGATCTGGAGCCGAGGATGGCTTCGGACGATCTGCCTCCCAGCGTCAGCCTCCCGTCGAGTCGGCGGAGCAAGCGATGAATCCCGCTGTGCCGCGAAACACTCTTTTTGATCAGGGAGATTGATCGATGCCGACGCGTCGACCGCTTGACCCGCCGGCCGATGGTTCGCTTCTCGCTTCCTTTGTCGAGAGGTTCACTGTTCCGCTCACGGGAGAGACCCGGGGGGATGTCGCCGCGATCGCCCGGGCGTTTTCCCTGATTCCCTACGAGAATCTCACGAAGGTGCTTTCTCACGCCCATCATGAGAGTGATCCGATTCGAACGCCGGCGATGGTGCTGGCCGACCATGCCCAGTGGCGAGCGGGAGGGACATGCTTCTCGCTGACGGCAACGCTTTTGGCGCTGGTCCGTTCGCTTGGGCTTCGGGCGGAGCCGATCTTGGCCGATCGCCCCTACGGCAAACGAACGCATTCGGCCCTGCTCGTATGGATCGAGGATCAACCCCATCTGGTCGATCCGGGGTTTCTTCTCACGAAGCCGATCCCCTTAGGACAGACCGAACCAACCCACACGTCGACGCCTTTCAATGCGGTGATCCTGACGCCGCAGTCGGGCGACAAACTCGCGCTCGCCACCGATCAACAGGGGAAGATCGTCCATCGATTGATCTTTCGAACTTCTCCAGCCGATGCAGGCGAATTCCTCTCCGCATGGCGAGACTCGTTCTCGTTCGACATGATGCACTATCCTCTTCTGACGAAGATCGAGCATGATCGGCAACTCTATCTGCAGGGCAAGCGATTTCAGGTCCGCTCGAAAACCGATCTACAAACGCGACGACTGGCCAATGAAGAACTGGAGTCGGTCATCTGTGGGATGTTCGGCTTAGCCCCGATCCTGGCGAAGGAAGCCCTTCGGCAATGGCAACAACAGGGAGATCTCGATGGCTGAACCGGTCGCTGTTCTGCCGGTCAAGCGGATCGTCGCCATTCTATGGTCGGACGAATCGATCCTATCCCTCGCGCACGAGCGATTGACCCACTTGTTTGGCCCGATCGATTTCGTCGGCACCGATCATCTTTTCGATGCGACCACTTTCTACGATGCCGAGATGGGTGCACCGATTCATCGTCGGCTCATTTCGCATCAAACGCTTTCACATCCCGAATCGATCGTCGCCGACAAAGAAGCGACCAACCAGATCGAAACGTCGCTTCGGCAACAGGGAGACCGAAAGGTCAATCTCGATATAGGCTACCTTGATCTGCATAAGGTCGTGCTTGCTTCCATGAAGCCCGCGGGTCAGAAGATTCACCTTGCTCGCGGGGTCTATGCCGACTTGACGTTTCGCTTTGCTCGCAGGGGCTATCAACCGCTCGAGTGGACTTTCCTGGATCTGCGCGATGGGCGGTATCAAGAGGATTTTCTCGCGATCCGGGCGATTTATCGCGAACAGATTCGCCAGGGAGGAATACTTCCTTGAACGGGGCGACGCGTCGATTCTTTCTTCGATCACCCGCGGAAGTGGCACGCGATCTGATCGGCTGCGAATTGATTCGTCATGATTCGGAGGGCCCCACCGGGGGAATCATTGTCGAGACCGAGGCGTATCTTGCCCAGGGGGATCCGGCAAGTCATTCACATCGCGGCCTCACACCCCGTAATCGTTCGATGTTCGGCAAGCCTGGACTCGTGTATGTCTACACCATCCATTCTCGTTACTGCTTCAACATGGTCACCGAGGGAGCAGAAATCGGAAGTGCCGTTCTCGTTCGAGCCCTCGAGCCTACCGTTGGCATCGACCTCATGAGGCGTCGCCGAGGAAAGGAGAAACTCCTCGATCTGGCTCGAGGGCCGGCTCGCCTTTGTGAAGCGCTTGCCATTGATCGATCCCTAGATGGGCACGATCTGGTCGCGAGCGAGGTATTCTCGCTGCGACGCAGACTTCGTCCTTTGGACAACGTTGTTTCGTCGCCTCGGATCGGAATCAGCTCTGCAAAAGAGTTGCTGCTTCGTTTCTCGATCGAAGGGAGCAGATACGTCAGTCGCCGACCTTCTCGACGATGACGGACGATTCGAGCTTACTTTCGCCATTCCGGCAGTTGAGCCACGAACGCCTCGAGCGTCATCGCCCCGAGCTCTACCCCTTCACGCGTTCGGACATTGATCGTCGACGATTCAACCTCTTTCTCGCCGACGACGATGGCATAGGGGACCTTCTGCAGTGACGCCTCGCGGATCTTGTAGCCGAGCCGATCGTCTTTGCGATTGATCTCCATCCGCAAGCCCGCGGCGCTCAGCTTCGAATAAACATCGTCGGCATACGTGAGAAACTTATCACTGACAGGGATGACAATGGCTTGGATAGGCGACATCCAGAGCGGAAACGCGCCGGCATAGTGCTCGATCAGGATGCCGAGAAATCGTTCAACACTGCCGAAGCAAGCTCGGTGAATCATGACGGGTGTATGCTTAGCACCGTCGGTACCGACGTAATGACAGCCAAACCGCTCGGGCATCGAGAAATCGAGCTGGATCGTGCCGCACTGCCAGCTTCGCTTCAGGCAGTCTCGAATATGGAAATCGATCTTGGGGCCGTAGAACGCTCCATCGCCTGGATTCAGTTGATAAGGCAAATTCCTGGCCTCGAGAGCACGCTGAAGCGATGTCTCAGCCAGATGCCAAACTTGATCGCTGCCGATGCTTTTCGCGGGCCGAGTCGAGAGTTCCACCCGAACATCATCGAGCCCAAACGCGGTGTAGACCTCTTTGAAGAAGTCCATCAATCGCATGATTTCTTCTTCGATTTGATCAGGTGTGCAGAAGAGATGGGCGTCGTCCTGGGTAAAGGCCTGCACGCGAAAAAGGCCGTGCCGAACGCCGGACAGCTCTCGACGATGAACCAAGCCCAGCTCGGCAATACGGAGCGGGAGTTCGCGATGGCTTCGCAGACGATGCTTGAAGATGAGAGCGTGTCCGGGGCAATTCATCGGCTTGACGGCCATGGGGCGTTCTTCGACGACATTGTCAAAGATCTTGCTGGCATCCTTGGGGTCGCGTAGTTTCAGCTTGGTGAAGAACATGTTCTCGAGGTAGTTGTCGTAGTGGCCCGACGTGTGCCAAAGCTGTTCGGAGAGCACGAGCGGTGTTTTGACCTCAACGTATCCGGTTCGACGGACCAGCCCCTTCATGTAATCCGCCAAGGTGTTCCACAAAATCGCCCCTTTCGGGAGGAAGAACGGAAAACCAGGGGCGACATCTTCCATCATGAAGAGCTCGAGCTGCTCACCGAGCACGCGGTGATCGCGTTTCTTCGCTTCTTCTAGGAACTTGATGTAGTCGTCGAGATCTTCCTTCGAAAAGAAGGCGGTTCCATAAACCCGAATAAGCTGTTCTCGGGCAGCGTCGGCTCGCCAATACGACCCGGCAATCTTGGTGAGCTTGTGATTCTTAAGCCAACCGGTGCTCGGCACATGCGGCCCGCGACAAAGATCGATAAACTCGCCGTGCTTGTAGAAGGTGAGACCCTCTCCTCTCTTGGTGATCTCACTGATGAGTTCCATCTTAAACTTGTTGTGGCCGCCGTCAATCGCTCGGTATCGCGCGAAATGTTCGTTCGCTTCGTCGACCGTGGCCGCACATCGGCGGAAGGGATGATTCTCTTTGACGATCTTGGCCATTTCGGCCTCGATCTTGGGAAAGTCCTCGGGGGTGATTTTACCCTCGGGAAGATAGATGTCGTAGTAGAAGCCATCATCGACCACCGGCCCGATGGTGAGCTGCGCCTGTGGAAAGATTCGAAGAATCGCATCCGCCATGAGGTGGGCGCAGCTATGCCGAAGGACTTCGAGGGCTTCGCGATCCTTCTTCGTGAGGATGCGAACAGAATCGCCCGCGGTGAGGGGAAGGGCAAGATCGACCACCTTGCCGTTGACCTCGGCCGCGACAGCCTCTTTAAGCAGACGAGAGCTTATCTTCGCCGCGAGATCCGCCGAGCTAGACCCATCAGGTAGCTCTTGAGCCGAACCATCTGGAAGTTGGATGGAGATCATCATCAGATCCTCAACACGGATTCCCTTCGCGCGACGGATACCGCCCGTCGTCGCGGGGCCCGGTCCTTGTTGCCGAGCCCTCTTGCTCTCGAGAGATACCAGCCCTCGAGAGACCAAATCGATCGACCGCCACGCATCGACCCTCGGCAAGCTACCGCTCTTACGGCATAGGTCAAGGGAAGCTTGCCTGACGAAAGAAACCGGCGGACGCGAAGAGGTTCATTTTACGCCGCTAAAAAGCATCCCCCCGACGAACAAGCCCATGACGAAGATGACAACGATGAATGCCGACCAAAGCCAAAGAGGCCAGCCCGAGCGGGTCGGCAATGCTTGATCATCAGCCTCCTCTTGTTGGCCCGGGGAACGATCGAATCGTTGCCGACGAAGCGGGACAAAGTTCGGCGACGATGTTTCCTCCTCTTCGGTCGATGCCGGCCGATACTCCGGAGCCGATATCGGCGACTTTGTCGCCGGAAGACTTCGAATATGCTTCGAACCGAGGCTTGAAAGAATCGCTCGCACGAAATCGCTTGAGGTTCGATAGCGGTCGGTCGGCTCCTTCGCGAGTGCTTTGTTCAGCACTCGTTGCTCGGCGGGCGAAAGAATGGTTTCTTCCAGTGAGGGCTTCGCGTGAACGTGTTGATCGCGAATCTCTTTGATCGTGCCGCGAAAGAGAGGCCGACCGGTCCGAAGCATGCAGTACGAGACGGCGAGCGAATACTGATCGCTTTGCATCGACTGAAAGCCTTGAACCACTTCGGGGGCGATAAAGACCGGCGTGCCTGCACCAAGAGTTTCGCCGCTGACGGCGGAAAGCGTAGGCATCATCCGGGCCAGTCCAAAGTCGGCCAGTTTCAGCCGCTCTCCCATGAGAAGCATGTTGGCGGGCTTGACATCACGATGAAGAATGTGGCACTTAAAGTTGAGAAAGTCGAGAGCTTCCCCCGCATCGCGAATGATCTGCTCGAGGGAGTCATCCATCTCCAGGCCCGGCAAGCCGTTTGCCTTGGCTTGTTTCAAACGATCATCGAGACTTTCGTCGGCCAGCTCCATGACGATGTGGACTTGATTGTTTTGCAGCCACCAACCAAAGACCTGCAGCAAAAAGGGATGGCGAAACTTCCCGGAACAAATCATGTCCAACGACTGCTTTTCTCGCTCCACAAACTTCGGCGAAACAGTGGCAAAGAGCCGCTTCACCGCGACAGGGACCCCGCCCGGGGCTCGGCATTCCCATACTTCTCCAAACCCACCTTCGCCGATTCGACGAACCTTCGTGAGGTTGCCGGCCGACGCAAGCGGAATCTCGACGGTCGAGTTCATGGTGTCAAACTCGTTAGAGCCGTGCGGCCGAAGTCGCTCCCCCAGCAGACCCTTGTATTCAGGAAATCGGCTGACGAATTCTTCTGCCTCAGGCCGATCGCCGAAATGCCCACGCACACGGTACTCTTCTTCGATGAGTTCGATCAATCTCCCTTCGCGTCGGGCGAGTTCGGGGAATCGTTCGAGGTAAACCTCGATTCTCTTCCCCTTCCCTTTTCGCCAGTGGAGTTCAAGATCGATTCGCAGAATTTCATCTAAGAGGAGTTCGCGAAGCGGATCCCCCAACTCGGGGAGATACGCTGCCGGGTCGCGAGGAAAGGCGTCGGCGCAGTCCCGCTCGAATCGCTCGATGAGGTCTTGCAGACGATTCCATTCCTCGTCGCTCAGTTTGCTGGCGTTGACCATCCGTCAATCCGAAAGGTGGTGTAGGACGATGTTGCGGAAATGAATCTCGGCCCCTTCCGATTGAAGGCAGATGGCCCCCTTCGGCTGACTGGCGTTCCAACCATAATTCACAACATCGCCGTTGACGACACACGTGACGGTATTGCCCGAGCAAACGATCACGTACTTGTTCCACTGACCGATCGACTTCTCGGAGTCGTTTGTCAGGTTCAGCGTTCGCCGATCCAAGCTTCTTTTCTTTGGATTCAGGACGGACAAGGTCGTGCCGATCACCCAGAAGTCCCCGGCATTGCCCGAGCCGAGCTGACACTCAAGGGATTTCGGCCAAACGCCGAGCGCGTTTTCGGTCGTGGTATGGACCAGGACGCCGCTGTTGCCGGGCTTCTTTCCTTCGGGCCAACGCCATTCCAATTGGAGGACGTAATTCTCATACTCTTTCTCCGTGCGGATGTACCCGACAGGATTGCCTTTGCAGATGATCATTTCATCTTGAACGCTCCAGACGTCCTCCATCTTTTTCGATTTATCCTCAAGGAAGTACGTCCAGCCGGTCATGTCCTTGCCGTTGAAAAGTTTTTCGTCGCCCGCCTGCACCCACGCAGCCGTGGTTGCAAGCAACATAGCCAAAAGGCGTCTGTGCATGATTCTCCCCCTACTGATGAACCTATCCACGAGGATGATAGCGATCGCTCGGCCGATCCTCGGTTCTCGCCGACCGCGAGAACAGAGTCATGGTATTCGAGCGCGGGGCTCGCCCGCAACCACCCTGTTGCTGCGCCCTGTGGAAGCGGATTGCCTGTGGTAGGATGGAACGCCACCCAGACGAAGGGAGAGCCAACGGATGAAGGCTTCGGAGAAGACGTGGGGAATCGTTCTCGCGGGGGGGGAAAGTCGTCGCATGGGTCAGGCGAAGGAACGCCTTCTTCTGGGTCAGGAAACGCTGTTGCAACTGACCTCGCGGATTCTGATCCCCTTGGTGCAAGAGATCGTTGTGGTGGCTGCCCCTGATCGAAGCGATGTCGATCTCCCGCAACGGTGTCGTCTTGTCCACGACCCGTTCCCCTTCCGGGGGCCGTTGGCGGGTCTGGTTGCCGGCCTGAGCGGAGTGAAGCGTCAGGCGGGCGATCCCGCATGGGTCATCGTCGTACCATGCGATCATCCCGGCATGACAACGCCTATGCTCAAGCGTTTATGGGAAGCTCGTTCGGATGATGTTGATGCGGTCGCCATCCAGAAGGACGACATGTGTCTGCCACTGCCGGGCATCTATCACACTCGTCTTTTGGACAAGGCTATCGAGCTTGCCGAGGTATCTTCGCACGGGCTCAAGCATTTGCTCGAACAATCTCGAACCAGGTTGCTGTCGGCGGAGGATCTACGCAAGGTCGATCCAGATCTGCTCGGCTTGCAGAGTGTCGATTCGCCTCGCCAATGGGAGGAGTTTCTCCGCCAGCATCCCCGCACAAGCGCGACCTAGACAATAGGCGTCGAAGACATTTCGAACGTTCAAGATGTCGCTCGAATGTGCAGGGATTCGTTGGCCTGCATTTGCGATAAACAGGAAGCAACGTCGGGCAAGATATCCCACAGCGTAGTCAATCGAGCAGTCTCCAGAATCTCTCGGCAATCAGGATGCAGGGAGCAGAGAAAGAATTGTCCGCCGGCCGCATGCGTTCTCTTCCAGAGGCGAAAGAGAACCTCGAAGAAAACCGAGCCAAAATACGCGGTCCGTTGAAAATCGAGAATGAGATTAGCGGTGTTGGCGTCGTCAAGAACTCGGATGATCTCTTCTTCGGTCTCGTTCAGCATCGACTCTTGAAACGCGCTGTATTCGGCACCGAGTCGAACGATCGTCGCGATGGGCAACAGCTCGATTTCCATACCCTGTCCTTCTTTCGTGGGATGCTGGCTTTCACCATCCCCCCATGAACGAAGGAGAGGCTTTAGCCGAAAGAGTCGTAAGCAATCATCTCTTTTTCCACCCCGAGATCAAACAACATCTTGTTGACAGCGCTGATCATGGGTGGAGGCCCACATAGATAATACTCACACTCTTCGGGGCTGTCGTGCTTCGAGAGATAAAGGTCGTTACAAACTTGATGAATGAACCCCGTCGGGCCCTTCCAGTTATCCTCGGGCATGGGCTCGGAAAGGGCCAGATTGAACTTAAAGTTCGGAAACTCTGCTTCAATCTTCTTGAAATCTTCCCAGTAGAACATCTCGCGAAGCGATCGAGCCCCGTACCAATAGCTGACCTTTCGGCCTGTCTTAAGCGTGTGAAACAGGTGCATGATGTGGGCCCGCAACGGCGCCATCCCCGCACCGCCACCGATGTAGACCATCTCGCGATTTGTATCTTTGATAAAGAACTCGCCGTAGGGGCCACTGATCGTCACCTTGTCGCCCGGCTTCAAGTTGAAGATATACGACGAGGCGATACCTGGGGGAGCGTCCGGCAACCGAGGCGGAGGAGTCGCTACGCGAACGTTCAGCATCACCCGGTTCCCCTCGGCAGGGTGATTGGCCATTGAATAAGCGCGAAAGACTTCTTCCTTATTCGACGCGTGATAGCGCCAAAGGTTGTACTTGTCCCAGTCGCCGTGATACTCCTTCGCGATTTCAAAGTTCTTGTAATCGATCTCGTAAGGAGGGATGTAAATCTGAATGTATCCCCCCGACTTAAAGTGAAGAACATCAGGCAGATCAAGAACCAGTTCTTTGATAAAGGTCGCTACGTTATGGTTTGATCGAACCGTCGCAACGAACTTCTTAATACTGAAGATTTCTTCTGGGACGGCAATCTTCATGGGTTGACGAACTTTGACCTGACAACCGAGCCGCCAATTCTCCTTGGCGGCAACACGGTTGATGTGGCCGGTCTCGGTGGGAAGAATGTTCCCCCCTCCTTCGAAGACCTGACATTTGCACATGGCGCACGTACCACCACCGCCGCACGCGGAGGGAAGGAATAGTTTCTCGCCCGCCAAGGCCGACAGCAGGGTTTGCCCCGTTTCGACCTCGATCGTCTTCTCGTCATTGACGAGGATTTTGACTTTTCCTTTTTTCACCAGGGCCGACTCGACCAGGGTCAACACCCCCACGAGCGCGACAATGACCACCGTGAAGACTGCGACGCCTGCTATCACCGTCAACATGATCTTGGCCCATCCCCGAGAAGAAAGGAGCAACCCCGTTGGTCCACTTCAAACTCGCTTAAAGCTGAATCCCAGCAAAGCACATGAACGCCATCGACATCAACCCGGTCAGCAGAAAGGTGATTCCCAATCCGCGAAGACCCTTCGGCACGTTCGAGTATCGAATCTTTTGGCGAATGGCGGCCAGCGAGATAATCGCGAGCGCCCAACCCACGCCCGAACCGAACCCGAAGACACACGATTCGGCAAAGTTGTAATCGCGCTGCTGCATAAAGAGAGCCGCCCCCAAGATGCAGCAGTTAACAGCAATCAACGGGAGGAAGATCCCCAGTGCCGCGTAAAGGGTGGGGCTGAAGCGATCCAGAGCCATCTCGACGATTTGCGTGAGAGCCGCAATCACTGCGATAAAGCTGATGAAACTTAGAAACTCCAGATTCACGGTGGCGTACTGCGTCCCGAGGAAGTTGGCGAGCTTACCCTCTTTGAGAAGAAGATTCAGAATCGCCCAATTGAGCGGAACGCTGATCGTCAGAACGAACGTCACCGCCATCCCCAGACCCACGGCCGTGTCAACCTTCTTCGAACAGGCAAGGAACGAACACATCCCAAGGAAGAATGCCAACAGGATGTTTTCGACGAAGACGCTCTTCACGAGCAAGCTAACCAGATGGATGATTTGATCGTTCACGGTCGCGATTCCTTATTGGAAGATCTCTCTGCCAAAACAGCGGTACAAAACGGACAAGATCAATCGATCACCTTGTTCGAGATCGCCCGTTGCAACCAAACAAGCAGGCCGAGAATGATGAACGCGCCCGGCGGCAAAAGCATCAGTCCGAAATTCTGATAGCCGGCATCGTAGAACGCTTGCGGCACCACCTTGAAACCCAAGATCGCTCCGTTGCCCAGTATCTCTCGCACGGTAGCGACCACCACCAAAACGCCGCTGTAGCCCAGCGAATTTCCCAGGCCATCTAAAAAGCTGGGCCAGGGGGGATTGCTCATCGCAAAGGCTTCCAGTCGCCCCATCACGATGCAATTGGTGATGATGAGACCGACAAAAACACTCAGATCTTTGCTCTGCTCGTAGAGGTACGCCCGGAGCAACTGATCAATCATGATGACCAGGGCCGACACCACCGATAGCTGAACGATGATGCGGACTTTGTTCGGGATATAGTTGCGCATCAACGAGATGGTGACGTTCGACAGACATACAACAAACGTCACGCCCGCGGCCATGATCAATGAGGGGACGAGCTGCGTCGTGACGGCCAAGCTCGAACAAATCCCCAGCACTTGAAACATGACCGGGTTCGAATCCCAAAGGGGATCGGTCAAGACCGACAAGTTTCCTTTTTTGGCCATGAGCCCATTCTCCCAGTCTTTGATCCATCACCAATCAACAGTCGGTTCGGCAACCATGCTTCCGAATGATCGCGTTCTCGTTCGAGCCGCGATCAAAACGCTGCCGTCAACCTTTACTCCAGACCGACTTCTCGAAGTACGGCCGATACAGATTCATCATGTCGACAATCATCTTCTGCACGCCGCGACCCGTGATTGTCGCCCCGCTGATGCCACCGACTTCGGTCGCATTGGGATAAGGGGTTGACGAGGGCCTGCCGACGGTGAAGGTGATATCGTTGGCTTCGTTCAAGTACGATTTCTTCACGAATTGGTCTTGGAACCAAGGCTTGGTGATCTCTTTGCCCAAGCCTGGCGTTTCACCTTCCTTGTAGAAGACCAGGTTCCGAATCGTTTTGCCATCGGCTTCAAGCGAAAGGTACCCGAAGAGGTCTGACCAAAGACCTTTGCCGTAGACCGGCACGATGAAAGCGTCGATTTTGCCCTCCTTGCTGACAGTGTAGAGGGGATACTCTCGCTTCTCCTTTTCAATGTAGCCGGGGGTTCCCTTGAGGACCTTGTCTTGCTTGAGAACCGCTTCGGGGGTCAGGTTGGTCTCTTTCGACGTCACTTCCCCCTGCACGTTCACAAGGATTCCCGCGATCCCCTCTTGATAGAGCTTCTCGACCTCTTGGGGCGAAATGGAGGCTCCTCGTTCGATCAGCCCCCCCGCGAGAAGAACGTTCTTATACGTGTCGATCCTCTCAGCGAACTCCTGCTGCGACTTTAATGCTGACGCGGCCCCGGCCACGATCAAGGCGCAGCCGATACAGACGAGCGTGATGAAAAAGAAGGTGTAGGTGTTACCTCGCATAGGCCAGCTTCCTCCTCTTAATGTTGGCCTGCACGACATAGTGGTCGATCAGCGGCGCAAATAGGTTCAGGAACAAAATCGCCAGCATGAATCCTTCGGGATAGGCAGGATTCACCGTTCGAATCAAGACCGCCAAAGCGCCGATCAGCGTCCCGTAGATCCATTTACCCGTGCTTGTCCAAGCGCTCGACACTGGGTCGGTCGCCATATACACGGCGGCAAAAGCCATGCTTCCAACCACGAAGTGCCAATAGAATGGTAGGCCCATGGTCGGACGGGCGTTCGCTCCACCCGCAAAGTAGTTCATGATGAACGCCATCAAGGTGGTCCCCAACGCGACCCCCAGCATCGTTCGGTAGCTACCGACGCCAGTCGCAATCAAGATGACCGCTCCGATCAAGCATGCCAATGCCGATGTTTCGCCGATACTCCCCGCGTCGAATCCGAGAAAGCAATTCCACCATGAGAAATCGATGTGCTTAAATGTCTGGTTGATCTGCATCAAGGACTCGGCCGCGGAGAGATCGCCGTGATGCTGCGAGGCGTGAAGCAAAGGGGTCGCGCCGGTGTAGCCATCCACGAATTCGGGTCGAGCGCCACCCTTGGTGAAGAACTCCGTCCATGTTTGTCGTTCGGTCCAAACCAGATCGCCGGACATCTTGTCGGGAAAGGTGAAGAAGCAGAACGCCCGCGCGGTGAGAGCCGGGTTAAAGACGTTCATCCCTGTCCCACCGAAAACTTCCTTGCCGATCACGACACCGAAGCTGACACCGACGGCGACCTGCCAAAGTGGAATCGTCGGCGGGCACGTCATGGGGAAAAGCAAACCAGTGACTAAGAACCCTTCATTGATTTCGTGACGACGAACGACCGCAAAGAGTGCTTCCCATGCGCCGCCGACCGCGTAGGAGACGATGATGATCGGCATGCAGATTTCAAGGCCCGCCCAGAAGCTTGGCGCAAAGCCGGGATCGGCACCCGTCGTCCCAAGATAATGCTGGTAGCCCGCGTTCCAAATCCCCATGAAAAGCGGGGGGAGAAGCGCGACGATCACGGTCATCATGAATCGTTTCGAATCGAGCCAATCGCGAATGTGAGCCCCCGCATGGGTCACCGTCGCGGGCGTCCGAAGAAACGTATCGGGCGCATCCAGCAAGGGCCAAAGCATCCCTAGCCGGCCCCCTTCGTCGTGCGATTTTTTGACCTGTTCGAAGAAACTGGCCACGGTCGTTAACCTTCCTTCTGAATCTTGGCGAGACCTGCTTCCAAAATACTGTCGATCTCGATCTTCGATGGACAAACATAGGTGCACAGACCGCATCCGATGCAGTCGGTGATCCCCAATTGCTCTGCCTCTTCCAGATCGCCGTAACTGACTGCCTTCCACGTCGGCAGCGCGAGAACCTCCGTCGGGCAGACATCGTTGCAGAAGCCACACTGAATGCACGCGCGGTGTCCGCCGTGCAGGTTCGTATCGACTTGCCACTCCGTCGAAGGAGGCTTGAGTGCGGAAAGGAACGTCCGCGAATAACTGTGTTTATCCAGGCCGGGCAGCAACCATCCGAGAATCTCGCGTTGACGACCCTCTGGAACCACCGTGATCTGTGAATCGAAAAATCCGATCGGCTCGCTATCGGCGATCTTGCTGCCAGTGAGGATGTCCCCACTGATGATTCGCTGTTCGCCCGCCACTAGCTTGCCAGAAAGCAATATCCCCACCATGACGCCGGCACGAGTGCGGTAGTGCTTGCGATGAGCGGGCGCGATGCCAGGGCCGGCCAGCGAGACGATCCGCTCGCTGCTGATTTTGCCCGTCTGCATCAACTTGCCGATGGCGATGACATCTTGAATGTCGACGTACCAGATCACTTCGCCGGCACGAACACGGTCGATGTAATACGCCTGCAGCGGAGCGCTTCCCGCCGGGTGCTTGCCACTTACCGAATGAGATTCCACCGACGTGGCCGAGGTGATCTCCGGGGCGACCGTGCCACGGGCGGGCTTCGAAAGATGAACCCGGCCCGAAGTAAGCTTGGCCAGTGCCGCCAAGCCTGCATTGAGGGCCTCCCCCTTCCCTGCCACGGCCAGATTCAGATCAATCCCCATCGGCGCGCTACTGAAGCCCGAAACGAAAATCCCTTTCGGGGTATCCGTGGGGCTGGCCATCCGAGCGAACGGATGCTGGCGGATCTTCGCGAATAATCCACTCGCCAAAAGCTTGCCCAGAACTTGCTCTCGGCTTGCGGTCGGGAGCGATGTCGTCCCGAAGTCGACCGACTGCTCGTTCGGCTCGACATTGATGATGATTTGGAGGAGTTTGCGACGATCGCCGCGACGAACCTCGGCAACTTTGCCGCCGGCGGGCGAGGTAAATTTGATGTCGGGGTTCGACTTAAGCTCCATCAAGGGAGACCCGACCTGAACCGGATCCCCATCCTTGACCAGCACCCTCAGCTTGAGTTCCCCCAGGTCCGAGGGTCGAATCGCGACCTGCTTCGGAAAGGGGGCGTCGACCACCTGGGCGTCGGACTTCCCCGCTAGGTGAAGGTTGTAACCCCGTTTCACTTTGATCTCGGCCATGCGATCCTCGCACCCCACCCAGGAGCAATTTGACGCACCAAACGTACGCCAAGTTATCACCTTGTGAAAAGATTCACAAATGAATGCAACGGGCATTTTGATCGAAATGGTCGGCAAGAGCGGGAGATTCGTTCTAAGTAGAATCTGAACAAGGAATTACGCATCATAATGATGCTGACCATTCCTTGGAGACCTGTTAGGGTCAGCTGCGGACCTTTCCACGGGTTTCCTCGGGGGTCTCTCGCCTTTCCTGTCGATTCGGAATGTGCCAAGAGGGAACCGTCGGAATACCATCGTTGCAATCAGGATCCGCACGGAAACGACTTCCCCGAAAGGAAACATCATGAATCTCGATGGCGGAACAGCCCTCGAATTGATCTCTCGCTGGTTGCATATCCTGGGGGCGATCACCCTGGCGGGGAGTGCGATCTTTATGCGGTTCGCCCTGCACCCGACGCTGGAACAATCGCCCGCCGAGGTACAGTCGACCATCAAAGATGGCGTTCGCCGACGTTGGTTGAAGTTCGTTCATGGATCGATCGCGATCGTGCTGTTGACGGGTCTTTTCAACTTCTATGCTCGATTCGCAGAAGTTAAACCGATGCCCTACCATGCGATCTTCGGACTGAAGTTCTTGCTCGCCATGGTGGTCTTTTTCATCGCCAGTGCGCTCGTCGGTCGATCGAAGGGTTTACAACCGATGCGCGATCGGGCCGGCTTCTATCTCAACATCAATGTCGTGTTGGCGGTCATCTTAGTGGCACTCGGCGGATTGATGCGATACGCGCCACTGAAGCCGACGGAAGGGGCGGTTCAGTCACCCTCGGCATTGGTTCGGCCAGTCGCGACATCGAACTCGGCGAGCATCGGGACCAGCAGCGATGCGATCGCAAACGAGTAGACCGACGTAGCGACGGCAAAGGGAGCGAAGCGATCTCCGACCACGATCGCGAGGATACAGTAAAATGTCGCCACCGGGGCGAGGGACGCTGTCAGCGTGATGGCCGACGAGGGGGCATTGGCGGAAAGCGAAATCCAGAGCCCCATGCTCCCCAGGATGATGAAGAGAACGAAGCTTGCCCACTGGGCTTCGAATCGACCACTGATGACGATCAAGTAGAGACAGACGAAGATCCCAACGAAAAGAAGAAAGACCGTCCCTAAACTATGAACGATCCCCGCTCGGCTTGTTTCATGCCGAAGTCCCGAGTGCAACCCGAGCACGGAAACGAAAACTGCCAACACCAAAAAAACAATGACCGTGAAAACCGTCTGCGGTAACGGTGACCATCCCATGATCATCGACAACACCAACATGACGATCGGACCGGCGAACATCTCTTTGGCGTTGTATGCCACGCCCATCAATTTACCGACGATGAACTCGACGGCGGTCACATCAGTGACCAGCAAGAGGTCGATGCTCTTCAGATCTCGCTCGCTGGTGACGCTGGCCAGTGCTTGGGCGTTGATCAGAATCAGGCTGATGACCATGACCGGGACCATGCTCTGAGCAAGCATAAAAAGGGGCGATTGATTCCGTGCCGCGGGGTCGATCGAGAATAGCCGGGCCAGCAAAATGCCCACGATGACGAGGTATGCCAGCTTGATTAACACCGGACGAGCGCCATACGCCCGCGTCTGAATCTCTCGCCAAAGGACGGGATTGCTCCATACCGCTCGGGTCGCGGTCCGCGTCCGCGCAAGCGACGCCCCCGTTGATGACGCTTCGCTTTCGCGCGGTTCGATGGTCTCGCCACGCGGGTTCCAAACGCGCAGACCAACAATCGCCATGGCGAGATAAATCATGGCCGTCACGATCCCCAATACTGCGTAGAGGGGGCCTGGCACGATCGCGTGAATCTGCGAAGGATCGTACAGCATGGCAGCGGCAATCGATCGGATCGGCGAGACTGCCGCGAGCCATGATTCCACGGATTCTCCTCGCCAAGTCTTCGCTCCGAAGAGAGTAACCAGAACCTCGACGGCCAACAGCGAAAGAGTGATTCCAAGAATGGTCAGAGCGACGGCCTGAAAAGTCTTGTCGCGCCAAACAGCCATCAAGCAACCAAGCCCGACGCTGACCACGCCCGCGCCGGCAATCGTCACGAGAACTTGTCCGACCTGGCTATAACTCACCCCACCGAACAGGCTCAACAAAAAATAGACGGGCACACTCGCGAGAAAGACCGACCCGATCTGCAGGAGAGCACTAGCGAATTTCCCAAGCACGATCTCGGCATCGCTCAGCCGAGTCACTAACAGAAGAATAAACGTTCGACGATCTTTTTCGATGGCAATCGACGAGGCACCGATCAAAGCGCCGCCAAACAAAACAACCGCCAATTGGGTGTAGCTGAAAAGCTCAAAGGCGATGCGATTCAGCCGGGCCGTTTCCCCCAGTGTGGGATCACGATCGAATCCGATCACCGCTTGCCAAGTGGTCCAGAGCAGGACGAAAAATGATGCCGCATAACCCGCGCGAAGAACAAAGAAGCGCGGCCGACGAGGCGAAGTGAGAGCATCGCGTGTAAACAAAGGTCCCGCGAGCAAAACGCTCTCCTACGCCGATTGCAATCCATTCGAGGAATCGTTGAACAACAGATCTATTGTACGAATCGGCACGTCTCTTGGTTCACCACATCACATCCGAAGACACGCGACGCTAGGCGTCCTTGCCGGGCTCGCCGAATCGGAAGAGAAGTGGGCAATTACCGGAATGCCCTCCTGTGGAAAGAGGATCGCTTTGCGAGGAAATGGGCTAACGACCGAGTTCCAGGCGAGGGCTCTCCGCCAGACGGGCGGGACGAACTTCGACAAGGTGAACTTCTCTCGGCCGAAGCCCCTGAATATCCCACTTCGACAGAGTCTCTCGGACGCGAACGGATAACTCCGGATCACTTTGCATCGCCGCCAATTGGGCTGGTAGTACCGGACAGACAAACATGCCCTCCTGGCGAGCCAGCGCGCGGGCGTCGATCAGCGGAGGCTTGTCGCGGAGAGGATCGATCACCTTCACTTTGTTCTTCATGTTGTAGATCAAACTCGGATCGCGATAGAACCAAAGCGCAATCTCTTCGCGCTGTTGAATCTCTCGCAAACGGTCGGCAACGTCGAGGATCACCTGCGATGAATGGATTCTGGGGAGCACCTGCGCCCCGGCAAGTATCACCATCACGACGCCGGCGGCCATCTGTAGCGTGATCGCCTCGCGAAAGCTTCCCAGCGACACCAACCCACCGGCCAGGGACAACCCCACACCACCAATTGCCAAGGTGACCGATAGCATGATCGCGATCGACGAGGGCAACAGCCAGAAGCTGATCACCGTCCCCACGAGAACGAAGGCGACGCCAAGCCCCGCCATGGTGTAGCCAAGCGTGACTCGTGTCCGCCACTTCAGTCCGATCGACTCTGATGCGAAGGCATGACAAAGAGATGCGGAGATGAGGATCGCCCAGGCGGGGTAAGCGGGAAGATAGTAGTGCACAAGCTTGGTCCGGACGAGTTCGAACGCGAAGAGTGTTGTGATTCCCCAAACAAGGAGAAACTTTAGGCGTCGATCCGCCAGCAGATGATCTCGTTGGGAAATCAGCGACCAAGGCAACAGCAACGACCAGGGTGCCATCAATGCCAAAAGACTCACCACGTAGTATCCCGGGAAACCTTGATGATTCTCGAGTGGCTGGATCGCTCGCGTCACGACGTGGTGCCCGATCGCTTCTTGCAGAAATCTTCCTTGAGTCGCCCATTGCACGAGCCCGCACCAAGGCAAGACAACGGCAGAAACAATTCCGAGCCCCAAGATCGGTCTGAATCGCTGTAGCCAACGAACGTCACGATCGATCACCGACATCACGATGATCGTTAGCGTCGGCACCATCACCGCCACAGGACCTTTGGTCAAGATTCCCAGGCTGACGGCCATCCAAAAGTAGATCGGCCAGCGACCGGCATCCGCCCGCTCGTAGATCGACCAGAGAGATAACATCGCCGCCACGATGCAGGCCAAAAGGAGCGCATCAACCGTGCCTAGCTTCGCTTCGACCATCAACATCGGCGAGAGGGCCAGCATCCAGCCCGCAAGTTGACCGACGGATCGAGAGAACATGCGCTTGCCCAGTTCCCAGGTGATCAAACAGGCAATCATGCCGCCGATGCCTGACCAGAGCCTAGCCGCGAATGGACCGTCGCCGAGCACCGCGTACGCAGAACGCTGGAGCCAATAGATCAAGATCGGTTTATCCGGTCGCAGGTCACCGTTGAACGTTGGAACAACCCAGTCGCCGCGCTCGGCCATTTCTCGGCTCGCGGTCGCAAAGCGAGGTTCGTCTCGATCCCACAAGCTGTAGCTGCCATTTCCTGCCCAGAACATCATCAAACAAGTCATTGCCAGAACAGGACGCGAGGCCAACACTCGCTGCACAGCGGGCCAAACATCAGGCGATGTCGGCATGGCCAGGACCATCGGCTTTTGCCAAAGCTGGCTGGCCTGGTCGGCCCACCGAGCGAGAACTCTCCATCGCATCACCAGCGTACCGACGAGTAGCCCCAACCACATTCCCGCGATCACATCGCTAGGGAAGTGCCGAACCGTTAAGACGCGGTTGACCGCGACACCCAACGCGAGGGGCCAAACAAGTTGCCTGGCCGCAGGGTACATCGCCGCCAGGACATAACTCTGAGAGAAAGCGGTCGCCGTGTGACCCGATGGGAACGACGCCGTCTTCGAATCGGGCAAGCTATGGACCAAACCATGAAAGACGTATGTCCCGTCGCTGTCGCGCGGACGTTCTCTTCCGGACAACGCTTTGCCGACACTCGATCCGAGACCCGAGAGAAGAATCGATGCCGATAGGATCAGCACTCGGCCACGGTGGCTTCGGTCGAAGATCCAGATGAGGACGCCTGCCAAGATGAAACCGATCGGCTGCGCGTATTGAGCAAGGGAAATGATCAGTTGGCGGACTTCGCCTGAGAGTTCGACCGGGCCGTTGTACCAAGCGTCGGCCGCGGCCGAGATTGGTTCATCGAGTAACCAAGCGACACCGAACAAACAAAGAAACATGCCGTGCGACATTAGAGATCGCACCGGGCTCGGAAGCGGCGGAGCGGGCGTCGTTGTCACCTCGGTATTGGCTGTCATGCGGGGAGTCTGGTTCCGAACGACCGACTTATCGAGAGGGCGCGCACCCTCTTCCGAACAAAAGCCTTACCATTCCCCCTGATTTCTCGGAACCCGAGTTTTTCGAGGATCTTTTCGAAAAAGGACCCATCATCATGACGGATGATCCGAAATCAAAAGGTGTCTACCGCGAAGATGAGGATCAGGATTTGCGGGCCGATCAGCTTCGGCTTATCACGTCGCGACCCTGAGCCAACGTATCGTTTAGTTCGTGATTCCCTTCGTGAGGACCATGAAGGCATCTTCCAGGCTGAGTTCTTCCTCGCGAAATAGACGCAAGCGATAGCCATTCTGGAGAAGCAGTGTCGGGATGAAGCTGTAATCGACCGAAGGATCGTTGATGCGGACGACGACAAACTCTTCCTTGAGCTCGACGAAATCGATTTTCGGCTGTTGCCGAAGAAGCTCGGCCGCTTCGGTGTTGCGATCGCCGGTCGAGATGTGAAGCACCAGATGATCTCGCACCTTCTTCATGACTTCCGAGACTCGGCCGTTCACGAGAAGTTCGCCTCGTTCGATGATGCCGATCATGTTGCAGATATCGGCTAGCTCTGGGAGAATATGGCTTGAGACGAGAATCGTCTTTCCCATCTTGCGGAGTTCTTTGAGCAAGCCGCGAATCTCAATTCTCGCGCGGGGATCGAGACCACTGGCAGGCTCATCCAAAAGAAGAACTTGCGGATCGTGCAGCAGCACGCGAGCGAGGCCCAGCCGTTGCGTCATGCCGCGAGAAAGGCTCGTCACCAGGGCATCTCTCTTGTAGCCTAGATCGACGAGTTCAAGGCAATCCTCACAGACTTTTTTTCGTTGCGGTCCTTTGATTCGATAGGCGGCCGCGAAGAACTCAAGATACTCGATCACTTTCATGTCGTCGTAAACGCCGAAAAAATCGGGCATGTAGCCGATCAGTCGGCGAATATCTTTCGCCCCGTTGTAAATCGAATATCCACACACCGTCGCTTCGCCGTGCGTGGGATGGAGCAGCGTCGCCAGCATTCGCATCGTCGTGGTTTTGCCCGCCCCGTTGGGTCCGATGAAGCCGTAAACGTCCCCTTTGTCCAGCTTCATGTTCAGCCGGTTGACGGCATACAGGTCGCCGTACATCTTGGTCAGATCGCGTGTTTCGATCATGGGGCTGCCGCTCCCGCTGGCTTTGTTTCAAGGATGATGCGAATCAAAGTCGTTTGCCGAACGTCGGCGGAAATCGGCGATGGTTCTTCGCCTGGAGTGGGCTTCTCGTTGATCCAGAGTTTGCTGGCGGGTCCCGGCGTTTGGCCAATCAGAATGGCGCGCCCCAATCGTGCGTGGGAACGCAGACTCCAGTGATCGAGAAACACATTCGCCAATTTGTCCTGATCACCGGTCTTCTTGCGAGGCGAGAGAGAAAGCTTGAGCAGAAATGCGGTCGCCGCTTCGGGTGAGTTCGGCGACGGGGGAACACCGTTGATGGATATGTTGTTGCCGGTCGCGCCGTTGGTCAGGATGCTGTCAGAGAACGTCCCCTGCAACGTCGCGAGGGTTTTCTGCATCGTGGAATCGAGCACCACGGTTTGCCCCGGAGCAAGGTTGCCGAGCTCGAAGGCGTAGTCCGACCAAAGTAGAAACGCATGCTCGATCGGCACCTCCAAGAGATTGGTGAGACTTCCGACGAGGAGGGTTGGCTCGTTGATGTTGCCTGATTGCAGCTTCGCGTCGAGGGCAGGCGCCGCCTTGGCGAGCCATTGGCTCGTGAAGGATTTCGCACTCCATACTGGAATAGGCGCGCCCAGAACGGTCGTGGGATCGGGGGAACTATACGCGTAGCTTTGCCCGCCGAAAATGCCCGTGGCGGCTGTCGAACCATAATTATTGCCGGCGGCCATTCGGCCGACACTCGAAGAAATTCGATCGAGGGAAGCTCTCGAGCCGATCACCTCCGACCAGAGGCCCGCTGCCGCCAAACGGGGCTCGCTGGTGATGGAGTATCGATTGATGTTGGGGCTGAAGATAGAAACGAACGATTCGCCGCGAAGACTTTGGCTTGTCTGATCGATATCGAGCAACTCGACACGATTGACCAGCAGCTTATCCCCCTTCAGGCGATGGGCCGCATAATACGCGCCGGCGCTGACCAATAGCACCAAAAGCGGGAAGGTAATCCACGTCCACTCAAGCTTGCCGATCACCCGCTTTAGGAAGAAGTAATCGATGGGACCGATGAGAAGAATGTAGCAGATGATCAACATCGCGACCCACGAGAATGGGACGACCGTGACCGTCGGAAAATACTGCAGGAGATTGTCGATCCAAAGCGAAATGTCAGGCTCGCTCGGCTGATTTCCCATCCAGATCTGGCTATTGGCGTCTTCCTTCGGAGGCGCGATCTCGAGCATGGCATTCCAGAATCGCTTTTGGTCATTCCAATCTCGAAACGGGGGCGCGTTGACGTTGAAGGCGAGCAGCGTCACCGTTCCGAAACCGTAGACCCCGCGAACGACCACCGAACCCTCTGGGTTACCGCTGGCCGTCGATGGGAGAGTCCAACCACGCACGTTGGTAAGGGTGGCGATGCCCATACCCTCTGCATCGACTTCGAGCGACGCCTTGTCGCCGGCGAGGCTCTCCAGCGAACGAACTTCGGGACTAAGGCGACCGACGTTCGAGACACCCGTGATCGTCGCGGGCAAGAGCGGGCCCAGCGGACTCTGCGATACCGTCTGCCACTGGTTGGCGACGCTGATGACTAGGTGCCCCCCTTGTGCGACCCAAGTGACGATCGCCGCGAGGCGGGCGGGACCCAATGAATCGAGAATCGTGGGCTCGTCGGCCGAGATCACCAAAACGTCGGCAGCAGCGTACGCGAACCACTCCGTGGGAAGATCTTCGTTTCGTTCAATCAGTTCGCAAAAGGTGTTGGGAAGGGCGATCGGCTCATCGGAACTGCTGTCGGCCTTCTCATCAATCTTGCCGATCAAATTCAGACCGGCCGGCGAGCCGATCCCAAGAACCAGCAGGCTATCGGTTGTCAACGGCGTGAAATTGATCGATTCAAGAGAATCAGCCCGCACATTGAGAACGCCTTTGCCGGCGACATCGCGAGCTTGAATGAGCAAGTCGTTGTTGAAGGATTCGCACCGAAAGAAACCTTGGAACGTGTGCTGCGCATTGGGCGGGATCGATGCTTGTGGAAGGGAGGTCGACACCGGTACGCCGTCGCTGTCGCCGGCCGTCAGACTGATCTCCCCTTGGAAACCAACTCCCTGCGTTGCCAGATCGATCGAGACCGGAGTCCAGCAACCGGTCTTCACGTAGCCCCCCAGCCCGATGCGAAGACCCTGCACCTCCAGGCGAGGGGCCGCGTCGATGGCGGAAACGCTCGTGAGGACGAGTCCCAGCATAAAGAGCCGGGCAGCGGGCGAAAGCATGCATCTCCTTTTCTCAACGAGGATTCGAAAGTTGGACCCAAGCTTTGCGAGACCAGAAGATCCGATCGATGGTCGAGCCCCGCTTGTCGGCAAACGACAACAGTAATCTAGCACATCTCGCGAGCCCGTCTGTTCATCGGCGGGCCGCTCTTGAAAACGACTCTCTTACGGCTTGATTTCGGGCCCGCATTGGCAAACGAGTCGGCCGCACCCTGGGCATCCTTCTCCGTATTTACGTTGAATCGCCCGCCCGAGATCGACCCCTTTGATATTGGCCAGCGTCGCGAGCCAAGCCAGGACGTCGGCAAACTCCTTTTCCAGTTCCGGCAAATTCTCTTCCCGAAGGGCGGCGGCCAATTCTCCTACCTCTTCGCTGAACCAAAGGAAGGTCCCCTCGGCGCCTCTTTTTTCATCCTTCCAACCATACATCGTCCGGATGAGCTGCTGAACGTCGGCCAGCGTCGGAGAATCAAGCTTCATGGGCCGACAAGCTCCGCTTCCAGTTTTGCGATGTCTGGATCATTGGGGTGCTTGGTCTTTAGGTCGGTCAGTTTCCCTTTTGCTTTCTCTTTCTCTCCCGCTTCGATGTACACCTTCACCAGTTGCATCCCTTCGGCCAGGGAATCGGGGGCAAGCTTCGTGAGAACCTCATACTCGCGGATCGCGGTGGGCCAATCTTTCAAAGCTCGGCTTGCTTGCCCGAGAATTTGATGCAGCTCGGCCGGTTTAATGGTGATGTGCATCGCCTCGCGCGACCAACGGACGGCGGCGGGCCAATCTTTCTTTTCAAAGGCCAGCTCGGCTAGTTTTTGCCGAGCCGTCGCGTTGTCGGCATCCATTTGCGAAAGCTTCTGCAGATAGCCGGCAAGCTTCTCCTTGTCGCTTCCTTTCAAGTAAACCTTCACGAGCCCTTCGACCCATTTTTGCCGAAGCGGGTCTTTCTCGTGGGCGGTCTCGTAAAGCTTCGCCGCTGCGTCCCAATCCTTCTGGTCGATCTTGATCGCCGCCAGCAAGTCCAAAAGAAGCTCGTCGGAGGGATTCTTCGCCAGGGCCGGCTCCAGAAGCACCATCGCTTCGGCAGGCTTGCCGATCGACCACTCCATCTTGGCGAGAACGTAACAAGCGACCGGATGATCCGGCACAAGCTGAATCGCCTCGTCGGCAAGCTCTCGGGCACGCTTGGGTTTGTTTCTCTTCAAGTAGTGGAGTGCCAAATCCGCCACCAGTTCCGCGTTCTTTGGCTCTGCCTGATACGCCCGTTCCGCCTCGGCAAAGCTCCGCTCGACTCGCGCGGGCCCAACGCGGAGCCCGGCCACCAGGCGGTCAAGATAGTCGATGTAACCCTTCTCGAAATCCTCTTTGGTAACCTGAAAGATCGCGCGGATCGCCACATCGGTTGGCATGCCGTCTCGATACGCCGTCAGCAGTTTACTCAGCGAATCGGGCCCGAAGCGCTCTTGCATGTACTCGGCGTACTGCTGCGCCTGGCAATAAGCCATCTGCCAATCCAAAGGGGTCTTCGGCCGGACAAAGGCATGGTTGATCGTGTCAAGATTCAGCAGATCTCGCTTCGGAACCCGCTTGGCCAAAAGCTCATTCCAAACCTGGGGCCGAGGATAACCTTCGGATTGGACCGCCAGCGCCTCCGTGTACCAATGCGGAATCGCATACTTCGTCTGCTGTAGATTGATCACATGCGTCACTTCATGCGCGAGCACCCGAGCCCAGTTGTAGCTCTGGGGCAGCCCCTGCGGCGAAGCAAGCGCCACGACATCACCCGTGCATGCTCCCACGGTCCCAATGCTCGGCAACCCCACCACTCGCGCGCTGAACCAAGCATGGGATTTCATGATCTCGATCTTCGTCTGTCCTGCCGGCTCGTAGCCGAACCGCTGGCAGAGACTCGGATGAATCGACTCGAGAAACTCGAGCATGTACGGCCCTAGTAATTCATCTTGATCGCCGCTCACCTTTAGTTCGTAATGCGCGCTCTTGAGGATCTGATAGTTCTGCAAATGCGTGAGAACTTTCCGCATGTTCGAAACTCGAACATGAAACGGATCGATTTCGAATGCTTCGGCAAAGACCTGCCGAGCTTCGTCTTCGCGCCCAATTCGCATGAGAAGCATGCCAAGCTGATTCCGCGGGTCGGCCAAATGCGGAGCGGCCTCGACCGCTTTGCGAAGAATCCCCTCGGCAGGCCCGAAACGACGGCGCTGTTCGAGCAAGCTTCCCGCCGACGCGTAAAAGATCCCTGGCTTGGCACGACGGACAAGAACGCTCGCTTCCAGATCGGCAGCCTCTTTATCCTGATTGGAAAGAACCCAACAGGCGAGCTGTCGACCGAGGGCTTCCTGCGAATGGGGATTGACCGCCAGCGCCAGGTCGACCTCTTTCTTCGCCTCTTCGATTCGCTCATCAAGGATCAAGAGATCCGCGCGAAGGGTGTGGGCGGGAACGGAATGAGGATTGATGTCGAGCGCTTGCTGCGCGAAATTGAAGCCGTTGGGAAAATCGAAGTCTCGCATGGCCGAGACCCCGAGTGCCACAAGTAGCTCGGCCGCGTTGGGGTTCGTGGCAAGACCTTTTTGCAGCAGCGGAATCGCTTCGGCCTTGTTGTATTTTTCGAGAAGGATCTCCCCCGCGAGTGCATCGGTCGGCCAATAGACCGGGTCGGCCGCCCGCGCGTCCGTCAGCAATGTATTCAGGATGAATTCAAACTCGTCGGCGGCCCGTGTTCGGCGAGCGTACTCAGCAGCGCCGCGAGCCACCAGCACTAGATCCTCGGCGTTGGTCGGTTGGTGATCGTTGTAGAAGTCGACAAACCACTCGAGCAGCGGCAGCACCGAATCGTCCTGTCCCATCTCCATCAGCGTTTCGACATGTTCCCAACGAACGCCCAGATGGTCGGGATGATCCTCCTTCGCTTTCTCGAGTGCGGCGAGCGACTCTTCCCCCCGACCCTGAAGCCGAGCAATCCGAGCCTGGGCCGCGATCAAGTTCGGCTCGCCGGGTGTTTGGCTCAGACCGCCCGAGAGAATCTCCTGCGCCTCGGAATACTTACCCCGGGCTTCGAAACAGGCGGATCGGATCGACACAACGGCGGAGTCTTTCGAATCGAGCTTATCAAGCTCTTCCACCGCCTCGTCGTAGCTCCCCTTTAGCCACAACTCCCGGGCACGCGGCAGCCCCTCTCCTTCGGTACCCAAACAAATGGTCAGGAGCAGAAGCCAACCCATGGAGTTCCTCCTTGCTCGCCATCAAGTTCGACACGCGAGCCGGAAATCGACCTTCGGATGAATCGTCACCCTGTTCCGATTGTACGGGTCACGCTGAACGGGAAAGATGACTTACTCAACTACCCAAAGAACCGTCCGGATTGATCGGCGTATTCGCGCGACCCCCTCTTTTGTGCCTTTTGCCATTCTTCGTCCACTCCGGAACACCCCGTTTCTTCAATATACCCGAGCCCCGTCTTTTCACCTTCCATCCTATTCCTCCTCGTTCCCGAGGTGGTGGAAGTCCGATCCCAAGCCTCGATGGGATCATCGCAGCGATTCAAGCTGCCGAGTGGGACGACCTATGCGCACCTCGGGAAGTAGTCTTCGACAGCTCGACCGGGTGCTAGAGCGAATGCTCCCCCCGCTGGCTTGGCCTGCGCCCATGCTCAAAAGACCGCCCGAAACTCGACCGACCGTTCCGGAAACGGGGTCGGTTGTCGTGGACGGGGCCAACATCTTGACGGAGTGTGCGGCAGAATTCGGTTTCGATTGGGGTCAGGTGCGTGCCATCGAGATTGCTCAGCGGGTCCCGCGTCTCACACAGGCATTCGTCGATGCTCGGGCGAAAGAGTTCCTCACGCTGACCCTCGAAGAAGATCCGGCCGTCACGCGATTGGCGGCCCGTTACCCGCACGCCCGGTTCTTTGTCGGTTCTCTTTCCACGTTTGCTCCTTTGACCGCTGGTCGATTTGACTGGGTGAGCATGATCGATGGAGCTTCGGGGAACGAGGCTCTTTGCCGAGCTCTGCCCGACTTGGCCCGGCTATTGCGCAAGAAAGGCTGTCTGTGCGTTCGCTCGACCGAATTGGGCCCGGTTCGGTGGAACCAGGCGGCGGCATGTCACGAACGTTGGCAGCTTCGCGTGTTGAGCACCCGCACGCTGAAAGATGGAACTCAGCTTATCCTAAGTCGGCGCAAGTAACCCGTAGGTCTTAACCCGTCACCCAAAGTCCCTTCGGCAATCGATCGCCGAGAAGTTTGATCTGCTCGGCTCGGTCGGACTCAACCACCGACGTGAGGGCCTGGATCATCGAATCCGCGACATGATCGTTGCGAAGAATGGGCAAAATCCGATCGAGCATCGCGGGATCGACATCGCGCCCGCGATCGCCCGTTCGGCGGGCCAACTGCACCATCGCAAAATCGCGTTCGATTCGATGGGAACGCTCGGCAACCGAACTCGTCAGCAGAGCATCGACCCACCGCTCGGCCTCGGCGGCGGGAATGGTCATGTTCGCTGGCCCGTAGATCGGCATTCTCGCCCCCAGCCGTGCCAGCGACCAGAAGAGATAGATCGGCGACCCTCCGTCGCGAAGTTCCGTTAAGAGATGTTGGCCGAGCTCGACTTTTGTCCCGATGGGAAGATGTTCGAGACTCGCGATAGCGCGCCAGACCTCGGCATGTTCGTGACTTCCGACACGGCGAGGCGATTTCTTTCCCGAGCCAATCGGAAGATACGCAAGGAGTCGTTTGCTGAGTTCGACCTGTCGAACCGCATCGAGCCCACCCGCCACGCGCCGACACATGGTCCAATACTCGACCCACGCCGTGTCACTCTTTGTTTGCACGACGCCCGCATGAATCGTCTTCCATAAGAGCTCGACTCGAAACGGATCGAGCGGATCTCCCCAACCGGGCCGAAGAACATAACCCGCCAGGTTGTACCAGCGCGACTCATGCTCGGCCGATAGTGATCGTTGCGGGGCGTGCTCGAGAAGCGTATCCCACAAAGCCCGCAATACCGCAAGCGGCCAATCCTCTCTCTTCAACGAAAGGGCCGACTCGATCTCTTTGGGAAGCATTGCCAACGATGCACCCTTGCTGCCGGGCGCATAGGCCGACATGATCGCTTGCCGCGCGCCGGCCAATTGTTCTTCGCCCCAAGTCTCGACAATCGCAATCTCCCGCGCGAGGTTCTCGGTCGGCTCGCTTGCCAAGCGAGGTGCGGACCTAGTTTGAAAGGGAAGCTTCCAACGATTGTTTCCATCGCGCGAGACGCAGAATAATTCCAGCGTACCGATCTCCGTCAGCTTAGACTCTAGACGAACGCCGACCCTTGCTCGGCCTGCACGTTTTCCTCCCCGCAACAGGGTCGTTATCGCGGGAAGCTCCGCCAACTGTTCGGGAGATGCAACGATCACCGAGCCCCCCCGATCTTTCGGCCTGACTGTCGAAGAATAGAGAGGAAAAGCGACAGGCTCGCCTATTTGAAGTTCCAGCGGAGGTTCATCGATGGTGATCGTTTCCCCCTCGGCCAATCCCTGCGGAACGACGCAGAGCATGGCACCATCATTCTGGGTACCCAGGCCGACATAATAAGACCGGGCCGCCCCACTCTGAATTCGATCAAGCCCCTTGGCACGACGATACGCAAACTGCGCCGCTCCCTCGGCAACTGCTAAATCAAGCGATCCGGTCACGAGAAGACGCGGGGACCAGTCGGCCCCGTACCAAGCTTGCATCACCTCGAAGATCCGCTCGCGACACGACCGCGCATGAAACAGTCCGCCGTTGAAAAGAATCGCCGTCGGACGAGGATCTGCCGTCGGGGAAGCACTTTGGATCGCGTCTTCATGCTGTGAGAGAAATAGGGCCAGATGCCGAGTGATCGCCGGGTCGCTGACATAGGGGAGACCAAACTCTTGCAGGCCCGATCTGCTTTGCTTTTGAGGGAACGCGTCGCGCGGTACGATCGGGAAGAAACCATCGAGCGCCATCGAGAGAACTTGATCTCGATCCACCTCGCACTTGAGCGAAGAGCCGATCACCTTGCCGCCGCGTCCCAGGACAGCGATTGGCATCGACACCGGCGCGTTCTCGCCCAGCATGGTCTCTTTCAGACGACGGGCATCCAGAACCAAGCTCCACCACTGCGTCAAATCGAGTCGACGTGCCGGCGAAATCTTCTCTTCGATCCTGCGAGCCAGCGCGATGTCGACATTGTCTCCTCCTAAGAGGAGATGCTCGCCGACCGCAATGCGACGATACGCGGGCCGACCTTTCTCTTCGACGACAGCGAGCAGGCTGAAATCGGTCGTGCCGCCACCACAATCGATGACAACGGCCGTCGTTCCCAAAGGAAGCGGATCGCCCGCTTCCTCTTCAATCCACTGGTAGAACGCTGCCTGTGGCTCTTCGAGCAGAACGATTTTTTCCAGACCCGCTCGCTTGGCAGCATCGACCGTCAACTCTCGCGCGACCTCATCGAAAGAGGCGGGGATGGTCAACACAACCTTTTGTTCCGCGAGCGGATCGTTGGGATGCTCGGCATCCCAAGCTTGGCGAAGATGCGCGAGATAACACGCGGACGCCTCGAGCGGGCTAAGCCGATCTGCCTCATCGCTTTGCCAAGGAAGGATTTTCGCCCGCCTATCGACGCCAGGATGACAGAGCCAACTCTTTGCCGATGAGACCAGCCGACCAGGAATTCGACTTCCCAGCTTGCGGGCGGCTTCACCGACGATCGAGGCGGGTTCGTCTCCCCAGGGAAGCTTTCGAGCGCGGGGAGGAAACTCTTCAGGTGATGAGAGATAGATAAACGACGGCAACAGCCGACGCGATGCGATTTCGCCTACATCCATCAGTTGCGGGATGGGCATCGCGGTTGCCGATCGGCGCGATGGATCGGTGGCAAGATCGATCCACGCGAGCGCGGAGTTGGTGGTCCCTAAATCAATCCCGACCGCATATCGCGACATCACGCCCTGCTCGAAGAATCGAAACTTACCTTTGCCTGCGACGTTGGCAGGCGTCCTCCCATGATTATTCGCGGGCGGGGGCCAGTGCCGGCGTTTCGGGCGGATCGTTGAGCCGGATCGGCCTGGCAAGACCTAACAGGGTCTTTTTTGCCCTTTATCAGCGGAAGAACCGGCACAGGCCGACCGAGAACACTGGGGGGCGACTTTGTCGGAATAGCGCGAACCACTACCGGCAAAACCATGATCCTTGGAAGGTGCGAGGGCCCCGTTGCGGAATCGCCCATTGTCCCAGGACCCCGACCGCTTAAAATGCCCCCTTCACGCACTGGTAGCTCAATTGGATAGAGCATCGGTCTACGGAACCGAAGGTTAGAGGTTCAAATCCTCTCCAGTGTATCGTTACGCCGGTCCCAAATTTGGACCGAACACCTGTTTCTGCCTGCCGATGATCCCACGAAATCCCTGCTTTGTTGTTCGCGGATGGCGGCGAGTCCTACCGAACAGAGCGTCTGCCGAGATAATTCCTCGGAGATAGCTTGGCGAGAGTTACTTTCTGTTCCTTGAACGCTTTTCGAATGACTACCGTATCTTGGACAGGGAGACTGCTGGCGGCGAGGGATAACTGTCAGCCAACCTTTTGCCCCCCAGGAATACTGCCGAGGGCTTCATGCCAAGCCGAACGACCTGCGGACTCATCTTTCTCTTTTGGCTCGTCTCGACGGCGTGGTTGGTCAGCCGAGATGTTCTCCCGTCGCTAGGTCTAGGAGAGGTTACCTACGAACGGGCTCTTTCCTCTCGCGCGGTTGAGGAACCCGTCGAATGGAAAATCTTCCGCGACAACGAAGAGGTCGGCAACGTCTTCTTCACGATCCACCCTCAACCAGACAGCACTTTCGAACTCGAAAGCCGAGCCCATTTGCGAGTCCGAATTGTCGGCGATCAGCCCACCCCCATCGACGTTCTCAGCAAGATCTACATTGATCCTCTTAAGCAGCTTGACCATTTCGGCATCATCATGGATCTATCGAGCTCTCGCACCGAACTTCATGTCAACGGCGTCCCGAAGGACTCCGCCTTGCGTCTGACGTTCACTTTACGCACCCACGATCAGGAGCAGTTCAAGCGAACGGTCGATCTCCCCTTCGATCGGCAAGCAATGGTCCTTGATGTTTTCGGGCAACTCGATCGATTTCCCGACCTGCGCGAGGGAAAAGTTTGGCACACCCAGTTCATCAATCCCCTGGCGTCTTTGGTCGGCGGCGGGGATCTCCTGCCCGTCCGAAGCGTCGACCGAATTCAACACCGCGTGGTCGCCACCGAAGAAATTGTTTGGGAAAAAGAACGCGTTCGCTGTTTCAAGATCGAGCATCGCTATCAACAGGCAGTCACCTCCTCGTGGGCACGGGTGAGTGACGGCAAGGTACTGGTGCAAGAGGTATTGTTCGGCGGCGAGTCTTATCGACTTGTCGCCGAGCGATCGATCCACGACGGACGACCACCCGCCGCCGAGGAGGAGGTTCCGCGATGACGTTGGCCTCGACAGAGACGCTGATCCACCTCGACAGTGTCTCCAAAGTTTACGGTTCGAAACTGGCCGTCGACCAGCTTACGCTGCAAGTGCAAGCGGGAGAAGTTTTCGCTTTCCTCGGGCCCAACGGCGCGGGGAAGACGACTTCCATCAAGCTGATCACAGGGCTGCTTCGCCCCACGAAAGGGTATGTTTGGGTGGCTGGCCATAGCATGGCAGGCAACTCCGTCGAAGCACGTCGCCAAGTCAGCTTCGTTCCTGATCAACCTCACCTCTACGAAAAGCTCACTGCTCGCGATTTTCTGGAGTTCACTCGCAAGATTTACGGCATCGACGGCCCGGAAAGCCGAGCTTATCAAGAGGAACTCATCGACACTTTCGAGATCGGCGACTTTGCCGACGACCTGATCGAAAGCTACTCGCACGGCATGAGGCAGCGAGTGGTATTCGCGTCGGCGCTGTTGCATCGGCCCCGTGTCCTGGTTCTCGACGAACCGATGGTCGGCCTCGATCCTAAGAGTATGCGGATCGCCAAAGATCAAATGAAAGCAACCGCTCTGCGCGGCTCGGCTGTCTTCATGTCGACCCACACACTCTCGATTGCTGAGGAAATTGCCGACCGCATCGCGATCATTCGGCGAGGCAAACTCGTCAAGTGCGGCACGCTGGAAGAGCTTCAACGCGATCGGCCCGGCGGTATGACGCTCGAAGATTATTTCCTTCAAGTGACGGCCGAGGACGAAATATGACCCTCGCCCCCGTCGCAATCGACCGAGTCTCGCCGCCGACCGAGTCACAACTCGCGAGCCAATGCCGAGCGGGAATGCGACACATCCGCGGGCGAATGCTTTACCATTCCCTGCGGATGAAATTGGTTGGTTCGGGTTGGCGAGCGATGATCGCGGTCTTGTGCAGTCTCTTCTTCTGGGTGGCACTCTTTGTCGTCTTCCTCGAAGGATTTCGATTCCTGGACAAACACCGCCTGGTGACCGGCCCGCTGATCGAGCTTCTCTTCGGCATGTTTTTCGGCTCGCTTTTGGTGATGCTGATTTTCTCGACCTCCATCATTCTTTATGGCGGCCTGTTTCGTTCGCAGGAGGCGGACTTCCTTTTGCTTCGCCCGATCCCACCCGACGGGGTGTTCGCTTTCAAATTTCAAGAGGCGATCGCCTTTAGCAGTTGGGGCTTCCTCCTGCTGGGGACGCCGATGATGATCGCTTACGGTGTGTCGACGGGTTGCTCCTGGTGGTTTTACATGATGGCTGTCCCGTACTTTCTGGCGTTCGCCATCCTCCCAGGATCCGTTGGCGCGCTGCTGACGTTATTGTTGGCTCGCTTTGCGCCGACTCGACGTCGATCGGTTCTCATCACGCTGGCGGTGTTGATGGTCATACTGCTGCTGACGTTCTTAGCGCGGGCATTGGTCATCAGCGATCGATCGACCACTGCCGAGCGATGGGTCACGTCTCTCTTTCAGCAACTTCGCGTCAGCAACTTGCCGTTCCTTCCGAGTCAATGGATTAGCCGAGGACTTCTGAGCGCGGGATATCCCGGCGGTTTTGGAGACTCCGCCTTTTACTTGACGGTGCTGGTCAGTAATGCGCTGGCCATCTATGTCTTGACCGCGTGGGCCTATCGTATCCTCTACCGATCCGCTTATGATCGCGTCCGGAGTGCCGGCAGTTCGAAGCG
Organism: bacterium; assembly: GCA_019753235.1. GTDB lineage: Bacteria > Planctomycetota > Planctomycetia > Kolteriales > Kolteriaceae > JAIELF01. The sequence goes on from JAIELF010000001.1 coordinate 34,560, forward strand.
AAAACGGACCTGGACCTTGCTTCCTTGGATGGTCGATCACGTCTTTTATCCAGTGGCTGGCCCCGTTAAAGTTCTTCTTGTCAAAGATGTGCGGGTCTTTTCTCGTGATCCTATGCAATGGTTGCAAGTCGTGATCTTTACGGGATTGCTTTCGATCTATTTCGCGAATCTGCAAGGAGTGACTCTGTTTTCTAACAGCCCTTATTGGCGAAATGTGCTCGGCTTTTTCAATGTCGCGGTGACGGGCCTGCTACTCTCAGCCTTTACGAGTCGATTCATTTTTCCACTGATGAGCCTGGAGGGGCAAAAGTTTTGGATCCTGGGGCTCGCGCCGATCAAGAGATCGTCGATCCTGTGGGGTAAATTCGCGTTCTCATTGGCGGGCTCGCTGGTCGTGACACTTTTACTGACGCTGATCAGTGCCTATATGTTGTCACTGGAACCACTTCTCATCATGCTGCAAGTGGTGAGCATGATCATCATTTGTTTCGGCGTCTCGGGAATCGCCGTCGGCATGGGGGCCAGATTCCCCGAGATGGGCGAAACCGACCCCTCGAAGATCGCGTCCGGCTTTGGCGGCACGATCAATCTTCTGGTCAGCCTGATGTTCATCCTCTTTGTCATCGCGACGATGGCCCTGCCTTGCCATCTCTATTCGTTAACCTTGGAGATCGAGCAAGGGCTCTCTCAGGGAAGAGATCTCAACATTGCCGCCTCGAGCGGCATCACACTGGAACAGTTTCGTCTCGGTCTCACCATCAGCATGATCGTGAGTCTTTTGGTTGGAATCATCGCCACGCTTGGCCCCATGCGAATGGGGATCCGCGCCTTCGAACGCCGAGAGTTCTGATCATCATGACGACGCCTCATTTGCAAGTCGAAGATCTCCGGGTGACGTTCGACACCAGAGGGGGGTCGGTATCGGCCGTTGAAGGAATATCCTTTAGTGTCGCCGCGGGCCGAACGCTTTGTCTGGTGGGTGAGAGCGGCAGCGGGAAAAGCGCGACGGCGCTTGCGATCATGGGATTGCTCGGACCGAATGCGCGATGCCGAGGAAGAATTCTCTTCGAAGGAATGGATTTGGCTTCCTTGACCGACGCCCAGCGACGCCCGTTTCGCGGAAAACGCCTGGGGATGATCTTTCAGGAACCGACGGCGAGTCTGAATCCAGTCCTGACGATCGGTCAGCAAGTCCGCGAGGCGGTGCAACTGTCGCGAAGTCTCTCCCGTCGATCGGCCCAGCTAGAGACGCAGGAACTTTTGCGAGCCATGCGATTTTCGGAGCCCGCTCGTGTTGCCGAGCAGTATCCGCATGAACTCTCGGGCGGAATGAATCAGCGAGCGATGATGGCGATCGCCCTGGCGGGTCGGCCCAGTCTCCTCATCGCGGATGAACCGACGACCGCGCTCGATGTCACGGTGCAGGCGGAGATCCTTTCTCTGCTGCGAAGAATCCAAGCCGAACGGCGTCTGTCGATCCTTCTTATCACGCACGACCTGGGAGTGGTGGCGCACATGGCCGACGACGTGGCCGTGATGTATGCGGGGCAACTCGTCGAATCGGGGCCGGCATCGATGATTCTGGATAATCCCCGCCATCCTTACACGCATGGGCTCTGGCGCAGCATGCCGAGGATCGATTCGCCCGACCGACCGATACCGATGGCAGGGGGACTTCCGATGAGGCAAGGCTGGCAGACGGGCTGTCGATTCCGTCCTCGGTGCCCCCATGCCTTCGAGGCATGCGAACGCGATCCGCAAATCCTGATGAAAGAAGTGACCGTTGGGTCGGCATGCTGGCGGAACGTCTCTTCGATAGGTGCGGAGAGTCCCAGTGCATCAAGTCCCATGAAAGAGAATCCCACGGATCACTAAACCGCTGCGGGTCCGCCGACCACCGAGATGGGAAATTTCGTGATGTAGGAATGATCGCACCAGTGAACGCCCCCCTGGCGATCGACGCTTTCGGGGGGATCGCCCGAATGGGTTGAAATCGACCCTTGGGGCGTGATTACTTGGCTGTTTTCTTTCGTGGGGTCGCCTTGACGGGACGTTTGACGGCCTTTTTCTTCGTTTTCGGTCGGCTCTTCCCGAACGAGTGATTGGCGATCTTTCCTCGCCGGGTCCGATTGTCTCCGCGGCCCATCAGTACCATCTCCCATCGAACGAACGAATCTTCCCCTGCGATCACCCTGGACAGATCGAGGTACGAATTCCTGTCCACTAAGACAACCATTGGCTGCGGGCACCTTGGAGGAATAAGAGGCAAGAAACGCAAACGGGCCGACAGGGGTGAAGCCTGTCGACCCGAGTGTTTCCATCAGGCGAGTCGGCGAGTTACTTGCAGGAATCGCAAGCGGGCTCGACCGTTTCGCAGGTGCTGCAAGCCTTGTGCTTGCTGAAGAGGCCAGCCAGCGGGTGGGGCTTCTTCGCGCAGATGTCACAAGCGGGCTCACAAGCTGGGGCCGGAGCTTCGCAAACCGGCTCACAAGTCGGTTCGCAAGTCTCGCACTTGTGATGCTTGGCGAAAAGACCCTTGAAAGGGTGCTTCTTCGCACAAGGATCGCAAGCGGGCTCACAAGCAGGTTCACAAGCCGGGGCCGGGGCTTCGCAAACCGGCTCACAAGTCTCGCACTTGTGATGCTTGGCGAAAAGACCCGCGAGCGGGTGCTTCTTCACCGAGCAAACGTCACAAGCGGGCTCACAAGCGGGGGCCGGCGCTTCGCAGACCGGCTCGCAAGTGTTGCACTTGCTGTGCTTGGCGAACAACTTGCTGAGGATGCCAGGATGCGAGTTGCAGGCGTCGACGTGGACGTCGGGGTAGCTACAAGCATCACAGCTATTACAGTCGCCAGCCATGACCCGCGAACCGCAGGCAATGACGGCAAGCGCGGCGAACAGAACCATACGCTTCATGAAACTTCTCCTTAAAGACGGCAGGTGATTCAACCAGTGGTGGCACTTCGTTAACCGTGCCGGGGTGTGTCTTTGACAGACACTCAGCCAATCCCCTTCACGGACGTTGTGCGTGGAGTCCGACCGATGCGAACCGCCGCATCTGTCAACCGTGACCGTCAGAACCTTTGCCAAGAGGATCGACCATAGAGCAAAAAACGCTAAAGAGTCATGGCCGATTTCTCCCCATAAATGACTCGGTTGCCACGGTATCGTCGTGACAATCGGCACGCCAAGACATCGGGCGGCCGGCGAATCGGCATCGTTCCTATTCGCCTCTTTCTCTGCGAAAACCGCACAGTTTACTTGCCTTAACATTCCAGGCTCGGCAAACTCAAAATGGGGGAACCATCGCGCCTCATTTCTCTTAAGAGCAAACGGACATAAGGGAGTCAGCATCCATGTCGGATCCCGCGATCGGGTGGTACCGCAAGGGCCTAAGCATCGTTGGCCTTTTTTTCGCCCTATCTTTGGCGGGGTCGCTGACCGGATGTGATTCGGTTCCCGATGCGCCCGGGGGATTGGGGAAGCGATTCGTCTTCATCACCAACGGCGACTCCTCTTTCTGGGACGCGGCCGAGAAGGGTTGGGATGACTCCTGTCAATCGAAGGGGATGATCGGTCAGTTCCTTCGCAACAAAAAGGGAGATGCCAATGGACAGATCGAGCTGTTGGAATCCGTCGCCAGTAAGAGCGACGTCGGGGGCTTGGCCATCTCGATCGTCGATGCCGGTTCGACCGGCATCATTGATCGCTTGAGAGAAATCAGCGAAAAAATCCCCGTCGTCACCGTCGACAGTGATTGCAAGCCAGAAGATCGCTCGATTCGTCGAGCGTACGTCGGCACCAACAATAAGGAAGCAGGCAAGGTTGCGGGCCGAATCGCGCACCTATTGGCTCCCAAGGGGGGTGGTTGGATTGGTTTTGTCGGGCACGAAGATGCCGACAACGCCCGGGCCCGTGTGGAAGGGTTCATCGAAGGGGCCGGCCCCAGCTTTAAGAAAATGGACGTCCTGCAAGATCTTCACGATCAAACTAAGGCTCGGGAGAATGTCCGCGCCTCGTTAGCAAAGAAGGCGGCAGTCCTCTTTGGGATCTACTCGTACAACGCCCCGGCATTGGCCGAGGTCGTGAACGACGCAGGCCAGCGGGACAAGTTCAAGATTGTCACCTTCGACGCAGAAGAAAATACGTTGATCGCTATCGAGAAAGGTCTTCTCGATGCGACGGTCGTGCAGAATACCTACGACATGGGTGCCCAGTGCGCGGTCCTTTTAGCCGCCTACGAAAAGCGAGATGAGCCGACCATCTCCTCGCTGCTGGGGGGCGGGACCGAACTCGACACCAAAGTCCGCGTCATCGTTCCGCCGAAGAGCCCCGTCGAAGACCCCGCGGTCCAGAAAATCGATGAATTCAAAAGCTTTCTCCGTTCAAAGGGACTCAAGTCGACCTGAGCCTCAAAAGCCATCCATCAAGGCCGGCCCTGGGCCGAAGTTGACCATTGCCACGAGAGAGACGAAACGTGTTTTCTAGACTGCCACGCGAAGGATGGTTGATCCTCACGATCATCGCTTTGACCATCGGCGTTCATGCCCTCGCAACGCGTGGCCGAATCACCAGCCCGTCAGACTTTCTCAGCCCTCGCAACATGCAAGGAATCGCGAAAGATACCGCCATGCTAGGCATCTTCGCCCTCGGCGCGGGGATCATCATCATTGCCGGCGGCATCGATCTTTCGAGCGGATCGGTGATCTGCTTTGCCGGTTTCGTGGCCGCCAAAACACCAGAGTGGATCGGCTACGAGGGAACCGGTCCATTTCCTTCTTGGTTGATCGGACTGATGATGGGCAACGCGATTCTCTTGGGAACATTCATCGGTATCTTTCATGGCGTCCTCATTCACCATCTCGGCTTGCCCCCCTTCGTCGCGACGCTGGGAACCATGGCGGGCCTGAGAAGTCTCGCCAGCGTCGTCGGCAGCGCGACGATCAGTGTTTCCGATCCCGGCTTTCGCACCTTTGGAAAAACGTGGTACGTCCCGGTCATCATCCTCCTGGTGGAAGCGGTTCTTCTATTCATGGTCATCCGCTGGATGCGCGTCGGTCGGCATATCGAAGCGATGGGGGGCAACGAAGAGGCCGCCCGGTTGAGCGGCCTGCCGATCGGTCGACTAAAACTCTTCGCGTATGTCATCGGTGCCGTCACCGCGTCATTGGCGGGACTGGTTTATCTAGGACACAGCGGCGGGGTCAGCTCGAATACTGCAACCGGATATGAACTATCCGCGATTGCCGCTTCTGTGGTTGGCGGCTGCAATTTGAAGGGTGGGGCCGGGTCGCTGGTCGGGATCTTGCTCGGCTGCTTCCTTCTGAAGCTTGTGACGAACATTCCTCTCTATGTGATCGAAACCGGCGCCACGGATTGGGAAGGTCTCATCGTGGGAGGAGTCGTGATTCTGGCGGTCATGTTGGGACGACTCGGAAATGCGGGATCGACCAAGGGAACTTGAGGTTGCCTGAACGGATGCGTCCAAGCGAGCATCCATCCCGTAAAACAACGGCGACAAATTTCCCTCGGCCACGAGAATGACCCTTGAGACAACTCGCACTGCTCCTATCTGGCAATGACGTTCGCGAACCCGAACTTAACCGCGCGCTGGCCAGCCAAATCATCGCGGGCTACTCGGTCCTCTTTCATCCGACCTGTTTGGCAGGGGCGAACTTTCTTCCCGAGATCGAAGACATCATCAATCCGCCGACCGGCGACGAGCGACTTCTCATCGTCCCCGAATCGGTCTATCAGGCGGCCGACCCCATCGCCCGCGTGGAACTCGATCGGGCTGGCACCCAGTTGCTTCGTCTTAAGCCCGAAGAGGTCATCCCGGGGCCCGCGGCGATCGGACCGCGCATGGGGTTTTCAACGGAACCGACCGAGCTTGAACAGGAGTTTTTGGCGGCAGGCTATCACTATCTCGGCTTGCAGATACTCCTTCGTCGACTTGGCCACTCGGAGAAGATTGAAGAGCAGCTCATCTGGGCCGAGCTCAGTCAAGCTGCCGACATTTATCAGACCGGTGACGCCGAGGGGGCTCGTCATGCGCTGCATGCCGCCTTCGACGTGATGCACGGCAACAGACAATCGGCCTACCCCGCGACGATCAATTGGCTCGACGTCCTTTTGCCCGACTCGACAGAGCACGATTCTGCCCTTGCGCGCCGCTGGAGCACAGGCGTGAAAATGAACCTCGTGGCAACGCCGGCCGAGATTCAACGGCTGAGCGACGAGACGATTGTCGATTTGAAGAATCGGTTGGCGGCCGACGACATTGAAATCCTCGGGGGAAGAGTTACCGATCGCCCCTTCAGCTTTCTCAGCTTCGAAAGTCGCGCGTGGGAAATCGGCCAATCCTATCGCCGACTCAAGACGATTCTCGATCGCGATGTCGACACCTTCGCGGGTCAAGCGGGGTCTCTTCTATTCGACTTGCCGCAACTCTTAATGAAGCACGGCGTCCGGTACGCGCTGCATGCCGCATTCGATGGATCGCAATTTCCCCGTCTTCGTGGTCCCAAGATCCATTGGTCGATCGGCGACGGCAGCATCGTGGAAACGGTCACGCGCCCTCCCAAACGGGCCAGTGACGAGGCCGGCGGCCTGCAGATCTTCGTCGACTTGGCCGATGTTCTTCTCAGCGAGCGTGCCCCGACGACGATCTTGGAACACCGTGCCGGCAGCGCGTCGGTCTGGTACACGCTTCTCATAGAGGGTCAAAAGATTGCCTCGGTGTTTGGCAAGTTCGAAACAGTCACCGAGTTCTTCCTCAATGTCATGATGCCCGAGGGCCCCACCGTCACGCGCCCGGATGAGTATGCCGCCCCCATCGAATCCCTCCAAAGGCCAGACCCGATCAGTCGATGGCGCGATCATTCCCTTCGTCGACAACGTTTTGATGCACTGTCGAGCCTGCTCGCGCTTGCGCGAATCGCCCAGCCCGATCTCCCCCTTCCCATCGAAGAACAACAGCAGCTTGAAAACGATATCGAGGAAGCGACTTCCGGAGATGACAGCGCTCTTCAAGCCAAGATCGACGCTTGGGAAATCAGGGTGGCCGAGGAGTTGGGTAAGGGGGTCGGTTTGCTCTCGGGGGAGCAGTCGGGTTACTTGATCGTGAACCCTTCCAGTTTTCCTCGTCGGCTGGGAATTGAAACCGATCAACGAATTGAGAAGGCGACCATCGATTCCACTCTCCGAGCTTGCGAGGCAACCCCCCATGGATCTCGGCTTCTCGTCGATCTACAGGGTTGGAGCTACGCTTGGATCCCGATCCACGGAACTTCAAACGTGCCCGCAGAAAAGCTGGAACCGGTCGCCAGTGCTCGACGATTGAAAAACACGCAGATCGAAATCGAGATCGACAAAAAGACCGGCGGCCTACGTGGCATCTGGACCTTGCGCGATCGCTATAGCCGACTTGGCCAACAACTGGTTCATTCATCCGCCAGCGAAATGATCGCCCGCGAAATCAAGATCACTCAGGATGGATCCTTGCTCGGAGAGATCGTCGTCAAGGGAATCATTCGCGCCCTCGATTCCAAACGGGAACTCGCCCGGTTCGAACAAAAGTTTCGCCTCTGGCGCGGCCGACCGGTCGCTCGACTCGATATCACGATCGAGCCCAGCATCCCTCATTCAGGCGCGGCCATGGAGAACTACTTCGCCTGTCGATGGGCTTGGCCCGACGACAAGACGATTCTCCTCACCTCAAGCGGGCCCACGATGGGGTCTCACCTCGACTCGTCCATCGAAGCGACTGACTTCCTTGAGCTTCGCGAGCAACATCTCACGACCAACATCGTGACGGGGGGCTTGGTTCGAACTCATCGCTTCCATCGCCAGCAAGCCGATACCTTGCTGATCGTGCCGGGCGAGTCCGCACGTCACTTCACTTTTTGGATTGGCCTGGATCTTCCCAATCCCTTTCGCTTCGCGCAGGCGGAGCTTTGGCCCCCACTCATTCATCGGTTCTCGGCCGGTCCCCCAACGCGAGGAACCACCGGTCGCTTGGCCTCGTTCGATTCGGAATCAGCCCATGCCTGCTCCATGGCCGCGACCGACTCGCCGCAACCTGCCGTCCGTGTTCGGCTGGCCGAAACGATGGGAAAGGGAGGTCGGTTCCCCTTCGAACTCTTCCGCCGACCCGAATCCGTTCTTCTCACCAACTTCCTCGGCGAGACGATGTACGACCTCTACCGAGAAGATACCCACGTTTCGGTCGACCTCTCCTCTCTCGAATTGCAGCAGCTTTTGGTCCTCTTTGAACGGCTGTCAACGACCCCTGCGGAGGGCAATTCCTGATCGTTTTGATCAAAATAAACCCCTACAGATTAAATACTTGCGAGATAGTCTCGACACTTTGATGGAGACCGAAAGAATGACTTGCCGCCGCAATCCTTGAGCTAAGATTGCCCTGTACAGAGGGGAGAAGCCAGGGCGTTCATGGGTGGGCTGGGGAGACTGCCCATGGCGCCCTGGCCCCTTTTGTCGTCACCGCAAAGATACCCTCACGGTAAAATTTCCCGTTACGACATTCCTGTGTCTGGAAATTATTCCTTCCGAGAATCAACGCTCTTTGTTTCAGCCGAAATGAAACAGGCTTAAGCTTCGGCCTTATTTATATTTGAGCAACAAAACCGATCGTGATTCGATTTTCGGCACGAACGCTGCATTTCAACTCTTCGCCTACCTTGGCCGACCAGACGGTGCCAGGGTTTTGTCCGACTGGGGAGGAAGACAAAACCCGCGCGCCCAACGGTCGAACGAGGTAGCTCGCGTTTCAGACAGAGTTCGGGACACGAAGGCGAAGGAAGGGGGAGTCCCTAGTCGGCGTGTCCCGAGCTCTTTTCTTGCCGGGCGTTCGGTAGGCTCCCACTAAAACATCCTCTTCTAAGCCATTTCGTTCTCGGTAGCGGGGGTGCTCGTCGATGCAGTTGGGGCCGCTCAAGGTTTCAGTGATCAGCGGTGGAACGCTTCGACTCGACGGCGGGAACATGTTCGGCCCCGTCCCGCGAGTTCTATGGGAGCGGAAGGCAACCCCCGATGATCGCCATCGCATCGCGATGGATACTAACTGTCTGCTTGTCGAAACGGGCCCGCATCGCGTGCTGATCGACACGGGGTACGGCTCGAAAGCGGACGCGAGGCAGCGTGATTTTCAGGGGCTTGAAGCGGGTAATCCGATCGTCGCGACGCTTTCTCAATTAGGACTTCAGCCCGTCGACATCACGCACGTCATCCTGACGCATTTGCATTTTGATCATGCCGGCGGCTGCACCGCGCGGGGACCGGCGGGTCAGTTAGATGTGGTCTTTCCCAACGCGAAGCACATCGTTCAAAAAGTGGAATGGGAGGATGCCGTCGGTCGATCGCCGGAATTGGCCGGCTCGTATTTCCCGGACGACTTTGAACCGATTGCCCAGGCCGGTTTACTCCAACTCGTCGACGGGTCGGCCGACATCTTGCCGGGGATTCGACTTCGAAAAGTCGGCGGACACACCCGCGGATTACAGATCGTCGAACTCGGGGCCTCGGCATCGTCCCCCCCGCTCGGCTACGTTCTTTCCGATCTGGTGCCGACGACTTGGCATCTGAAAACCTTTTGGCACGTCTCGTACGACCAATATCCCGTCGAGCTGCGTCGAACAAAGCCTGTTGTTCTCAACGAAGTCGTTCGCCACGGGGCTCAAGCCTTCTTCTGTCATGACACCGTCACTCGATGGGCCTATCTTAGACGAGATGGCAAGCAAGAGTTCGAGATCGACCCGAGCAGGCGATGAAATCGGCAGGGTCAGACGAAGCGAGTAAATCGCAGAAGGGTGGGGAACCAACATGTTGATCAAAGATCGCGTTTTTCTGGTGACGGGCGGAGCATCGGGTCTCGGCGAGGCGACCGTTCGCATGCTCGTCGAACAGGGGGCTCGCGTCGTCGTCGCGGACTTCAATCCGGAGAAAGGCGCCAAGCTCTCCGCCGATCTTGGCTCTTCGATCGCGTTCGCATTGACCGACGTTTCCGACGAGTCGGCCGTGAAGGGAGCGATCGCCCTTGCGAGCGAAAAGTTCGGCGGGCTTCATGGGTTGATCAACTGTGCCGGGATCGGCACGGCCATGCGAGTCGTCGGTAAATACGGCCCGCATTCGCTTGGCGATTTTGAGATGGTCATCAAGGTCAATCTGATCGGGACTTTCAACTGCATTCGTCTGGCAGGCGAAGCGATGAGCAAGTCGGCACCGCAAGAGAATGGCGAGCGAGGCGTGATCGTCAACACCGCGTCGGTCGCCGCGTTCGATGGACAGATCGGTCAAGCAGCGTATTCCGCTTCGAAAGGTGGTGTCGTCGCGATGACACTTCCCATCGCACGGGAATTCGCTCAGTTCGGCATCCGCGTTTGTACGATCGCTCCGGGACTTTTTGATACGCCCCTGTTTGCGGCGTTGCCGGACCCTGCTCGACAAGCGCTCGGCGCGTCGATTCCGTTCCCCAGCAGGCTCGGCTACCCGTCGGAGTATGCGTTGTTGGTTCGGCAAATCATCGAGAACCCCATGCTCAATGGCGAGACGATTCGGATCGATGGCGCGCTTCGCATGGCCCCCAAGTAAGGCATCCCGGTTCGTGTAACGCCGTCAAGAAACGCAAACGAGGGAGGTTAATCCTCCCTCGTCTTTTTCTCGATCATGGGCTTGGCGTTTTACCGCCAGCCGGTCGTTGTTCCTCGTCGCCAGGCCGATCGCGATGGCCGAGTCGGGCGCGGAGCCGGTTCCGCAACCGGAGCGAACTCCGTTTCTGGAACGGCGGCCGTGCGAAGCGAAGGCAGATCCGTTGGACCAACCTTGTTGGAAGTCTGCTCCACCGGTTCGAGAGCAGGCTTCGGCGGTTCCGGCGTCGGAAGCTCGGTTCCCGGCGGAGGGGTGATTTCTGAACCAGTCGGAACCGGCTCCATCGGAATCATGCCATTGATCTGCTGATCCGATGCCGGCAGTTGTTGATCCATTCCCGTCGAGTTCGGCACGCCCGTTCCCGCACCGTAGCGATCGTACATCGGTACAGCGGTAGGCTGCGGTTCCGGTCCGTTGTGAGCCCAATTCTTAATGTGCCCCTTGTAAGGATCACCGAAGCACGGGGGCTCGAACTTGCTGCCGAGATAGTATTCGATGTCGTTGGGGACTCGGCTTTCTCGACCGGGCAGGTTGCAGGGAGCTTGATCCAGAGCATCAACCAGGTGAGGCGTCACCATGATCATGATCTCTGTTTCAATCTGTCGATACGATTTGTTCTGAAACAGCGCCCCTGCCAGCGGAATCTCGGAAACGAGAGGGAACTTATTGGCATTGGCAATGACTCGCTTCTGCAACAAGCCCGCGACCACGAAGCTCTGACCCGCTTCCATCTCAACAGTCGTCTCCGCGACGCGAACATCGAAACCGGGGACGATGATGTTGCCAAGCTGAACACCGTTACCGAAGTTCAAGTCGCTGACTTCCGGGCGAACCTCCAAACGTACTCGTCCATCACCGAGCACGGTGGGAACGAACCGCAAGTTGGTTCCGAAGTCGCGGTATTGAATCGAGATTGTGCCGTTCCCTTGCGGCGTCAGAACGGGAACCTGCCCGCCGACGTTGAAGTATGCCGGCTGACCACTGGTCGTCACGAGGTTTGGCTCGGCCAGAATCTTTGCCAGGTTATTGGTGACAAGTGCCCGCATAAATCCTTGGAAGGCGACCTGCCCGTTACGATTAATCACATAGTTCAAGTTCGCGCCGCCGGAAGCCGTGCTCGAGAGCGACGTCGCCAAGCCTGTCGTCGAATTGACACCGATGATTCGATTGCTGAAAGAGCCGGCGGCACCAGAGGCGGCGGCCAACCAAGGCGAACCCGTCGTGCCAAAATAGTTCCAATCAAAGCCGAGATCTCGAGTCTTCGATCGCTGAACCTCGGCAATCATGACTTTCAGTTGGACCTGCATCGATCCCACGACGCGGAGCGCGTTCACAACGGTGACCGCATCGGGAGACTGCGCGACGCGAGCAGCTAAGAACCCGCGAACCAAGTCAACGATCGGCTGCACATGTTCAGATCGTTCGACGAAACCATTGACGACGGCCGTCTGGCTGTTTGCAACCAGCACGTTGACCGAAGAGGTCGGAAACATCTTCTTGATATTAGCCGCCAGATAAGTCCGGTAAGCTTGCGAGACTTGATCCACCACCAGGATCTCAATCCGCTTTTCATCACGTGAACCGTCGGCATTGAGGACCGGCATGACAATCTCGGCCGTTCCTAGGAGATCCTTGGTCTCGACGATCATCGTATTGGCAAGGCCCTGCCCTTTCGCCGGCGGGACTAGCCGAACGTCGGCAACTTCGGCTCGAGTCGAGTAAGGCGTTTCGTAGAAGCCGGTAAAACCTTCCGGGAGCGCGTAGCGCTCGATCGAATTTTGATTGACGATCCATTCTTCGCCGAAGGGAATCGCTCGTCCGCGCATCGTGGACGGCTTCTTCGCGGTTGGTTCGGATGTATTAGTAGGCGCGAGCGCCTCTCCTTCTCCTGGCATCGGAGTCGCCAAGGGATCAGGAGGAGTAAGAGGAACATCCTGCGCCAGACTCGGTAGGACACAGAGCCCTAGAGTTAGGAGGATCGCTCCACGACATCGTGCGTGCATCCCTGCACCTCATCACCGGATGATGTTCGTTGGATCGAACCGACCATCCCCGCCGGGATAGTCAAGATTCAATCACTCGTCCACTTCGGGCTCGCGCGGTCTAGCACGAAGCTTGACCGCGATGGTTTTCTAACGACGACGCAACGCCGATTGTTTCTTCGAGCCGCGTCGTTCGTCATGAAGTCAGCCGATCCAAAGGTGCGATTGGAGCAAACCAAGTTGCGGAGGAATCGTGCCGTGACAGGCCGCGAGTCCCAAAGACGGGTGTTCCACCTGGTGTGAACGGGCTCTGCGAGGAGTTGGCTCGCGATCCGCTCGAGTCGGAGTCGAACAAGGCCGCCGGCCAGCCCAAACGGGCTTGCCGATCGACCCACGGTTGTTTCGCCAAGGATCTCTTTCTCGGATTGGCCGAGAAAGAATCCCTTTACAGCCCGTCTACCTCGACGGCAGGTTCGGACTGCTCGGTCGGTGGTGCCGACGACGGAAGATTAGTCGGTGGCGCCGATGCCCCTGGACTGTTCGGCGAGGGGTTGAAGCTGGATACCAACTCATCCTCCTCGACGTCCTCTAACAGACCTTCGAGGTCTTCCGCAATCTTATCGTCGGCATCGAGGACAACCTCCATTAAGACATTCCCCTGCAGATCCCGGTAAATCAGGCGCTTCTTCTTCTCCGGAGGAGATGGCGTAAACTGGATAACCGGAACCGCGGCGGACAGCGCCTGCCCCTCGTTCTTTTTCCCCTTATCCCCCATCAATTTCGTGAGGAATTCCTGAAGAGCGCCAGGACCCTGATTCACCTTTTCGCCATCCTTAGGCTTGTCGGTGGCCTCTTGATACTTCGAACTGCCCCGGAGCAGGTCGTCCTGATTGACCCCCTTGGTCTTCACAAAAGTATCTTCCAGCGGGTTTCGAAGAACGAGCTGAATCGCGCCGGTATTCTGTGCCAGCGCCAAGCTCTCGGCCTCTTCGGGAGAAAGCAGGAAGGTGATCATCTCGACCACCGTCCCCTTTTCGCCTTCATCGGCTTTCTCAGAAATCGAGTGATTGACCGCGATGACTCGGACGTTCTGCAAAATCGTCTTCGACTTCCCATTCGCCCCATTTCCTCGGGCGATCATGACAATGTCGACGCGCGAACTCGGCTTAATGAAGCCGGCCGCCGACTCATGCGTCTTGATCGGGACGCTCATCGCTCGCATCCCCTCTTCGATGATGGGTTCAAGCCCTGGCCCGATTCCCTCGGCCGCCAGCTTTGCAATGGTGACGACTTCGTTGGCCCCCATCGGAAAGCGAGCACTTCGACCGACAGCATCTTCGAGCTTGTTCAGAGCGTTGGCCGGAACGACATCCTTGGGCCACTCCACGAGCTTGACGATCTGATCGTTGATCTTCTCGCCTGGCTTGATGTCGATGCTGGCGACCAGCACCATCGTCCCAGGAACTTTTTCCTCAACGGGGACCGTGAGGAACCGTTGTGTCATGACCATCGCCGCCAAGCCGCAACCCAACGCGACGACGAGCATGATGAGGGTCTGAGGTTTCATCTTCTCGATCCCTTTCCAAAGCCGCCCTTTTCGGGGGGCGATAATTTTCTGAAAAACTCATCCGATCAATCAAAGCATCCCGCCACTGCCCGTGAGGTCAGCATTTGTTAGGTCGACTCTTTACGCATCACCGTGGTGCCGCCGATCGTTCCAGGAAGGATCGTTCGAAGCGGACCACCGGGAAGCCAAGTCACTTGGGAGAAATCGACATCGACTCGAACGCGAATCGCGCTGCCAACCGCGACGGTCGACAGGTCGGTCACGCCGGCGAACGTCCCGTTGCCAGCCGCCGTTTCCGCTTCGACCGTGATCGTGGCGGCCGACCCCTTCACGGAAGCATCGTTCAAGTATTGTCGAGTTCTGGCGACGACATCGACCACGGTCGCGCTCGCGACACTGGCTTGTCGAGCGCCGAATCGTGACGCGTGCGTGGCAATCTCGCCGACATTGACGAAGCGCCCGACTTCAAACATCCCCAGAATCAAAAGGAAAAGAAGCGGCGCGCAGACGGCGAATTCCACCACCGCGGCACCGCGTCGATTGTTGACCACGAAGGCCGAGCGAGCATTCTTTCGGCATCGACCGACTGAACTTGGAATCAGTTTCATGAGTTCACCCCCGCCATGGGAAACAGATAGGCCACATACAACAGCGACCCGATGGTGAGAGGGATTCCATAGGGAAGAAGCATTAACGACGGTTTTCGAACTTTCGCCCGCGCGAAGATTTCTGCCAGCGAGCCGGCCATCATCCAGTCACCGACAATAGCATGGACATTAATCAAGTTGATCTTTGTGCTCGATTGCCACCAGATCATCACCAGAGCAATTAATCCACCGACCAACACCGAGAGAGCAAACGCCCACAGTAGATGCTGAAAACCAAACCAAGGGATAGGAACCATCCACGCACCAAAGCCCGCGTACATCTTGACGTCGCCAGCCCCCATGCCGCCGATGGCATAAGGAACAAGCAGTAAAGCGCCCGCGACAAACGTTGCTAGAACGCTGGTTCCGAGCTCGTTCCAGCCTTGGGTACTCCAGACCAACCAACCGCTGAGAATCATGAAGAAGGTCAGGCGATTGGGGACTTTCAGCATCCAGCCATCAATGATCGCCCCAACGATCATCAAGCCCGCGATCGCCAGAACTACAAATAGATCCCAAGTCATGGATGAGACTCCTTGAATCGCTCTCCAGTTAAGAACGATTGCCTGCGAACCCGAGCGTATCCAGACGCGCTCGTTGCGATTCACAAGAGACAATCCCGAAGAGCGGGACGAAATGAAGCGCCAACAAAAGCTAGGTCAGTGACAAGAGACTGTCAAATCGCTCGGAGTGGTGGATTGATAAGAATCCCTGAAATCGTTATGAGTGACATCATGGTGACACACCGAGTGAGGAGATCAAAAACACCCGAAGGCCGCTCGCAGAAGATGGGCGTTTCTGCGGCGGCCTATTTCCGGTTGATCAGATAGCTCCGCGAGGGGACGCTTGCCCCTCAAAGGAGTTAGCTCGCTCCGCCGATCGAGTTGGCGACCGTCTGGAAGGTAGCGCGGGCGTTGGTGCCGAGCTGACCAATCACGACGATACAGACAACGATGATCAAGGCGAGCATGACCGCGTACTCAACAGCCGTCGGGCCGTCTTCAGCGACCATGAAATCCTTCACTGCAGAAATGAACTGACGCATCGATTCGGTCTCCCTGAATGAAAAGATAATGACTCCACCCAACTCGGGCGGATGATCGAAACCGAACCTCTCTAACCCCGCTGGCGTTTCACACCTGCGAACAGAGGACATCCCGTCCTTCCATCCCTTCGGTAGCTCGGCTGCCGTGCCCTCCAAGGCGACGGCCCGTGGCTTTGCGCACTCGACTTTCGGCGAGTTTGCCTTTCTCGGAGATGAAGAGGTCACCATTGCCCACGCAGACGACGTGCCGGCTACTGACTGCGAGAGCACCAAAACGTAGGTTGCACGTTGCGGCCTGTCAAATCGTTAATGAAGACAGAACCGAACCAAGTCGCTTTATGGGATTATGTTGACCATGCGACACAATCGTCGAGATAGGAACTTGTTTCTGAGGGCGTGGGTGGGCGATGGAAAGCATCACGTGCACGGCGACGGCAAGGTGTCACCTTCTCGACCAGGAGATGGCCGGATTGAAACCATGATAAGTGACACCATAGTGACACACTCAGTGAGGAGATCAAAAACGCCCGAAGGCCGCTCGCAGAAGATAGGCATCTCTGCGGCGGCCGTTACGAGTTTGGTATCTTCCGTGCCCGCCAACGGCGCCGGCGTGATGCCCCCTGCGCTGTCGGCCTATTTCCTGTTGATTCGATAGCTCCACGAGGGGACGCTTGCCCCTCAAAGGAGTTAGCTCGCTCCGCCGATCGAGTTGGCGACCGTCTGGAAGGTAGCGCGGGCGTTGGTGCCGAGCTGACCAATCACGACGATACAGACAACGATGATCAAGGCGAGCATGACCGCGTACTCAACAGCCGTCGGGCCGTCTTCAGCGACCATGAAATCCTTCACTGCAGAAATGAACTGACGCATCGATTCGGTCTCCCTGAATGAAAAGATAATGACTCCACCCAACTCGGGCGGATGATCGAAACCGAACCTCTCTAACCCCGCTGGCGTTTCACACCTGCGAACAGAGGACATCCCGTCCTTCCATCCCTTCGGTAGCTCGGCTGCCGTGCCCTCCAAGGCGACGGCCCGTGGCTTTGCGCACTCGACTTTCGGCGAGTTTGCCTTTCTCGGAGATGAAGAGGTCACCATTGCCCACGCAGACGACGTGCCGGCTACTGACTGCGAGAGCACCGAAACGTAGGTTGCACGTTGCGGCCTGTCAAACCGTTAAAGAAGAAGAATTCAATCCAGATCGCAAATCGCGACTATCGAGACGATGCGCCACAATCGTCCCCGCGAAACGACGTCGCACGCGATGACCCAAAGGTCGAGCAAGATTCTGGTTACAGATCGACGGCGACTTCGTTGCCTGTCAGATCCGGAGCGAGATCCGCTTGTAGATCGATGAAGAAGAGGTCTTGATCATCTTCGCCGTACACTGTGTCGACCGATGCATCGTTCAGAATGTTCTGACCAGCAAGCATCAATCCAGTGTTGAGCCCGCCCGCTTCGGTCCCCAGCAGATGGTTGACTCGGCTGGTGTAGCTGCCGGCAGACCACCATTCATCTAGGACGGTCTCGGATAATTCATCGTCGGGATTCAGCGAGCCGGCGATGATGATGTCGCCCCCGAGACCGCCGAAAATAGTGTCGGCCCCCTCGCCGCCAACGAGAAGATCGCGCCCGATCCCCCCGACAATCGAGTCGTCGCCTTTCCCGGCAACGATAGCGTCATCGCCCGTGCCGCCATCGATGGTGTCGTTCCCATCATCGGCGATGATGATGTCGTTTCCTTCGCCGCCATAGATTACATCGGGCGAATCAGAACCATCAGCAGAGCCCAAAATCACGTCGTCTCCCGAACCGCCGTCGAGAGTATCCGATCCGATAGAGCCAAAGAGGGTATCATTCCCTTCACCACCAAATACGGAGACCGGAACGGTCAATTCAAAAGTATTGAAGATGTCGTTCCCGTTGCGAAGATCAACAACGAGGCGACCCGTAACTCCGTCGAAGATCTCGATCGGATCGGGAGCATTCAAGTCGATGACGAAGATCGAATTAGCGCTATAGGTTGGATTCAAAACAGTCCCTGGACCCGCAATAATGAACTCGTCGCCTGCCGAGCCGACAATGAGCAGGTCCGTCAGACTAGGATTGAACGGATTAGGAGCGGTGCGCGACCGGGCGACGTTGACCGAGCGTGTGCTCCAGCTCGACACGCCTCCATCTTTGTCGATGGCCCGCACCTGAACGATCGCATTGCCCAGGTTGCTAAACGAGTAGCTGGCGTTGACGCTTGATCCGCCGACGATGGTCTGGTCGACGGTCCCGTCGTTGTTCCAATCGATCTGGTAGGTGAAGCCGGCCGACTGATCGATGGGCGAAGGATCGACGGCAGAGAACGTAAATGGAATCGCTTCGCCACGAAGTGCCGTGGTCGGCGAATCAATAGATGCCGTCGGCGGGGCATTGACGACCGTGATGCGGAAGGTATCGCGATAGATGATGACCGGCGATCCATTGTCCTGCACGATCACTGTCACCGGAGGAAGCAAGCCAAGCTGATCGTTGAAAAAGCCCGTCAGCACCCCGGTGGTCGGATTGATGCTCAACCCCGCCGGCGCTCCTGTATCGAGTGAATACGTCAACGTTTGGCCCGGATCTAGTTCAGTCGCGATAAAGGGTAACGAAAAGGCCCCTTCGCTCACGCTCATGTCGGGCGGCGATGTGATCACCGGGACTCGATTGGTCGGCGGCCCCTTGATGTATACTCCCGACGACACCTTCGCCAAACCACCCGTGGGAATCTGGAATGAAAGCTCGACCATGTATGCCGTCCAACCTTGCGCGGGTGTCGGGACATTGCCGCGATAAACTCCTCCCCCTTGATCGGTCAGCAGGGTCGACGTGAAGATGTTTCCAACGACAGCATTGCGGAACTCGCGTGCGTTGGGGTTGGTCGCCTGCCAAAGTCGCGCCTCGGTCACCGGCGACGATGTCCGCATCTCAATCGTCCCATCGGGCAGCTGCGAGAATGTGTAACTAGGGATCTGGTAGCCGACGGAGACACCGATCAGAATCGAGAAGGCATCAAGCAAGAGGTTCGGGTCGGAGATACCGTGCCCCGTGTTGGCGATGTACCGAATCCACTTAGGGCCAGGCAAATCGTCGTAGTAAAACTGCCAGGAATCAGGAACAAAGAACTCGTCGCCACTGGCGTAAATCATGAACTTCGGCAATGTCAGCCGATTCTTATACGTGTAGGGATCGACGATCGACAAAAGACTATTGATGCCGTCGGTTCCGAACTTATTGACGTCCAGAATTCCTTCGTTGACGTAATCTTTCACTGCCGCCGAGAACGTCCCGTTGTAGTACGCGTAGTGATGGGCAAAACTTTGTTCCATGTTGAGCAAGTCCGCGACCACCGGGATCGCGAACGATACCCGTGGGTCTGTCGCTGAGGCCAGCCAAGTCGTCCAACCTCGCTTTGATGCCCCCGAGACAATGAACGAATCGACATCAGCGTTCCCCGCGACCGGTGAGCCCATGAAGTCCATTACCGCATCCATCGCGCGCATCGCCGCTCGGGTCATTGCCAGGTTTACCGGCCAAGTCGGATCGCCCGTCTCCAGGTACTTCCGCCATGAATAGGCAATAATCGAATCTTCTGACCGCGAAGTTGTCTCCCCCGCGAATGTCAACGGCTGATTCGGAACCGTCAACAGGTCCGCCATCACCAGACCGGCTGTCGCCGCGATTGGCCCCGCATACGGATCGATCTGCGTCGTCGGCGGCGTTGCCGACGTGTTGCCGGCATCGATGAAGAGGAATGCTCGGTTATCTCGAATGACGTCCGGCACGTACAACACCAGCCAATGTTGCCAAAGCGGATTGTTCACTTCCGCCGCCGATCGCCAGGTGCCGCTGGTCAGGCGAATGTTGTACTTGGTGAAGCCATCTCCATCGACTCGGCTTCGGATATCCCAGCCGTAAGCTGGATCAACGGCATTCACATAGTCATCAAGCGCCGTTCGCTCCCCAGGAGCAAACAGCGTAATCGCCACCTTCTTCGTGTCGAACGCCCCCGCTGCATCCGTCGCCTGAACAGTCGCAAAGTATCGACCCGCCGCCACCCCCGTGCTTGTGTCCCAAGTCACCTGACCTGTCGTCGGGTTGATCGTCATCCCCACCGGCGCTCCTGCCAGCAGCGAATAAGTCAGCGTGTCGAGCGAGCCGTCCGCGTCGCGAGCCGTGGCCGAGAAACTAACGGTGCCTCCGACATCAATAGCTTGATTGGGAACCTGCCGCATCACCGGTGCATCATTGGCCACGTTGTATCGGCGAACAAAGGCGCCCAGTGAGGTTCCCCCACCCGTCTCTTGGCCTGGACTTTGCCACACGACGGTGAAATCCCCCTGTGAATCAATCGCCACTGCCGGATTGTTCTGCGCACCGGTGGTGAAACTATTGACGACGAATTCCGGCCCAAGGTCTATCCCCGCCGTCGAATAATTCCGCACGATGACCGCATCGCTGTTGCCGTCCTGCAATGCACTCTGCCAGGTGATGACAAAGCCACCGACCGCGCCCGTGGCGATCGACGGATTCGACTGATTTCCGGTGGTGAACTGATTGGCGATGAATTCATTGGCAATCGCGGTACCGGACGTGTCGTATCGACGGGCAATGATCGCATCACCACTCCCGTCTTGACCCGCGCTTTGCCACGCGACCACAAAAGACCCGTCGGCATTCGAAGCAAGACTCGGGGCACTCTGATTTCCGGTGGTGAACTGATTGACGATGAATTCATTGGCCAGAGCAGCACCATCACGGTTGTACCGCCGCGCCACAATAGCGTCACCGTTGCTGTCTTGGCCCGCACTCTGCCAAGCCACCACGAAGGCTCCGGTGTTATCCATTCCCAGCGAAGGAGCTTGCTGATTACCGGTAGTAAACTGGTTTACTTGAAAATCGCTCCCAGCCGCCGCGTTGGTGGAACGATAAACACGGGCGGCGACGGCGTTGCCGCTGCCGTCGCGACTGGCTGTTTGCCAAGCGATCGCGTACTCGCCGACATCGTTCATCGCAATCGCAGGAGCCTGCTGGTTTCCGGTGACCGTCGAATTGACACGGAACTCCGCCGTCAACGGCGTCCCGTCGTAGCCGAAACTTCGCGCATAAATTCCATCGCCGCTTCCATCCTGACCAGCGCTCTGCCACGCAACGACGAAACTCCCGAGCGAATCCATCGCGATCGCGGGCGAGGTTTGATTCCCAGAGGTGAACGTGTTGACCCGGAACGAATTACCGACTTTGCCGCCAAAAAGGTCGTAGCGCTGGGCGTAAACGCCGTCGCCGCTGCCATCCTCATTGGCACTGGCCCAAACCACGACACTCTGACCGGCCTTGGCATTCGCGCCAATGATCGCGAACCGCTGATCGCCTGCCACCGTCGTATTGACGAGCTGCTCCACGCCGATCGGCGTGCCCGACAGAACCGTCCTGTCCTCTAGATGCTCGAAAAAGCAAAGCTGCTTGCGTCGAGGCCGGCGACTCTTCTTCTGCTCGATATCCGCTCGCGAAAAACCGAACATGTTAACCCTCACCCTTCGGCAGACCCATTCCACATTTCGCAGTCGCTTCGCAGCGCAAAGCGATTCCCCCCGCGGCCGACGATTCGCCTGGCCATCAGTCTTGATTGCAAAGGGGAAAACCTATGACACGAGAACGAATGTTCATACTGGCAGCCGAGCCAGCGTGTCGAGTATATCAGAGGGTATACATGGGGTAACCTTGAATTTTGAATGAAGAATCATCTGGTCGTAATGTCAGGGGACTTGCGAATAACGCCGGTTCGTTCGTAGAACGTTGTGAGGGGGGGGTGAGAAGCTGTGGGGACCCTCCGCGAAATGACGGAACTGTCTCCCTTCCCTCACCGGGAACGGAAGAAACAGATGTTGCGGGGGCTGGCGTACGAAGGCCCCTGGGTCCTGCTGTCATACAGGATGATGTTGTCCATAAGAACGTTGGGTCTGGGAGGAGAATAAACACCGTGAGCTCGGCGGCGATCAAAGCAGAGGGTTTGAGTAAGTTTTACGGACCGTTCGCAGCCATTCGCGACGTTTCTTTTGAGATTCCTCAGGGGCAGATCGTGGCGTTCTTGGGCCCCAATGGCGCGGGCAAATCGACGACCATGAAGATTCTGACCGGTTACATGGCCCCATCGGCCGGCCGGGCGTTCATCATGGGTCACGATGTCGCTCACGAACGAAGCGCCATCGCGAATCGGCTGGGGTATCTTCCTGAGAACGGTCCTCTTTACACTGACATGACTCCTCGACAGCTCCTCCGATTTATGGGAACGGCCCGAGGGATGTCAGGGGGACGACTTGAAGATCGGATGGCGGCGGTCATCCAACAATGCTCGCTTGGTTCGGTTATTGGTAAGCCCATTGGGAAGTTGTCGAAAGGGTTTCGGCAGCGGGTCGGGATGGCTCAGGTCCTATTGCATGAACCTGATGTTCTGATCATGGACGAGCCGACCAGCGGTCTGGATCCCAACCAGATCCGCGATGTTCGCGAGGCGATTCGCAGTATCGGGAAATCGAAAACCATTTTGCTTTCCACCCACATTCTTCAAGAGGTCGAGGCCGTCGCCGACCGAGCCATCTTCATTCATGAAGGTCGCGTGGTCTTTGATGGTTCGATCAACCAGCTCCACGCCGGTCGAGAACTCGACCAGCGTTTTGCCGAGCTGACCAAGGCGAGCTAGTTCGAACATCGATCGGGGGGACGCCGTTAGCGGACCTTCTCGATCAGCGTTGTCAAACATTCAACATTACGCCGGCCTCGCCATGATGAAGAGAGGGCCGGCAAGAGAAGATCGAATAAGGGAGAATTGGCAATCATGCTGCTTGGATCGATCACCGGATACGGGCCGGCGGACTTCCTGATTGTCTACGTCCTGGTGGGACTGGTAGGGCTCGGGATTTGGTATCTCGTGGGCCTGGTTTCGCCGCCGTTGACATTCGCTGTCTTCAAACGGAATATCGTCAGCTATTTTACCAACCCGATTGGCTACCTCTTTATCACGGCATTCACCGCGATCGGAGCTTACTTTGCCTTTTGGCACGAAGACCGATTCTTTGCCGCGAACCTGTGCGATCTATCACAACTCAATTCATTCTTCCCCTATGTCTTGTTGTTCTTTGTGCCGGCCATCACCATGTCGATCTGGGCCGAGGAACGACGAAGCGGGACCGAAGAACTGCTCCTCACGCTCCCAGGGACGGACTTGCAAGTCGTTCTCGGCAAGTTCCTGGCAGCACTGGCCATCTACACCGTGGGACTAGTCTTTCTAAGTTTACAATACTTTGTCTTGGCCTCACTGGGATCTCCCGACGGAGGCCTAGTTCTTTCCACGTTTGTGGGCTACTGGTTGATCGGAATGGCGTTGATCTCGGCAGGCATGATCGCTTCGCAACTGACATCGAATGTCACGATCGCGTTCATTCTCGGCACCGCGTTCTGTCTGTTGCTGCTGGGTATCTATAGCGTCGGGACGACCTTCACCACGGCCCGGCCGGTGCGCTACATCCTCGAAAACGCGGGCATGGTCAAGCAATTCGAACCATTTGGCCGAGGAATCATTCCTTTGGACGGGATGATTTACTTCCTGGGGCTGACGGCAACATTCCTTTACGTGAATGTGGTTTTGCTCAGCAGACGACACTGGGAG
The DNA here is from genome assembly GCA_019753235.1 of bacterium. Classification (GTDB taxonomy): domain Bacteria; phylum Planctomycetota; class Planctomycetia; order Kolteriales; family Kolteriaceae; genus JAIELF01. Next base: position 58,162 of record JAIELF010000001.1, read on the forward strand.
GGGGGCGCGCAGACGACTGCTCGCTGGTCCAACTATGTGACACGGATCGTCTCACTCGCCGTGATCGTTGTGGCCGGGACCATGCTAGCTCGGCTCGGAAGCCGATACTTCTTTGTCGATGCAACGGAAGAGAGACTCCACTCACTCTCCGCGGACACCCTCAAAATCATTGACGGCATCGATCCCAAGCGGCCGGTCCTCATCGAAGCCTATCTGAGCCCCAACCCTCCTCGTGAGTTTGAGCGAATTCGCCGAGATCTGGTCGATATCTTGCAACGATTCGATGCGCTTGGTGGCGACAAAGTGACCGTCGATATCTTCGACACTGAAGTTTTCAGCAACGAAGCTCGCGATGCGGAGTCTGTCTACAGCATCAAGCCCCAAGAAGTGCCGATCCGCGAAGATAGTCGCCAGACCATCGAAAAGCTTTACATGGGTGTCGCGATTAAGAGCGGCTCCAGCGAGAAGGTGATTCCCTTCTTCTACCCTGCCCTTCCCGTCGAATACGAAATCGCGCGGACGATTCGGTCCGTCGCACAGGCGAGCCGTCCAAAGGTCGGCATCATGACGACCGACGCGAATCTCTTCGGCGAATTCAACTTTCAGATGATGACGCCCGCTCAGGACTGGCAGATCGTCAATGAACTCAAGCAGCAATACGAAGTGGTTCGAGTTGCTCCTGATGTCGATGTGCCGGCCGATGTGAAGGTGCTTCTGGTGCCGATGGCCTCGTCCCTGTCGGATCCGCAGATCGATCGGCTCGTGTCCTATGTGGCGGCCGGCCGACCCGCGCTGATTCTGGATGACCCCATGCCACTGGTGAACGTTCGGCTTGCCGCTCGTCGAGAGAAAGAGCCTCCGCGTCAGAACATGATGATGGGGATGCCGCCCCAGCCGCCCGAGCCGAAGGGTAATCTCGGCAAGCTGACCCGTCTGCTCAACATGAATTTCGACACCGGCAACGTTGTTTGGCAAGCTTGGAATCCGGTCCCCGAACTGCCTGATCTTCCTCCCGAGTATGTCTTCATTGGACCGGGAAGTGGCAACAGCGAAGCGTTCAACCCGGCAAGCTCGGCGACGTCGGGTTTACAACAGTTGGTGACGCTTTTCCCTGGTTCATTGCAACCGCTCGGCGGGGACGGCCCGACTTTTAAGCCCCTTTTGACGACGGGCAGAGTCAGCGGAACAACTCCTTGGGACAAGATTATTAAGGAAGAGATGTTCGGCATGCGGCTGAACGATCGTCCTCCGCGACTCCGGTCGCCACGCGAGTATGTGCTCGCGGCGCAAATCAAGGGGAAGCTGGCATCAGGAGCGCCCGCCACGACCACCAGCAAGCCTGCTGCTTCGGGTGGAGGCGACGATGCTCCCGCCGCACCTGCGGCGAAGCCTTCGGAAGGGTCTGCCCCGCCCGCACCGACGGAGCCGAAAGAGATCAACGTCATCTTTGTTGCTGATCTCGACATCGTCTCTGATCAGATGTTCGCGCTTCGTCAACAAGCTCAGCAGGAGACGCTTAAGTTCGACAATGTCCCGTTCATCTTGAACTGCGTCGATCTCCTGGCGGGCGACGAAGGCTTCCTGGCTTTGCGGAAAAAGCGGCCGAAACGGCGAACGCTGGATACGCTCGAGCTGCTCGCCAACCAAAGCGTTCGCGAGGAACAAGCAGGCATCGAGGAAGCCCAGGCTGCCGCGGAAAAGGCGATTGGCGAGGCTCAAAAGAAGTTGAACGACGAAGTCGACAAGATCGACAAAGATACTTCCATCGCGAAGAACCTGCGCGATCAGAAGAAGGCTTTTGCTCAGTCCTACTGGCAAAACTATTTTGATCGCGAGAAGGATCGCATCGAACGCGAGACCGAACAGAAGGTCCGCGACGTCCGAGAAGAAACCACGCGAAGCCGACGGGCCGAAGAGAACCGTGTGAAGTGGTTGGCCGTATTGTTGCCGCCGATCCCCGCGCTACTCATTGGACTGGCGGTCTTCTTCGTTCGCCAGACAGGTGAGCGCGAAGGAGTGGATCCGAAACGGCTGGTTTAAAATAGGACGACTTGGCCTTCGGGCCGAGACGTCGCTTTCCCTTTGAGGATTTACAACGGGCCAGACAGCAGAGACATCACCTTCTTCCAGAAGAGTGGGCTGCGAAAGAATAGGGTTGCGATCCATGAACGAGATGACCAAGACGATCGTTTTCCTGGGTGTGGCGGTGATGCTCGCGGGGGCAGCGTACCTTACGCGCCCGCAGGTCAATCGGACCACGAGTAGTTTCGTCGAAGAACGTGCTCCCTTTTACCCCGACGTGAATCCCGACGGGGTCAAAGGCCTGGAAGTGACCGCGTACAACAAAGACAAGGGAGAGCTCGACTCGTTCAGCGTGAAACTGCAGAACGGGATCTGGGTCATCCCCTCGCACAACAACTACCCAGCAGATGCGGCCGACCGACTGAAGAAGACGGCCGGCGCGGTTCTGGGGCTGCAGAAAGACACTGTCGCGTCCGACGGCAAAGACTTACACAAAGAGTACGGGCTGATCGATCCGACCGATGCGGCCGGGGATGCGGACTCTTGGGCCACGCGCGTCAAGCTGCTCGATGTCAACGGAAACATCGTCAGTGACATGCTCATCGGCAAGGATGTTCCCGATAAGCCCGACTTTAAGTTCGTGCGGATTCCTGACAAGGATCGTGTCTATCAGGTGAAGTGCGCCGGGCTCGATCTCACCACTCGGTTTGCAGACTGGATCGATACCGACTTGATCACCGATTCGGCCATGGAGTTCGACAAGATCGTCATCAACGACTACAAGCTCGAACAGAAGGGGAATCGCGTCCGGATCAATGACAAGGGAGTCGTCACGCTCACCAAAGATGACAAGAGCAAGTGGAACCTTGAGGGTGTTGCCGAGGGCGAAGAGACCGACGAGACCAAGGCGGGTGACCTGGCAACCTCGATCTCCGATCTCAAGATTCTGGGGGTTCGTCCGAAGCCCGCGGGCTTGACGCCGGAATTGAATATCCTCGAACAACAGTTCGTCGCGGAGTCCATGATCAGCAGAGGCTTCTTCCCCACCGAAGATGGCCGAGTAGTCTCCAATGAAGGAGAGGTCTCTTTCGAGACAAAGGATGGGATCCGCTACACGCTACGCATGGGGGGCGTTTTCCTTGGCCGAGGAGGCGAAGTCGAAGCGGGCAAGGAAGGAGAAAAGGTCGTCGATGCCGATGCTCCGAAGGACGGAGCCGACGCCAAGCCGGCCGATGATGCTGGTTCGAAGACCCAGGAGAATCGTTTTCTTCTCATCAGTGTCGGCTTTAACGAAGACCGCTTCCCCGAACCTGAATTGCCCGAGAGCCTAAAGGAAACGGTAGCGCCCGCGTCCCCGCCGGCCGATGCGGGGCCAGCAACGCCTGTGACCCCCGCGCCCCCCGCCGAGGCAGCCCCGGCGAAGCCTGCCGAGCCTGCCCCAGAAGCGCCGGCTGCTCCGCCCGCCGAGGGAGCCAACCCTGTTAAGAATGTGGCGTATCAAGAGCCCGCGCCAGCCACGACTCCACCCGCGCAGGCCGCTCCACCCGCGGAAGGAGTTCCACCGGCGCAAGCAACTCCCCCGGCGGAGAATGTTCCCGCGGCAGAGCCGGCCATCGATCCAGAAGTTCAAAAGAAACAAGAGGAAGAACTCAAGGCTCGCATTGAAGCTCAGAAGAAGATGGATGCGGAGCAAGACAAGACCGAGTACGAGCAGAAGAAGAAAGAGCGAGACCGAAAGATCGAAGAGGGACGCAAGAAGGCCAAGGAGCTGGAAGCTCGTTACGGGCAGTGGTTCTATGTCGTCTCGAATGAGTCCGCGAGCAAAGTCCGCTTGACGCGGGCCGACCTCGTGAAGAAGCCCGAACCGAAGAAGGAAGGGGAACCCGCCCCAGGATCAACGCCGGCCCCCGGCAACGAAGGACCGGTTGGCAATCCCGTTCCCGCGCCCCCCGCAACGCCCGCGCCGGCGAACCCGGCCGAAGCTCCTAAGTAGACATGGGCGGGACGAAGATTTACGCTGTTGCGACTTCGTCCACGAAGACCAACGTAAAGCGGGGGTCAAACCGCCCTCGCGAGAACTTCTTGCAACAGTGCGCGCAAGCGCGTGGCTGACGAAACTTGATTCGAGATAAGACCATTTGTCCGCAGACACAGCGGTAGCGATAGCGCTTCGACTTTGCCAGACGGCCGGGCAGAGGGAGCTCATGATAGATTCTCGGCAATCCGACCGAGAGGCTTCGCCGCTTGAACTCACCCGTGTGCCCGAACGGCAACCGATCGGTGAAGAGCGCTAGGTGAATCATCTCGTGCACGAGAACGATTCCCATTGCCGCTGCCCCGCACTGTTCGAAGTGGGCGCTGGACAGTTCGATCACGTTCTCACGACATTGAATTCGTCCCGCTAACCCTCGAAATCGTCGATTCCAGACTCGTCGACACGGGGGCAAATGGTTGCCGAAGAATTGGTGATTGGCTCGGTCAAAAAGGGTTTGAAAGAAATCATCGACCCGATTCCACGAGACCCGAACAATCGGGACCGTCAAACCATTGGCCGTGACATGGGGCAACAGATCGTTCCCCAATGAATCTGTCCAGCGTTGAAAAGCGGTCGACTCGACGTCGGCCAAAACCTCCCCCACAAGGATCGCCGTCGGATTCTGTCTCAACCGCTCGGCAAGGGTGGTTTGCCCGTGGCGATCCATTCCCACACTCCGCTGATCAAGGCCCATCCGAAAACCCCCAGCGCGATGATAAGAACGATATTCGATCCCCAACGATTCCGCAATTTGCCGACCCACTCGACACGGTTATTCAGCACAAGCAGCGTCGCGGCCAGAAACGGAATGAATAGCGAACCCCAAATGGCGTAAACCATCAAGATGAACGTCGGCGTTTTGAGCAGCACCATCGGGATCGGTAACAGCGTCAGTAGAATCAGAAATGATCGATACACCCTCCCGCGGGGATCGGCCGCGTCGGGGCGATCCTCGTCCGACCACTTCGCCAAAATCCCCAACAGATCGCTGTAAAGATACGGAATGCTTTGCATCATCCCCAGGAGAGAACTGAGAACCGTCGCTGTCAGTGCTCCCTTGAACAGATTCGACAAGACCGTTCCCAAGGCGGGATCGATCGGAAGCTCGGTTTGCAATCTATGGGCGACGACTTCGAAGACTTGGGGAATCCTAGGCTGGACCTTTATCGCTCCTTCGGGGATGCCCGCTAGGCGATTGAATTCTTCGGTCGATACGCCCCCGGCCAAGAGCATGATCGAAACACCAAAGAGGCCACTCAAGAGATAGCAAAGACCGAGATCCATCCGCGTGATGACAAGCCAGCTTGGCCCTTGGCGTCCTCGCTCGCGCATCCAATAGCTGTATGCCATCACCCCGACGGTCGAGCCGGTTCCCCCCATGATCGCAAGCAGAATTCCATCGGCATCAGCAGGCCACCAGGGGCCGGTCGACCATTGCATCTGCCATCGATCCATCGGGAACAACGCTAGTCCACTGACCAGCACGACGCCGAACATCACAACGGTCATCGTTGCCATCACTCGCTCGAAGAGAGCGTATCTGCCCCACCAGATCAGCATAAAACATGCCGCGACCAACATCATCGACCAAGCGACATCGGCCCGATCGGGTCCCCCTGCAAATAGGGTTCCCGACAATGCCGGATGCAGCCCGCCGATAGGCACGAGCAAATCCATGGCAACGCCCGACGTGCTTGCCAGTGCTGCGAAAACGGGGATGGTCCAGATCACAAGATAGATCAGAAAGCCGATGCTCGCGATCGGTCCAAGCCGTCGGCCCCAACCTTCGAGGAGGGTCTCTCCGGTGGCCAACTGATAGCGCGCAAGCCCCTCATTCAAAGCGAATTTCAACACCGCCGCCACCAGCGGCGCCCATACCAGCGCCAAACCAAACCTCGCGCCGCCCAGCGACGCCATGGTGACATCGCCGGCGCCGACTCCAGCCGCCGCCATCGCCAAACCCGGACCAAACATCATCAATAAGCTCGGCCGAGGTTGGCGACTCATCTCTAACGAGGAGATATCGTTCAAGGTCGAAGTCCTGTTTGCCGGAGTAGATCGCTGGTCGCCGCGTACGCTTCGCGCACCCATTCCTCGATTCGCGCGGGATCAGGCGAATACTCGAGTTCGATACTGATCGCTCCGTCGATCCCGAGTTTCGCGATCTCGGCAAGGTAAGGCAGAAAAGGAACAACGCCTCGGCCGGGCGGCAAATCGCCATGCTTTTGCCCGTCGCAATCCGAAAGATGAACATGGATCGCCTTGCCCGTCAGTTGCTGAACCGCTTGGGGAGCTTCGCGAGCGAGCACGAGATGACTGATATCGATATTGGCGCCGACGGCGGGGGAATCAACATCCTCGATGAATCGTTTCATCGTCGCCACCGAGTTTAGCAGCGAGAGCGGGAAGGGTTCCAGTTCAAGCGCGATCGCGACCCCCAATCGCTCGGCCCGCCTGGCCAGTTGGCGAACGTTTTCGACGCCCCATCGCCATTGATCGGCCGGGAGAATCACCTCTTGCTGCCAAATGTATTCTCCCAAGACCAACAGAACATTCTTTGCCGAATACTCGTAAGCCAGATCGAGATAACGTTCGACCCGCTCGACACTGAACCGCTGAACGCTGGGGTTCAAGTCCATGAGCCCGCAGGCGACGCAGCAAATCGAAACGATAGGCAAATCAAGCCTTTCGCACTCGCGAGCGATTTCACGGCGCTGGGTGACATCGAGATCGAGAGGATCGGCAAAGAGATCGATCGAGTCGAAGCCGATCTCCTTGGTTTTTTGGATGCCCCAGACCGTTTCTCGGCCCGCCTGCGCCCAGGCGCTATTGATGAGTCCTAATTTCACTTAGGCTTGCCCTCCCTCTTTTGGCTTCGATTGTACAACGTCGGGAGTGGTCGAATGGACTCCTCTTTACGACAATGGGCTTAAGGAGGTTCAGCAATGACAAGCATGGCGGTTTCAGGAGGAGCAATGAGCGCGGGACGAAGTGGTCTCCGGTTAGATGCGTTTACAGCCCTCGGGCTATTGATCGTCGCGTGGCTGGGTGTGACAGCTTGGCTGTTATTTCGGCCCGTACCAGGGAACACCCCTTTTCCTCCCGATCCAGCACCTTTGGCAGCGGGCGCCGCGGCAGCTGCTCCCCAGGCAGCGGCGGCCGAACCTGTTTCCGAACCTACACCGATCACCAAAGAGGAGGCAATTGCGGTGAATAAAGCACTCAGCGAACAACCAGGCAATCCGATCGTTCGAATCGAAACAACGCTCGGGACGATCTTAGCTCGACTCCACAAAGACCTGGCCCCCAAGACGGCCGAGAACTTCATCGATCTAGTCAACAAAGAGTTTTACGACGGGATCGTCTTTCACCGCGTCATCAAAGATTTCATGATTCAGACCGGCGACCCCAAGGGTACAGGAACCGGTGGCCGAGAGGATAAGGGACTCCCCTCGAAGAAATTACTCGACGAGTTCCACGACAAGCTTCGCCACACCGGACCTGGCATTTTGTCGATGGCCAACGCAGGCCCCAACACCGGCGACACGCAGTTCTTCATCACCACGGTCCCGACTCCGTGGCTCGACGGCAAGCACGCGATCTTCGGCGAAGTGATTCAGGGGATCGACGTTGTCCATGCGATCGAGAATTCGCCCACTGGGAGACAGGATCGTCCGCTGAAGGAACTCAAGATGATTCGCGTTCGCGTGGTGGATCCAAAAGAAGCCGAGCAGGCCGCCAAGTAAAAATCGCGGCCTCGTCCGCGCGGAGCTGTTGCATGGCCACCAAAGTCGCCATCGTCACCGGTGGAACCCGGGGCATCGGCCAGGCAATCTCTCTCGCCTTGGCCGAGCAGGGATACTCGATCGTGACATGCGGTCGCGATCGAGAGGGTTTATCGCGGACCGAGGGAATCCTCTCGGTCAGTGGGACGACCCATCTCGTTCTCGAAGCGGATGTTTCCTCTCGCAGCGAGATCGAAAGAGTTGTTGATCAGACGATGCATCGTTTTGGCCGCGTCGATGTCGTCGTCAACAACGCCGGTTTTGCCCCCTTGGGTCCGATCGATAAAGTTTCCGACGACGATTTTCTGCGAACGTTTCAGGTGAACTGTGCGGCCATCTTCTACGCGACTCGAGCGGTTTGGCCCATGATGAAGGTCCAGGGGAGCGGGACCATCATTAATATCTCGTCGCTGGCATCTCTGGATCCTTTTCCCGGCTTCCAGGTTTACGGAGCATCGAAGGCCTGGGTGAATCTTTTCACCAAATCGATCGGCGACGAGGGTCGCCCGCTGGGAATCCACGCCTTTGCATTGGCGCTCGGAGCGGTCGAAACGGCCATGCTGCGATCCGCTTTCCCCGATTTTAAGGGCCCGGGCATCCTTGAGCCGGAAGAAGTCGCTCGGTTTGTTGTTTCGCTGGTTGATCCCGCTTGGCACCATGCCAGCGGTTCGACGATCCCCTTCCGCAAATGAACCCGGCCGCCGGGCAACGGGTCTTTTGGTTTAGCGGATTCGAACCGGTACAATAGCCGACTGATTCCGATCGATGTTTTTCGCAGGCAGAGGGCGGGGATGTTCCGCGTTACCAAAGAACTCGCTTTCTGTTACGGCCACCGTCTCGTCAATTATGATGGCAAGTGCCGATTCTTGCACGGCCATAACGGCCGGGCCGTCATCACTGTCGAAGGAGAGAATCTCGACGATCGCGGCATGTTGACCGATTTCGGCGACATCAAGCGAACGTTGGGCCGTTGGATCGACGAGAACCTCGACCACCGCATGGCACTGCACCAGGACGATCCTCTGGTGGATGTCCTGCGGGCGCACGGCCAGCCCGTGTTGGTCCTCCCCACGAACCCGACCGCCGAGAACCTTGCGAAGATTCTTTTCGAGGTCGGCGTCGACGCGGGATTTCGAGTCGTAGAAGTGCAGTTCTGGGAGACGGCCTCGTCGTGTGCCGTCTTCGGCACGTCGCTACCGGCCGAAGAACGCTGCGGGCATGCCAACGGACTCTACAAAAGGATCAGCGAAACGGTTTGACGTCCGATCGCGGCTACGCGGATTTCTCTTTGATGACATCGCGGTAGAGAACAAGGATCTCTGCCAGATCGGATGTGACCATAACCGGGTCGTCTGCGAGATCAGCCAGCCAGGCCGCCTTCTTCTGATAAGCGCTCGCCAATAAGGGGAAGAGCTCTCGCAGCGAAAGAGAAACGCAAGGCTTGCTCATCCCGCTCGGCGAGGATTCCTCTGAAAGATCGGCTCCGACCAATCGAAACTCTGGCTCGGACATCGACTGCTCCTTGGGGGTCGCTCACAAAGAACGGCCCTCCTCGGATATCGGCGACTCGCGAGTTCACCTTTTGCAGATCTCCACAATTTATTTGATACCCGCCAAAGGCTCGGCAATTCCGGGGATTTGATCGACTCCTTCGGGCACGCTCACGGACGATCCTTTGAAGTCGTCGCCGATCGGTTCGAAGCGACCCCCGAGATGCCTCGCAAGGAAAGCCTCCGCAATCGCAAAAAAGCTAAGCCGATTGGCAGGCTGCTGAAAACCGTGCCCTTCATCCGGGTAGAGGACATAGGTCACAGGGATTTTCTTCCCCTTCATGGCCGAGACGATTTGGTCCGACTCGGCTTGCTTCACTCGCGGATCGTTCTTTCCCTGCCCGATCAACAGAGGCTTTTTGATGTTGTCGACGTAGCTGAGGGGGGATCGAGATTCGAGGAACTTTCGCCCCTCCTCGGTGGTGTGGTCGCCGACGCGATCCTTGAAAACACGAATTTGCGGCATCCAATACGCCGGCACCGACTTGAGCAGGGTAACGAGATTCGAGGGGCCGACAGTATCAACACCACACGCAAAGACGTCCGGCGTCATGGTCAAACCAGCCAGCGTTGCGTAACCGCCGTAGCTACCCCCCATGATCGCCACCCGTTCCCGGTCGGCAATCTTTTGATCGATGGCCCACTGGACCGCGTCGAGCAAATCATCGTGCATCTTGGCTCCCCATTCGCGATTGCCCGCGTTGAGGAATTTCTTGCCGAGCCCCTGCGATCCACGAAAGTTGACGCTCAAAACTGCGTAGCCTCGATTGGCGAGCCACTGATGGACCGGGTTGAGGCCCCAATCATCTCGGGCCCACGGCCCGCCATGAACATAAAGGACCATCGGCAGCGGCTTGGCCGGCTTGTCCGAGACACCCGCCGGCAGCGTGAGGTAGCTCACTAAGTTCATGCCATCCCGCGCGGGGATAATCACCGGTTTCATCGGGACCAAAGAGACCTTTTCCAAATCGGAGCGGTTCGTGAATAGGAACGTCGCTTTCTTGGTGGGTCGATCGTAGAGGTAGTAGCGCGTTGGACCGTCGTCGACAAGCAGGCCGATCACCCAACGCTTGTCATCTTGGGATCGACTCCCGATCTTGATCTCGCCGTTCCCCAGTTTGCTGAGGACGTCGAAATCCTCCTTAATCTTTGGATCAAGGAACGTCCAAGTCACGCGGTCGTAATTGGCCGCGGTGGCTTCGACGACCTTCGTTGTCGGATGGGCCAAGACATCGCTGATATCGGCCCGGTCGTCGGCCGCGATTAGCTTCTTCTCCTTCGTGTTGACATCAAAAAGGATCAGCGCTGCCGTGTCGCGGCCTCGACTATCGAGCATGTACGCTTGCTTGCCGTCGGGAGTGAAATCGAGCGGTTGAGTCGTGAGCGTATCTTCCATCGGAATCGACTCGAAATCGACCCACTCACCCTTATCATTTTTCTTCTGCACCTTGACCCCGCCATCGCGAAGGTCGAACTTGATGCCGAAACGAATGTTGTAATCGTCGTCCGCCATCAGGCCAGCAAAGCCGGTGTTTTGCTGAACCAACTCACGCTTTCCGGTCGTGACGTCGCAACGATAGATATCATGGAACATCGGATTGCGATCGTTGATGCCGATGAGAATTTCTGTCGGAAATTTGGGACTCCCTTTTTCGATCTTGGCGGCAACCCCTTTGATCGGCGTGAGATTGATAGTCTTATCGTTGGTAAGATCGACGCTGAAGAGCTGAAAATTCTCGTCGCCACCTTCATCTTGCTGATAGATCAAGTGTTGGCTGGTGTAAGCCCAATCGAATGTTCGAATTCCTCGTTTCCGATCGTTCGTGACGACCCTGGCCTTTTGCGGCGAGAGAGCTGGCGCGACCCAGATATTGAGAACCCCTTCGCTGGGGCTGATCCAGGCAAGCGTTTGACCATCGGGGCTCAAGCGAACGTTCGATCGATCCGGGTTGCCGAAGAGTATGTCGCGAGAGATGAGAGGCACAGCCTCATCAGCCGGTGCCGCGAAGGTTTTCGCCGCAAGGGGGACGATCAATCCGACGCCGACCACCCCCCATGCCATCAAGTAGCTTCGATTGAAACAAGGCATCGACCAAGATCCTCCATCGGCCAGCAGTGACTTCCTACCGGAATAGATAGGTGCGCTGATGACCGATGGGTAGTCGAACGGACGTTCGACTTTGTGGGATTCCTGTCACGAAATCAGCGTCGTGATCTCGCTTAGGCTCAAATCGACGAGTACATCTTGAAGTTCGTAAAGGAACCAATCCTGGTCCGCTCCGCCGACCAAGGCATTCAACGTCGGCGGGGCGGCGGGTTGGCGATCGAGAACAACTTCCACGCCGGGCCGAAGATAGAATTCACCGTTGTCGCGCGGGCCGACGCCGGTCCCACTGAGGTTGGCTACACGATCGGCGTAGCTTCGATTCGAAGACCATTCCGAACGGATCGCGTTCCAAGCGGCCAGATCGGTCACACGGAGCGCGCCGGCAATGAGAAGATCATCACTGTCGCCGCCGTCGAGCGAATCCTTACCCCCTTGAAGATTCTTCGCCCCCACGACGCCGAGATCGCCTACCAAGATGTCTCGTCCCTCGTTGCCGACGAGCGTATCGCTTACCCCTTCGGCACCGTCTCCGCCGAGGAGAAGATCATCCCCCGTTCCCCCTTCGAGCGAATCGTCTCCGCCGCCGCTGTCGATGGTATCGTTTCCGGAATCACCAAAGAGCGAATCGGGCGAGCCCTCGGCCCCGTCGGCATCCCCCCTGATGAGATCATCCCCATCACCGCCACGAATCGTATCGGAGACGACTCGCTTGCCGACGCTGCCGTCGCCGACGATGACGTCGTTTCCTTCGCCTCCCAGAATCGAATCGCTGGCTCCTTCGCCACCGTCACCGTCGCCGAAAATCGTGTCGTTTCCCCGGCCTCCGTCGATCGAGTCCGCGCCCAGGTTCAATGCCGCCAGAGGGAATCCCAACGAGGCGGGTGATTCGCCGTAGATCGTGTCGGATCCATCGCCGCCGAGAATGCTGTCGGCCCCCGACCCTCCGGTGATGAGATCGTCATTTTGTCCGCCATCGAGAATGTCGGCCTGTTGACCACCTCGGAGTGTGTCGTTGCCCGCGGCGCCAGTCAGGGAGACGGCTGTTGCCGACAGTGCCGACGCATCGACGAGATCGTTACCCGTAGACGCATTGACAATGACCCGGCCGGTGATGCCGGCAAAGTCGATCGATCGGTTCGTGGTTAGTCCATTCTCTTTGGTGACAAGAGCGCGAATCGTGTTGGCATCGATCTGCTGAAACTGCACGGCATCGTCGCCGTTCCATCCGAACGCAAACAGACTGTTGAGCGAACCGTTGTTCGGGTCGGCCGAGGGGAAAAGGATGAAGCCATCATTGACTTGGGCTTGGATCGCGACGTTAAACGTCGCGCCGCTCCCTCCCAGCGGTGCGCCTTGATCCGTTTGAAGGACCAGCGTGGCGTTGTAAACCCGCGGAGCGACACTACCGTTGAACCGCACGGTGAAGTTCTGAAATTGGCCGGCACTGATGACCGTTCCTGGGGTGAAGCCGACGAGTTCAAAGAGGCTTGCATCGGGACCGACGAAACTCGCGCCCGTGATCGTGAGGTTGGTGAGGTTTCCCAGATCTCCATCGGAAGTTTGATTGGCTAAGCCGAAGTTGCCAAGTTGGGATTGTCCGGGGCGGGCAACGTTAAAGCTAGGCGTCGACAACAGCGTGCCGGCTGGGCCGACCGCTTGCCCGGTGAGCGTGAGACCTTGGGATCCTCCGTTGGAGGTGATGTTGACAACTTGATTGAATGAGCCCCTCGCGGTGGGAGCGAATCCGTAACTGGCGCTGGCGGTATCGCTTCCGAGAGTCGGGTCGCGGAAGAGAGGATTCACGGAGATCCCGCCACCCACGAACGGTCCGTTTGCCGATGCGAAGTTGACATCTTTGATTTTCGAGAAGTTGACGCCGACGTTGCTCACGGTCACCGTCTGTATCGGCGAACTGGTTCCCGCGCGTAGTTGTCCAAAAGCAAAGCTGTTGGCGCTAGCGGAGAGTTGGCCGGTCTGCAACGCTTGCCCCATCCACTGCGAATAGACGGTATCGACCATGGCCGAGTAGGCTGCATCGGTGAGGTGAATAGGATCGTTGCCATTGCTCCCCAGCGAGCTCTTTCGCACCGGTAGATCAGGCCAACTTCCGGGGGGCAGGCTGACATTGTTGGACAGATAGCCCTGATAGCCAAGCAAGGACTGATTGAGGCCGAACATGTTGACGTGATGGATTCGGCTATTTCCGGCACCGATCGCGGCTTTACGAGTTTCCAGATCACGCAGGGCCGAGTTGAGGTCGACGTTTTGAAGGGCATCAAGGGCCCAGTTTCCCGAACGAACCAGTCCTAAATTGAACCGAACCTGATCGCCGCCGGAGGTGATGTTGAAATCCCACAGGTTGATGTAGTCGTAGCTGGGAATCACGACTTGAATATCAGGGCGCAAACTGAGAATGTATTCCGCCACGGTTCTGACGTTGTTACCGACGGTGTCAAAGAGAGCTTGCACCTCGCCGGCCGGCTTGCCTCTATACCATCCCCCTGCCGCGAGACCCGCTAGAAAATCATTTCCGCCGGAACTGAGATAAACGAGGTCGACGTCCGGCCCGGCCGCATTGATGATGGAACCGATCTGCGGGAGTTGCCCCGCATGGCCCGCGGCCGTCCCGCCGTAAAAGCCGCCGTTATAGACTTCCACTCCGGGCGCACGAGCATTCAGGACTTGCTGAAACGCGTTGTTGTAACCAGGCAGATCGGTGATCGAGCCTGGCGCTCCGTCGGCTAAAAAACTCCCCCAGCTATCGCCAATCGTGACAATCTTCGTGGTGAGAACGACCCGTTCTTCCAATCGCTCGATCGAGATCGGTCGCGCTAATGGACGCCGCTGCCACGCGGGAGAGTAGGTTTGCATAAATAAACTCCGAGATATGGGAAACTCGACCCGCCCCATCATAACGTTTCTGTCAGGATCCAGGCGAAGAGAACATGAAAATGACCTCGAATAAGAATCAAAATGAATCCGTGTCTTCGTCTCCTTTCTTGCCGTTTGTGGCCCCCTTCGGGGCATTCTTGATTCTGACTCAGCTTGAATCGCTGGAGCCTCTCCGGCCTTATTATCCGTGGGTGTATGTTGGCAAGATCTTGCTCGTAGGGGGGATGTGTCTAGCCTTTCGAAAGTCTTGGCCCGTCTTTTCGACCAGAGGCCTGGGTTGGGCGGTGCTGTTTGGAGTGGTCGGTGTCGGGTTATGGGTTCTTCTGGCGGGAATGGGCGTCGAGAAACGGATCGTCGAATCGATCCCGGCGATGAAGAGCCTCTTTCCCGACCGCGTCGGCTTCAACCCGTTTCAAGAGATTGCCGACCCGATCGCGCGGTACGCGTTCCTCATCGCGAGGTTCATTGGGTTGGCTCTTATCGTGCCGATCATCGAAGAGGTCTTCTGGCGAGGTTTTCTCCTTCGGTACTTGATCGACGATCGGCAATTCAATTCCGTGCCGGTGGGAACCTTCTCGTCGATGAGTTTTTTGCTCGTGACTCTTTTCTTCGGGCTTGTGCATCCGGAACTGGTAGCCGCTCTCTTTTGGGGCGCGGGGATCAATCTGCTTCTGTATCAGACGCGCAACCTCTGGGCGACGGTGATCGCGCATGGCATCACCAATCTTCTGCTCGGGATTTACGTCCTTCAATACGGAGCTTGGCAGCTTTGGTAGATCCGAGCCGACTCGCCCTACATGCGAAGAATGTCTCCCTTCGTCGCGACGGACGATCCCTTCTTTCGGACGTCTGCTGGCAAGTAGAGCGTGGTCGTCGATCGGCGCTTCTGGGGCCCAATGGTTCGGGAAAGACCACGCTGCTTCGGATAGTGACTGGGTATCTCTACCCAACGTCCGGCCAGATCACGGTCTTAGGGGAGAGGATCGGCCAAACGAATCTTGATGATCTTCGAAGAAGGATCGGGATCGTCGACCCCACGAGCGTTTATCTCGATGGCCAACGAATGCCCGCTCTGGATGTCGTCCTCAGCGGGTTCTTCGGGCATCTGACAATCGACTTCGACGACCCCACGCCGGAGCAGCATGCCCGCGCGCGAGCGCTCCTGGCCCAGGTCGGTTTGGCCCATCGAGAAAGCCAACTCTTTGCGACGCTCTCCACCGGCGAGCAGCGGAGAGTTCTCGTCGCGCGTGCCTTGACGACAACCCCCGAATTGCTGGTCCTAGACGAGGCGACCGCAGGGCTCGATCTGTTGGCTCGAGAAGAATTCTTGGCCAGTGTCGAGAGGATGTTGACTCAGCAGCCTGGCGTAACGCTGCTGGTGGTGACGCATCATTTAGAGGATCTTCCGTCCTCGGTCGACGACATTCTTCTGCTCGCCGAGGGTACCGTGCGAGCTCATGGCCGACCCGAAGAAACCCTCACCGATGGCATCCTTTCGGGGGTCTTTGGTGTCGCTGTCCAGGCCGACCGGGCCAACGGTCGGTGGAGTTGGCGCATCGTCGATCAGTCTCGCCGATGACCTCCTTGCGTCAAGTTGATCCGGGAGCCGACCGATCGGGACTCGCTCTCTCACTCGCGTCTCCGTAACCTTTCCAGAGAAGGTTCGCCTCTTTGACCATGGTGGATGGCGATCTGTTATCGTTGGGTCCCGAGCGGAAATGCCGATGAATCCTGTACTCCCCGATCCGCTCCCGATCACACCGCTGGCCAAAGTGCCGCGCAAATCGGTCAAAGTTCCCGGATCGAAGAGCTTCACCAACCGAGCGTTTCCGATTGCCGCCCTCGCGCGCGGGCCCTCGAAATTGACCGGTGTGCTCGACAGCGAAGATACTCATCTGATGCGAGAAGCTCTCATTCAGCTCGGCATCCCCGTCGAATACAACTCGGCGGAATGCACGGCCATCGTCGATGGGCGGGGCGGCCAAATCCCCGCCCGCGAGGCGAACCTATTCCTTGGGAATTCCGGCACCAGCATGCGATTTCTCACCGCGCTTGTTTCGCTGGGCAACGGAACATATCGCTTGGATGGAATCGAGCGAATGAGGCAGCGACCGATGGATGATCTGCTTCAGGCGATGAAAGATCTCGGCGTCGACATCCGCTCGGAGAAAGACAACGGCTGTCCGCCGATCATCATCAAAGGGGGAGGCCTTACCGGAGAAACAGCCCGGATTCGGGGCGACATAAGCAGCCAGTTTCTCAGTGGGCTCATGATTGTTGCCCCCTTGACCGCGCGCGGTTTGACCATCGAGGTCGAAGGGGATCTTGTTTCGAAGCCTTACGTCGACATGACGCTCGCCACCATGACCGCCTTCGATGCGGAATTCGAGCGCGACGGATATCAGCGGTTTCGATTCTCGGGGCTATCCTCCGGCTTCGGTGGTTATGTCGGCGGCGAGTACGCGATCGAGCCGGACGCCTCGGCCGCGAGCTACTTCTTTGCCGCCGCCGCCATCACGGGGGGTCGCGTCACCGTGGAAGGACTCGGGACATATAGCCGACAGGGAGACTTGCAGTTCGTTTACGCGCTCGAGCGGATGGGCTGTTCCGTGGACATGAAGCCCGCCCAGACCACTCTCTTTGGGGGCAAGCTGGTCGGCGTCGACATCGACATGCAGGATATCAGTGACACCGTTCCGACACTGGCCGCGGTCGCCTGTTTCGCCGAGGGGCCCACCACCATCCGACACGTTGCCCATATCCGCCATAAAGAGACCGACCGCATCTCGGCCCTGGTTCAAGAGATCCGAAAGACTGGATGCCAAGTCGATGAGTTCGAGGACGGGCTCAAGATCCATCCCCCGATCCTCCAAGCAGCCATTTTTGACACCTACAACGACCACCGAATGGCGATGAGTCTCGCCTTGCTTGGATTGCGGCAAACCGGTATCGCGATTCGCGACCCGGGATGTACGGCGAAGACGTATCCTGGCTATTTCGCCGATCTTGCCCGTCTTGCCGAAGCCTAGCAAACGGTCAGGTCAACAGACTGTTTTGAAGGAGAGTCGGCATTTCCAAAGGTCCCGAGCGAGAAACTCTGCCGATGAACGCTCCAGCCCGAGAGTAGGAGTATGTTCTCGGCTGCTCGCCGGTTGTGATTCCGTGGGGGTGGCCGAGTGAAGGCAGGGACGCCGCCGGTGATGACCGCCGACCGATCGATGCCGTCCTCATCCAGAAGTTCCTGGATGGCGCTTTTGAGCGCAACTCTATTGGCGGCGACACTGCACGCGCAGGACCCATCGTCGATACCCTCGACGCCGGAAGCCCCACTTCATTCGACCGAGCCTTCGACGGAACCTTCCAATGGACCGGAACTGATCAAGGGAGCCCCCGATCTGACCGCTCCGTTGCCAAAGTCGGCTCCAGAGATGGCGGGCGAAGGGGAGGCGATGCCGGTCGATTGGTCGATGGTTCTCGACCTGGCCCGCGCTTCGAGCGTCGAAGTTCAACTCTCGATGGAGAAGGTCCACGAATCCAACGTGCTGATGCAGCTTGCGAAGCTGCAGTGGATACCATCGATGAAGGTCGGGACCAGCTGGTACAACAGTTCCGGCAGACGTCAGGACATCCCGGGCGACGTGATCGAAGCCGCGAAAAGCAATCTTTACGCCGGTGCTCTGGGAAACATGTCGCTGGATGTGAAGAAGATCTGCCTCGATATTCTCCGAGCTAAACAGCAGATAAGCACGCGAAACGGCGAACTCGATCGCGTTACTCGCGCGGAAGTTCAAAAGGTCTCCAACGCCTACGTCGATTTGGTTGCATCTCAAGCGGGGGCGGCAATCTCGGCCGAGGTCGCTCAACTGGTCGGAGATTTGGTCGAGCGTTCCCGATTGCTGCTCGAGCAAGGTTTGCTCACGGAAGTGAACGTACTGAACAAAGAGCGGGTTTTGCAGGCGCAGCTTCAAAACGCCAGCAAGGCACGAGCGGCACAGTTGGCCGCCTCTGCTCAACTTGTGATGCTTTTGAATCTGGAGCCGCAAACCAAGTTGGTCGCGAGCTGGGATCACCTTGCTCCGATTGTGCTCGTCGATGAAAACCAAGACGAACTCGAGTTGATGACGAAGGCTCGCAGTCAAGGGCCAGGCATGTCCGAGATCGCCGCCGTTCTGCAGGCGATCGAAGAACAACAGCGCAAGTCTCGACAGGTTGCCTTGATCCCGGTCTTTGTCGCGCAGACAGGCTACGGGGCGTTCGGCGGTGCGCAGGGAAGCGACCTGCTCAATTTCGGCGGGCGATTCGATACCAACGTTGGCGCCTACTGGGATGTCATGGACATCGTCGGCACCAAGCAAACGCGCGAGCTAGCCTTCTCGAAGAAACGTCAAGCGATGCTCGAGCATGAAAAGCTCGAAGGGAAGTTGGCCGCCGGCGTCCGAATTGCTCGCTACCGCGCGATCGAAGCCCGTAAACGAATCAGCAGCGCGGAAAAGGAAATCGATCTGGCCATCCGGGCGTACAGCCAAAGCAAGAAGCGGATGGATGCCGACGTCGCTCCTAATCGCGAAATCGATCTGGGACTCGTGGAAGTCCTCCCCTCGATCAGCGCGCTGGCAAGTTCACGCGGCAGCTATCTCGAAGCCGTCATCGAATACAACAAAGCTCAGATTGAGCTGATGTACCTTACCGGCCAGCATTTGGCCCCCAGTCACTACCATCAGCCTGCTTGCGTCCCCAAGCGATACGTCAACGGTCGACTGGTGACTGATTCGACCGTTCAGGAAGCCCTCGCCCAGGATGAACAGACCGGGACCCCCGCGCCGACCAACAGCTCGGCTCCGCTGAACCCGGCGTCGGCCATCGAGCTGGCCGAGCCCCCGGCGATGATTCCGCCCCCTCGCCCCGTACCCTCGGCCGAACCGGCCGACCGGGCCGACCCGTCCTTTGGGCTGCCGCCGATCCCCGCTGCCGAGGAACCAGCCGCCGGTCTTCTTCCCGTCGAAGAAGTCAGCGACTCGGTGCATCCTCTGAACCCCCAATAATCCACACCTTAAGAATCTGGATCTCAGTGAAGGTTTGCGATCCTCTCAGATTGACCGGTCCCGATGCCGCTGCCGGTATGCGGGAAGAGTTTGGTACTTGTTTCCCCGTCACTGAATCTGGGCTACCATAGCCTGGGGAGACAAAATGCCTGTGGATGATGACGCTCGCGAAGCCAACGCCGAGCGACCATGTGTGTCGGGCATCCCGTAGGACCACGTGCCGTGCGAGAAGACCTGCCGGTCGTTCATCACTGCCGGACTGATGTCGGGATCAAACGAAGCCATAATCAGGATTCGTTTGCCGTCGGCTTGGCCGGCAGCAAAGAGACTTGGCGCGGCCGGGGGCATCTGTTCGTCGTGGCCGACGGTATGGGAGCTCACGCTGTCGGCGAACTGGCCAGCCAACTTGCCGTGGACACCATTCGATTAAGCTACAGCAAGTCGCGCGGACAGGGGGTTGATGACTCCCTCCGTCGGGCCATCGTCGAAGCAAACAAAACCATTCACGATCGCGGCCAGCGGAACCCCGAGTTTCAAGGGATGGGGACGACGGCGACGGCATTGGTGCTGGGCCCCGACGGAGCCCGCATCGGCCATGTCGGTGATAGCCGATGTTACCGCATTCGTGGCGACATGATCGAACAGCTTTCCTTTGATCACAGTCTCCTTTGGGAAGTCGCCCGTCGACATAACATGCTCCCCGAGGATGTCAAAAGCGTCCCCAAAAACATCATTGTTCGATCGCTGGGCCCTGAGCCGACCGTCAATGTCGATGTCAACGGGCCTTACAAAGTCCGCGACGGCGATCGATTCTTACTCTGCACCGATGGTCTTTCCGGTCAGGTGACCGATCGCGAGATTTGGTCGATTGTTAGTTACCTCGAACCCGAAGATGCGTGCGAGTTCCTGATCGATCTAGCCAATTATCGGGGCGGCATCGACAACGTGACGTTGTTGCTGGTGCAAGTGGGGGATCCTGCCCATCCGCGGCCTCGGCGGTTTTCCCCGCTTCGTTTTCTTCAGCGAGTGGGACTGCGGATCTTTGGATTACTTCCCGCGGTGCAGTGGTTGTTGTTGTTGGGAAGTTTCCTTTGCGTGGCCGCGGCCGCGATGCGGTTTCAAGTGATCGCGGGCTGGCTTTATGTCGGCATACCGGGACTAGCCTTGCTATCGGCAGGGCTCGCATGGAATCAGTATTCCGCTTATCGTCGAAAGAAGTTTGGCGTCAAGCCGCCGCAACCACCACCACCGGTGTATCGTTCCCAACAATGCTCTTTGCAGCCGACGTTGGTCGAAAAGCTGGCGAAAAACGAGGCCTTTCTTCGCGAGACGGCTCAGGAAAATGATTGGCAAGTCGATTGGGAAGAGCTTCGCACCCGTCGAGAATCGGCAGAACGTTGCTTGGCTCAACGGGACATGACCGGCGCGTTTCGCGACTATTGCCGATCCTTGTCTGTCCTATTTGCGGGTATGAGGCAGGCCCGCAACAAGCAGGAAATCTTCGACCCCCATTGGCAAACCGATAAAGCGTGATCAGCCTGGCCGATCTCGTTTTCCACTCGCTCATCAATTGATCAGTCGATACTTCAACGAGGGAATCGCTTCGTTCTCGACCTCGTCGAGATTGGTCACGGCCAATTCGCCGTGCTCATACAAGTATTCGACATGAGCCGCTGCCTCTTCGAGCGCTAGCAGCAAATGAAAATCCTTCGCCTCGGGAAACATCAGCTTGGCGACGTCGTAATTCGATAGACCCTCGTCGGACTTGCCCAAAAATCCCCGAACGCGATCCAACTTGCGCATGTGCCCTTGGCGGATCTCGCTGATTCGTTGATACACGTTGTGGATCGGCCCCTCGTGCCCACCCAAGGCAACGTCGAAGCCTCCCATCCGCGACACCTTTTCCAACGATTCCAGATAATGATGGAGACCGGTGTGGCGAGTGATCGTCTCGGGCGATTGATGCGGACTTGTCTTCTCCAGAATGTGGTCGGCGCTAATGAGAACATTTCCAATGGCGATGCAGACCATCCCGGGGCAATGGCCTGGCACATGAATGAATCGCATCCCGTCCATCTCTTGCCCGTCGGTAAGAGGGAAGTCGACCGGGAACGACTGCGTATGCTTCTTCGAAAAATTGTAGTACTGGATGAGCTGATCCTGCATTGCTTCGGGAACGCCGGCTTGCTGAATGAAGAACCGAAGCAATCGATTGGTGACGGCGACCCGCTCTTCATAATTGGTGATCACGCGACGATCAAGCGTGTGGATCCCGATGCGGGCTCGCGAGTTCTTTGGCAGATGAGCCAGGCCGCCGAAATGGTCGATATGACCGTGCGTGATGAGGATTCGTCGAAAATCCTCACGCGTGACCGACTCGCCGAAATCATTTCGCAGCGATTCGATCCCCTCCACAATATGCTTCGTTGAATCGCCGTACCCGCTGCCGGTATCGATCAGCGTCGGCTCGCCGGCCCCGAGCACCACATACACGTATCCCACGAAGTTGGGAAAGACCTCACAGGGGATGCGGTAGATGCGAACCTTTGTGCTTGATTCGAATCGTTGGATCGCTGGTAGGTTCGCCATATTGCCTCTCGTTCATCGTCACAGGTCTGCGTGCAAGGGCGGCGCGTTGGATCGCGCCGCCGGTAAGGGTCGGCTTCGGGCCGATCACTCTTACGATACGGGGCCCATTACGGAAGGCCCATCCACTAGAGAAGACTTTTCGAGGAGGAACTTCGCCCCATGGGGTGAAGCGGACGGAGCTTTCAGGGACGGGTTGTTCAATGGCCGGCAGAGACGGTGGGCATCACGCTTCGATGATCGAGTTGCGAAAGAGCCTCGGCAATCGCGCGAGGATCGGCCTGGGGAGGCATCGGAGCACCAAACACCACCCTCGCCCACCGGAGATGGCTCTCGCGGGTTCGGCCATGGCGCTCTGGCTGATGAACGTCTGTGTAAACCGGCACGATGGGGACCCCGGCCCGCTGTTGAACGGCTAAGAAAAACGACGAGATCTCGGCCGAGTCCTCGGCAGATTCTACGGAGATACCGATCATGTCCCCTTGCTGAATCGTTGCCAAGGCAGATTGAAGAACCTCTTGCCTGTTGCCGGTCCGAGGGACCGTCGTCGCGCTCGATAGCTTTGCGATCAAGCCGAGAATGCCCGTCGGATTCGAACCCTCTCTTTCGGGGAGATAAAAGTGAACGTAGCGATCGGTCGCGCTCAGAATATGAACGCAGCTTTCGAACATGGCGCTATTGGTCGCCAAGATCGCGGGCCCGTCCTGCGGCAAATGATGCAGCCCCTCGACGCGGAGGTGGTAACGCCTTTGCGAGAAGAGGTACAACAAGGCACGCGTGAAAAAATCGGGTAAAAACCGACAGATAAAGAGAAGCATGCCCACCGTCATGACGCTCGCGGTGGCGAAGAGAAGCTTTGGAATCCACAGCCTGCTCTCGAGCATCTCGGCATACTTCATCAGCTCACCGGGCGAAGCGTCGACGGGGTTCGGCTCGGGGAGAGTCCCGAGGGATCTCTCTCCTGAGAACGTCACCAAATAGAACGTCGCGATCGCGATCACACCTCCGGCGACGTTGACAAAGTTGCTGGCGGCGACGATGTTCCCCTTCTGTTCCTTCGGCGCTCGATGCTGAAGCATGGTGTAAAGAGGAACGACATAGAGCCCCGCACATACCCCCACCAGAACCAGGCATACGAACATCGCCCAGGGAGTCTGCAGCACCATGGCCAGCGTGGCCGTCACGATCGAAAGAGCGACTCCGCCGATTGGAACCAAGCCAAGTTCAAGCTTGCTTCCTGAAAGCTGACCCGCCAGCAAACTCCCCACGCCGATCCCCAGACCGACCATCGCGATCAGCATCGACACGCGAAGCTCGGACTTTTGCGACTCACTGACTCCCTCATGCGTCAAGCCAATCAGATCGCTTTGTGCGGACGGATCCGCAGGATGCTCGCGATCGAGTTCCTCGGCATAAGCGATCCGCGCCAAGTCGAGCTGCTTGCGCGTCTCTCCCTCGTACAAGAGACTCTGCCTGGAGTAAAGAGTCATAAAAGCAGCAAAGGCAATGCCGACGACGGCCAAGGCCAATGGCCGAGACTTCTTCAGGACTTGAAAGCTCTCTCTCAAAGGCGACAACCAGTTATAAGTCAGTTTTCGATCCGGAGCCGCGGGCGGAACGGGACCCATCGCGAGCGCCGCCACCGTTCCTGCCAGCGCCAGAAACAAGAGGAACGCCAGCGCGATCCACGCATTCGAATCCCGAAATCCGTTTTCGATATCGCTCGGGTGCTTTAAGAGCGAATACAGAATCCCGCCAAAAGACGTGCCAGCCAATTGCGCCACAAACGTCGTTCCTTCGAGAACGCCGTTCCCTTTCGACAGGACCGACGGCGAAAGGATCTCGGGCATGATCCCGTACTTGGCGGGGACCAAAAATGCAGTCTGCAATCCCATCAGAAAAACGACCAGCACCATCAAACTTGCACTGGCTATTCCGAACGTCTTCGAATGATCGGGAGAGAGATGCGAGAGTTTCGGCAATAACATCGCCAGAAGGCCCAGCAGCATGAAGCTGGCTTCCAGAAACTTCATCGTCACGATGATGTTTCGTTTACTCTTCTTGTCGGCCAAGATGCCCGCGTAAGGAGAAAACAGCAGCAGCGGCGCAATGAAACAAAGTGTCACGACGGCCACCAACAACTTCTCATCGACTCCCTCGGCTTTCACGTAGCCGATCAGCATGTCGCAGGCGAAGAAGTTACCAATGATGTGCGCGGCTTGATCATTGAATCCGTTTGTAAACTGGGCAATGATGAGACCGATGTAAGTACGGGACCGAAGCGTCGATGAAATAGCGCCCGCCATGGTTCTCTTTCGGAAGAAGGACTATCGCGATCGACCGCGGATGCCCCGAGCCATTCCTCGGGATAATCAGTTTCACGCCGGTAGCCCTTCGAGGCCCGGCAATAGGAAGGTCGATCCAAACGCCCGGTTCTGATCCGACGTTTGTGCAGCAATGATTAGCGATCCGCGTGGATTCCTCCAAGGGAAGGCCCAGCGGCAAACGCCGGGACTTAGGCCCCCCATACTTTGAAGGAAGGTATTTTCATGACAAACAGGACATCACCCGGTCGAGTCGCCCCGCGAAGGCGTCACCTCTTCATCGTCGGCATCATCTTTACACTAGGAAGCTCGGCCATGACCAAAGAACCTGTACCGGCCAACTATGATGCATCGAAAATCCCCGCCTACAGCCTTCCCGATCCGCTCACAACTCTGGCCGGCGAAAAAATCACGACCAACGAGGAGTGGTTCCGCAAACGTCGACCCGAAGTCCTTCTTCTCTTTGCGGAGCATGTCTACGGCAACTCGCTGGGGCCGCTCGACAGCGTGAAGGGGAGGGTACTGCAAGAGGGGCCTGCCCTCGACAGTAAAGCAATCCGCAAGGTGATTCGCATCGACTTCGCTCCCACCGCCGGCGCCCCCTACATGGGGATCCATCTGTACTTGCCCGCGGGTGTGAACAAACCGGTTCCCGTGTTCGTCGGCGTCAACCTTTTCGACAAATCGAAGCCGATCCCCATGCCAGGCGGACGCGTTGTGGCCGAGGGCAAAAAGATCCCCGCGGGTCTCGATCCGCAAATGCTACCGGGAGAAGAGACCATCTTTCGCATCCTCGCGAAAGGCTACGGCATCGCGACGTTTCATCCCGGCGATTTGGCTCCCGACGATGCTAAGACATACGCTCGCGGCATCATCGGCTTTGCCAATGGCAACAGCACCGAGCGAAAGCTAAACGAATGGGGAGCACTCGGCGCATGGGCATGGGGGATCTCGCGAGCCGTTGATCATCTTGCAACGGATCCTGCGGTCGATCCGGAACGAATCATCGCGATCGGCCACTCACGAAATGGGAAAGCAGCCCTCTGGGCGGGAATTCAAGACACCCGCATTGCCGCGGTCATCTCCAATCAATCGGGGTGCGGCGGGGCCGCCCTCAGCAAACGCCAGTTCGGCGAAACGGTCGCCTTGATCAACAAAAGATTCCCGCATTGGTTCTGCGAGAAGTTTCGCGAGTACGACGACAACGAAGCCAAGCTTCCCGTCGATCAACATCTTCTCATTGCGGGGATTGCCCCGCGCCCGGTCCATATCGGGAGTGCCGACGGTGACGGGTGGGCTGACCCGCAAGGCGAGTTTCTGTCAACGATGAATGCCTCGCCGGTGTATGAGCTGGTCGGTGCGGGAAGTCTCGGAACGAAGGAGTTTCCGCCGATCAATACCGTTGTCGGCAACAAGATTGCCTACCACTGCCGAGCCGGCCAACACGCCCTGGCCGACTACGACTGGATGGTCTACCTCGACTGGTGCGACAAGGTTCTTCCCGGAAAGGAAGAATAGACAACGCTGCCCCATCGAACGATGGGGTCTACAATCCCAACAGCGAGGGGAGACCCCCTCCGAAGGGGACGACATGGAGCCCGACGGGCCGACCGATGCTGATCTTCTCGACCGCGCCCGAAAGGGAAGCGACGACGCGGTCGAGCAGTTGCTCGAGAATCACCGTTCCGAGTTGGTCGCTGCGGTTAGGCGACGTTTGGATCGCGCGATCTCGCAAAGGGTCGACGCCAGTGACATTGTTCAGGATGTCCTGCTCGAGGCGAGCCAGCGATTGGCCGACTACCTTCGCGAGCCGAGCATGCCGTTTAGCCTTTGGCTTCGCCATTTGGCCCGCGACCGCATTATCGATATGCATCGCCGACATCGTCAAGCGGAACGGCGAAGCGTCGATCGCGAACAGGCACTCCAATCGAAGCGTGCCGACAGCCCCTCTTCGCCCGACTTGATGGGTCAACTTTCCGATCCCAACATCACACCGGCGGCCGCGGCGTTACGGCGAGAGTTCCAATCGCGGTTCTTGGAAGTGTTGGGAGATTTAGATCCCGGGGATCGCGATGTCCTCATGATGAGGCATTTCGAGCATATGACCAATTCCGAAGTGGCCGAGGCTCTGGGGCTCTCGCAGCCAGCCGCGGGAATGCGGTACTTGCGGGCGCTTCGGCGTGTTCGAGCGCTTTTGACGCAGGGTGATCCCCCGACGGCATCGACCTGACGCGAGGGCTCTTTGGATGACCGCCATTCCCGAAGACATCGACGATCAGCTTTCGTCCATCATCGATCAAATGTTGCGAGAAGTCCGCGACGGGAAAGAGCCCCGGCTAGGAGAAGTCTGTCAGCGGCATCCCCATTTGGCCGGCGAACTGAGAAGTCTTTGGGCAACCGCGCGAATGGCCGAGAGCTTTTCGAGCTTCGATCAGGAAGAGACTTCGTTGATCGATCTCCATCGGCTCTCCTCCGATCGGCCCCGCACGATCGGCCCCTTTGAAGTGATCGAGGAGCTCGGCCGTGGTGGCATGGGGGTCGTCTACAAAGCTCGGCAGGTCTCTCTCGATCGAACCGTTGCGCTGAAGATGATCCTTCGCGGGGACTTTGCTTCGGACCAAGACCAAGTCCGCTTTCGACAAGAGGCGGAGGCCGCCGCCCATATCGATCACCCCAATATTGTGCCGATTTATGAATCTGGTCAGATCGAAGGCAGACCCTATTTCAGCATGCGCTATATCGAGGGAGAGACTCTTTCGAAACGTCTTTCGCACGGCCCCATGCCAGCGCGGGAAGGCGCCGATCTTCTCTTAGCCGTCGCCGAGGGTATTGCCGAGGCCCATCGTCGCGGCGTTCTTCACCGTGACCTCAAGCCCGCGAATATTCTGCTCGATGTCGACGGGAAGCCGCACGTCACCGATTTCGGCTTAGCGAAAAGAACGGAAGAGCTCGGCTCGCTGACACAGAGCGGTTTGGTTTTGGGGACGCCCAGCTACATGGCGCCGGAGCAGGCTGGCTTCGATCGCGGCGAAGTAAGTGCCGCCACCGATGTCTATAGCCTCGGCGCGATCCTCTATCAAATGCTCACGGGGCGCCCTCCTTTCCAGGCATCCACGCCGCTTGACACGGTCATGATGTTGCTTGAACACGAACCGGTTCCTCCCCGATTGTTCAATCGCTCGGCCGATCCCGACCTGGAACAGATTGCGATGAAGTGTTTGCAGAAGCATCCCGATCTTCGCTATCCCTCCGCCCGCGAATTGGCCGACGACCTGAAACGATACCTCGCGCGAGAACCACTCTCGATCCGCATGGGAGGGATCATGCCGATCATTCATCGCATGCTTCGCGAAACGCACCATGCACCGCTGCTGGAAAATTGGGGTCTTCTTTGGATGTGGAACGCCGCCGTCTTGCTGGCGATTTGCCTGCTGACCAACAGCATGCAGTTTCAAGGTGTTCGGTCGTTTTGGCCGTACCTGGTGATCTGGTCGTTCGGCCTGGGGACCTGGGCAACGATCTTTTGGCAACTTCGCCGACGTGCAGGCCCGATCCAGTTCGTCGAACGACAAGTCGCCCACGTCTGGGCCGCCAGTGTTCTCTGCGCGCCTCTGATGTATTTTTTGGAGTTGATGATGGGTTTGCCCGTGCTGACGCTTTCGCCGATCCTCGCCCTGATTGGTGGAACGGTTTTCCTCGTCAAAGCAAGCATCTTGACCGGCGAGTTTTACGTTCAAGCATTGGCGAACTTCATCGTGGCATTTCTGATGGCGCTTTGGCCGCAGGTTGGATTGACCCTTTTTGGCATGGTCGCGTTCGCTTCGTTCTTCATCCCTGGCTTGAAGTATTACCGGCAAAGGCTTCGATTGGCGGCGCGATGAATCGCGTCAACACGGGGCCCTTTGGAAGACATTACCGGTCGTAGGATCGCCCATCGATCGGCGACTGGATAAACCGCGTTGAATTTTCCGGCCAAGATTCGCTTTGGCGGAAAGAATCCATCAACAGAATCGCCTGTTCCGCTTCAAAGGAGGCCAAGCGTGGCCAAGCAAACGGTGGAGATCCCCATCGAAGATCTCCGTCAGGGTATCTTCTCGTTCCTGCCCCTTGCGGTCATTCTGCTCACCATCGTGACCTGTGCCTGGGATTCCGCTTTTACGGTGGCGCTCCACGAGAAGGCCGTGATCTTTCGGCTTGGCAAACCGACCGAAACCGTGGGGCCAGGTCTTCATTGGAAAGCACCCTTCCTCGATAAAGTGGTAATCGTTGACTCGATCGAGAATGAATGGAAACTCCCTTTCAGTGTCTCGCCGGAAGGCAACCTGCGCTCGATGGAGAACGAAGAGGAATCGGTCATGCTCACGGCCGATCTAAACGCGGCCATTGTCGAGTGGACGATTCAGTGGAAGGTCATCGAGCCAGAGAAGTTTCTTCTATCGCTGCACCCCGAAGCCGTCGCGCCGGTCATCCGCAGCGCCGCTCGCGCCACCATGCAGCAAATGATCGGCGATTACTCGATCGATGAGGTACTCACCTCGAAACGAACCGAGGTAGGCAACAAAGCCCGGGAGGCGTTGCAGGAGTCACTGAAGTCCTTCGACTCCGGGATCGCCATCACTGGATTGCAAATGCAGCGGGTGACGCCGCCGAGCATGGTCAAGCCAGCCTTCGATGAAGTCAACGCGTCCGTTCAAAAGCGAGATCAACTTATCAACGAAGCCAATCGCGAGCGGAACATCTTGATCCCCAAGGCAGAGGCGGAGAAAGATCGTCTCATTCGCGATGCCGAGGGGTACGCCGCTCGCCGAAAGGCCGAGACCGAAGGAGAGATCAATGCTCTCATTGAACAGTACAAAGCGTACAAAGAGGCCCCAGAGATCACACGCCAACGGCTCTATCTCGAAACACTGCAAGAGATTCTCCAGGCCAGTGGGCCCAAAACCATCGTCGATAGTGATCTACGCGGACTTGTTCCCTTTCTAGACCTCAACGGCACGGGAACTCGCGCTCTCTCTTCTGATCCTGGGAGTCCGTAACGTCATGCGAACCCTATTGAGTCTTGTCGCGTTTCTGATTGTGGCGATTTACCTAATCGTTTGGTCCTGCTGCTATGTGGTGGACGCACGCGAACAGGCCGTCGTTTTGCAGTTCGGCAACCCGGTCCACGCTCGGACCGAGCCTGGCCTCTATTTCAAGATTCCGTTTGTTCAGAACGTCCTCTTCATTCCGCGAACGCGTCTATTCTGGGGCGGCGAAGCAGACGATCTGTTGCCGGACCTTCCGACGAAGGATGGCAAAAAGGTTGAGCTGACTCCTTTCGCGGTTTGGCGAATTACCGACCCGATTGCCTTTGCACGGGTCCTCCGAACCCAGCAGACGGCGGAGGAACGCATC
Source organism: bacterium (assembly GCA_019753235.1). Classification (GTDB taxonomy): domain Bacteria; phylum Planctomycetota; class Planctomycetia; order Kolteriales; family Kolteriaceae; genus JAIELF01. The sequence goes on from JAIELF010000001.1 coordinate 87,899, forward strand.
AAACAGTTCACGCGAAATGCTGTTCGCGACATCATCACGACGTACGATCTGATCGAACTGGTCCGAAGTTCTGACCGCAAGCTCACGTACACTTTTGGCACCGACCTTCTTGCCGACGCAGGGAACGCCAAGCCGGCCGAGATAGCCATCGAGCCCCCTCCCGAAGTCAACGCCACCGTTCGCGTCGGTCGGCCACAAATCCTCAAGAGAATCAAGGAAGAAGCGCGTGCCCGCATCACGAGCGGCCAAGAGGAGAGCCGAGGCATCGAAATCGTTGACATAGGGCTGTCACGCGTCGACTTCGTGGAAACCGTTCGCCGGGCGGCATTCGAACGACTTCGGAAGTTCATGGAGTCGATCGCCGCCTACTACACCAACGACGGCGAACGAAAGAAACAAGAGATCATCAATAGGACCATGGCGGAAGTCTCGCGAATTCAGGGAGAAGGCCAGCAGCGATCTAACGAAACCCGCGGGACCATCGATGCCGAGATCATTCGTCGATACGCCATCGCCATCAACGAGACCGGTGACTTCTTCGTCTTCATGAGACAACTGAAGGCGGCAAAAACCTGCTTGACCGGCGACACTCGGATCATCCTGACCACGGATAGTCCCCTGCTGCAAGTATTGAAGCAGATACCGACCGGATTCAATCGATCGGACCCGCGACCGATTCCCGCCGCGACCCCGGCCCCGGTCAGCGACCCGAGCCCCTGATCACGAAGATCGCCAATGATCGATGACTCGCCGGGCGGTTCGATCAGCGTCGGCGACGCATTCGTAGAGCGCGACGCCCCGCAGCGCGTTGCCTGTCAGGTAGAGACCTGGTAATCGGGAACAGGCTTCATCAATCCGCGACACTCGTGCAAGGTGGCCGAGATGATATTGCGGGATCGCGGTCGGCCAGCGACATACCCATGTCAATTGCGGTGCCGCGTCGATCGCCAGCGTCGTGCGAAGGTCCGCGCGAACAGCCTCAACGAGTTCGGCATCGTCCCAGTTCAAAACATCGGGGCGACCCCACCCGCCGAGAATCGCGCGGAAGGCGACGGCGCCGGCGGGGGCTTGCTCGGGAAAGATCGAGCTGGAAAAGATGACGCCCAACACCGGCCTACCAAGCCGATGGGGCGACAAGTACCCAAAGCCGTCGGCAATCTTTCCGACGTCCCCTGCTGAGTAACCGACCACCACCACCGCAGCAGGGGCATAAGCGATCGACGCGAGTTCTGCCGACAGTGTCGACTCGATCGGCGCGAGCAGTTTCGCTTGCGCGGACGCGGGACAAGAGAGCACGACAGCATCGGCCGAGATCGCTGGTTGTCCCCCGGCCGTGACGTGCCAGGTTCCGTCGGCACCTCGATCGAGCGACGTCACCGGCGAAGCAAGGTGAACCCTTGTTCCCAATCGTTCGGCCAGGCGTTGCATCAATTTACCCATGCCGCCGCGAACGGTTGTCAACGTACCCGCAGGGCTGCCGACCCCCGTTGAGGTTTTTCCCTTGGAACGAGATTGTCGTCGCTGCTTGGCCAGGGCGCTCATGGCGCGGAACAAGCCGCCAAACTCGCGCTCCATCTCGCGCATTCGCGGGAACGATGCCGGCAGGCTGATAAGTTTCGTATCCCCAGCAAGGATGCCGGTCACGAAAGCATCAAGGAGAATCTCTGTCGCCTCTTTGCCGATCCGACGGCACCCAAAGGAGTAGATCGATTCATCCGTGTCGCAAGTGCTGGGCGAGACGAATCGCTCCGCCAGGACACGAAGCTTTCCCCGAAAAGAAAGCAGATCACTCTTCAAGAACTCCCAAGGGCCGGCAGGAATTCGGCGAAGCTTGTCGCCGAGAAAAATGTACCGATGTTTGGCAGCGGGGGCCGCTCGTACCAGATCGTTCTCCAGCCCGAGTTGATGACAAAGATCGAGAGCAGCTGTCCGATTGTCGAGGAATCCGTTGGGACCGGTTTCGAGCAAATAACCTTGATGAGATTCCGTCCGCGCGGTCCCGCCGACGTGAGACTCCGATTCGAAGAGAACAATGTCGGTGTCGGCAAGCGAGGACGAAAGTAAATACCACGCGGTCGCTAAACCCGAGATCCCGCCCCCCACGATCACGACCCGTCGACCCATGCGCTCGATAACCTTCTTCTTGTCCATCCGACCCAGCCAGACGCGACTTCAATTTTGATACGAGAGATCTGCGGTCGCGAAGTGATTCTGGAGGAAAGAAGGGATGAATCACGAATCGAGAGGAGCAAAGTGCGGACAGGCGTTTAAGGCAAAAGCAGGCACTTGCCCCTTTTGCCTTCCCTTCCCAATACAATGGTGGTTGATGAGTTTGGTCCAAGATTTGCGTCCAAAAGCGTGGCCCTGTTTTGTCCTTCCGGTTAGGGTTGCCATCCATGTTGGACCAGGCCCGCAATTGGGCGGACGGAGAGGCATAAGACAACGATCATGAGGCTCGATCTTTCGCAACAAATGCGAATGCTCCAGCAGATGAAGCTGGCGCCTCGAATGATCCAGTCGATGGAAATTCTCCAGCTGCCGATCATGGCGCTCGAGGAGCGGATTCGGCAAGAAGAGCAACAAAACCCCACCATGGAAACGGGGCCCTCCCCGAACGAGCAATCCTCGACCGATCTCGAGGCGCGCACGCAGACCGTTGCCGACGAAGCGATGCCCGATCAAACCTATCAGGGCTTCGAACAGCTCAGTAATGAATGGAACGAGAATTACGTTCCCGAGCATCGGCCATCCCGGGCGGCGGGGATCGAACTGGGCGATAAAAAACACGAAGCTATTCAGAACATGGCCGATCGGCCCATGTCGCTCGAGGAGTTTCTTCTCGAACAGTTGAACTTTTCCGAGATGACTCCCGACGTGGCGGCTTTCGCGGAACACCTCATTTCCAATCTTGATTCCCGTGGGTTTCTGGGAGATACACTCGACAACTTGCGGGCGAGCTTCGGTCGTCCTTTGCCCGACCCGATCGTCTACGAAGCGCTTGATATTGTTCAGCATGGTGAACCGACCGGTGTAGGGGCGCGGAATCTATCGGAATGTCTTCTGCTGCAACTGGAAGATCCCGACCCCGATCTACAGCATGTGCCGGCCCTGCGAGCGATTCTTGCCCATCACTTCGATGATCTGATGCACAACCGATTGCCGGAAATCCGTCGAAAGACAGGCTATTCGATCGAGATGATCCAGGAAGCCACCGACGAACTGAAGCACCTTGATTGGAACCCAGGTTCGTCGTTCTCGGCGACCAACACGCAATACGTCGTTCCCGATATCTTCGTCGAGCAAGACGAGAGTGGCGAGTTCGTCATCAAGATGAATGACACCAACACGCCCAAGATCCGCATCAGTCGCGAGTATCAACAGATGCTCGAAGACAAGTCCGCCGATCCTAAGACGCTGGAATACATCAAGCGAAAGATCGAAGCGGCCCGCTGGTTGATGGAATCGATCGAGCAACGACGCTCGACGCTAAGGAAGGTGACGCGGGCCATCATCGATCATCAGCGAGCATTTCTGGAACAGGGGCCCGACGCCATCGAGCCACTTAAAATGCAAGAGATTGCCGACCGCGTGGGGGTGCACGTCACCACGGTCAGCCGAGCCGTCGATGGCAAATGGGTGCAGACGCCTCGCGGCATCTATCCCTTGAAGAGGTTCTTTGGTGGTGGCACACAGACCGCCGACGGGCAAGATGTCGCGTGGGAGACGATCAAACGGAAGCTGACCGAAATCATCGATGCCGAGGACAAACGAAACCCTTACAGCGACGACGAACTCGTCAAAAAACTCGCCGAGGTCAACTACCCCCTCGCTCGTCGAACGGTCACGAAGTACCGCAAAATGCTCGGCATCCCCTCATCTCGGCAGCGAAAAGTTCACACCTGATACCACCGCACTCACGCCATCAACCTCGTTCATCGGAACGGGCTTAATAGCCGAAAATCTGACTGAGCCGAGAGGTTCGCTTCACGGGCTCGGCCCAAGTCTGTTGCGGCGGAGCAATGACGATTCGTTCCCCAGCAACCGCGGGCGCGGTCGGAACCCCGTTCATGGGAGCAGCCAATCCGCGGTATCCTACCGTGTGCGACGAGCCCCCCAGCAAAGACGTTGCTCCTTGCAGGTCCATGGTCGCAGGCTCGGTCGGTTCAGGATCTTTTCGCAGCCTTAACCAGCGAGGAAGAAAACCGCGGGCCGACGGCGAAGAGGGTGCATCGATCGGCGAGACCTCCGCGGGCGATGAATCGACAACGGGCTCACTCGTCCGGGCCTCCAGGGCGGCCTCGGCCTCTTTCCCATCCATCATGACGCCCGCGTTCGAAGTCGCGGAAGATGAATACGATTCGATCATCTCGGACGCGAGATTGCGAATACGATCGGACTTCTCCTTCAGCGAACCCTGCTCATCCTGAGCGAGTAACAGAGCACTCAATCGATCGATGACTTTCTTTTGAAAAAGGCATCCAAAACAGTCGCATGCCGATTTACTCGCGTTCGTCGTCGATGCCTTCGATGCTTCTGATTGATGAAGACAGTAACTGATTCGCCGTTTCGCCTCTAGCGTCCGGAGAGCTTCGTAACGGATAGGCTCCGACGCGTCATCCAATGACGCCAGCAGCGTGTCGATGACGTCGGGATACGACTGCCAATCGAGTCCTGCCAGGTATCGAATTGCCTGTAGCTTTAGGGGATCTTTATGAGGTTCGGCATCCACAGAGGTCTGGGAGAGAAACGATGACGTCTGGTTCCCCCGGCCGGTGCGCCAACGCGTTTTCGCCCAGGCTTGCTCGAAAAACGTGCTAACCTGCTTGATGCCGGGAGCTTCCCAGAACGACCAACCCTTCGTGGGGGTGCCGACCACGTCGACGGTCTCGGCCGAGCGCACCAAACCGGACAGGCTCAGGCAGAGCAAAACGACCCACGTTTGCGTCGATCTCATCATCCGATCATCCTTCCGATGCACGGGCAGGAGTTCTTTCGTCCGGCGCGAAAGAAGAGGCGGAGGCGAATCCACCCATCCAATAGGGAGCATCGGAAAACTTGGACCATCTCCTGGATCGACGAGCCGCTGGTTCCGCAGACTCAAGCCAACCCATTTCCGCAGGATCGAAAATCTTTGTGCAGGCTGCCGGTCTTACCTAATGATCAGAAATCGCCGGCAGTAACGAGCGGACCGATTGGCAACGATCGAGGATCAGCCATCAGGAAAGAACGACAAGCCGACGGCGATAAAGAGCCATCACTTCTACCAGACAGACCGCCACCAGGATCAGACTGGTGCAGCCGACGAAGAAAGAACTCCGGGTAGAACCGACGCTTCGCAGCGGTCGAGGCCCTGAAACAACTTCTGAGAGGACTTCAGGGAGTGGCGAATTGATAGGCCTGGCGCGGGCTTCGACTCGCTGCAACTCTTGCTGAGCCTGCTGGCGGGCCAAAGCCAATTGCTCGACAAGTTCTCTTCGCGCGTTGACGTCGGCATCTCGACCCGCAGTCGCTGGCATCTGGTGCCCGGTCTTTTGAATCGTCGAACTCTTCGGCAAGGACGGGCTCGTCGTGGTCTTTTCCGTTTGAAGCGACTGCAAATGCAGGATCTGCCGATCAAGCGCGATCACCGCTGGATGCTCGGTCGTGTAAAGATCCGCCAGTCGCTGACGTTGCGAATGACACTCTTCCAAGGCCGACTCGATGAGATTCTTTTGCTCGGTCCGTTCTTTCGACAGCATGGCCGGTGCCGTGAAAACATCCTTCTCGTCTGCCGAGCCACGCGTCTGCACCAGAATGGGTTCATCGGAATGGACATCGGTAGGCATGGCCGTGGCGTCTTGACCCCAGTCGGCCAGGGCGGCGCGATAACGAGACTCTGCCATCATCAAATTCTCGCGAGCCGAACTCAACGAGGTGCTCTCGATCGGCGTAGGAGGTTGTCCGAACGGCCCCGCCGCGAGATTCTTTGCGCAGGCAAGCGACAGTGCGGCCGCATCGGAAGGATGATCGCACCGAACCACACAGGTCACTTGATGGCGATCCGGCATTGCCGACTGAATCAACACTTCGATGCTAGGCCGATCCGGCCCGGTCCAGGCAACATCTTCAAGCGACCGAGCGACAACATCATCGGTCAGAAGTGACGTGGCCGGCAGACCTTCTTCGCACGATCCAACAAGGAAACTGGCCTCGGCTTCAAATAGCGTCGGCAACCGAGAGGAAACCAACGCCGCTCCCAGCGTGCCGAGCACCGTTGCAGACAGGAGAAGAACCCGGCGGACAAGATTGGAGGAGATCGGGGAGGAGATCGTCGGGCTCTTGCTCTGCGAGAACCAACGGACGATTGCTTTGTATGCCTGCTGGGTCTGCTCACGGGACATGGTCGAACCCCTCTTTCTCACCTGAGATTTCGTTCCCTCGGCACCAGGCTATCGGCCGTAAAGGCTGCGGCGTTTGGCAGCGTTCGAGGGGGAGGCGCCGGCCGAGGCTTTGTCTGCCGCGGGATTGCTGATCGGAGCGGGGCTTTTGGCCGGCCCGATTTCCCAACCTGCCCCGACTTCAAAGCTGCCGCTACTGGTCGGTGTTGGCTCATCCATGGGCGAGCTTTTCCAAGATTCTTCATCGGAAAGCTCCACCACGGTCGAACGCTCGAGATCGATCGGTTGATGCAGATCGACGCTTTCGCGACGCGGCAAGCTCTTTTCAAACGCACGGTCTTCAAACAGACTCCGAGGAGATTGGAAGGCCGGCAGATGATGGCTTTCGACCCGGCTGCCGATCTTGGCCAGGAACAACTGCGATGCCGCCATATGGACATATTCACCATCCAGCGTGCCACACTCGTGCGCGAACGCCAGCGTGAGCGCGCGATGGCAAATCTGGTTGATCCGACGAGGAATGCCGACGGCATACTCGCAGATTTCGGACAAGGCGGTGGCGGTGAAAATCGAGTCGGCTGATCCACCAACACGAGCAATGTGCGTTCGAACATACTCCATCGTTTCTTCATCACTGATTGCTCGAAGCCGAGCAACGACGGCGACGCGAGCGCGAAAGCCCTCCATGGCAGGCTCTTCGAGAGTCTTCGCCAGCGCGTCTTGTCCTACCAACAGGATTTGAATGGCCTTGCCCGATCGACCTTCCAGATTCGTCAGAAGCCGAAGCTCTTCAAGCTGACCGGCACTTAGATTCTGCGCTTCGTCGACGATCAAGATCGTTCGGCTCCCTTGACTGAACCGTTCGATGAGAAAGTCCGCAAGGCGAAGACGCAGGCCTTGTTCGGAAGCGTTCGAATAGTCGAGCGACAAATCGTGCAGGATCGCCTGCAACAGAGCCTCGACCGAGCAGTTGTTCAATTGATTCAAGAAGACCAGCGAGTGCCGAGGATCGACATCGTCGAGGAGCAAATGACACAGCAGCGTCTTGCCCATACCGGGAGCGCCGATCAGAACCGAAATCGATTCGCCGTCGTTCATCGCGCACTTGAGCAGCGCCAGCGACTCTTCATGGCTGGAAGCAGGGAAGTAGGCTCCTGCGTCCGGCGTGGCAGGGAAAGGCCGGGCAGCAAGTTCGAAAAATCGCTCGTACATGCTTTTCGCTCCTGAGAGAGGACGGCTGTCCCCCTGGGCTCCCGGCCGATTCGCTCACCCTCGAGCGAAAGCCAGGCTAACCCTAAAGATCGAGAGTTGACCCTCAAACTCTTGAGAAGAACTCGCATAACCGGCAAATGCTGCAAACCTGACCCAGCTTCTCCCAATCCGACTTTCGGCGACTTTCGGCAACTCTCGGGAACGATCTGGCAAGTTTCCAATCGACATTCGATGCTTGTAATAAATCACAACATGCTTACCAATAATGACTTAAGAACAATTGATAAGTCATGCCATCGCTTGTGCCCCGGGGATCGCTGAGAATGAGGAGGTGGGAACTGTTCCCGTGGGATCTGCGTCCAAAGAGAGGAAGTTCGGCGTGGCGTCGGACGAACAACGGTTGATTGAGAAGTGCTTGGCTGGGCAAGCCGAGGCATTTGAGGACTTGATCGCGCCGTATCAAGATCGGCTTTACAACACACTTTTCCGGTTGACCGGCCATCGCGAAGATGCGGCCGAGCTGTTTCAAGAGTCCATGGTTCGCGTGTTTCGGGGTCTTCGCTCTTACCAGGGCGATTCCGCCTTTTACACCTGGCTTTACCGGATCATCTTGAACGTTGCATTTACGGATCGGCGCCGAAAGAAATCTCGGCCCGTGGTGACCGAATCGATGTCGCCGGCCACCAGCCGAGACTTGGCCGACCCTGATGCGCCGGCCGAAGCCAGCCGAAATGTCGAGATGGCCGAGACCAGAGGCATCATCGAAGAGGCCTTAGCCTCGGTGGCCGAGCCCTATCGCATCGTCCTTGTGCTCAAGGATATTGACGGTCTCAAGTACGAAGAGATCGCCGAGATCCTCGACGTCCCGATCGGCACCGTTCGAAGTCGGCTTCATCGGGCTCGATCAGAAATGAGAGATCGCTTGCAACCTTATCTGGATCGAGGGACGATCTAGAGTAGAGAGCAAGTTCCTCGCACGATCATGGGAATGATCGGCTCGGGGGAGTGCTATTGCATCGGGGTGGCCGAGTTGATCGGGCTTGCCCCGCTGGCGAAATGAAGTCGGCACGGATGCCTTTCATCGATTACGTGCGACTTGAAAGAATGGTTCGCCTGACAAGCGGAAAGGAGAAGACCGCGATGCCTGCATCGCCGCGACGACGTCGAATCCTCTCCGCTTACATCGACGGCGAGCTGTCGCCGCGCTGGCGATCCGCGGTCGAACGATCGCTCGAGCGGAACGCGACCCTTCGGTCCGAGATGGAGCAGTTCGTACGCGTCAAGCAACTCGTCGGCGGGTTGCCGCTGATTCCTGTTCCCAAGGCCATCCTGAGCAGGTCCAATCCCGCCCGCCCCGTATCCGCACCTCTTGAACCTGATCAGATCGATGCGCTGCTGATCGCCTATGCGAATCGCGAACTCGAAGGATCGAACCGAGACCTGGTCAAACGAACGTTGCTCCGTGAGCCTCAGCATCAAGCAACGCTTCGAGACCACCAGCGGGTCGCGAAGCTTCTCGATCAAATTCCTCGCAAGAGGCCCCCTGCCGATCTCCTCGCGATCGCGATCGATCGGCTGAATGCGTGGGCAAGTTCGACGATCGAAGAGCCAGCTGAGCCCGCAGGGTCGGCGACGTTGGCGGGCTCGAATCCAACTGGTTCGACTTGGGGCGAGTATCTCTCGGCATATCTGGATGGAGAGCTCTCCTCGCGAAAAACGCAGAAGGTACAGGAGCGATTGGCGGCAAGTTCGGCTGCTCGCGATTATCTTTCGGATCTTTCCCGAATTCAGACTCGCTTGATGAAGCTTCCCTTCACGACGTGCCCCGAAGTTGTTCTTCGCAGCACGCTTGAACGGGTGCATGCCGAAGTCGGCTTGACGACGCCGAACCATCTGGAAAGAGTATCAGCGGGCAACGTCGCCATCGATTGGCCCGCCGACATTCAACCGACTCGTCCGATGCCGAAAAGGTCCTTTGGTTGGCAGTCTATCGCCGCGGTGGCGGCCTCTCTGGTGGTAGTCGTCGGTATCGGTTACATCCTTTCCGGAATTCCGCTTCGACCAGCTGACACTGGTGAAGCTCTCCTGGCTAAAGCGGAACCCGTCAAGCAAAGCGTTGTCACAACCAAGGTAAAAGAGATTGCTCGACCTGTTGGGCACGAACGTATTCAACAACTGGTCTTGGCAACGCCCTACGAGCTTCGCCGAGATCTCGACGCCAAACAAGTCACCGTGGCAGCTCGCGACGTTGAGAGATTTCTCGATACGGTCGGGCCGATCGGCTCGACGCTCAAACGAATCGAACCAACACCCGCGGGGGGCCGAGTCATCGAGTTGACCGGAGAACCGGCCGAGATCGCCGAGCTCCTCGCTCGATTGGCCGACGCTTCCTCGACTGCGGTCGGTGTCGAAAAAATAGAGGTCGGCACGCCGACGACCCAGCGTGCTGATCGATGGGTGGTTCGTTCGGATAAGAAGGCGAGCATCGACTTAATGGCAAGCCTTGGTCGTGGACTCAAGGCGTTTCAACAACAGATGGAATCGCTTGCTCAGACTCGACGAAAAGAGACCGAGACTTCGCTCGTCGACGCCCAGACACCTTCGCTGCCGACCGGCGCGTCGAGAGTTCCCAATGAGCCCGTCGTATTGGCTCGCCCTCTCCGTTTCTCGCTGGTCATCGTCCCGGCCCAGCCATCCCAATAAGCGATCTGCCAGCCGATCAACCTCGTCAACCGTAGTGTCCTCGCTTCCGTTCGATCGCCCAGCGATAAAGATGTTCGTACTGCTCGGCACCCGTGGACCAGAGAAATCGCTTGCGCATCGCACGATCCTTCATGGCCGACAGGTGATGCGGCCGATCGTAGTATGTCGAGAGCGCCCAACCGACCGTGTCCGCGATCGCATGAGGGGTAAGATCCGAGAAGCGAAAGCCGTCCCCCGTGCCGTTGGATTCGTCATACTGATCCACCGTGTCGTTCAGTCCACCGGTCGTTCGAACAATCGGCAAGGTGCCATACCGAAGCGCTTGAAGCTGAGTCAAACCGCACGGCTCGTAGCGAGAAGGAACGAGCAGAAAATCGCTTCCTGCCATGACCAGATGAGCGCGGACATCGTCGTAGCCGATGTAGGTGCCGACCTTCCCTGGGTACGAGCTCGGCAGCCCCCCGTAAAAGAAATGCGCCCAGACCTCTCCTGCTCCCAGCACGATCAACTGCAGATCCATCGGCATCATCGAAGGAATGGCCGAGGCCAGTACATCGATCCCTTTCTGATAGGCAAGCCGAGTGACCAGCCCGATGATCGGGACGTCTGGCCGAACAGGTAACCCGAAGGCTCGTTGCAGTTCTTCCTTGCAGACTTTCTTTCCCGCGACATCGTCGGCATCGAAGCGCGTAGGCAATCGGGTGTCTTTGGAGGGATCCCACTCGCCGTACTCGCAACCATTGAGGATCCCCACCAAGTCAGGTGATCGCGATCGCAACACTCCATCAAGCGCCCAACCATGTTCCGGCGTTTGAATTTCGTGCGCATAAGTTGGGCTGACCGTCGACACTTTATCCGCGAAGAGAATGCCGGCCTTCAGAAAATTGACCTGATCGTAGAACTCGAGCGAGCCGGTATGAAAATGTTCCCAACCGAGCTGCGTGTGATGAATCTGATCCTTCGAAAAGACCCCTTGATAGCCGAGGTTATGGATCGATTGCACACTGGCGGTCGACCAAAGGCGTGGATGATCCGCCTCCCACGTCTTCAAATAGACAGGCGCGAGCGCCGTCTGCCAATCGTGGGCGTGAAGTACATCAGGAGACCAATGCAGGGCTTTGGCGACCTGGCAACACGCGCGGGCAAAAAAGGCGAATCGCTCCGCATTGTCGTCGTAATCTTCGCCATCCCACTGGTAGAGAGCCGATCGACCGAAGTACTGCTCATGTTCGACGAGGTAAACCGGTGCGGTCGATTCGGGCAGGGTCGTCTCCCAGATCGAGCACCATTTCTCACCGAATCCGATCGGCACCCCCAACGAATCAATCACTTTTTTGATGGGCCACTTGTGCCGAGCGATACTCCCATGGAAAGGGAGAACCACCCGGACGTCATGCCCTCGGCGATGCAGCTCGAGTGACAATGCCCCGACAACGTCGGCTAACCCCCCCGTTTTGACAAAGGGATGGACTTCCGACGCACACTGAAGGATTTTCACGTTGCCTCATCCTCCTGGACAACGGGCGGCCCACGCGGGACAATACCGTCTCGGGGATCGGGGGCCCATTCGCGACGAGGGTCATCTGCCCCGTCCGAAGCGCCCCCGTACCGGGTCAACTCCCGGCCGACCCATATCATGGAAGGCTGCGAGAACCTGTCCAGACTGGACAAAAGGATGACTTCTTTGCCGAGCGCTTTGAAGTGTTTATTATTCGCGGGGATTTTTTCGCTCGGCGGATGCATGTCGGCTCCCACCGGGCCTGTCGCTCCACCGACCGTGGTCGTCGCGGTGGCCGCCGATCTCCAGTACGCCTTTGAAGAAATGATGCTTGATTTTCACCGTGTCCATCCCGATGTCGTTGTTCGGCCAACCTTCGGATCCTCGGGGACCCTTTTTTCACAGATTTCCAACAATGCCCCGTTCGATGTTTTCCTGGCCGCGGATGTCGAGTATGTCAAACGACTTGCCGACATGGAACTGATCGATCGAACTTCACTCTTTGTCTACGGCGAGTCGCAATTGGTCATTTGGGTCCGTGAGGATTCCTCGCTTCCCATCGATCAAGAGGGGATCAAAGTACTTCTTGATCCCCGAGTGAAAAAGATCTCCATCGCCGATCCGAAGCATTCTCCCTACGGTCGCGCCGCCCAGGAGTTGCTGAATACGACGAAGCTCGCCGATCAAGTGGCGAGCAAACTCGTCCTTGGAGAAAACGCCGCCCAATCCGCCCAGCTCGTCGAGAACGGGTCGGCCAACGTCGGCATCATCGCGAAGTCCCTCGCTCTTTCGCCACCCCTACGCGCTTTCGGAAAGTTTGCGGAAGTCCCCAAGAACTCATTCAAGACCATGATTCAAGGTGGCGGAATCATGACCAACGCCAAAGACCGGGCATCATGCGAAAAGCTTCTCGACTATATCACTAGCCCGCGTGGTCGAACGATTCTCTCGGAGTACGGGCTCCGACCTCCGAAGGAGGATTGATTGGACTCGGCCGCTTTGAGTGTCACGTTTTCGTTGGCTGTCTGGACCACGCTGGTTCTAGCCGTGATTGGTTTACCCATCAGTTATGGACTCGCTCGGGCATCGTTCCCGGGGCGATTTCTCGTCGAGGCCCTCATCAGCCTCCCCATTCTTCTCCCACCGACCGTGATTGGGTTTTACCTTCTGTTGGCGATGTCGCCGACCAGCCCGCTGGGGCAGCTCAGCAAACATGCGCTGGGCCAGTCGCTTCCTTTCTCGTTCCCTGGAATCGTCCTCGCCTCGGTGATCTACAACCTCCCTTTTACGATTCGTCCATTTATCGCGGGCTTCGCCTCGATCGATCCCATCATGATGGACGCCGCGGCTTGCTTGGGCCTTTCGCGGTGGGAGTCGTTCATTCGCATCGCAATCCCACTCGCCTGGCCTGGAATCATTTCGGGCATGGTTCTGACATTCGCCCACACTGTCGGCGAGTTCGGAGTTGTTCTAATGGTGGGTGGAAGCATTCCCGGCGTCACGCGAACTCTTTCCGTCGCCATTTACGACGACGTCCAAGCCCTCGACTACGCGGCCGCGGGGCAAACATCGCTCGCGCTCGTGATTTTTTCGATCATCGTCCTCAGCCTGACCTACGCGCTGACTGGCCGACGCGTGCCCTTATGAACCAAGCCCAACCTCTGCGGGCCGAGTTTGTATGCAGCGATCCGAAGGCATTTGCGCTCGACGCCCGCATCGAACTCTCTGTCGACGACTTTTCCATCTCGGTATTGTTCGGACCGTCGGGCGCGGGCAAAACAACCATTCTTCGATACCTTGCGGGACTCGAAAGGCCGACATCGGGACAGATTCTTTTTCGCGACGAAACCTGGTTCGATTCCAAAAAGGGAATTCATCTTTCACCCCAAGCACGCCGAATCGGTTACCTCTTTCAACGAGATTCCCTCTTTCCGCACCTGACCGTCGACGCCAACATCGACGCAGGAATTCGGCGATTACCGCGCTCCGAGCGAAATCGACGTCGTCAACAGCTTTCGGGAATCTTGCGTCTCGATCGACTTGGTCGACGTTATCCGGCGCAGCTCTCTGGCGGCGAACGGCAGCGGGTCGCTTTGGCCCGAACGCTGGCGCCCCTTCCGCGATTACTTCTTCTCGACGAACCCTTCTCTGCCCTCGATCAACCGACCAGAGAATCGATTCGCCGGGAGCTTCGCGATTGGCTGGCACCGTTCGGGATCCCGACGCTGTTGGTGACACATGACCGTCAAGAGGCCATCGGGTTGGGGGACCAGCTCATCGTTGTCGACGCCGGCCGAACCAGGCAAACAGGCCCCGTCCTCGACGTGATCGCGCGACCGGCGGATGCTACCATCGCGAGAATCGTCGGTGTCGAAACTGTTCAACCTGGTCGGCTGATCGAACGACAAGACGACATTCTCTGTGTCGATGTCTCCGGGACGATCCTTCGAGCAGCAGCCCGCCCCGGCTCGGCCGAGCTACGACCAGGGCAACCGGTTGTTGTCTGTATCCGCGGCGAAGAAGTGATGCTCGAGAGAGGAACATTACCTCTTCTGAGCGCGCGAAATCGACTCTCGGGCCGAGTGGCGAATATCGAAGCCGATGGCGCGATCTGGAAGGTGATCGTGGACGTCGGATTTCCCCTCTCGGCTTGGGTCACGCGGTCCGCCATTGACGAGATGCCACTCGAGGTGGGCGGAGATATCCGAGCTATTGTGAAAGCCCAAGGGATTCATGTCATCGGCCGATAATGACCTCTGCTATTTCTCGGCCGCGAGATCCGCCGCGGTGGAAAGAAACTCCTTCCGAAGCGATTCCATCGTCGAGGCCAATTCCGCCAGGAGTTCTGGGCCGCTGTTGTAGCCAGACCGCTGAGCAAGCTTGTCCTGCTCTTCGGAATCCTCAGGAATGTCGTTTCTCGCCAAGTTGTAAACAATGCGGAGTCGGCTCTCGACCAGTCGAAGGAGCTTGTAACCTTCGCGGAAAATGGCTGCACGTTGCTTTGACCAATGCCCGGTTCGTTCGAGCGCATCGATCGCTCGCCAGGTGTTGGGTTCGAGAACGGCGGGACACTCACGCCCGAAACGAAGCTGGGCTAGTTGGACAGCGAACTCAACATCCGCTTCGCCTCCTCGGCCCCTTTTGATGTTCGCCTGTGACCGAGCTTTTCCAGACTCGAGCCGATGCCGCATTTGAACCACATCATCGATCATCGATCTCTTCCAAGTCGAACCGATCGCTGCCTGTCGCAGTCCTCTCTCCGCGAGCGGCGAAAACTCCTTCGAACCATAGATCACCCGCGCGCGGAGCATCGCCTGTCGCTCCCAGATCGATGCCGAGGTTGCAAAATACTCTTCGAAACGAAACAGCGGCGAGGCCAGCGAGCCAGAGCGGCCCATCGGCCGAAGTCGAAGATCGATCGAGTACAGCTTCCCCCCCGCGGTCATCGAGGAAGCCGTCTTAATGACTCTCTGCAAGAGCTCCGTGTAGAAATCAAAGTTCGAGAGTCCCTGTTTCCCACGCGAACCTTTTCCGTGCTTTGTCTGACCGTCGGCCTGGTACAGAAGAACCAAGTCTAAGTCGCCGTGATAACCGAGCTCGGCCCCGCCGAGCTTGCCCAATCCAACCAAGGCGAATTCCGACCGCTTCGAACGATCCTGTTCTTGAATGGGCTCGCCGTAACGATCGATCATCTGTTGAAAATGGTGCTGCACGATCGCGCCGACGATCACCTCCGCCAAATCGCTGAGATCCTCGAGCGTCTCGTGGAGCTCGGCCTTCCCGAGAATATCGTGCACACCAATCTCTAATAGCCTCGTACTTTTAAAGCTGTGTAAGATCGGCTCTATGTCCTGAGCCCCCTTTAGAAGTCCGTCCAGTTCCGCTTCGAGCATCTCGCGAAGCGGCGGACGATTCATGATGAGCGTGTCGAGCAGTTCGTCAATCATGCCCGGACTATTGATGAGAATTTCTGACAGATATTGGCTCCATGCACAAAGATTGACATAGAGCTTCAACATCGGCGGATTTTGACTGAAACTTTCCCACAGAACACCTTTGGCTCCCAGCGAGGAAGTGACCTTCTCTAAATTGATCAGCGCCATGTCCGGGTCGGGCCCCTCCGACAGCGTTCGCAATAGCCACGGGGCAATGCTCGCCAGAAAATGTCGACAACGAATAGTCGAGAGGAAAGGAATCTCTTCCACGCCGAGCGACAAAAGCGTTTCATACGCCCGAGCGACATTGTTGAATCGGTAGGGAGACAGGACGGCTTCGATCCGCTCGGTCGGAGGAAGCGGATCCAGGATGAGATCTGACTCAGGACTGGTCTCCCCGGTACTCTGACCAGCCGCCGGCGGGAACAAGTCGGTCATGAGATGCCGAAGGATGTGGTTATTTCGATCTTTGATCGCATGCAAATCGGAGAGGAACTCTTCTCCCGGCCGGACGCCTGACCCCGATGTGTAACCAAGCCTCATGGCCAGCTTATCCAGTTCATCGGTACTTTCGGGAATCGTGTGTCTCTGAAGATCGAACATGAATTGCAGCCGGTGTTCTGTCTTACGGAGGAATCGGTAGGCTGTTTCGAGGGCGGCGAATTCATCATTGTTGATACATCCAGTATCGACAAGAAGTCGTAGCGATCGGAGAGTATTGTTCTCTCGAAGCGACGAGTTCACACCTCCATTGAGGAGTTGAAGAAACTGTACGATGAACTCGATATCTCTAATCCCGCCGCGCCCGGTTTTGACATTAATGGCGCCGGCGCGATGAGAATCTGATTTCAGCTCGATTTGTCTTTTGATGGACTTGATCTCGTTAATCTCAACAAAGCTGAGATATCGGCGATAAACGAATCGCTCGATCTCGTCGAGAAACCGTTGGCCCAGACCCTTGTAACCCGCCACTGGCCTGGCTTTCACGAGGGCTTGCCGTTCCCAGGTTCGGCCATGTCGGTCGTAATACGCCAACGTCGAGCGAAGGGACTGACACAGTGGAGCCTCTCGACCATGCGGCCGAAGTCGCAGATCGACACGGTACGCAAACCCGTGCGCGGTACTCGCCGACAGCATGTTGACCATCTCTTGGACGACTCCCGCGAAGAACACCGAGTTGGGCGTGCTCGCGAGCTTTCCATCCGTCTGACCATCTTCCTCGTAGAGAATGATAAGGTCGATATCCGAGCTGTAGTTGAGCTCTTGACCGCCGAGCTTACCCAAGCCCATCACAACCATGCGGGAGTATTTGCCGTCAGAAGAACGAGGCTCGCCGAATCTCAGCGATTGTTTCCGGTAGGCCACCGACAGTGCCGTCTCCACCACGGCGTCGGCTAGGTCGGAAATCGAGCGGGTGATCTGATCAAGGGGCTGGCCGGCAACAATATCGCGAAAACCAATCCGCAGTAGCTCGCGCGAACGGCGACGCCGAATCACGGAGAGGACTTGATCGTGCTGATAATGGAGGGCTCGAATCTCAGCAAGAAGTTCGTCCTTTAGCCGAACCGGGTCGACAGGCTCGGTCCCATGCTCCCAAACAAGATCGAAGTATTCGGGGTTGTCGATGATCAATTCGCTGAAGAATTGGCTGGCGGCAAAAAGCTGAAAGAGGATGGCCAGTGAGTGAGGCTGTCGTTCAAGGAAACTGAGCATCGCCAGCGGGCTTCGGCAACGCTTGAGGAATCGCTCGAGATTGTTGAGAGCACGGTCCGGATCGGCCGAGCCTGGAAGATATTGTCCCAGATCGCGAACCAGATTCTCGACCAAACCGAGTGGCACACCCAACTGAGCGATGTTCTGCAGATTGCGGTGCGCGGTGGCGAGATCGGCAAAGCCGCACCGAACAAGCCAAGGTTCCGCCTGGCGAAGTTGGTCAAGGAATTCTTGGATCCGCACCAATGTTGCCGGCACCTCTCATGGAGCTCGCGGATCAGGGCATGCCGACTCGCCACGATTTTTCGACCGGCCCGTCCTGTTGCAAGAAGTCGATCTTCTCGCGAGCGGCAGCAGCGATCAGGCGGGCCGAGGCTTCCACCCCGAGTTGCACGGTATTGATCACCACGTCGTACTCCGACAGATCGGCTGGCTCCGCCTGCGACTTGTCGGCAAGAAACTCTTGTCGAGCTCGGTCCTTCTCGACGATGAACTGTTTCGCGTCGGCCGACGAAAGGCGATTGATCTGTGCGATGTAGGCGATGCGATTCTCCAGCGGGGCGACAATCTTGACATGGAGCCGAGAATCGGGCGGAAGAACTCGGCCAGCCCCGCGAGCAAGAATCACACAATGACTTAAAGCCGCCGTCTCCAGAATATGCCGAACAAGACTCGTCACTTGCGGTGCACGCAGCAGAGAACCATCTTTGTTCAGCTCATCGAGTCGAGCATCGACCCATTGATGGATCGTTGGATCCGAAGTGACGGCTCGGCCATGCGTGCCGGCCGGTGCCCCTTGCGTGAGATACTCGAGACTCTCCTGATCGAGATAGCCCCAGCCAAGCAACTCCGCAACGCGCTCGGCGATCGATCGGCCGCGTGAGCCAGACTCTCGACTAATGACAATGGAGAGAGGGGGGCGGTAAGTCTCGGTATCGTGCTGTGGAGCATATCCATGAAACGCCGGCTGTTCGACTGGCGACGACATCAGAAGGAACCCCCTCACCCAAGCGATACTCCTAGGAGTCGATCGGCCGAGGACTCCTAGTCGTTCTTTTTAACTTATGGTAGATGTTCGCGCAGGAAAACCCGCGAGCGTTTCGACCGATGGGATTGATTCGCGAAAGAATCTCGTCCCGTTCACTCGTCAACGGGCCGGCTTTACTTGCGGATCATCGAGTAAAGAGACAGGATTCGGGATCGCAGCCGGTGGATTCCGGAGTTTGGGCGCGATGTCGCGAACGAACGACATCGCCGACGGGCACGATGCCGAACTGTTTTCGATACGGTCTCGAAGACGTCGATCGTTGCCGCACCGTCGTCCTCGAATTTAATCAGGGGGCCTGGACGGCCGTGACATCTAGGAAGCCTTCCAATTGTCGGCTTCGTACAGGATGCTGAAGTTTTCGGACCGCTTTGGCTTCGATCTGGCGAACGCGTTCTCGCGTTACCTTGAAGATTCGGCCGACCTCTTCGAGCGTGTAGGTGTAGCCATCCCCCAGGCCGTACCGAAGTTTGATGATTTCGCGTTCGCGATAGGTCAGCGTCTTGAGAACGTTATCGATCTTGACCTTGAGCATCTCTTGGGTGGCGGCACTCACCGGAGACTCGACCCGGCCATCCTCGATGAAGTCGCCGAAATAGCTATCTTCACCTTCGCCTACCGGTCGATCGAGGCTGATCGGGTGTCGCGAGATCTTCAGCACACGCCTGGTCTCTTCGACCGAGATGCCCGCCGCCTCGGCCGTCTCTTCGATCGTCGGCTCTCGGCCCTTCTCTTGAAGAAGCTTCTTGGAAACGTTGCGAAGCTTGCTCATCGTTTCGATCATGTGGACAGGAATACGAATTGTGCGAGCCTGATCGGCGATGGCCCGGGTGATCGCCTGACGAATCCACCAAGTGGCATAGGTGCTGAACTTGTAGCCTCGGCGGTACTCGTACTTATCGACCGCTCTCATCAAGCCGGTGTTTCCTTCCTGAATCAGGTCGAGGAAGGAGAGGCCTCGATTGCGATACTTCTTCGCGATCGAAACGACGAGTCGAAGATTGCCGCCCGAAAGATCTCGCTTGGCCTGTTCATATTCTTCGAATCGCTTCTGCATTTCTGAAACGCGCTTAAACAGCGTTCGTGGCGTTTCCAACGTCATCAGCATCAGATCGCGAAGCTCTTTCTCCGCGTTGACTCGGTCCTCTTTGCCAACACGAACTTCGCGATGCTTGCGAATGTCCTCGCGAAGCTCCTGCATTCGGCTAGAGATTTGCCGAAGCTTCTTCATCATCGGCTGGATGCGCTGAGTGCGAACGGAAAGCTCTTCGACCAGCTTGACACATTTTCGTCTGCGGAACTTCAGTTTCTCGTGAACGGGGACTTTCTCGTCTCGAACCAGCTTGCGGCCAATCAGTCGCCGGAAGTCCGCGACGTTCTCATCGAGCAGCAGATCGAGCGTCCGCAGGTTGTGCGGCATCCGACCAAGAACCTGATCCTTCTCGAGGTTCTCTGTCACTGAAACTTTCACGGTCCGATCGAAGGGGAGCTCTCCCCGATGGACCTGGTGCAACGTGTTGACGGCGAGCCGAAGAGCATAATCGCATTCGAGAACCTTCGCCCTGAATCGTCGTCGAGTGATTTCGATCTGTTTGGCCAGCGCGATTTCTTCCTCTCGTTTGAGAAGAGGAATCTCGCCCATCTGAGTCAGGTACATCCGAACGGGGTCATCAATGCCCCGGCCACTGATGTCTTCTTCGACGACGGGAAAATCATCGTCTTCCTCGGCCACCACGACAACGGGAACGTCGGCGGTCTCACGCGGAGCCGCTTCCGGTTCGTCGATGACCTCGATGCCGTTGTCTTCGAGTGCCAGGAGCAACTCATCGAGCTTCTCGGGATTACTGAGCTCTTCCGGGAGAGCTTCGTTGACTTGGTTGTAGGTGAGGAATCCGGATCTTTTTCCGGACTCAATTAGCGACTTGAGAGTGTCATCGAGGGTCTTTTCCATGAATTCTTCCTCGCTACGGGCTCACCAGGTTGTTTGACTTCCGTTTTCTCTTGGATGTTCCCAACACTGCTTGCGAATCTTCTACAAGCCGATCGGGATCACCGCTCCTGTTTGTCTAGAAGGCACTTTTATCGCGAAGCTCTCGCAGGAGAGCCAAGTGATCTTCGTCGCTGGCCGTTGGGCCCAAGCGACCGGCCTCCGCCAAGTTTCGGCGTTTGCGGTCCTGCTCCAGGGAATCGCAAACCTCTTCGAGACACCTCTCGAAAGCTCCGGCCTTGGGCGCGGACTCTAAAAGATCTAACACCAACGCGTCCAACCGCGAGTCGTTCAATCTCTCTCGAACGGCCTCGGTCGTGGCCGACTCCCCGAACTGCTCATGGGCCCGGTAACAGGCATCCGCAATCAGCCGAGCATCCGGATGCCGAAACACCTCGGCGGCATGCAACACCTTCAACCGACCCGCCCTGGATGGCATCACCACCAAGAGCTCCGCAATCAGCTTCTCCTTGAGCGGCAGCGGACCCGTGCGAATCAATCGTTCCGACTCAGGTTCGGCCGATAAAGAATCGAACCTCTCCTTTGTGGCGGATCGGCCGGCTCGCTGCTGACCGATCCTCTCCCGAAGAACTCGCTCTTCGATCCGAAACGCCTCAGCGACACGGTTGACGGCAAGATCAAACCGCTGTTGCTGATCACTTCGAAGCTGGACCGGCACCGACGCAAGCGTTTCGACCACTCGGTCGACCGCCGAATCTCGACCGGCTAAGCCCGCGGCGGCGAAAACCCCTCTCGCTTCGTCGATCGTGAACTCGAGCGCGTCGGGGGCCTGTTCAATCCGCTGCTGCAGATCGTCCGCTCCGTGCTTGATTAAAAAGTCGCATGGGTCGAGTTCGTCCGGGAGCATGCAGAGCCGCAAGTCTAGCTGCGACTCCAGAAAGAGGGTCGTCGCCTTTCGGGCGGCCTCTTTACCGGCCTTATCTCCGTCGAACATCAGAACCACGCGATTGGTGTATCCGCGCAACTTTTGGATGTGCTCGGCAGTCAAAGCAGTGCCACAGGTCGCCACGCAAGTCTTCAGGCCAGCCTGATAAGCCATCAGGCAGTCCATATATCCTTCCATCACCACCAGCGAACCGCGGTTCGAAACTCCCCGCGGGAGCGCTTTTGCTGCCACGTCCAATCCGTAAAGGACGCCACTCTTGTTGTAGACATCCGTTGCCGGCGAATTCAAATATTTCGCTGTTTCCCCGTCGTCGTGCACCGGCAGAACTCGGCCCCCGAAACCGATCACACGACCCGAGGTATCCCGAATCGGAATCACCACACGACCACGAAAATAGTCGTAGGAAGTCCCGCGCGGGCTCGTCCGGGCCAGGCCTGCTCGCACCAGTAACCGGTCATCGAACCCGGCCCTTTGCGCTCGAGTGGTCAACCAATCGAACTCCGGCGGACTGGCCCCCAGGCCATAGGCCCGAAGAGTCTGGTCCTCGAACTTCCGCTCCGCCAAGTATTGCCGCGCATCGGCCCCGGTGCGTTCCTCGAAGAGGTAGTTCTGAAACTCTTTCTCCGCCCAAGCCAGCACCTGATACAAGGGAGCCTTTAAATCGACAAAATCGGAACCACCCGCTGTCAATTTGATACCCGCGCGGGCCGCCAACCGAACCTTGGCCTCCGCGAAGGTGATCCCCTCCATCTCTTGAAGGAACGTGAATGCGTCCCCTTTGGCCTGACAAACCCAGCAGCGGTAATTTCGAAATTGTGGATCGATCTGCATCGAGGGCTTGGAGTCTTGATGAAAAGGACAAAGTGCTTTGAATCGCGGGCCGTTGGCCTCGACCTTTGTGTATTCACTGATGAGCTGAACAATATCGATCGCTTCTTTGATCGAGGCGGTGACATCGTCAGACGGCTGACCCATGATGGGCACCGATGAATGATGGGTACTTATCAACATCCCTGTCCTAAGAGTGCCACGCATCCTGCGCGATTGCGGCCACAATGATTCCCTTGGCCGCGAAGAAAGCTTACGAGCCCCGCCCCCATCGTTCAAGTCAACCCAAGTTTCGAACGATGCAACGTCGGCCTGCTCGCTATAGCTTCCCCTTTCATTCTAGTCCGATCCACTGGTCTCATGCGAACTTATCGATTTCGGCGAGGGATCTTTCGTCACCGAAGTGGGCGAATGGGTCTTCGGCTGGTCACTTCGGCGATCGGGATCCATTGCCAAAGGGGAGGGTTGTCCGAACATTTCCGGCAAAAACGGGCTTGGCTCCGCCGGGCGCATTTGGCCGAATCGACGCCTTTTCATCGCCCGCGTCAACGTCAAACGATCCCGCGCCCTCGTGACGCCGACATATGCCAGTCGCCTTTCCTCCTCGATTCCGTCCGGGGAATCGAGACTCCGTTCGTGCGGCAAAATCCCCTTCTCCATCCCCACCAGATAGACATGCCTGAACTCGAGCCCCTTAGCACTATGAAGCGTCATTAATGTGACCGCATTCTTTGCCTCATCCTTCTCCTCTTTGCGATCCTCCTCGCTTGCCAACATCACATGGTCGAGAAAATCGCGCAGCGAGGGGGTCGTCGCGCGCGATTCGTATTGCGCGACCATGTTGATCAGTTCACCCACCGATTGCCATCGAGCATTCTGGTCACTCGCCTCGTCGTATTGCCGGGCGATCTCGGCTTTGTAGTCGATGCGATTTTCCAGCATCTCGCGCAGACTCTCTGCCATCTGCGGACCTTGGAGAACCTGCTGGGCATGCTCGAGGATCTTCACGATTCGCTCCGCACCCGCCCGGACGCGCGTCTGCTGCATGTTGTCGCGCGCAATGGTGGGCAAGATCTCCCAAAGTGGAACACCCGCTTCCGTTGCTCGACTCACCATGCGCTCGGCCACGGTGGGCCCGAGTCCGCGCGGCGGGACGTTCAGTATCCGAAGTAAGCTGGCTTCATCCGAGGGATTGTCGGCAACCTTTAGAAAAGCGAGGACATCCCGAATCTCTCGACGATCGAAGAAGGAGTAGCCCCCGACCAAGATGTAAGGAATATCCCTGCTGCGAAGCTCTTGTTCAAAGAGGCGAGGTTGTTCGTTCGTCCGAAAGAGAATGGCAAAATCACGAAACGGAATCTTCTCTTTAGCCGCGGTTGCTGCCAAATCCGCGACCACGGCGGCGGCCTCTTGCGACTCATCTTCGAACTTCTGAAAGCGGGGTTCGTCCGTCGTGATCCGCGTCGAGCGAAGTTGTTTCTCGTAGCGACCCGTGTTGTGGCGAATCAATTGATTGGCAAGCCGAAGTATGTTGGGGCACGAGCGGTAATTCTCTTCGAGCCTGACGATTTTGGTTCCGGGGAAATCACTTTCAAAACGTTGCAGATTCGCGATCTGTGCGCCGCGCCACCCGTAGATGGATTGATCGTCGTCACCAACCACGCAGATGTTGCGGTGGACCTGCGCGATCCTCTTTAAGATCTGATACTGGACGCCGTTGGTGTCCTGATACTCATCAACCAAGACATGATCAAAGCGACCCTGATACTTCTGCAGAACCTCGGCGTGATCGCGAAGAAGTTCTAATGTCGCGAGCAAGAGATCATCAAAATCGAGCAGATTCGCTGTCCGAAGCGATAGCTCATAGCTCGCGTATGCCCGCTGCGCGAGCGTTCCTTTCTCTCCCTGATCGACCGCATCGGGTCGGCGACGAAGCTCGGCGGATCGAAATCCCTCGTTTTTCCATCGACTGACTCGGTAAAGGAATTCGCCCACCGGGAGCTCTTTGGGATCGATTCGTTCTTCGCGCAGCGATCGCCGAGCGATTGCCTCTTGATCGGATCGATCCGCGATGGTGAACGACCGTTTGAAGCCGAGCTGTTCGATGTCTTCTCGAAGAATTCGGACACATACGGAGTGGAACGTTCCGATGAGAGGGCGCGCGTCGGTTGATTGGTCGAGCAACTTGATCGCGCGATCCCGCATTTCGCGGGCCGCTTTGTTGGTGAAGGTGAGGGCGAGGATTCGGTCCGGTCGAATACGATGGCGAATGAGATTGGCGATGCGATAGGTGATGACGCGGGTCTTTCCGGTCCCCGCGGCCGCCAGGACCATCATCGGCCCCGACCGCGTCTGCACCGCTTGCAATTGTGCTTCGTTGAGTCCACTCGACATACTGTCACTGTCCCGGTGATATCCGCCGCGATCCACCATTCGCGGACGATCGGTGTTTTATGAGGCGGCCTCTTCGCGTCGCTTTCGCTCACGAATAGTTCCACTTAAGATCGGGCCAATGGTCACGCCTCGAGGCATCATTCATGCGTCAGACCTGGCTGCTCACGGGACGCTTGCCTTAGCTTTTCTCCTTGCCGCGCTGACTCCCCACGCGTGACCATTCCCAATCCGACAGATCGCGCAACCGGCTATGATCGGAATCGGCTGCTTCGCCGAGACCAACTCGTAGCACCGTCGCTCCTGTCAGCGCCGAGACAAAGATCGCCACCATAAAAACAAGAATAGTGCTTGTCATGTAATCCACACCTTACCGAGATGAATCAGTGCGCCGAGCGAGAGAGTCGAAGTCGCCCCATGGCCGACGAACAGGCCTTCTTCTCGCTTTCCGGCGAACTAAGGATAGACAGAAAAGGCACACGAAATGCCTGCCGCGATCATGAACAGCCATCTTGATTGTTGATCCATAAAGCAATTCTCCACGCAAACTAAAGAAGGTCGGTAGGTGGGAGCCGGTGTCGATTTTGGGAGGTGACGATCGATACAAGCACCAACGAAGTGTAGACACGCGGCGATGGCGACATCGAACAATTCTTCGAAAGAGCGATCAGAAAAGACAACCATTCGACGGTTGCCGAAAAAAGTGGCTTTGAGGCGATGGGAAAACGGGACTGGTCCCGAAGCCCGATAACTTTTTTGGAGGCAAAACGCTCCCTGCGACGTGCCAGCCCCTTTTTTCAACACGCTGCTACCCGATGATCTGCTTCTTATGGGAAACATAGTCCCAGACGACGAAACGTTCTAGATCCTTGCCGGCGGTGAAAAACACTCGCCCCTTGGTCTGCTCGGCCAGGCGATGTGCGAAGTGAATATCTTCGCGAGTTTGGTTCCAGGTCGACAGCAGGAAGAGATTGATCACGATTCCATCGCGCGCGCAGAGGGCTCCCTCGCGCATGGTCGCCTCTTCGGTCCGAGGATCGGCCGGGTAAAGTAGGTAGAGAACCGATTGCTCGAAATGGGCGGTCGGCAGCCCATCGGTGATGAGAAAGATCTGTTTGTTAGGCGTGTCCTGGTTGGCCAGGAATTTTCGCGACATCGAAAGGGCATGCTGGATGTTGGTAAAGTGCGGATGGATCATCGATTCCGAGACTTGCGGGTCGCTTAGATCTGCTTTGAGCCGAACAACGGGGCTAAAGACCGTCACCGGCTTGGGCATCAGCTTGACCACTTCGGACGCATGGCGGGGCTTTGCAAAGGTCGCCATCTCGATGAATTGCAAGTAGTCGCCGGGATACTCGCTTCGGATCAGGCCTTCGAGCGCCAAGGCCATTCTCTTCACGTTGAAGTAGAGCCCGTCATAGCCCATCGAGCCGGACATATCCATCACCACCACCGTCGCGCATTTGGGGTGATTCTTTGTTCGATGGATCTCAATATCTTCCGAGCGAAGCCGAATCGGCCGTTCGTTGGGCTGTCGAATCATGGCATTGATCATGGTGCCGGGAATGTCCATGTGCACGATCGAGTCGCCGAACTCGTACGGCTTGGTCCGTTGGCTTTCGACCGTTCCTTCGCCGACGATGCCAATTTCATGCCTGCCGGTTTTGCCGGCTTGAAGCTGAGCGAAAATCTGCTGGAGAAGCTTCGATTGAAACAATCGGTATGCCTTGGGCGTCAACTCGAATCCGCGGCTGGATCGTTCGAGTCCTTGCCTTTCCGCCAGCTCTTTAAGGATATCTTGCACTTGCTGTCCTAGTGCCGACAGTTCGTCCAGATCGCCTGGCTCGGTGAACTCTTTGAGTGACTCCATATCGATGATGCCGATCTGAGCAGTCTCTTTGGCGTCTTCTAGCTGCTTGAGAAGTTCGTCGATCTTCTCTAGTTCTTCCTTGATGGCGATTGCCTCGGGGATCGTCATCGATTGTTTGCCGACGAAGTCGTACTTCGCGTCGAGCTCGTCGACCTGATACTTGTCGCCAAGCCGATCGATGATTTTCATCAATCCCCGAGCCAGTTCCTGATCATTGCCATCGACATGGTTCCAGGCTCTTTCCCAGTCGTAAATCTGTTCTTGGTCGATAAGTTCCTTCCATACTTTTTGCCATTTTTTGGGGGGTTTCACGTCGCGCGTCGCGTGCTCGTACCGGCTTTTTGCCTCCTTCAGGACGCGACTGGTTTCGTACGTGGAAAGAATCTTTCGCTTGCGCTCTTCGAGAATCGCCTTGAGCGCATCGATGCTGGGGCCCAGTTGCGGAATCATGCTGGCATCGAGTCGGATTGCTCGGGCGAGCTCCTCCTCGGTCAGCTCGCGCATGTCGCCGTACGCGAGCAAATGATCAAACGCATGGGAGAGAAGGTCGGCATTCGGCGCTTCGTGAGGACTCGGAAAATGGACGGGGTCGAACTTCTGATAGGTGTGGATGACCCCGCCGAGTTTATTCGGACGACTCATAGGTTATCCTCCCGTGCCGTTCCGATCGGCTCAGACGATCAGTGGCGTAGAGCCCCGCGAGAATGAATTCGACGCATGATGCCCGCATGGCCGGGGACGCGCTCGCATTGAATTCGAGAGCCTTCTCCCAGGCGGGCGGCACACGCTTCAGCCGGTCGGCGTACGCTTCTGAAGGGAGCATATCTCCCACTTCGATTTTGACGCCCCGACCGAAGATCTGCGAAATCGAATCGAGCCCGTGCTTGTCGACGTACTCGTCGAAAACCACACGGATCGCGTCCGCGATGATCGATTGCAGAACTTGCCTTTCCGACATCTGGTGCGAACCCATCATGTCTAGTTCCAGCTTCCCCAGCGATGACGAATAAAGATGGGCCAGATCGCTGACGCGCGGGACGGCCGGCTTTTCGCCTAGCCGAATGGCTCGCTGGCGTGCGCTCGAAATCATCGTCCGATAATTCGCGATGCTGAAGCGAGCACTGACGCCGGAACTATGATCGACAAACTTGCTCTTACGGGCCGAGATCGAGACTTGTTCGATGATCTCGCGCATGAAGTATGGAACAGCCACGGGAAAATCACCGGCCAGATCGATCCCCGACTCTTGCTCCATGATCTCGATCCCCAGGGATCTTTCGCGCGGGTAATGGGTGTGAATGATCGAGCCGATCCGGTCCTTGAGCTGAGGAATGACCTTTCCAGAGCGGTTGTATGTCGAGGGGTTAGCGGAAAAGAGAATGATCACGTCGATATCGAACTTGATTGGGAAGCCGCGAATCTGCACATCTCGCTCTTCGAGGATATTGAACAGGCCGACTTGCACCAGTTCATCGAGTTCAGGAATCTCGTTCATCGCGAAGAGCCCGCGGTGCATGCGGGGGATCAGACCGAAATGGAGAGCCTCCTCGGTCGACATGCTGACGCCGCCGGCAAGCTTGGCGGGATCGATTTCGCCGATGATGTCGGCAAACTTCGTCCCGGGAGCCAATCGCTCGGCATAGCGATGGTCCCGATGCCACCACGCGATCGGGATGTCTTCGGCCGGTCGGCTGGCGACGAGTCTCTTCCCTGCCGAGGAGATTGGCAAAAGAGGATCCTCGTGGACCGGCAGCGTGGGGTCATCGATGTACGGGATCTCTTCGTCCAGGAAAAGGGCCAGTCGTCGCATCAGTCGACTCTTTGCTTGTCCCTTCTCGCCGAGAAAGAGCATGTCGTGTCCCGAGAGGATCGCCAGATTGATCTCGGGGATGACGGTGTCGTCATAGCCGACGATTCCGGGAAACAGTTCGTCGCCGGCCGAGAGTTTCCGGATGAAGTTATCGCGAACTTCATCCTTAACGGTTTTGGACTTCCAGCCTTGTTCTAAAAGGTCGCGCAAGTTGTCTGGCTTGGTTGCGATGGACATCGGCAAGGGAATCTCCACGCCGGCCTACTCCGTGATGAGACAGCCACGGGTCGGCCGCGATCTTCGAAGGCTAACTTCAACATCGACGACAGATTGTAGACGCAAAGGCCCGCCGTGAACAACGTTTCGCGGAAGGCAAGATCGTGGGCGAGGTTGCCAAGTGTTTTCAAAGTAAAAGACAAGGACTCATCGCTTGCCGGGGATGTGTTGGCCGGGAACAAAGATCTGCGACAGGTTTTTACGCGCCGGACGTGTGCCGATGAACTTCCCACAATTTGAGGGTGGTTGTCCCTGTGGGTCCGCCGTCTTGCAAGCCGAAGGTCAGGGCAATGCGATCCCCTTCGTTCGCCAGGCCACTAGCAAGTAGGGCATGCTCCGTCTGAGCCACCACTTCGCGCGTGGTGTCGAACCAGAGCGAGTAGAAGGGGACCACCCCCCAGAGGAGCGACATTCGCCGAACATTCCCTTGATCGTTGGAAAAGCCCGCAATGATGGGCCGAGGCCGGTGGGCGGCGACCATCCGGACACTTTGGCCCGAAAGGGAATAAACCGCCACCGCTGTTAAGTCCAACGAAGCGGCGGCACCGGCGGCCGCCCGGGCAATCGCATTGGTGAAATCACCCTGTACCAAGTCCGGCCGCTTCGGAGGAAGCTTTCCTTCGAAGGCTGCCCCCTCCACTTCCGTGATGATCCGCGCCATCGTCTCGGTTGCTAAGAAGGGATAATCCCCCACGGCGGACTCTGCCGAGAGCATGACCGCATCGGTCCCGTCAAGCACCGCGTTGCCCACATCCGAGACCTCCGCGCGGGTCGGCTGTGGGCTCTTAATCATCGATTCGAGCATTTGTGTCGCGGTGATCACAGGCTTGGCTCGACGATTCATCGCTCGGATCATTCGCTTTTGCAGCAGCGGCACTTTCTCGTAACCCGCTTCGATCCCGAGATCACCCCGCGCGACCATCAACCCATCCGACACTTCACAGATTTCATCGAGATGGTCGATCGCTTCGGGCTTTTCGATCTTCGCGATGACCGGGATATTGCCCGCCAAGCTCTTGGCCTCGGCAACATCTCGCGGGTGGCGAACGAAAGAGAGTGCGAAATAATCGACGCCGATCCTTCGGCCAAAAGCGATGTCGGTCCGATCTTTGTCGGTCAACGACGACTTCATCGATTGGACATGGGGAATGTTGAGCCCCTTTCGGCTCCCCAATCGACCAGCGTTTTTGACCCGGCATTGAATCTCGTTGTCTTGAAACCGTTCGACGATGAACTGCATTTTCCCATCGTCGGCAAAGATGATCCCACCCGGTTCGATCCCCTCGGGAA
Organism: bacterium; assembly: GCA_019753235.1. Lineage (GTDB taxonomy): Bacteria > Planctomycetota > Planctomycetia > Kolteriales > Kolteriaceae > JAIELF01. The sequence continues at coordinate 117,741 of JAIELF010000001.1, forward strand.
AAATGTCGCACTGCGCGGGGAGGACTTCGGGTGTGCCCATGACGTTTTTGGTGGTGATGAGGACCGTTTGGCCGGCGACCAGGTCGACCCCGCCGCCGGTCATTTCGCCGAAGCGCATTTTGGGACCGGAAAGGTCCGCTAAGATTGCGACCGGCTTGCCGGTGATGTCGGCTGCATGACGAACATCGTGTAGAGCCTGTTCATGAGTGGCATGGTCGCCGTGAGAAAAGTTGAGTCGACAGACATCCATCCCCGAATGGATCAGGCGAGTGATGTTCTCGACCCCGGCACTGGCCGGGCCGAGAGTACAAACGATTTTGGCTCGACGCACGCTGAGAGGCTCCGGATCAGGATCATTTTGGGGAAGGACTCTCGTTGAATCCCTGCTTCAGATTAGCTCATCGAGTTGGGTGACGAGCCGATCAAATCGCTGAAGAGCCGCCGCCACCGGCGTGGGCTGCTCCATATCGACCCCTGCATCCCGCAGGATATCGAGAGGGTACTTCGAACATCCTGCTTTGAGGAAGCCCAGATATTGTTCCCTCTCGGCCGATCCACCTGAAAGAACCCGTTGTGAAAGGGCAATCGCTGCCGAGATCCCGGTCGCGTACTTGTACACATAAAACGCCCGGTAGAAATGGGGGATACGGAGCCCCTCTAATGACAATTCATCATCAATGACAAAACCCTTACCAAAGTAGCGGTCGAGCAGCTTTCGGTACTCGGCACGAAAACGTTCCAGCGTAAGCGCTTCGCCTGCCTCGGCAATTTCGTGAATGACCTTTTCGAACTCCGCGAACATCGTTTGACGAACCAGCGTCGCGCGGATGTCGTCGATCTCGCGAGCCAAATAGTACGCCCGTTCATTGTCATCTCGAGCTCGTTCGAGAAGGTATTCGCTGAGGAGCTCTTCGTTGAAGGTACTCGCGACCTCGGCGACAAAAATCGTGTAGCTGTAGTACCGGAACGGCTGATGTTTCGACGAGAAGTGAGAGTGCATCGAATGCCCCGCTTCGTGCGCGAGGGTGAAGACATGATTCAGTACCGTCGGCTGATAGTTCATCAGGATGAATGGATCGCTGGAGAAACTCCCTGAACTGAAGGCGCCGCTTCGCTTCCCTTTGTTCTCGTACCGATCACACCATCGGCCTAGAAGCCCTTTTTCCAACGTCGCGACATAGTCACTCCCCAGGGGCTCGAGCGAGGAAAGAATCAGCTTGACCGCTTTCTCCCACGAGTAGTTGGTCTTGATCGACGATACCATCGGCACGTAGGTGTCGTACATGTGCAGATCGCGCAGCTTCAGTGCTCGCTTGCGGACCTCCAGATACCGATGCACACTCGGAAGATATTGATGAACGGTCTTAATGAGATTTTCGTACACGGTCAGCGGCACCTGGTCAGGAAAGAGTGCCGACTCAAGCGTTGCGCCGAAATTTCGCGACCGGGCATAGTAGACATCCCGGTGAACGGACGCATTCAAGCAGGCAGCCAGTGTCTGCGCATGGTCTTGATAGGCGGCATAGATCTGATGGAATGCTTTTCGGCGAACATCGCGATTCGAAGAATCCAGGCATCGCGAAAAGTTCGAATGAGAGAGCTCGATCGTCTCGCCATTGAGTTCGATCGTGCCGAACTTCAGGTCGGCATCGTTCAGCTTGCCAAAGATGTTGTTGGCCGCCTCGGACATCTCCGCCTGCATCGCGAGAAGTCGTTCTTCGCCGGGCGAGAGAGTGTGGGGCTTAAAGCGGAGTAACCTTTCGAGGACGAGTCGATAGGGGGCGAGACTCTTCTCCGCAAGGAGTTTTTTCATCTTGGCATCGGGAATCGCGAGAATTTCCGGCCGAGCGAACGAGGCCTCTTGCCCTGCCCGGCTGGCGACCCCCATAAAGCGGAGATACATCCCCTGCGAGGCGCTGTCGGCGGTGTCTTCGGACGTTCGCAAAAACGCGTAGTTGCCGAGCTGTTCTCCCAGCAGTTCTAGTTCCTCATCAAACTTCAGGTATTTGATCAGCGATTGCGTGCTGTTGGCCAGTGTACCGCGAAACTTGGCAAATTTCGGGATCAAGGACTCAAGCTTTTTGAGGTCTTTTTCCCACTCAGCATCATTGGCGTAAAGGCTCGAAAGATCCCAGGTATCTTCCTTCTTGACCTTGTCTCGCGTGGGTAGTCGCTTCACCTTTGCCTTGGTCGCGGTTGCCATAAATCGTGATTCTCCTGACGAGACAAGTCAATTTTGTTGCCCGGCCGAGTCAGAATGGGCAAACCCCACCGGTTCTTTCGAATCAACATATCCGCCCCGGCCAACCGGACGAGGATCCCCCGACACCTTCGGCCCTGCCACGTGTTAAAAGAGACAGATGCCCTCAAAAAACACGGGCCCTTCCCAACAGGTCGCGCCCTGACAAAAGTTGGGGATAGGCTTGTGACAGGCTGACCTTCCGTCCCGATTGTGGCCAAGAGCTTTCCAAACAGGGGAACGAGAAAGATGAAGGGAAATGGCGGGCCGATCCGCTGGGTGGTGTTGGGGATGATCTCCCTGGCCTCTCTCCCCTGCGGGGCCGAGGAAAAGGAAAGTCGGGCGAAAGAATTGATTCGCCAGAAACTCCAAGAGCTCCCCGAGGCGGAACGAGCCAAAGCCTATGAGCGGATGATGAAAAATGCGAAGGCTGCCCAAGCACGCCAACCGCGAGCCGTCCTGCCCAAAGAACTCGATTCCATTCCGGTTCGACCGGTCGCCGGCTGGACCACTCTCGAACGAAAACCGATCCCCGTCACGCGTCAGCCGATCTCGCCCGAGCAAATCAACAAACTTTACCGCGACGAGGTTAAGACGCCCGCCGAAGGGATCAACGACGAACTCTTTGCTCGGCGCGTCTTCCTCGATCTGATCGGACATCTCCCAGCCCCGGCCGACATCGAAGAATTCGCCCGCGACCGATCCCCGAACAAGCGAGAGAAACTGGTCGATCGGCTTCTTTCGCTGCCTCAGTTTGGCGAGCATTGGGGGAAGTACTGGTCGGATGTTTTTAAGTACCGAGCCACCAATCAGAATCTTTTCAAAGTCGTTCACTACAACCAGGAGGTTTGGCTGGCCGACCAACTCAACGGGAACAAACCTTGGTCGGCCATCGCCACCGAGATCATCACCGCGACGGGGATTGATGATGAAGCCCCCGCGGGGTTTTTTGTCGCCTTTCATGATGGGGACGCTGCTGAGCTCGCTGGCGAAGCCGCTCGTGTGTTTCTCGGCACGCAGATCGCTTGTGCACAGTGCCATGACCATCCCTACGACCCCTGGAAGCGCGACCAATTTCATGAGATGGCGGCTTTCTTCGGCCGAACAAGTTTCCGTGTTCGCAAGGATCTCAGTGACACCAAAGGTCGGGACTTTGTTCTGGAAGTCGGCCCATCGCTTAAACCGACACAGCAGTATCACAAGCCAGACTTGAAGGACCCCAGCAAGCCAGGCGAAGTGATTCAACCGGTCTTCTTGACCGGTCAACCGATTCCGCTGCAAACCGCCGACGACCAGAGACGCGAGGCGCTAGCGGCCTTTTTGACCAGCCCCAAGAACCCGATGTTCTCTCGAGCATTCGTCAATCGCATCTGGTGCGAATTGGTTGGCTACGGCTTTGTCGAGCCTGTTGACGATTTGTCACCAACAAGAAAACCAAAGCTACCGAACCTGTTCGATTCGCTTTCTGTCTCTTTTGCGGCGTCGGGCTACGACATCAAAGGCTTTATCCGAGCCGTGGTTCTCAGCGATGCTTACGATCGCGGGATCGTGGCGAAACCCTCT